>JAYOBI010000013.1:0-2586 GCA_038104735.1 Gammaproteobacteria bacterium | reverse complement strand
GTCACAAGCTTCCCCGCGGCCGCCAGCGGTATTGCATCCTCCACGGCCCGCGTGAACGCCGCCGTGTCCTCGATGACATGATCCGCAGCCAAGACCAATAACAAGGAATCCTTTTCCGCTGTCAAAGCAGCTAACGCGATGGCCGGCGCCGTGTTACGACCAACAGGCTCAAGAACGATTTTTCCCAGCGCATTGATACCGCGCAGCTGTTCTGCCACTAGAAATCGGTGTTCTTCGTTACAAATAGTAATCGAGTCCGCCACGCGTAAACCCGCGAGCCTAGACACGGTTTCTTGCAGCATCGTTTGAGGACCATTGATCGCTAGAAATTGCTTTGGGAAGTGGGCCCTGGATAACGGCCAAAGACGCGTGCCAGAGCCGCCAGCCATAACGACGGGGGTGATCATCTCGCTCTTCGGAGGTTTACGGGTGTATTGAATACTCGAAAATTCATTAGGTTGGCCAGTCCTTAATTTGAAAACCCCTTAAACCATATCGTGCGCCACAGCGGATTTCAGGCGCGTTCTTTAATGCATCATAGACAGCTTGAGTGCGGGTCGATAAAACCCTTTATCATCACTTAGACACTCCATCAGCCATAAAGCTTCTCAACTTACTAATATTTTGCCAAACAAGTGCCCGAGGGACTGAAACATCCATAGCCTTCATACAGCGCTCAAGCAGGCCATTCGCCTCACCCAACATATCAATCACCTTGGAAAGGTCTTTTAAGATCGCGTCACCATAGGCTTTTCTAGTCTTTGTAACTGCCTCGGTAAATTCTGATCTGCTCAGATTAAGCATGGCAAGGTCTATTACATCTCGGCAATGCACACCCATATCCAGCCCTCGATCAGAATTGGCAAGTAACTTACTTGCAGACATATCTAGCCTAGTCAATGTGGGCACGCCTAAAATACTGTCTGTCTTTCTAGGCTTTGCTAAACCGATCCTACCTTCAAGAACAATGTCAAACTTAATGGGCTTTTGATCGACAATGACTTTGGTGCGAATCCCGTATTGATCAGCTCGAACATCCGCAATTTGGAACCGGTCGGCATCAGTGCTTTTAATTAGCACTTGAAGACCCTGCTCACGGACTCGATTACGCAGATATCGGTATGAGACTAAGTCCGAGACCAAAAAATCCATATCAACTGATTCACGGTACTCTCCATAGCGCAGGGCTATTGCTGTGCCCCCAGCAAACAGGCAATGATGTTCCTTTAACAGATCTGTATCGAGCGACTGAAGCACTTTGGCAATTCTCTGATGATGTGGACGACTAAACATCAAAACACCATCCCATTAAATGCAATCTTAAGTAACTCAATAAATTCTTGCTCACTGTCGCTGAGCTTGTCATTATCCAAGAACCGTTTATTGCGCTCATAAATTGAATGGGCCTCAATAAGAGATAGCTCATCAACTCCCTGCACATGCCATGCAAGCTGTTTTAGCTGAGGATAGTCTGAGAGCATGATACGAACCGGCAGCTTGCCTTCGTCATTTCCTTTAACTTCATACTCCATCTTATCTTTTGCAGACAGGTCTAGACTCAGATCTAAAGCACTGATGACATTTAGATAGGCACCCATACTCACGGTGGGTTCACCCTTTTCAATGCGATGCAGTGTCACCCTAGATATTCCCGCTGTCTCAGCAGCTGAATTCGCCGTTATCTTAAATGACTTGCGATGTTGCCTTATAATCTGGCCAATTTCGGCAAGCTGATTAATGGCGCCTTTTGATAATTGTTCTATATTTTTCTTCATAATGTTTCATATAATATGCAAATATGGAATTTTGTCAATTATATGAAGCATTTATTGTTTTTAGTCGGTTTAGATGCTTACAGCAATTGATAACACCTTTTATCACGACCCAGACACCAGCCAGCCCTTTGGGTTCGTTTTGTTATTTTTTTATGCGGGCGGCCTTGCGGATTTGATTGACGGCGCGTTGCTCGTAGCGCATGAGCTTTCGGTGCTTTTCTATCTTCACACCTAATTGAAATATCGGATTATGGTCTTGCTGACCTTGCTTGAACATAAGGTTACCCACCCACCGGATATCAGCCTCCTCCATTTGCGAATCAGGGATTTGCGTATCGCGGACACTCCGAATCCACTCACGCCGAGTGAGCGCTTCTACCTTTTCTGATTCAGGCTTGTCCTGATAGGCGTGGTGCTTTGCATCGATCACCGCCCTTCCCAACTGGAGAGTCGCCACCACAGCGCGAGCATCCTGCTCCGAATACCCGAGACGGATCGCGTCAGAAACCAATAAGGAAAATTCCTCTCCTACCTCCGAATCGGCGGACATCAGTAACGAATTTAAGCCATGCTTTCGTGAGTTAACGGCTGACCGACGTTTACCTACTTCAGATCGAGGTCCCGTTGATTTGAGCGCGTTCGACCTATTGGCGATCAACTTCGAGACGCTGATCTTCATGAGCTTTTTGAACCTGTAGTTCTAGCTGTTCGACTTCAAGCTTTAGCTTCTTGTGGAGCTCCGGCGCGAACCGCGCAGACTCGACCGCCTGCATCAGCAGCTTGACGTTCTTGAACTGACGATCGATAAGTC
>JAYOBI010000012.1:76232-88933 GCA_038104735.1 Gammaproteobacteria bacterium | reverse complement strand
CAATGCTGTCGTGTAGTTCCTGACCGCTGAGCATGGGCACGGCATTGTAGGTCGGGCTCGTAGGTCGGGCTCGTAGGTCGGGCTTTAGCCCGACGAGGGAATGTCGGGTTGAAACCCGACTTATGGGGATAATTGCGTGTAGGTCGGGCTCTAGCCCGACGAGGAGATGTCGGGTTGCAACCCGACCTACAGGGATAATGCAAGTCGTAGGCTGACCTACGGGGATGAAATATGGTGGGTCGTCTGGGACTCGAACCCAGGACCAACAGGTTAAAAGCCCGGTGCTCTACCAACTGAGCTAACGACCCATAGCTTGAAAGCGGAGCGCATTGTAGTCACCTGGATGGGGTGAAACAAGAGCTTATGCAGGAGCTTTGTCCTGGACCGCTAGCGATAGCGGGTGGGATCAGCCACACCTGCGCTGACGAACCCCTGCTGCCGCAGGTAGCAGGAGTCGCAGCGACCACAGGCAGCACCTGAATCGTCCGCCTGATAACAAGAAACCGTTAACGAATAGTCTACGCCTAACTCCAAACCACGCTGAATAATCTGGGCCTTGGTCAAATCAATAAGCGGCGCGTGAACGGTGAGCCGTTGATCCTCCACTCCAGCCCGGGTCGCAAGGTTAGCCATGGCTTCAAAAGATTCAATAAACTGCGGCCGGCAGTCTGGATAGCCTGAATAGTCGACGGCATTGACCCCAAGAAAAATATCTTGGGCATTGAGCACCTCACTCCAGGCCAGAGCCAGGGACAAAAACACTGTATTACGGGCGGGGACATAGGTGATGGGTATCTCGCTCTCGCCTTGGTCTTGGTCTTGGTTCGCCTCGGGAACCTCAATATTTTCATCGGTCAAGGCGGACCCACCGAACTGACTTAAGTCGATTGAAACAACTCGATGCTCTGCTACGCCGGCGCTAGCTGCCACCTGCCGCGCGGCATTCAACTCGGCGCTATGGCGCTGGCCGTAATCAAAACTCACCGCGTAGCAGCCGTAGCCTGCGGCATTGGCAATGGCCAACACCGTTGCCGAATCCAGGCCTCCTGAAACCAACACAACCGCTTTCTTCATACTTTCCTTTTGACCGAGTTCCAACACGGGGCTTGCGTCGCCGCCTAGTATCCGGGCACGTCGCCCCACAGTAATTTGTGCATCTGCATTTGCATGCGCACCGGCAGGCGATCAGCAACAATCCAGTCCGCTAGATCCCGTGGTGCCAGCTCATGGTGGCTTGGGGAAAACAGCACATCGGCCACCCGCTGATACAGCCCATGCTCGTCACAGCGCATGCGCGCCCAGTCGTAATCCGCCCGACTGCAGAGAACGAATTTGATCTGGTCTTCGGCGTTGAGGTGCGTCAGGTTTTCCCAAAGATTGCGATGAGATTCATTTGAGCCTGGCGTTTTCAGGTCCAACACTTTGATAACAGCCGGCGGAACTTCCGCCACACTCAGCGCGCCACTGGTTTCAAGGGAAACACTCTTACCCCCGTCCACCAGCCGCTGCAGCAGGTCGATGACCTTGGGCTGGGCTAGCGGTTCTCCACCGGTAACCGTCACGTGGGGTACGCCAAGCTCATCTACCCGGTCCATGATGGCATCCAGGGCCATCACCGTGCCGCCGGAAAAGGCGTACTCGCTGTCGCAGTATTGGCAGCGCAGCGGGCATCCGGTCAGCCGCACGAAGATGGTTGGGCGACCAACCGTATTCGCTTCGCCCTGCAGGGACAAAAAGATTTCGGTGATTCGGAGCGTAGACATGGTTTTGCGACCGAAATGCGGTTAGCAGGTCACTCCATTTCAGCCAAGTATTGCTTCGCCAAAGCGCTGGCGGAGCTTTGGGGGTGTTGCTCTTGCACTTGCTCTAGATAACGCCGTGCTTCCTGATCATCCCCCAGCTGGAAATAAATGACCCCCAGCTTGTACAGGGCGTCGGGCACCTTTTGATGGTCAGGATAAAGCCGAATCACCTGAACGAAGTTCTGCCGCGCGGTCTCCCGCTCACCGGTAGCCAGTTTCAGTTCGCCCAGCCAGTAAAACGCGTTGGGTGTGAATTGGCCATTGGGGTAATCGACGATTAGATTTTCCAGCGCCCGGGTAGAATCTTCGAAGCGCTTGGCGCGCATCCACTCAATAGCTTGACCGTAGGCCTCCCGCTCGTTAGCAGGCTTGGGTTCCTGAGCTGGCAGCGCAGAGGGCAGGACCGCCCCAGGCATAAGGGACGCTGTGGTCTCAGAGCCAGCTTCAGCAGCTTCTTGGGCTTCTTGAGCTTCTTGGGCTTCTTCATCTGGAACGGGTCTGGGCCCCGGTGTCGGGCGGTTCGGGCTGAGGGCAAGAAGGCGGCGATCAAGGTCTACATATTGCTGCCGCTGATCTTGCTGTAGCTTTTTGATGATGTAGGCCTGCTCTTCCACCAAACCGCTCAGTTCTCGCAGCTGCTGCTGGAGCACCTGAACCTGATAAAGCAGTGGCGCATCGTTGCCCTGAGCATTTGCGCTGCCCAGACCCCGACCAGCACTGGTCCATAGGTCCTGTTCTTCGGCTGCGTCGTAGTTTTGGCTGTCCAACTCGGCTGCAGCCCGCAGCAACGCGTCTTCCACCGGCACCTCAGCCCTTCCGAAGCCGCTAGCGAGGGTTAAAGATAAACCAACCACCAAGACCGCCTGGGCAGACCCTGTAAATTTCGGCAGTTTTACGATCTTCGACCGTCGCGTCTTCATCAACATCCAACGAAGCCTGGGGACCTAGCGGTAGGAGACTACGGCTCGGCGGTTTAGAGCCCAAGCGCGGCTGGTATTAGCCGGGTCAGCAAGTTGCTCTTCACCGTAGCTAACTTCTTCGATTTGACGCGCGCTGACGCCAGCACCGATTAAGATCGCGCTGATGGCCTGAGCTCGTCGCTCCCCTAGAGCCAAGTTGTATTCCCGAGTGCCACGCTGGTCGCAGTGTCCGGCGATGACTACTCGACGACCCGGATTCGCCGCTAAAATCTGCGCGTGAACCTCTAAGGCGGCAAAATCTGCCGGGCTTACAACCGACTGGTCGAAGTCAAAATAAAACGTTCGCGAGACCGGATTACCAGCTGCGTCTACAGGGGTGCGATTGTCGGCAGCAAAACCTGGAACGGCTTCTTCCACTTCAACTTCCACCGCTTCAACAACGTCAACCACTTCCTCAGCGGGCTGTTGTTCAACCGGTTCCGTCGCTGTGCTTGCGCATCCCGCGATGATTAGTGCGCCGATCAGTATTCCTAGCGAGCTCTTTAATTTTTCTTGAATGAGCATTCCTAACTCCTCGTGTTTTGTTACCAGCTAAATTCCAAGCGCGTAAGTTTAACCAAAAAAACGCTCTGTGCCCTGGTTTACCTCTCAAAAAAGCGTTTGTCTGCATGAAAAGCCGGTCCAATAGACCCATAGTGCAGGGGCAGGATCAGCGACGGATGGGCGTCACGACATCCGGTAAAAATGGCGACCACGCCGGCTCGCGGACATCTCCCGCTGACGATGGCAGCCTGTACTTCACCCGTCCATCTACCGAGACCACGGCCAATATGCCTTTGTTCTGGTCTTGGGTTGCATAAATCAGCATGGCGCCGTTGGGCGCCAAAGAGGGTGACTCATCCAGTTGAGACTCGGTTAACACCAGCAGGCGATCCTCCTGCAGATCCTGCCACGCAATGTGGAACACGCCATTACGGCGGTGCACAAACACCAAATGCCGACCATCGGGCAACAAACGCGCCCGAGCGTTGTAATCACCAACAAAAGTCAGGCGCTCTAAAAAATTCGTTGCCAGCTCAACCTGGTAAATTTGCGGGCGACCGCCGCGATCCGACGTAAACACAAGATATTGACCGTCTGGCGACCAAGACGGCTCGGTATCAATGGCCGGGTGTCGGGTAATACGACGTAACTTCCGGGATTTCAGGTCCATGACGAAAATCTCAGGGTCGCCGCTGCGCGACAGCACCATGGCGAGCTGGTCACCGCTGGGCGAGAACACTGGCGAGCCGTTAATGCCGCGAAATTCTGTGAGCCGCTCACGATTGGAGCCATCAATATCCTGCAGGACGATACTCGGACGCCCGGTTTCAAAGGATACGTAGGCAACTCGAGTTCCGTCTGGCGACCAACTGGCAGATAACATCGGTTGACTGGAACTATATAGGGTGCGGGGCCGCCGGCCGTCCACGTCGGCAATCTGCAGCCGATACCGGGCCTGGGCAGTGCCCGCCCCCTCCGCCAGCACATAAAGGATTTTCGTACTAAAGGCCCCGCGAACCCCGGTGATTTCGGCATAGACGAGGTCGGCAATCTTGTGGCCCACATCCCGCCATTGATCTAAGCCGATGGAGAAGCTGGCCGCCTGCAGCTCTGACTGGGTCGCAACATCGAATAATTGATAGCGTATTTGTACCTGACCAAGGGCATCGGTGCTGGCACTGCCTATTACTAGATAAGCGGTTTGTAAAATTCGCCAGTCCCGAAAAAACACGTCATCTCGAGTGCTGGGGTAGGACAGCATGTTTTCTGCGGCAACCGGATCAAATTGCCCGCTGCGCGCCAGATCGAAACCAATCAGCTTGGCAAGATTTTGCTGCTGGGCCAGATCTGCCGAAAGTTCGAAAGGCACTACCGCAATGCGTATCGGATTATCCACGCCTTGGTCGATGATGATGGTATCCAAATCAGCCCGACCAGCAGTGGCCATTAGCAGCCCTAGCAGAGCCATAAACATTGCCGATACCCGCCGAAGCCTGGGGAAACCTGTACTCAACATGTGTGGCATAACGGAATCTCTTTGCTGATTTTTCGGCTGATCTGCGGGTTGATTTTTATACTGCTCATCACAACGGCTTTACCGTAACAGATCGTCCGGGCGGAAGAGAAAGTAGAAGCGCCGGAAGTTTGCTTCAAACACCGCATTGTCCGCAGGCACCACAAAACGTCGCGCCCGTCGGATGGCTTGCTCTGCAGAGCGGTCAAATGCCCCGTTGCCGGAACCCTCCACCAGGGCCACGGACAACAGCTCGCCCGTGGGAATCAGTTCCACCAAGAATCGTGCCTGCATGCCATTGCGCGCGCTGGGGGGGCGGCTCCAATTTTTACGCACCAGGTCGTAAATACCCGCTTGAAACGTTGCGACCTGCCGCTGTACTTGATCGCCTTGAATTTGCGCCGCCTCAGCCGCTAGCGACTCCTGCAGGGTGTCGTCTGCTAAGTCACCTAACGCCGCCAGGCGCTCGCGCCGGGCCTGAGCTTCCCGCTCTTTGCGGCGCTGGGCCTCGGCCTGCTCTTTCGCTACCTCATCAGCCTGCCTGGCGGCTTCGGCTGCTTGCTGCTGCTTGGCCAATCGGCTGTTTTCTTTGCGAGTCGGTGGAGCCGACGGTACTGGCGTTGGTTTGGCGCGGGGTGCTGACGGTATTTTTTTCGCTTGCGGCGGCTCTACTACCATTAGGGTCGCGTTGACAACCTTTGGAGTAATCACTTGGGCCACTTTATCGCTCGCGGTAAAACCGCGAAAAAACATCAGACCCACCACGCCGTGAAACATCAAAGCCGCCAGCAGCGGTAGGGCATAAGATCGAAGCCAGGGCACGGGTACTAACCCTGCAGATCCGGCGGATCGGTTATCAGGCCCACACCACTGGCGCCGGCCTGCTGCAGAACCGTCATGACTCGCACCACCTCACCATAAGGCAGCGATGCGTCAGCCTTGACGTAAACCGGCACATCGCCACGGGCACGCAGCACCTTTCCCGCCTGTTCACTGAGAGAAAAAATAGTCACGCGAGTGCCGTCTTCTTCATCCTTGGTGCGACTGGCGAGGCCAACATTCAGGAACAGCGCGCCATCTTTGCGAATGGACACCACCAAGGGATCGGGCTCTTTGCTATCGATAGCCTTGGAGGGAGCCTTGGGCAGATCCACCTGAACGCCTTGAGTAAGCAAGGGGGCCGTAGCCATAAAAATCACCAGCAGCACGAGCATGACGTCGATGTAAGGCACGACGTTGATTTCTGACATCGGTTTACGCCGCTGACTCATGTGACCTCCTAGAATGCGCGGCGCTGAATATGCCGCCCCAAGCAATGACTAAAGCCATGATGTTACTCGCTGTCTCGCCGGGAGTGGGCGGCGCGATGCAGGATCGCCGTGACCTCGTCGCAGAATCCGTCATAGCGTTTCATCAGGCCGTCTACATTAGCGGAAAAACGGTTGTAGCCGATCACCGCGGGTATTGCCGCGAACAGCCCCATGGCCGTTGCAACCAAGGCCTCGGAAATACCCGGAGCTACCGACGCCAAGGTCGCCTGGGTCATGTTCGCCAGGGAGCGAAAAGAATTCATGATGCCCCAGACGGTTCCAAACAGGCCCACATAAGGACTGGTAGAGCCTACCGTCGCGAGAAAAGGCAAATGGGTTTCCAAACGGGCTTCCTCGCGCAGCAGCGCTACCCGCATGGCGCGCTGGGCTCCCTGCATGATGGCTTCTGCATCCACCCCGGGCTGTTCAGAGAGCCGATTAAATTCCCGAAACCCGGCAACAAAAATACCCTCAATTCCATTGAGGTCTTCCTCCTCGGCCAGCTCTTGGTAGAGCCCGCGCAGATCTATCCCGGACCAAAAGTGATCCTCGAATTGATCGATTTCCTGCCGCGCCCGGCGCAGCACGCCCCAGCGCTGAAAAATCATCATCCAGCTAATTACCGAAGCGAGCACCAGCAAGCCCATGACCCCCTGCACAAGCAGGCTGGCGTTGCTGATAAGTTCAAAAACGGATAACGGTTGATTCATGGTGTATCCCTATACTTGCCACCGCACCCCGGAGTCAGCGGCTCGCTGTGATTCCTATGGTGAGCTGTTATCACCTTGATCTGTAAAGTTCATCGCATCTTGGGGCGATGCCGATGTCTGGTCCGTCAGCTGATGGCTCTGCTCGGGTACGGCCAAGCCAAAGTGCAAATACGTTTTGGCGGTGGCTACACGCCCTCTGGGAGTTCGCATCAAATAGCCCTGCTGAATTAGGTAAGGCTCCAACACGTCCTCGATCGTTCCTCGCTCCTCGCTGATGGACGCCGCCAGCGCATCCAGGCCTACCGGTCCGCCATCGAATCGATCCACGATGGCCAACAGTAACCGCCGATCCATGGTGTCAAAACCCTGCTTGTCCACATTGAGCAAATTCAGCGCCTCATCCGCAAGCGCCGCAGACACCACGCCATCGCCTCGGACTTCAGCAACATCGCGGACCCGCCGCAGCAGGCGGTTGCTGATTCGGGGGGTGCCTCGAGAGCGCCGAGAAATCTCCGCGGCACCATCGGGCTGAATCGGCAGGGCAAGCTTGTTAGCAGAGCGCGTTACGATCTCCGACAATTCGTCAACGCTATAAAATTCTAGCCGCTGAACGATCCCGAAACGGTCACGCAGAGGGCTGGTTAGCAGACCTGCCCGGGTGGTCGCGCCGACCAGGGTAAAAGGTTGAAGCTCCAGCTTCAGCGAGCGCGCCGCGGGGCCCTCACCGATCATTATGTCCAGCTGAAAATCCTCCATGGCCGGGTAGAGAATTTCCTCAACCACAGGACTGAGCCGATGAATTTCATCGATAAAAAGGACATCCCCAGCGTCTAGGTTCGACAGCATGGCGGCCAAATCACCGGCTTTCTCGAGTACTGGCCCGGAGGTGGACTTAAGCGACGCGCCCATTTCCCGCGCCAATATATTTGCCAGAGTTGTTTTGCCTAACCCCGGCGGGCCAAAAATCAGCGTGTGATCTAGCGCTTCGCCCCGCTTTTTTGCGGCCTCAACGAAAATGGCCATCTGTTCTTTCACGGCGGACTGACCAATGTACTCCGCCAGGCGCACTGGACGCAGCGCACGGTCGTACCCTGCATCACTGCTGTCCTGAGTTGGTGAGATAAATCGATCGGGTTCAATAGCCATTATGCGCCTCTCGCCATGCTCCGCAGTACCCAAGTGACCAGTTGCTCGGTATCAACGTTGTCTTTCTCCCCCAGCGCCTGTTGCGCTTGCTGGACAGCCTCCGCCGCTTGGTTGGGACGATATCCCAGTGCCATCAGTGCGTCCTCAGCTTCTCGACTTACCGACAAATTTACCGAGGACGGCGACGCCGCCACGGTCATGCCGTCTGGCAACAGCGAATCCAGTCGAGACTTTAGCTCCACCATCAGTCGCTCTGCGGTTTTTTTACCCACCCCAGGCACCTTGGTCAGGATACCAACTTCGTTTGCCTGCACGGCGCTAAACAAGGTTGCCGGAGCAATGGATGAGATCAGCGCCAAAGCCATTTTCGGACCAACACCGTTGATGCGGATGAAAGCGCGGAACAGATCCCGTTCCCGCTGATCGCTAAAGCCGAATAACAGCTGAGCCTCTTCACGCACAACAAAATGCGTAAACAGCGTAAGTTGCACTCCAGATTGAGGGCTTTGAGCCAACACACCTGCGCTGACCTCCACCTCGTAGCCTACGCCAGCCACGTCGAGCAAGATTTGACTGCCCTCGATAGAGATCAGATTCCCTGTAAGCCTGCCAATCAACTTTGCGCCTTTACGTTTCGCTGAGCGAAGCAGTATTGACGTGGCACAGGGCAATCGCAAGAGCATCGGCAGCATCAGCCTTAGGCAACCCAGGCAAGTTGAGTAAGACCCGCACCATGTGCGCTACCTGCTCCTTATTTGCCCGCCCAGTGCCCACTGTGGCTTGTTTGACCTGGCGCGCTGCGTACTCAAATACGGGCAAATCTTGGGCTACTGCTGCGGCGATGGCGACCCCTCGAGCCTGGCCCAGCTTTAGCGCTGATGCAGCATTTTTCGCCATAAAAACCGACTCGACAGCGAACTCCAGAGGCTGAAACTCGCTAATGATCTGGCTAACGCCCTTATAAATGGTGCCCAAGCGCTGGGGCAGTTCACCTTGTTCGGCTTTAATACAGCCGCTGGCCACGTAATGGACCTTGCGGTCGGTGATTTCAATGATTCCGTAACCGGTTGAGCGAGACCCGGGATCGATACCCAGAATTCGGTAGGCGGGACGATTCACCCAGGTCAGCCTCTGGGCGAGGCAGGGCTATTCATAGGCGTCATCAGGGAACTCGCCGTTACTGTATACCTCTTGTACGTCGTCCAGGTCTTCCAGCGCGTCAATCAGGGTCAGCACTTTGCGCGCCTGTTCGGTGTCGCAGGGACTGGTCGTTGACGCCAGCATGGTGACTTCCGAGTGATCTGGCTCGAAGCCCGCCTCAGTAAGCTGAGTCACTACCTGATTCAAGATCTCCCAAGGCGTGGTCACGGTGATCGCACCGTCCTCATCACCCTCGATGTCCTCGGCGCCAGCGTCCAGCGCCACATCCATCAGCGCCTCTTCATCAGCACCCGGGGCAAAGTTTATGACGCCTTGCCGCGTAAACAGATAGGCCACCGAGCCGTCGGTACCTAGGTTGCCTCCGTACTTACTAAAGGCGTGTCTGACTTCCGCCACGGTCCGATTGCGATTATCGGTCATGGCCTCGACTAACACCGCCACGCCTCCGTTGGCATAGCCCTCGTACACTAGCTCTTCAACGTCGTTACCTTCGCCGCCACCAGCGCCGCGGGCTACCGCTCGCTCAATGGTGTCTTTGGGCATGTTAGCGCTCAACGCCTTATCCACCGCAGCACGCAGACGCGGATTGTCATCCACAACCCCGCCACCGAGACGAGCGGCTACGGTGATCTCGCGGATCAACTTGGTATAAAGCTTGCCGCGCTTTTTATCTTGGGCCGCCTTGCGGTGTTTTATGTTGGCCCACTTACTGTGTCCTGCCATGCCTATCTCCGCCTCTGTTGGCAGGGCATTTCACCTTGGCCCCGCGCTCATGTGATCCAATAAGTTGCAGCCTGCTAGTCCTTCGCTTGCTCCGGGGTCGGCTCCGAGCTTACTGCTGCAGACCCGCGCAGACGTATGTGCAAATCTTTAAGCTGCTGATCATCCACGGATCCCGGCGCTGCCATCATGACGCATGCCGCACTCTGAGTTTTGGGGAACGCGATAACATCACGAATCGCCTGGGTATTGGTCATCAACATCACTAACCGGTCCAGACCCAAGGCGATGCCACCGTGAGGAGGACAGCCGTACTGCAATGCATCCAATAGAAAACTGAACTTGGATTGACCAGTTTCATCCATGCGTAAAACATCAAACACCGCTTTCTGCATGTCGTTATCGTGAATCCGCAGCGATCCACCACCCAGTTCGTAACCATTCAGCACCACATCGTAAGCCGCAGCTTGTGCCGCTGCCGGATTAGCCAGCAGTTCCTCAGGGGAACAGGTGGGTCGGGTGAAGGGGTGATGCTCGGCGCTGAAAGTGCCGTCTCGATCCTCAGCGAACATTGGCCAATCCACTACCCAGCAAGGGCGAAATTGGTTCTCCAACAAACCCAGGTCGTCGCCAAGCTCACCGCGCAGGGCGCCCATGGCGTCATTAACGACCTTGGCGCTATCCGCGCCGAAGAACACCAGGTCACCGCTCTGGGCACCCACTCGCTCCAGCACCGCGGTGACCACCGGCTCGGGAATGAATTTGAGAATCGGCGACTGCAGGCCGTCTGCCCCAGCGCTGAGATCATTCACCTTGATATAGGCCAGCCCCTTGGCTCCGTAGCGACCAACAAAGCTGGTGTAATCATCAATCACCTTACGAGACAGTGTGGCACCACCCGGTGCACGCATAGCCACCACCCGCCCCTTTGGATCATTAGCCGGCCCGTTGAATACCTTGAACTCTACGTCGGCAAACAAATCAGCAACATCGATCAAGCGCAAAGGGTTGCGCAGGTCTGGACGATCACTGCCGAAGTCGCGCATAGCCTCGGCCCAACTCAGCACCGGGAACTGGGGTAGCTCCACATCGAGGACGCTGCTAAAGAGATGCTTCAGCATGCCCTCGGTCAACGCCATGATGTCCTGTTGGTCGACAAAGGATGCTTCGATGTCGATTTGGGTGAACTCTGGCTGCCGGTCAGCGCGGAGATCTTCGTCGCGGTAACAGCGGGCGATTTGATAGTACTTGTCCAACCCCGACATCATCAGCAGCTGCTTATACACCTGGGGGGATTGAGGCAGCGCGAAGAACTCTCCCGGATGCGTGCGGCTGGGCACCAAGTAGTCCCGGGCGCCTTCGGGTGTGGCGCGACTGAGCGTTGGCGTCTCCACATCCCAAAAACCGTTATCTTCAAGGTAGCTGCGCACGGCACTGGTAATCTGAGCGCGCGCCTGCAGGCGCTGCTGCATTTCAGGCCGGCGCAAATCCATGTAGCGGTAACGCAGGCGTACGTCTTCGCCTGCCTCTGAATGCTCGTCCAGCTGAAAGGGCGGGGTTTTGGCCGCGTTCAAAATCACCAGCTCTTTGCCTAACACTTCGATTTCACCCGTGGGCATGTCGGCATTAATGGTGCCCTCAGGCCGAGGGCGAACTTTGCCCTTGGCTCGCAGCACGTACTCGTTACGAACCGAATCCGCCACCGCGAAGCTCTGCTCCTCGTCGGGATCAAACACCACCTGCAGAATTCCGGTGCGGTCCCGAATGTCGAGAAAGATTACGCCACCGTGATCCCGGCGACGATGCACCCAACCATATATCTCGACTTCTTCGCCGGTTTCTGTCGCTCTTAAATCGCCGCAATAGTGGCTGCGCATGGCGTTACCCTGTCCTGTGTGAATGATGCTGATCCGTTGCGCCACTTGCTGTGGCGAGTCTTTTTCCGTTAGCTGCCTGCGCCCTGCTGGCGGCGTTATCTACGCTACCCGCTGGAATCACTGCTGCTGGAGCCGCTGGTGCCACTAGAGCTTCCGTCGCCACCAGAAACATTCTTTTTCTTGCCCGATTTGAAATCTGTTTCGTACCAGCCGCCGCCCTTGAGCCGGAACCCAGCAGCAGATATGCGCTTCTTCAGCGTATCCTGAGAACAAGCTGGGCAACTGGCTAATGGTTCGTCGCTGATTTTCTGCACGGCTTCCATTTCATGATCGCAATTAGTGCAACGATATTCGTATATGGGCATCTGATTTTCTTTGGCGTTGTTATCGAGAATTCGAGGCCGCGCATGATCTTAAAAAAAGCAGCAAAAATACAGTGATTTAGCGCTTTTTTGTTGCCACTCAGTATTGGTTCCGTTATAAATCCGCCGTCAATTCCTAGGAATTGATGCGAAAACCTTTGTGTGAACATTTGTGTGGACATATGTGTCAGAAGGTTTGCAAATCTGCGATTGCAGCCGGGGCGGAATAAGCAGCTTCGCCGCTCGCTCGATCAGCAACGTTAGTTGAAAGCGCGCAAGTCGTTTGCAAAAACGCACCGCGATTTTCAGCGGCAGCGCAGCGGATTGGCAAAGACTCTGATACAGCGGAAAAGGCAGGCGAAAACCTACCTCAATGCTAATGACCGGATGAGGGTTGTCGTGAACTGAGAGAGAGACGCGGTGAAACCCCGTGCTGTTAAGGACCAGTGCCTGATTCAGCAACGAGCGGAATCACGCTGTTTAATTCAGAAAAAAGGATCAGCAATACTATGGCTACTCAAAAGAAAGCTCCGGCAAAAAAAGCAGCTGCAAAGAAGGCTCCCGCCAAGAAAGCAGCAGCAAAGAAAGCACCTGCTAAAAAAGCACCTGCAAAAAAAGCAGCTGCGAAAAAAGCAGC
>JAYOBI010000012.1:21386-76132 GCA_038104735.1 Gammaproteobacteria bacterium | reverse complement strand
AAAAAAGCAGCTGCGAAAAAAGCAGCAGCGCCCGTAAAAAAGGCGCCTGGCATTAAAACCAAGATGACCAAAACGGCCATTCTCAACGAAATTGCAACGAACACTAACTTGTCGCGAGCTCAGGTTAGCTCGGTAATGGACGAGCTAGAGTCCGTCATTGAACGCCACATCCGTAAGCGTTCTGCTGGTGAGTTCACCCTGCCCGGATTGCTGAAGATCAAGGCCGCCAAGCGACCTGCGACCAAGAAGCGCATGGGCCGCAACCCTGCCACCGGCGAGGAAATCGTGATTCCTGCAAAGCCCGCCACTACTCGGGTCCGCGTCACGGCTTTAAAGAAGCTTAAGGACATGATCGTCTAACAGATCGTGCTGACGCAAAGCCGGCTCTAAGCCGGCTTTTTTATGCCCGAAGGCTGATAGTTGCCCCTTCGAAGCTTGTCCTGGGCACATGCCTTTGTGTCTAATGCGCTCATCTCAAAATAAGTCCCATTGCTATGCGTCAATCCGCCCTGCTGCTCCCCACTCTTAAAGAAAATCCAGCCGATGCAGACGTCATCAGCCATCGCCTGATGCTGCGTGCAGGATTAATCCGACAACTGGCCAGCGGACTCTACACATGGCTGCCATTAGGGTTACGCGTACTGCGGAAGGTGGAGAGCATCATTCGTGAGGAAATGGACCGCAGCGGCGCTCAAGAGGTATCCATGCCTGTTGTGCAGCCCGCTGAACTCTGGATGGAAACCGGGCGCTGGCAAAAAATGGGCGACGAGATGCTGAGAATGCAGGATCGCCACGATCGGAATTTTTGTCTTGGGCCCACCCACGAAGAGGTGATTACCGATTTATTTCGGCGCGAAATCCATAGTTACAAACAATTGCCAGTGAATTTCTATCAGATCCAGACCAAATTCCGGGACGAGCGGCGACCGCGCTTTGGCGTCATGCGGGCACGAGAATTCACCATGAAGGATGGTTATTCCTTCCATCTGGATCAGGCCAGCTTTGCGGCAACCTACGAAGAAATGTACCGCTGCTACGAACGTATCCTTAACCGCATGGAGCTGGAATTTCGCGCGGTGCAGGCGGACACCGGCAACATCGGTGGCGACACTTCCCACGAGTTTCACGTCTTGGCTCAGTCCGGAGAGGACACCATCGCCTACAGCGATACCGGAACCTATGCTGCCAACCTGGAAAAAGCCACAGCCCAGTGGCCCCAGCCTGGCCCAGCGGGCACCGAAACCATGAGCCGGGTAGACACCCCCGATGCGAAAACCATCAACGCCGTTGCCAAGCAACTTGACCTGCCCGTAGAACAAAATCTCAAGACCTTAATCGTGGAGGGTGAGGACACCCTGATCGCCATTATTCTGCGCGGCGACCACGAGTTAAATGAAATCAAGGCGGCGAAACTGCCTGGCGTGAAGGCACCTCTCACCTTTGCCCAAGAGGACGCCATCGCCAAAGCCATGGGCGCCAGCGTTGGTTCCCTTGGCCCGATAAACTGCGCCATTCCCTTGTTTGTGGACGCCAGCGCTGCTGTTGTGACTGACTTTGTCTGCGGCGCCAACGAGGACGGCGTGCACTTCCGCGGAGCCAACTGGCAGCGTGATGTCACCGTCGCCGACCATCAAATCGTCGACGTACGTAATGTCGTCGAAGGCGACGTCGCCCCCGACGGTGAGGGCACCATCAGGTTTCTACGGGGTATCGAGGTGGGCCATATTTTTCAGCTGGGAGATTCGTACAGCGCGTCAATGCAGGCTTCCGTGCTGGACCAGGATGGCAACAGCGTAACGCCCACCATGGGCTGCTACGGCATGGGTGTCACTCGCTTGGTAGCGGCAGTAATCGAACAAAATCACGACGACAGGGGCATAACCTGGCCTACCCCGCTAGCGCCATTTCAGCTCCACATCATCGCCTTGAACGGCCATAAGTCTGACGCGGTAAAGCAGGCATCTGAAGCGCTTTATGCCGAAGCCACAGCCGCAGGCATTGATACCCTGCTGGACGACAGAGCTGAACGCCCAGGAGTTAAATTTGCCGAAGCGGACTTAATCGGTATTCCCCATCGCGTGGTCATTGGCGATCGGGGTCTGCAGAACGGGGCGGTGGAGTATCGATTGCGCAGTGAAACCGAGGCCAGCGAAGTCGCGCTGCAAGACGTATTGGCGAAAATCGGCTGCTGATTGAAGCTTAATTACCCGCGCTTATTTAAAGGTTCGCCACAGGGACCGCAGGCGCGGTTTTGGCTCGCAGCAGAGATTCAGCCGTTTGCGGGCCAACGAGCACGCGATGCAATTTTCCCTCTGGTGAGATAAGAACCGTCATGGGCAAAACCGTGGCCTCGGCATAACCCAACAAGCGCTGGGGGTCGTCCAGAAGCGTGGGAAAGCGTATATCTAATATGGCAATAGACTCCTGCAGTTCCTGACCCTCCAGATAGTCGTAGTTCACACCCAGCACCTTGAAGCCATCTTCAGCCTCGTTTAAGTGGTTTAGCTCGGGCACCTCGTCACGACAAGGCCCGCACCAGTCAGCCCAATAGTTGATGAGCACCCACTGGCCTCGCCAAAGCTCAGGACTGGTAATGCTGCCATCAGCCACGCGCAGAGGGTTTTTCGGGCCGGCATCGCTGCAACCCGGCAGCAGGACGCTCACGGCCATCAGCAGCAGGACCTGGCAAACTAAGCGTTGGCCTCTATATATCGGAGCGGTAAGCATGAAGGTAACGTTCGCTGTGGTTATTGGCGCGGAATTTTCGGTGCTGAGGCGTCTTATTCATGTGAATCCTGCACGGCGGTGCCTATACTATTTGCATTACTGACAAAGGACACCACTGGGCGACCAACGCATGGCAACCTACACGATTTACCACAATCCACGCTGCTCGAAGTCTAGACAAACACTGGCGTTGCTCGAGGAACACGGAATTTCTCCTGACGTCATCGAATACCTCAAGACTCCACCATCTGCGAACGAGATCGCGGAGCTTCAGCGCAAGCTGAATCTTTCGCTGACGGAAATGCTGCGACGCAAAGAAAAGGAATTCGCCCAAGCCGGGCTTGATCAACCCAACGTTGCCGACGAGGCGGTCTACGCGGCCATCGCTGCACATCCGATTTTACTCGAGCGCCCCATTGTTACCTGTGACGACAAAGCGGTCATCGGCAGGCCACCTGAAAACGTGCTGGCCTTACTATGAGTAATCCTTACGTACTTATTCTTTATTACTCTCGAACCCAGGGCACGCAAAACTTGGCTCTGCAAATAGCCCGGGGCGTTGATCAGGTTGCTGGAATTGAAGCAAGAATTCGCACGGTGCCTCCGGTAAGCGCGGTCAGCGAACGAACCGCGCCTCCCGTGCCCGATGACGGCGCTATATTTTGTACCAAGGACGATCTGGTGAACTGCAGCGCCTTGGCCCTGGGCAGTGCTACCCGCTTCGGCAACATGGCAGCGCCGCTAAAGTACTTCTTAGACACAACTGCGGACCTGTGGGCCGGCCATCAATTGGTGGGCAAACCCGCAAGCGTATTTTGTTCCACGGGCTCGCTACACGGCGGTCAGGAAACGACATTGCTCACCATGATGGTGCCGCTACTGCATCACGGTATGTTGATTCAAGGCCTGCCCTACAGCGTGCCCGAACTCAATCATACCCAGAGCGGAGGCACCCCTTACGGCGTGACGCACGTGCAGGGCAAAGACGACGGCGGCGCGCTATCCGAGGCCGAAGCGGTTATGGCAAAACACGCTGGCCAGCAGCTGGCGGAAGTTGCGCTGAGACTGAACTAGCGCAATCAATTAACGCGAGCAAAAAGCGAGAAAAACGAATGCAGGGATGGCTGTTCTTAACCTTTATCATGGTGGGCTCGTTGGTGGGCGTCACCGGCATGCGCGTGTTTTTTGTGGACCCACTCCCAACCACGACGTTGAATGTGACTTGGTTTCTTTTACAAATCGCGCCCCTGCTCATCACCCTGCCCAGCGCCATGCGGGGCCAACTAAAGGGCGTGTTCTTCCTGTGTTTGATTAGCATCCTGTATTTCATACAGGGCATTTTGATTATTTTCGATCCGGCGCTGTTTTACTGGGGAGTAGCCGAGCTGTTTTTCGCCCTGGCCCTGTGCTTTGTCACGGCTTTGTACGTGCGCAAGCTGCGGGAATTCATGGCGGCAAATGAAGCCCAAGACAACCAACCAAAGGACTAATCAGAACCAAGACTCATTGCACTATTAACTGAGCGCGTCCGTGATCGTGGGTAATTCCCGCTTAATGGATGATCCGTGATTGCTGAACCACCACTACGGCTTCCGCCTCTTCGACTTCTTGCACCAAGTAGCGCTTAGTGGATATACCGCCGGATGCAATTTCCGGCAGCCGGCGCAGAAATGCCTCCACATGGGGGGTGGTCAAATGCTCCGTTAGCGCATCTATGGTTTCCCACTCTTGAAACAGTACCAACGTATCAGGTTCCTTTAGCCCACGGTAAAACTCGTAGGTAATGCAGCCGTCTTCCTCAAGAGCGGCAGCGGTTAGCTCTTTGGCCAAGGTCAGCGCTCGTTCAAATTGCCCGGATTTTATGGGGATGCTGCCCTGCATTATGATCATGCTGATATCTGGACTCCTTACCTTCATCGTTAGGCCCGGCGCAATCAGGGTTTTGCACCCGCAGCGCTCTTCGCAGACCCTTCTCTACCTCGCCCGTGAATAGCTCTGCCTCAGCGCGAGACTCGGATGACTTTAGATCAATTTAGCCAACCCTGCTGCGCAAGGGTATCACGCAACTCCGCTACGATGCCGGGGTCATCAATGGTGGATGGCACCACATAGTCCTGCCCATCGATCATTTTGCGAATTACCTGGCGAAGAATTTTCCCGGATCGGGTCTTAGGCAACCTCGGTACGACAATGGCTCGCTTGAAGTTGGCGATGGGGCCAACGGCCGCCCGAACCGCCTGCACCAGGTCAGACTGCAGGGTTTCCTGGTCTTGGTTGACGCCATCCTTCATGAGCAACAGCCCTACGGGCACCTGCCCCTTCTCCGCATCCGCGATCCCTACTACCGCGCATTCGGCGATGGCCGGGTGCTCGGCCACCACCTCCTCAATACGCCCGGTGGACAGACGATGCCCGGCAACGTTGATGACATCGTCAGTTCGCCCCATGACGAACACATAGCCGTCTTCGTCCCGATAGCCGC
Source organism: Gammaproteobacteria bacterium (assembly GCA_038104735.1). Classification (GTDB taxonomy): domain Bacteria; phylum Pseudomonadota; class Gammaproteobacteria; order Pseudomonadales; family Azotimanducaceae; genus UBA4421. The sequence goes on along the minus strand of JAYOBI010000012.1, from coordinate 70,923 downwards.
CATCCCCGGTGAGATAAAAACCTGGGTATTCACTCCAATAACTGTCCTCGAAACGCTGGTGATCTTTCCAGACCGTCGGGAACGCGCTGGGAGGCAGCGGTGCCTTAATGACAATGGCACCCTCCTGATTGGGCCCGACCTCTTGACCGTCGGCATCCAGCACGCGCAGATCCCAGCCCGGCGCCGGCAACGTACAAGAACCGGCCTTGGACTCCAGTAACTCAATTCCCGCCATGTTCGCGCAGATAGACCAGCCAGTTTCGGTTTGCCACCAATGATCGATCACCGGCACGTCCAGGTGTTCTTTCAGCCAATGATAAGTCGGCGGATCCAAACGCTCTCCGGCGACAAATTGATAGGCCAAGCTGGAAATATCGTATTGCTTTAGCAAAGCACAGTCTGGGTCCTCTTTGCGCATGGCTCGAAAGGCCGTAGGCGCCACAAAGAAGCTTTTAACTCGATGCTCGGCAAGGACCCGCCAAAAAGCCCCAGCATCTGGGGTTTTCACCGGCTTACCCTCATAAAGAATGGTTGTGCAGCCGGCGAATAGGGGGCCGTAAACAATGTAGGAATGACCAACAACCCAACCCACATCCGAAGCAGCCCAATACACATCGCCTGTATCGACGCCGTACACCGCTCGCATGCTGTAATTCAAGGCCACAGCATGGCCACCGTTATCCCGCACAATGCCCTTGGGTTTACCTGTAGTGCCCGAGGTGTAAAGCACATAAAGGGGATCGGTGGCCGCCACCGGCACACAATCTACTGGCGATGCGGCACTTTCCCATGTTCGCCAATCCAGGTCTCGCGGCGCTAGGAGCTGAGCCTCGCATTGCGGACGCTGGAGCATGACAACGTGATCAGGCTTGTGTTCGGCCAAGTCGATGGCGTCGTTTAACAGCGGTTGATAGGGAATTACTCGATCCACTTCTATTCCGCAGGACGCTGCCAAAATTACCTTGGGGTTGGCATCATCAATGCGCATGGCGAGCTCTTTCGGAGCAAATCCGCCAAATACCACTGAGTGGATGGCACCGATGCGCGCACATGCCAGCATGGCCGCAGCGGTTTCCGGCACCATGGGCATGTAAATGACAACCACGTCACCCTTACCAACGCCAAGATTGGACAGCCCTCCGGCAATCACCGCAGTTTTTGCCAGCAATTCGGAGTAGCTGAGTTTTTCAACAGTGTCAGTCACTGGCGAGTCGTAAATCAGCGCAGTCTGATCGCCCCGACCGTCATTAACGTGCTGATCCAGGGCCACGAAACAAGAGTTCAGAACACCATCTGAAAACCAGCGCCACACACCGTTTTCGTCCTGATCCAGAATCGTTTTGGGCGGCGTAATCCAGGGAATTTGTGCGGCTTGTTCAGCCCAGAAATTTTGCGGCTGTGTGAGTGATTGTGCGTATACCTGAGCATACTTGTCCGAGTGATAGCTGTTTGTCATGTACTCTCCAAATGTCTCTTACACCGCTTCCCATATACGAGTTTACTGGCCCGCCGAAAAAAAACCGTCAGTCTGCAAGGCAAACTGACGGTCTGACGTTCTCCGGGAGCAGCTGCGGTTCCCACGCGATGGGAACACCCTTTTACCGCTACTGCTGGGTGTACCGCTTAATTTGTGCAGGTTTGGGGCAGCGCGAAATCAGATCTTTGTAGGCTTTCGTGCGTTTACCGATCCGCTTATGTTCAGCGTAAAAATCCACGGCTCGCTGCCAAGCTTCAACCCTGCCGTGACGAGTAATGGAAACTGTAGTGTTTACAATTTTCTCTTTGACCCGGGACATGACACCCACCTGAAATACCGGCGTAAGCGTTCCGCTTTTTTCCCGCTTCAGCCGGCAAAGTATGCCTTTAATCTGGCCGCTGCCATCCAGCTGGATCTCGCGATCGTGTTTATCACGCTGTTTTTGTTGCAGAGACTTCAGCTCTTCATCACGGGCTTCGGCGACGGCCTTTACTGCCTTTTTCTTCGCGCCGCCAATGCGCTTACTGTTCTCTTTGAGGGAGAAATACTCCTGATAGGTTTGTCCGGCAATCTGCCGCCGCACACGGTATCCGTAAAATCGTGGGTTATCTAACAACTCTACACTCATGGGGACCCTTCCTTTGGTGTTTATTATTATTGGGGCACAACTCCCAATTCTCTGGGTTGTCCGAAATCGCTATGCCGTCTTTCTACGCTGTTTAATTACGCTGTTTCACTAGGCTGTTAAGGTACTTCCAGCGGCGGCGCCTGCTACCCAGACTCGATGACGCTGCCGCTTAAGTTCTCGCCTCGTCAAGTATTTAACCGCAATTTTGCGGCACTTTCACGGGGTGTATTGTCGATAAACAAGATCAGCCCGCAACTACACCTTGCTCCGTTAACGCCGCGATTTCATGCGCTGACATCCCAAAGTCAGCCAAAACCGACGCTGTATCCTCACCTGGAACCCGAGGCGCCCGAATGTCGCCAGCAGGCGTTCGAGAAAATCTTGGCGCCGGCGACTGCTGCAGCATGCCGGCCACAGTTTGATAAGAATCACGGGCCTTGTTGTGGGGATGTTCCGCAGCGTCAATTAAGTTCAGTACTGGCGCAAAGCATACATCCGTGCCTTCCATAATTTCGCACCACTGGGCTTGAGTTTTGGTCAGAAAGACTTCGGTCAGCTTAGCCTTCAACTCGCCCCAACGCCCTCGGTCCATCTGGGGCTGAAAATAATCTGGGTCCAGGCCAGCTTTCTCCAGCAGCAGGGCATAGAACTGTGGCTCAATGGATCCAATGGAGACGTACTCACCGTCCGCGGTCTCATAGGTGTCGTAAAAATGCGCGCCGCCGTCCAGTAAGTTGGTGCCGCGGTCGGTGCCAAATGCTCCCGCTGCGGACATCGAATAAAACATAGCCATTAACGCGGCGGTACCGTCCACCATGGCTGCGTCGATCACCTGACCTTGGTTTGACTTGGTTGCTTCAAGCATGCCGCACACCATGCCGTAGGCCAGCAGCATCCCGCCGCCGCCAAAATCACCTACCAAATTGAGCGGCGGCACCGGGCGCTCACCGGGCCGGCCAATGGCGTGCAGGGCGCCGGCAAGGGAGATGTAGTTAATGTCATGACCCGCGGCCTGAGCCATGGGACCGTCCTGACCCCAGCCGGTCATGCGTCCGTACACCAGTTTAGGATTCCGTGCCTGACAATGTTCAGGGCCTAAGCCCAACCGTTCAGTGACGCCTGGGCGGAACCCTTCTATAAGACCGTCGGCTTTCTCCACTAGTCGCAGGACTGCCTCCACACCGTCAGGACTTTTCAGATCTACGGCAATGGAGCGACGGCTTCGCGTCAGCACGTCTTTCGGGGCCTCGGTGGCTTGAGCGGCACCGATGCGCTCCACCCGGATTACCTCAGCACCCATGTCCGCCAGCATCATTCCGCAGAACGGCCCAGGCCCGATACCGGCCAACTCGATAATCTTAAATCCGTTTAGTGGTCCCATAACCCTCTCCCCTGTTGTGTATGTCAACCTCATGTTCAAGCGCTAGATCTTACTGGCCGGCGGGGTTTTCAGCCACACCGTTCCATAAGATGAATGTATGTAAAGACACCGGGCCCCAAGTACTGCGCACAGGAAAAATGCAATAAGCTGCGATTACCCAGCAAATTCAGATTTTTGTAAGACACCGACGGTATGCGAAAAATCATCCACTGTGACTGCGACAGCTTCTACGCCTCGGTGGAAATGCGCGACGACCCCAGCCTGCGCGAACTACCCATCGCCGTGGGCGGTAGCGCCAGCAAACGCGGGGTTATTGCCACCTGCAACTACGCCGCCCGCTCCTACGGCCTGCACTCTGCGATGCCCATGGCCCAAGCCCTGCGGCTGTGCCCAGACCTCGTCGTTGTACCCACCAACATGGAAAAGTACCGAGTCGAGAGCCGGCGCGTGCAGAGTATTTTTTACGACTACACCGACCTTGTAGAACCCCTGTCCTTGGACGAAGCCTTTTTGGACGTCAGCCAATGTCCGCTGCATCAAGGCAGCGCTACCCGTATTGCCACGGAGATCCGCGACCGGGTGCGTGAAGAAGTGGGAATTACCATTTCAGCAGGCATTGCCCCCAACAAGTTCCTGGCCAAGATCGCTTCGGACTGGGACAAACCCGATGGTCAGTTCACCATTACGCCGGCAGCGATTGACGCCTTTATGGTTGACTTACCCGTGGAGAAGATTTTCGGCGTCGGGTCCGTAACCGCAAAGAAAATGGCGGCGATGAACATTCGCACCTGCGGGGATCTGCAGCGCATCAGCGCGGCGGATCTGGCCAAACGCTTTGGCAAATTCGGCACGCGCCTCCACCAGCTGTGCCGAGGGCTGGACGACCGCCCGGTTAGTATCAATCGAATCCGTAAATCCATCAGCACCGAACGAACCTTCGCCGCTGACTTGCCCAGCTTTGCCGCCTGCTGCGACCAGCTTGAGCTGCTGTTCGACGATCTGCAAAAGCGCATCGACAAGGCCCGCTGCCAGCACCGCATCAAAAGCCGAACCCTAAAGCTGCGTTTTCAAGGCTTTGACACTACCACCGTGGCCAGCGTCGGCCATGAGGTGAGTCGCACCGCATACCGCGAGTTGCTGGCAACGGCGTGGGAAAGACAGCAAAAGCCTGTCAGATTAATTGGTCTGGGGGTACAGCTGCGGGAGACCGAGAACCCCGATCAAACAAGCTTATTTGGCGAAGCTTAAGTGCCTGGGCTCAACTGGCGAACTGAATGTCGGCAAAACGCGCGTAAAGCTCGCTGTTATTCACTAGCTCATCGTGGGTGCCACTGCCAATCAGTTGACCTTCATCAAACACTAAAATGCGATCGGCTTTGCGCACGGTAGAAAGGCGGTGGGCAATCACCAGAATCGTCATCTCCCCTTTCAATGCCTCAACGCTTTTGCGGATGCTTTGCTCACTTTCCGCATCCAGGGCACTGGTAGCTTCGTCTAGCAACAAGAACGCTGGCTCAGCTACCAGCGCCCGGGCAATAGCCAGGCGCTGGCGCTGGCCACCCGACAGACCTACACCATCCTCGCCTAACTGTGTTTCCAACCCGTGGGGCAGTGCCTCGACAAAGGCTTGGGCATTGGCCAATTTCAAGGCACGCGCCAACTGTTCAGGCGTCGCGTCCGGTCGCGCGTAGGTCAAGTTGTCTTTCACAGAGCCCGAGAACATGGCTGGCGTCTGCGGCACAAAACCAAAGGCATCGCGCAGCACAGTGAGATTTAAGTCACGGGTATTGATCCCGCCCAGGGAAATCTGCCCGGCAGACACGTCGTAAAAACGCTGCAGCAAATCAAACAAGGTGCTTTTTCCGGCCCCGGACGGGCCCACTAAGGCGACCATTTCGCCGGGGGCTACATGAAAAGTGAGGTTCTGCAGCACCGGCTGATCCGGTCGGCTGGGGTAATGAAAGGCTACGTTATCCACGGCCAAATCCAGCTGCTGCCATACGGCACGCTCCGTCACGGGCCCATCAGCAATGTTGCTGGGAGATTCCAGCAGCTCTACCAATCGCTCAGTCGCCCCGGCTGCCCGCTGCAAATCGCTCCAAACCTCAGAGATGGCTCCCACCGAGCCCGCTACGATAAAGGCGTAAAAGATGAACGCGGCAAGGTCTCCGGGCGACGCTCGCCCGGCAAGCACGTCTTGGCCGCCCACCCAAATCAACGTGGCCACCGCGCCAAAGACCAGCAACATGACAACGGCGATCAATACCGCGCGCAACCAGACCCGCTGCAGAGCCACACTCAGAGCACGCTCGACTACGGTGCCGAATTGAGCCATATCCAAAGCCTGGTGATTGAATGCCTGCACAATCTTAATATGGCGGAAACTCTCGCTAACGTGACTACCCACGTCGGCTAAACGATCCTGGCTGCTGCGGGACAGCGTCCGCACCCGCCGACCAAAAAATATTACCGGTAGCACTACGAAGGGCACGCTGGCCAACACAATCAGGGAAAGCTTCGCGTTAGTAATCACCAGCAAGGCCATACCGCCAAAAAACATCAGAATATTTCGCAGCGCGATAGACACCGACGAACCAATCACCGTTTGCAGCAGCGTCGTGTCCGTGGTGACCCGGGACTGAATTTCACTCGGGGCGTTATCCTCAAAAAAACTTGGGTGCATGTGCACCAGATGATTGAAAACCGCCAAACGGATATCTGCGCTGACCCGCTCGCCCACCCAGGACACAAAGTAGAAGCGGATAAAGGTGCCTGCCGTGAGCACCACCACAAAGGCGACAAAGAGGCTCAGTGACTGATTCAGCATATCAGCCTCGCCGCTGGCAAAGCCGCTGTCGATAACCAAGCGAATGCCCTGGCCCAGAGACAGCGTGGCGCTGGCGGTAATGACCAGGGCAATACTCGCAATCACGACTTGGGGAATGTAGGGGCGTAGAAATGAAAACGCCGGGCGAAGCCGGCGCATATTCTTGGAACTGGGTCTTTCTTCTTCTTGCATTGCGTCATTATGTCGCGTTGGCCGCCCGCTTGCACGAGAACGCCACTCATGGGACCTAGTCCTTGATCAATCGTTTACCCATCACCACGACTGGCTCAGAGGTGTAATCGGCTACCTCATAAAATCGCACCACTTGAAGGTTGGACTGGCGTACCATCAAATTGATTTTGGGGCATCCCAACCCTTGCAATCTGCGGGCCGCAGCTTCCATGAGTTGGCGAGCATGTCCTAAACCTCTGAACTGAGGCGACACCGCCAGATAGCTGACGCTACCTCGACGACCGTCGTATCCAAACATGATGGAGGCAACTACCTAGCCACCCTCAAGGCCAACTAGAAACCCCTCTGAGGAGTGGCTAACCTTGCGATCAATATCTTTAACGGGATCGTTGTGGGGAACAATAAGATTGCATTCCCGCCATAGCTCAATTACTGCCTGCAGATTAATTGCTTTGAACACTCTGACCCGCAGCTCTATCCTCCGTTCCTTATTCAAAACGTTCGCTCCCTTCCCTAGCCGGCTGCGATTGCATGCTATCTATTCTTTACTTTTGCTAACGTGATCAAGCCCACAACATCGCCTTCTGAAGCGTGATCCCAAACGCTGCCAACAACAGATGCGGCCCCAATAGTTGACTGCAATTGAGATCCGATGCCGCAACCGTTATCTTGACGCGCCGCGCCTGCTGCGCGGCTATCTCGGAGACGACATGGACGCATTGGAATATCTGGAAACCGAAACCGGCGACGACCCCGCAGGCTGCGTGATTTGGATGCATGGCCTTGGCGCTGACGCCACGGATTTCGAGCCCATAGTGCCAATGCTGCCACTGGAGCAAAACCTGCGGTTTGTGTTTCCGAACGCGCCGATTCGACCCATCACCGTAAACGGCGGGATGGAAATGCGCGGCTGGTACGATATTGATCCGGCATCACCCCTGGCCAGCAACAGCGACATCCAGGAGTCCGTAGCGGCAGTGAGTCAGCTGGTGGACGCCGAAATTGCCCGTGGGTTTAGCTGTGATCAAATCACCGTAGCGGGCTTCTCTCAGGGCGGCGTCATTGCACTGGAGCTAGGCTTGGGGCACAGCCAACGCCTGCGCGGCATCATGGCCTTGTCGACCTATGTCAACGATCACGAACATCTAGCCGAACGAGTAGGTTTCGCCAACGTGGACACACCTATTTTCATGGCTCACGGCGTCAACGATGCAGCCATTCCCATCACGCGGGCAATTACCTCACGGCAGGCGCTCCTGGACCTGTCTTACCAAGTCCAGTGGCAGGAATACGCCATGGGACACCAAGTTTGCCCCGAACAAATTACCCATATCGGTCAATGGCTGAACTCAATTTACAGCCGCTAGAGCTAGGGCAGTTAACTCCGCTGGAGCCCACTGACCCGGCGTGGATTACCTGCGTGTTAGACGACTTCGAATCCTTTCTTCAGGACCACGCTTCCGCTGAAAAAAAGGCTTCGGGCATGGCGCTTAGCATGGTGGCGCACTATCCAGATCAGACCACCTTAGTCAAAGCAATGGTGGATTTGGCGGTAGAAGAGCTAAATCACTACAAAGAGGTCATGAGCCTGCTGCTGGCCCAAGGCCTAACCCCGGCCGCCGACCGCAAAGACCCCTATGTGACCGAGCTAAACAAACTGGTCAGGAAAGACGCCGCATTTTTCCTGCTGGATCGTTTGCTGATTGGCGCCATCGTAGAGCGTCGAGGCGCTGAGCGTTTCGGTCTGGTGGCAGAACACCTAAACGCCCCTAAACTGGCCAAGTTTTATCATGCCATCGCTAAAAGCGAGGCGCGTCACTGGCATTTATTCGTCGCTTTAGCCTATGAGCTGTGCCCGCAACTGGATGTGACCCAACGCTTTTGCGAACTGGCGACTCATGAAAACGAGTTGGTGGCCCAATTACCGCTTCGCGCCGCCCTGCACTGAGCTGTGATCAAGGGCTACTTGAGCGGCTATGCAGAGGCCGAGGCCAAAGCGCTGACCGAACAGGGTCGCTTTGCCGAGCACCTGCACTGGCCGGCTAAAGATTCTGCGCGCCCCTGGCAGGGCTGCCTAGTGATACCCGCTTTTGATGAACCCTTCGCTGCACTGGATCGGCAGCTGAATTCCCTGCGCGAACAAAATGTGCTGGTGATCTTGGTCATCAACGCCTCCGAGGGCGCTGCGGCGGATGCAATCCAGCGCACCCAAACACTGCTGGATAACTGCAAAGCGAGAGCTCACCACCACGTGCTGTTGATCGATCGCGTAGCGCAGCATCGCCGCCTGCCGCCCAAGCAAGGGGTCGGCTTAGCGAGAAAGATTGGCTGCGATCTTGGGCTGGCGCTTTTTCACCTGGGCTGGCTGCGCTCGCCCTGGCTGCTGCAAAGCGACGCAGACGTCACCTTCCCTCGTGGATATACCGACATTTACGCCAATAAACCACAGACCGATACCAGCCAAACACAATCGCCAGGAGCCTTGATCTTTCCCCACAGCCATCACAGTAGCGACCCTCAGTTGGCGTTGGCGGCAAATCTCTACGACTTGCATATGGCTTACTACGTAGCGGGCTTAACCCTAGCTGGCAGCCGCTACGCCCACCACAGCTTGGGCAGCACTATTGCCATTCACAGTTCCGCTTACGCGGCAGTTCGGGGTTACCCCAAACGCAACGCCGGTGAGGACTTTTACCTGTTGAACAAGGTACGTAAGTTGGCACCCATTCTGCGTTTGTCTGCACCGACCCTGACAATTCAGGCAAGGCTGTCTCGGCGGGTGCCCTTTGGCACCGGGCCAGCGCTGCAGACCATCGCCGATGGTTTGGCCGAGTCCCCCTCAGGCGAGGCCTATCGAAGTTATCACCCGGAGTGCTTTGACTTGCTCGCACGTGCCATCAACGCGCTCGATGACTGGGCGCGGATGCCCCAGGGCTATCCGGATGATCCCATCCTTGAGAGGCTGGAGGCCCTTGGGTTTCAACGCTTTGCAGAAAATCTGGCCAAGCAAAATAAGGGCCCGGAGCAACGTCAACGCGCTGTCCAAGACTGGTTCGACGGTCTAAAAACTCTGCAGTTCATTCGCGGCTGCGAAGACATCTTTCCTGCACAACCACTGGTGCAAACCATTGCCAAGCTGCCGACAAGGTTCCGAGCTAAAGTCGTTGAATTACATACAAATACAGACTGAGAGCGCTTAACAGTAAGGCACTTTGCCCGTACACTCTCCGCGCCGGATATTCTTGGGCCTGCCTCCCAACTTTTGGCAACGAATGCCTCAGCATCCTCGCCCTGATCCAAATCATCCGGAACCAAGGCGAACCATAAAGAACGGATCCGCGCGTCACACCGAAAAAACACGCGGGCCACACGGAACACATGAACAAGATATTTATCGACGGACACGCCGGCACCACGGGCCTGCAAATCAGCGAACGCCTGGCGGCCCACGCTAACATCGAGGTGTTACAGGCGGACCCAAACTCGCGCAAGGATCCAGCGGCCCGGGCCGAACTGTTAGCCAGCGCCGACGTGGCCATTTTGTGTCTGCCAGATGATGCAGCTAGAGAATCCGTGGCCTTGGCTGCAGGCAGAACTCGCATTCTAGATGCCAGCTCGGTGCATCGAACCCATCCCGAGTGGCAATACGGTTTACCTGAGCTGCAGCCCAACAGCCGCCAGGCCATTGCTCAAGCGCAGTTTGTCAGCAACCCCGGCTGCTACCCCCAGGGCTTCATTTTGTTGGTGCGGCCCCTCATCGACAGCGGCCTGCTAAGCGCGGATACACCCCTGCGATGCAATGCGGTTTCGGGATACTCCGGTGGCGGGCGGCAAATGATTGAGCAGTTTCAAAGCATGGATGCCGCTACAGCCAATACCCTGGCAGTACAAAGCTACGGTTTAGATCAGGGCCACAAACACCTGCCAGAAATGACTCAGTTCAGCGGCAGCAGCATTGCACCCATTTTTGTGCCCACCGTCGCCAACTATGATCAGGGCATGCTCACGCAAGTGCCCCTATTCACCAGTGAACTAGGAGGCGCGCAGCCAGCTGAGGTTCACGCAGTGCTGGCGGAGCGCTACCAATCAGAGCCCTTCATCCACGTGGCTGAATTTGGCGATCGCAGTATGCTAGACGGCAGCTACCTCAACCCCACTGCGCGGAATAACAGCAATCACATGGATCTTTTTGTATTTGGTGACCCGCAGCGCCTTGTGCTGTGCGCCCGTTACGACAATTTAGGTAAGGGGGCCGCTGGAGCCGCCATACAGAATTTGAATTTAATGCTAGCGATGGACGAGACCACCGGACTATGACTACGGCCAACAAACTACCTTTACAGCAATGGCAGACAGTAGATCTGCGCGATCAGCTTGGGCAATGGCAAAATCAATACGCCAATTTAGATGGCGGCAACCTAACGCTAGATTTAAGCCGCGGCAAACCCGGGGCCGAACAAGTGAGCCTTAGCGACGATCTGGACGGAATCCTGCAGGGTAATTTTTTAGCGGCGGATGGCACCGATACACGCAACTACGGTGGCACCCGGGGTATCGCGGAAGCGCGGGCACTGGGAGCCGAGATTATGGGCGTTCCCGCGGCCAACGTTATGGCCGCAGGCAATTCCAGCCTTAGCGTCATGCACCTAACCTTGCGCACGGCGATGGATCTGGGTCTGTGGAGCGATGAGCGGGTTTGGTCTCGAGCGCACAACGTGAAGCTGCTAGCGCCGGTGCCCGGCTACGACCGGCACTTTACGTTGTCCAATCATTTCGGCATCGAGTTGGTACCCATCCCAATGACAGAAGATGGACCGGACATGGCAGCCGCTCAACACGCCGTCACCGATCCCGATGTGAAAGGCATTTGGTGTGTACCCAAGTACTCCAATCCCACAGGTTGCACTTACAGTGACGAAGTCGTCACACAGCTTGCTGCGCTGCCAAGCGATGCAGCAGCAGACGATTTCGTGGTGCTTTGGGATAACGCCTATGCGGTGCACGATCTGTACCAGCCCGGGGACGCGCTGGCTTCGATTTTTGCCGCGGCCGAGGCAGCGGGCAATGCGGACCATGTGGTGCAATTTGCCTCCACATCTAAGATCACCCACGCCGGCGCAGGCGTTGCCTTTCTCGCGGCATCGGCAAAGGTGCTCAATGCTCTGGACGCCCACCTCAGCGTATTCAGCATTGGCCCCGACAAGGTAAACCAACTTCGCCACGTTAAGTTTTTGCAGAATCGCTTGGCAGCGCATATGGCAGGACACGCCGCAATTATTCGCCCGAAGTTTGAGCTGGTTGAGGAAATTTTCAGCCGGGAACTTGCGGGCCTTGGCATTGCATCCTGGACCCAGCCTCGGGGCGGCTACTTCGTTTCCCTAGACGTATTGCCCGGGCTGGCTAGTAAGATCATCGCCATGGCAAAAGCCGTGGGCCTAACCCTAACGCCAGCTGGAGCCACTTTCCCCAAGGGTGACGACCCAAAAGATCAAAACATTCGCATTGCACCGACCTTTGGGTCCCTGGATGAAATCAATGCGGCCATGGATATTCTGACGCTTTGCATTAAGGCAGCATCAGCAGAACAAGTGCTGGCTGCGCGCTAGCCCTGTCCTGCTTTACTTTTTACCCCACATATTAGGACCCTATGACAGATCAACCACCAAAGGCCGACCACGCTCAAAGCGACGAAGCTTCAATTGACGCTACGACGGAACTGCAGACCCAAGAACTCGCGGAGCCATCCCAGCAGCAAACCGATCAGCCTGCAGTAGATGCGGCAGCAGTCGAGAACACCGCAGACGAAGAGCCGGTTCGGTTCCAAGAGCTGGCCCTGCCTGAACCGCTGACCCGAGCCATTTCGAAATTGGGTTTCGAAGAATGCACGCCAATCCAAGGGCGTTCTCTGCCGTTTAGCCTGTCGGACTATGACGTAACCGGCCAAGCCCAGACCGGCACCGGAAAAACCGCAGCCTTTCTGATTACCCTGCTGACTCGATTTTGGGAGAACCCGCCCCAAGAGCGCCCGAACCTCGGCACGCCCAGAGCCCTGGTGCTAGCGCCAACACGAGAGCTTGCTCTGCAAATTCAGGGAGATGCGGAAGGTCTGGCGAAGTACATGAACATGAGCACCGTCTGCTTGGTCGGCGGCATGGACTTCGACCGGCAGCGCGAGGAGCTAGCAAAAAAACCCGTGGATATTTTGGTAGGGACCCCGGGGCGGCTCATCGACTTTTTGGAGCGGCGCGACATAAATCTGAGCAAGGTGGAATGCCTGGTTATCGACGAGGCTGACCGCATGCTCGACATGGGATTCATCCCCGACGTGCGCCGCATCGTTTATCAAACGCCCCACAAGCGGAAGCGCCAGACTTTATTTTTCTCCGCCACCTTTAACGATGCGGTCATGCGCTTGGCAGACTCTTGGACCATCGACCCGGAACACATCGTGGTGGAACCGGAAAGCGTTGCCACGGACACCGTGGATCAGAAATTCTGGCTAGTTGAAGCCAGCAAACGCCAGCGCATTTTGCTGGACTTCATCAATCACAACGAACCTGCCCGAGCCATTATTTTTGCCAACCGGCGGGACCGCACGCATAAGCTGGTGGAGTATCTCAAGCGCAAAGGTATTGCCTGCGAAGGGTTGGCTGGCGACATCCCGCAAAAGAAACGTTTGTCGACGTTGAACAAATTTAAGAATGGCGAGCTGAAGTATCTTATCGCCACCGACGTTGCCGGGCGGGGTATTCACGTGGACGGCGTTACCCATGTCATTAACTACGAGTTACCCGACGACGCGGAGGACTACGTGCACCGTATCGGGCGCACAGGAAGAGCTGGCGCTTCTGGTACTGCTATCAGCTTTGTTTCTGAGGACGATGCCTTCAACCTGCCCGCGCTTGAGGAATACTTAAGCACCAGCATCAAGTGTATTCAGCCGGACTTACTGCCCGAGGGCTAGCGCATATGGGGCTGGAAACCGGCAACTCAGAGACACCGAGAGCGACCAAGGTAGCCGTCGTGCAGCACAACGCCGGCACCGACGTTGAGCAAAACCTAAGCACCTTAGAGACTTTGTCTAGCCAAGCGGCAAATGACGGGGCAGAGCTCATTACCTGGGCTGAAGCCTTCGCCTACCTCGGCCGCCACGACGGTAAAAAGTCGATCCTTGAGCCATTGCCCGAAGGCGGGCCGATTTTTCAGCGCTGTCAGGCTCTGGCTCGTTCCCTGAACTGCGACCTCCTGTTAGGCGGTTTTCACGAAGCCATGCCCCAAGATCCAGACCGCTGTTACAACACCAGCGTGTACTTAAATCGCCAGGGCGACATCACTGGGATGTACCGAAAAATTCATCTGTTTGATGTCAGCATTCCGGACGGCCCACAATTAATGGAATCCCGACAGACCGCGCCTGGCGACAAAGCGATTTGCGTGCCAAGCCCCATGGGCACTCTGGGTCTCACCATTTGTTACGACCTTAGGTTTCCAGCCCTGTATCAAAAGCTGGTGGGTATGGGCGCCGTGGCGCTGACGGTGCCCTCGGCCTTTACCGCAACCACTGGCGCCGCCCATTGGCACGCACTGCTGCGGGCACGGGCTATCGAGAGCCAAAGCTATGTAATCGCGCCAGCCCAGCACGGCGCTCACAGCGCAAATCGTGCCTCTTACGGACACTCCATAATCATCGACCCATGGGGTGAGGTGGTTGCCGAATTGCCCGAGGGTGATGGCTATGCGATTGCTGAAGTCGACCCTCAGCGTGTTGCTGAAATTCGAAGTCAGGTTCCAAGCTTGGCCAATCAGCGGCCCTTCACCTAAGATCTTGGTTTCAACCAAAGCTTCTGCCAAAAGACACTTCGCAAAAGGCACCTCTCAACGAGCATCCGGCAATGACAGACCGAGACAACAAAGACAGGGCTAGGGCCGGCCAAGGATTCGTGGTTTTTGCCGCCCTAATCATCATCGCGGCGGGCCTGAAAGCAGCTCAGGCCATCGTGGTGCCAATGTTACTCGCGGTATTCATTGCCACCATCGCGGCCACGCCAATGTTCTGGTTTAAATCTAAGGGTTTATCCAACGGCGTGGCTTTAGGCTCTGTGGTGCTCATCATATTTTTAGCTTTGGGCCTTATCGGGGTTCTGCTAACTCAGAGCACATCCGCATTCTCAGCGAAGCTGCCCTTTTACCAAGAACGGCTAAGCACTCTGCAAAGCGATGCACTGCTACTGCTGCAAAGCTGGGAAGTACCCGTGGACGTGTCCTTGCTCGCGGAAGCCTTCCCTCTGGGGTCTTTGCTCACCTTTGCTGGCAGCGCGTTACGCAGCTTAGGCGCAGTACTGAGCAACGGCTTTTTAATCGTTTTAACGGTAATTTTCATTTTGGCTGAAGCTGCCAGCTTCTCTCCCAAGCTGCGGGCCGTGCTGTCCAACCCAGATCGGGACCTTGCCCACTTTGGCCGAATTACCGGCACCATGAACCGCTACATCGCCATTAAAACTTCCGTTAGCGTTCTTACTGGAATCTTGGTTTCCCTCTTTTTGTGGACCCTCGATGTGGACTTCCCCATCCTCTGGGGCTTAGTGGCATTGCTGCTGAACTTTATTCCAACCATCGGCTCCATTATCGCCGGCATTCCACCGGTGCTGCTGGCTTTGGTGCAGTTAGGGCCTGCCGAAGCCGGCTTAGTGGTTGTGGGCTTCTTCTTGGTAAACACCATCGTCGGCAACATTTTAGAGCCCCGATACATGGGACAGGGATTAGGCCTTTCGGCCTTAATCGTATTTGTTTCCCTGATTTTCTGGGGCTGGCTGTTCGGCCCGGTGGGCATGTTGTTATCGGTGCCGCTTACAATGAGCGCTAAAATCGCCTTGGAAGCTAGCCCAAATACCACATGGCTAGCACGCCTATTGGCCCCTAGTCATGAAATCCAAGAGCTGCCCCAAGCACCAGCTGACACAGATGCACCACCAAACTCCGACAGGGAACCAGCCCCATGAGCCAGTACGAGCGCCCCAATATTGCAGCCATGCAGGGTTATGCTTCTGGCGAACAACCTCAAGATCAGCAGGTAATTAAGCTCAACACCAACGAGAATCCTTATCCGCCCAGTCCAAAGGTCGCCGAGGCGCTAGCCGGCTTTGCTACGGATCAACTGCGCATCTATCCCCAACCTGATGCTCGGGCCCTTCGTCAGGCCATCGCGTCCCATCATGGCTTGGCCATGGAAAACGTGGTTATCACCCACGCTGGCGACGAGGCCCTGCGTCTGGCTGTGACCACCTTTGTCTCTCCAGACGGCGTAGTCGCCTCTACCGAACCCACGTATTCCCTGTATCCAGTGCTGGCGCAGATTCAAGGTGCGCAAATGTTTAGTCAGGACTTAGCGCCTGATTGGTCTTTGCCCGAGGACTTTGCGAAAACCCTCAATAAGGCCCAAGCCCAACTAACCTGCGTGGTAAACCCCCACGCTCCCAGCGGACACTTCACTGACATCGATGACTTGCGAGCTTTGGCTGAGCAGCTCTCTGGGGTGCTGCTCGTTGACGAGGCCTACGTGGATTTTGTGGACGTACAGGGCCCAGCGGACGCCACGGCATTAGTGCGGGACTTAGACAACGTGCTGATTCTGCGCACCTTCAGCAAAGGCTATAGCCTAGCGGGACTGCGCCTAGGCTACCTGCTGGGCGCGCCGTCCTTAATCCAACCCATTCTGGAAAAAACCCGCGATAGCTATAACGTGGATGCTGTCAGTCAAACTATCGGCCTGGCCTCCATTGAGGATCAGCCTTACGCCCAACATACTTGGCAGACGGTGCGAACTGACCGCGAAGGCCTCGCGGATGCTCTCAAAGATCTCGGCTTTGCAGTGGCGGCGAGCCAAACAAACTTTCTGCTTGCCGAGGTTCCCGCCGGTGTCAGCGCAAACGATCTATATCAGGGACTTAAGGCCGCTGGCATTTTGGTGCGCTATTTTGCAACGCCAAGACTCAAGGACTCGCTGCGAATTACCGTTGGAACCAAAGAGCAAAACCAGCGCCTTGTCTCCCAGCTGGCCAAACTATTAGCCGACTAACTACCGACTAAGCAACCTGCCAGCCACTTGGCTACTCAACCCTAGGCCGCCAAACCGCAGGCGGGTTTGGCGAAGCCCTCCAGCTCAAGTACTCTTTGGGCCACTGTTATTTGCACCAGAGAGGAGAGACCATGACCCAGCTGCCAGCCGTTAGCCTTGCCGCGGTACCCGGACGCCGACTACGCACCATTGAACTTGCCCAAGAAATCGAACGCCGGGGTTTCCCGGGCATTTTTGGCCCCAGCCTGGGAGACAGCCTGGCCCTGTGCAACGCCATTGCCCTAAGCACCAAGGATGTGATTATTGGCACCAGTATCACGCCGATTTACACCCGTAACGTGGCCGACTTCGCGCAAACCGCTGGGTTCCTCCACGAGGTATCTGAAGGGCGGTTCCGCTTTGGTGTCGGCGTCAGTCACGCACCGGCTCTCAATCGCATGGGAATCACCGCAGGCAAGCCCTTAAGCGACATGCGTAAATTCGTTGCGGACATGAAGGCTGTGCCCCGGGTTGGTGACTTACCGCCGATCGTGCTCGCAACGCTTCGCGACAAGATGATTCAGCTGGCTCAAGAAGTGGCTGGAGGTATGGTTTTCGCCAACGGCGCGCGCTCGCACATGGGCCACTCTCTAGGCAACCTGAGCGATGAAACCAAAGCCAGCGACGACTTTTTTATTGGCAACATGATTCCCACATGCATCAGCGATGACAGAGCGGCAGCCGCAGCGGTGAACCGGAAAACGCTCACCAGCTATGCCTTTTTGCCCAACTACCGAAATTATTGGAAAGAGGCTGGGTACGAAGAGGAAATGAACGGCGTTGAGGCCGCCATTGCCGACAAAGACTTTGATCGCGTGCCCGATTGCCTGTCGGATCGATGGCTGGCTGATACCACCTTATTCGGTTCCACCGCCGAGGTGCGTGAGGGTATCGAAGCCTGGTTCGATGCTGGTATTAAAACGCCAATCATCGTGCCTTCAGCGGTAGCCGGGGGGCAAATGCAGGCCATGGAGGAGTTCTTCCACCTCTGGGATTAAACCCCAAGCCATCTCATGCAACGAACCCTGTGGTTAATTCGCCATGCCAAGGCTGAGAATCCCAGCCTTGGTCAATCTGACCAAGACCGTGCCTTGGCCGCTCAAGGCGTTGCAGACTTGGACGCTACGGTAAATCACCTGGCTGCAGAAAACTTGGCTCCGGTGCAGTGGCTATGGACTAGCGCTGCTGTGCGCACCCGACAAACAGCAAAGCCGCTAGCTAAGCTCTGGCAGTGCCAAGTGATTGCCGAGGCCTCTTTGTATGCGGCGGACCCGTGGGCGTTACTGGACTGCCTGCAAGGAACGCCAGCCGACTGCGTTCATGGGGCCTTGGTTGGCCACAATCCTGGCATCAGCCAGTTGGCCCACTACATCACTGACCCCACGGACCAGCGCGCCTTGAATCCGGATCTGCCGACCTTAGGCGCTGTGCACTTAACCTTCGACGGTCATTGGCATGAGCTATGCGCCGGGGCGTGCTCCTTGTTGCGCTATGTCACCCCGAGATTTTTGCGCGGGGGATGTTAATCCCATCAAGCAATAGCCCGGTAGCGGGTCAAACCCGGCATAAGGGGATGTCTTTCCAGCCAGCCTTAGCTACCCTTGGCCCAACTTTTACTTTGGAATTGGCCATGGGTTTTCTATCTTTTCTCGTGCTGTGCGTCATCGCTTTTTTTCTTTGGCGAATTAGCGACCAGATGCCGGACGTGTTGTTTCGATTGAGCGAGGTGCAAAAGGACATCGCGGAAATGCGACGTCAGGGCGAACGCAGCGCCGACGACTAACCGCGCCGACATGGATTGGCGTATTTTTATGGGCCTATCCCTGACCATCCTGTGGTTGGGCACAGGTTTTACCTACATTGCTAGCAACATCGGCTGGCTGGCTTTCGCTCAATTACCCGCCGAAGAACTTGGCAGTTTTTTAGAGGGTGCCTTCGCGCCGCTGGCATTTCTCTGGCTCGTAATCGGTTATTTTTTACAGCAGCAGGAGCTGGTGCAAAACACTCAGGCGTTACGAGCCCAAGCTGAGGAAATAGGACGCACCGCTGAACAGGCGATTATCCAGTCTGAAAAACTCGCAGCGTCGGAAAGCCATGCCCGACAAGAAGCAACTCTGCGATTGGCCGATGCCGTTCGCCAGCAGCTCGGCGGCATCTCGGGCATGCTGTACATCTCCAGTCACGGCGAGAACGCTGACTATCCGATCACGGAAGACAGCAGCCGATTATTTTCAGAACAAAGCAAAGGCGACCCCGAGGTATTCAGCCGCAAACTGCTGGAAGCCACCACAGATCTACGCGCCGAAACGGAACGCTTTGACCTTTTTTATAAAACCGAAATACGCGCCCGCCACACCAACCAATTTATTTTTGTGTTCGAGCGCCTGCTCGCACACGTGCGCGGCTCCGACACCGACAATATGCTATTCGACTCGCTGATCGGCAGTGCCCACGGCCTGCTGTACGCGCGGATGAAAACCTACCAAGCCCAAGCGCCGGCAAACTGGAGCGACCACAGCAAAACCGCACAGTTCGTGGCATTCTGATTTCCTCAGAATTTTTCCACCCCGCTAGGAGCAGCAACCATGCAAGACCCGCTTGCCCGTTTTAGAGCAGACCGCCAAGCCGCCTGGGACGCCAAAGACCCCATGGCTGCTGTTTGCGTGTTGGCGACAGTAGATGCTGAGGGACAGCCTCAAGTTCGAACTCTCGTGCTGCGCGATATAGCTGACGGCCAGATTCAAGGTTTGGCCATCTACATTAACGCCAGCAGCCCCAAATGGCGGCAAAGCCAGGGCCGCGTCGGGATTCAGACTTGGTGGCCGGCAACCCAAGTACAGTATCGGATGCAGGCCTGTTGCCAGCCGCTGCCTGCAACCCATATCGGCGAAAGCTGGCAGCTTCGACCAGACACACCCAAGCACATGGACTGGCTTTACCAGCAGCACCCCCAAAGCAGCGAAGTGGCTGATCGCCAAGCATTGTTAGACCTTCTAGCGGCCACCCCGCTGCCTAAACCCGTGGTGGCTCCCGAAGGAGCCCGAGGCCTGCTGCTCAAGCCCGATGTGGTGGAGCGTCTAGACCTTACCCAAAGCAATGGCGTGCATGACCGCGTTCGCTACCGCCTTCAGGGCGATACCTGGGAACAACAGACTCTGGTGCCATGACACGCCGTGGCTGCCAAACGCTTCACTTAGCTCGTGCTTTGCAAGGCCAATCTGAGACGTAGTAACCTCAGACACAGAATAAAAATGATAGGCCCACCGCACAGTCAACAGGCGAAAAGTACAGTGGGCAGAAACGTGCAGTGGGCAGAAAGGTGCAAGCAAGCTTATGAATACTCCTTACGATGTTGTGATTAAGGGCGGGACTGTTTACGACGGTAGTGGCGCAGAGCCCGTTGCCGCTGACGTAGGGGTCCGTGACGGCGTCATTGTCGACGTTGGCTCCCTGCACGGCGGCAAGCAGGAGATTGACGCGGACGGTGCCATCGTTACTCCGGCCTGGGTGGACATACACACACACTACGATGGTCAGGTGACATGGGACGATGAGATGGACCCGTCGGCCAGTCATGGCGTGGGCACCATCGTCATGGGTAACTGCGGCGTTGGTTTTGCGCCGGTGGCGCCCGGCGGCGAGCAAGACCTTATTGATCTTATGGAAGGCGTGGAGGACATTCCCGGCACTGCGCTATACGAAGGGATGCCTTGGGGAGCCTGGGAATCCTACCCGGAATACCTAGACTATCTCGCCTCACGGGAATACGCCCTGAATATCAGTTCCATGATTGCCCACGGCTCAGTGCGAAACTACGTTATGGGCGAGCGCGGCCGCAACAATGAGGCTGCAACCGCCGCCGATCTTGAGCGCATGGGCCTTATTGTCGAGGAGGCCCTCACTGCCGGAGCCGTAGGTTTTTCAACATCACGAATTCTCGGTCATCGATCCATTCAGGGGTTGCCCGTTCCGGGCACCTTTGCCAACGATGCCGAGGTCATGACCATTGCCCAAGCGTTGAGGCGCGCCAACAAAGGTTTGTTTCAAATTATCCCCTCCAGCACCCTGGGCCCCGGTCAGGAAGGCTTTGCTGAGCACACCTCACTTGAGCAAGAAATCGACCTGATCGCAGCAGTGAGTCGCGAAAGCGGTCGTCCCGCGACCTTCACGCTGTTTGAAATCGACGACTGGGCAAATAAATGGCGCGAGGCCATTGACCGGGTAAAGCACGCCAATCGGGACGGTGCCCAGGTTTTTCCTCAGGTGGGCAGCCGCCCTACTGGGCTGGTGTTTAGCCTTGAGACGTATCACCCGTGGATTCTCAAGCCCACCTTCAAACAGCTTGCGGAACTGCCGCTACACCAGCGCCTGGAACGCATGCGCAAACCCGAGGTCAAGGCCGCCATTTTGAGCGAACAGAACGATTTAACCGGCGTTCCCGTGGGCTCGGGGAAATTCTTGATCGCCAATGCCCCCTTGCGTTTCGAGCAAACCTTTCCTCTGACCAGCGGCAGTACTTACGAGCCCAGCCGAGAAGAAAGCTTCGCCGCCCTGGGCGCCGCCAACAACACCGACGGCCTGTCGGCTATGTACGATTATCTGGCTGCCGAGGCAGGCCGAATGAGCATTATGTTCTTTACCAACTATTCCGCGTTTAACCTTGATGCAGTGCGAGACATGCAAATGGATGCATCCACCGTTACCGGCCTGTCCGATGCTGGCGCCCACGTTTCCATGATTTTCGATGCCGTCAACCCTACCTATCAGTTGACCTACTGGGCCAGGGATCGGGGCCCTGGAAAGACCATGCCCCTCAGCCATGTCATCCATCGCGCCACTGCGCGCAACGCCCAGCTGTTTGGCTTCAGCGACCGCGGTCTTGTAGCGCCGGGAATGAAAGCCGACATCAACGTCATCGATATGGAGCGGCTGGCCCTGGGCGAATTGACCATGCGCAAGGATTTACCCGGCGGCGGCGCTCGCTTTATGCAGGGTGCTACTGGTTATGTGGCGACACTAAATAATGGTGTGCTGACCAGAGCCCAGGACGAGGACACCGGGGCACGGCCCGGGCGACTGCTGCGCTCCTCCTAGCCCGGTTAGGCTGACGCTAGCCTAGCTCGGCGGTAACGATACCGCGCAAGTTGGCAAAGCAAACATCTTTGGCGACGTCGATAAACGCGGTCATAAAAGGCGACTCGGCCTGATCCTGACGAACCGCAGCGTAGAGGGTTGGCCAGATGCCCTCCTCACCCAGAGAGCGCACCACGACGTACTCATTTTGCAGGTACTCGAACAGCGCCCAATTGGGCAAGCAAGTGACCCCGCGGCCGCTGGCGACTAGCTGCACGATCATGGTGGTGAGTTGGGCGTGACGTACTTGCTCTGGCCGGACCCCTGCAGGCTGCAAAAACCCCGTAAACAAATCCAGCCGATCCTCATCCACCGGATAGGTAATCACTACCTGATCTGCCAAGTCTTGTGGGTCGGCCCAGGGCTTTTCCACCAGCGCGTGGGTTTTGCTCACCGCTAACTGAGCCTCGTAGCTGAACAAAGGGAAATAATGAATGCCCGGCTCGTCCACCGGGTCTGCAGTAATAACCAGATCTAGATCGCCCCGGGCCAAAGCAGGTAACGGCGCGAAATGAAAACCGCTGGAAATATCCAGTTCGACGTCTGCCCATTGATTACGGTAGGCATCAATGGCTGGGAGTAGCCATTCAAAGCAGCTATGGCACTCAATGGCCATGATGATTCGACCGGTTTCACCCCCAGCCAGTCGCTGCAAATCCAGCTCGGCATTGTGCAGTCGCGGCAACAATTCATCTGCTAAGTCCAGCAGCCGATTACCCGCGCTGGTAAAACGCACGGGCCGGGTCTTACGCAAAAACAACGGGCAGCCCACACGGGATTCCAGCTCTTTGATTTGGTGGGAAAGCGCCGACTGGGTGAGAAACACCCGCTCAGATGCTTCCACCAAACTGCCGGTTTCACGCAGGGCAACTAGGGTTCGCAGGTGGCGTATCTCGATGGTCGACATGAGGCGTATTCACGTTTTTCGGAAAGGATCGAAATTGTATTCATGTTGGTCCCGCAGCGCCAGCAGCAATCCTTACCCACACCTGCCCAATTGCTGAAACAGTTTTTCGCCTGTTAAGGAACCACCGGGTGCTTTACCATAGCCAATCTTTCAGGCCTTAAGTTCCCAGCACTATGGACGCTCCAACCGCCGATCTTGCGACCACTGTCTCTCCGGCCACACATTCGCGTCCGCTGCACATCGCATTACTGGGTTATCGAAGTAACCCCTTCAGCGGCGGCCAAGGCGTTTACCTGAAACATCTATCTAAGGCTCTAGTTGATCTCGGTCACGCCGTTGACGTCATATCCGGTGAGCCCTATCCGGAACTGGATCCCAGGGTCAAGCTAATAAAACTCCCGGGCCTGAATCTATTCGATCACCCCCGACCCTTGCGTGCTCTGGCCCGAGGTAAGTGGCAAGACCCAATCAATGTGGTGGAGTGGCTATCCTTCCTTAGCGGTGGTTTCCCGGAACCTCTGACCTTCGGGCATCGGCTAGTGCGGTATTTTCAGCGCCAGCGACCTGGCTACGATATCGTTCACGACAATCAAAGCCTGTGCACCGGGTTGCTGGGACTGCGCCGCCGGGGGTATGCGGTGACAAGCACCATCCATCACCCCATTACTTTCGACCGCGATATTGCGCTGCAAAATAACGATGACTGGGGGATGCGGCTGCTGATTCGCCGCTGGCACTGGTTTTTGGCAATGCAAACCCGAGTCGCGCAGCTGCTGCCACATATCACAACGGTTAGCGAAAACTCCAGGCGCGACATTGGCACAGCCTTTGGCATTCCAAGCCAGCGCATTACTGTGGTGCTCAATGGCATCGACACTGAGCTCTTTCAACCGCTACCAAGCGTCAACCGGGAACCTTTTCATTTAATCACCACCGCCAGCGCAGACCAGCCTTTGAAGGGTACCCAGCATTTAATCCCGGCGGTGGCCAAGCTGGTAAACCGCTATCCCTCACTGAAGCTTACGTTTATCGGGGCACCAAAACCCGGCGGCGTCACCGAGCAACAGATTCAACGCTACAAACTCGATGACCGTATCGACTTTCACCACGGCATTTCTTTTCAGGACATTGCCAGGCTTTATGCCCGCGCAAGCGTTGCCGTAGTGCCATCGGAGTACGAAGGGTTCGGTTTTCCGGCTGGCGAGGCTATGGCCTGCCAAGTGCCTCTAGTGTCCACCGACGGCGGCGCGCTACCCGAAGTGGTGGGTGATGCCGGAGTGATCGTGCCCACTAAGGACAGTGACGCTCTGGCCGAGGCCATTGGTTATCTCTTCGATCACCCTGAGCAACGCAGCCGCTTGGGCAAAGCCGGCAGAGAGCGCATGGTCGAAAAGTTTTCCTGGAGCCGAGCGGGACAGGAATTTGTTCAACACTATCGTCAGGTGATTAGCCATGAGTCTTGAAACCATCGATTTCAATCGGTTAAACATCCGCCCAGGCGATCGTTTGCTGGACCTAGGCTGCGGCGAAGGCCGCCACAGCATTTCGGCGTATTTGGTAGCCGACGCGGAAATCGTGGGCCTGGACCTGGGGCTGCAGGATTTGCGTACTGCCAGGCAGCGCCTCAACGATTTTTCCGTACCTCCCACCAAGGGCGGCTATTGCGGGTTTATTCAGGGCACCGGCCATCAACTGCCTTTTCCTGACCACACCTTTGATCACGTGATTTGTTCAGAGGTTCTGGAGCACATCCCCGACTACCCCAGTTTTCTCCGCGAGATCCATCGCGTGCTGAAACCCGGAGGTCTGCTGGCCGTCAGCGTACCCCGGTACTTTCCCGAGTGGGTTTGCTGGCAGCTCAGTGATGACTACCACCAAGTGGAAGGCGGTCACGTGCGGATCTTCAAGGCCAGGCAGTTACGGCAACGTATTGAATCTATGGGGCTTACATTTCTTAGCAGACACTGGGCCCATAGCCTGCATGTGCCTTACTGGTGGCTGAAGTGTCTGTTCTGGAACCCTTCCAAGGAGCATTTTCTGGTCACTCAATACCACCGTTTTTTGGTCTGGGATCTAATGCAGCGCCCGGCACTCACGCAGATGCTGGACCGTTTGCTTAATCCGCTGCTCGGCAAGAGCGTGGTCATGTACTTTCGACAACCCTAATCCATGAGCAGGCAGCACGCTACGCCATTACCCCCTGAGCTGCGCGCTACTGGCAGCTACATTGCTGGCCTGCAGTTGCCCAGCGGTGCTTTGCCCTGGTTTCGCCATGGCATTACCGACCCCTGGGATCATGTTGAGGCCATCATGGGACTCACCGTGGCTGGCCATCTGGATGGCGCCTTTGCCGGATTTGAGTGGCTAGAAAGAACCCAGCGCTCTGACGGCGCCTGGCTGGCCGCCTATCAGGGCGATGCGATAGCCGATGGCAGCCGAGCAGAAACGAACTTTGTTGCTTATGTGGCAACCGGACTCTGGCACTACTACCTTGCAACCCAAGACCGCCAGGCACTCAGGCGCTTTTGGCCAATGATTCATAGCGCCATCAGCTTTGTTTTGGAGCAACAGACTCCAAGCGGCGAAATTTATTGGGCTGTGGACAGCACAACCGGACCGTCCAAGGACGCCTTGGTCACCGGCTGCAGCGCCATCTATAAGTCCATCGCCTGTGCCTGTCACATCGGTCAAACCTTGGGCTACGAAACCGCTCATTGGCAGCAGGCGCGCAGGCGCCTGGGTGAGGCGCTGCGAGATAAACCCGAACGCTTTGACCGCACTTGGGAGTCAAAGGCCAGATATTCTATGGACTGGTTTTATCCCGTACTAACCGGTGTTATCAGGGGCGATGAAGGCGAAGCACGGCTGGCGCAAAAGTGGCACAACTTTGTCGAGCCTGGCTTGGGATGTCGCTGCGTAGTTGACAAGCCCTGGGTTACCGTAGCGGAGACCTGCGAACTCATTATGGCCTGCGTGGTCGCTGGTCGTACTGAACAAGCACATACTCTTTACCGAGACATTCAGCGATTTCAGCTAGATGACGGAAGTTGGTGGACTGGCTATGTTTTTCCCGATGACGTTTACTGGCCGGATGAAAAGCCCACCTGGACTGCGGGCGCTGTGCTGCTGGCCGCTGATGCCTTATTCGATTTGACCCCAGCAGCCAAGCTATTCAAAACCGTGGAGCCGCCCTAGCAGTCAAATACGGCGCAAAATCGCCAGGGTCCGACGCATCTCGACTTCCTCGAATAAACCCGAGGCCAACGCCAGCTGGTAAATTTCAAAGGGCGCCTGGCCACCATCTGCAGGATCGGGAAAGACATCGTGAATGGCCAGAATACCGCCGCTGCAAATGTGTACGCTCCAGGTTCGGTAGTCGGTAAGCGCCGCCGGCAGACTGTGCCCCCCATCCACAAAAACCATGCCCAAAGGCGTAGCCCAGTAGCGTCCTGCCTGGGCACTTGCCGCCACCACGGGAATCACCCAGGCCTCCAGGCCAGCCAACCCAAGGGTGCGACGGAGCGTGGGTAATGAATCCATTTGCTTTGTAGCTGCGTCGAACAGCTCGGGATCGTGATACTCCTCGCCCAGCTGGTGCTCTTCGGATCCCCGATGATGATCCACAGCAAACACCTGACCATTAGCGTCTCGGGCAGCGGTTCCCAGATAGACCGTTGACTTTCCGCAGTAGCTGCCCAGCTCTAGGCAAGGCCCCAAGCTGGCGCTAGCCCGCGCATACTGATAGAGAGCAGCACCTTCATCTGGATGCAAAAAACCCTTGATCGAATCGATGTCGATTGGAAGCTGCAAAAGCTCTAGCCGCCAATGCCGAAGAAAACGAAAACAAAACTCACGGGCAGCAGGGCAAGATAATAGGCCAGCAAATTAGCCAGATCATTCTCGCGGGCATCGTCTACTAGGGTCAGCCGGCTGCCCAGCAAAAACCAAAGTCCCCCGGACAACACAAAGGTGAGGATCAGGGTCAGTATTAATGCAGCCATTGCGCGCAACCTTTGCCGTTGTCATTACCGAGGAAAGCAGACCGCGCGCTGCACGAATCTTTGGGATTGCCTGAGCGCGGTCTATTACTGCTTACAGCTGCAGCATGCCCCGCGTTTTCAGCTCAGCCATGTCGACAATGGCCTCATAGTTCGCCGCCACATCGTCTGCGGTTGCTTCAACACCCAGGTCAAGGCCGTTGTTTTCTACCACTGTTGCCAGGGAATATTGGCCGCCCTGGGCCTGCAAGATCACACCGTTGGGAGCGTCTTCACTGACCAAGAAAATGGCCGCCGGGGTCACCAGCTCAGGCCCAAGTTTCTTCAGAACGTCCTCGGGCATCAGATTTTCCGTCATGCGGGTTGCCGCGACGGGTGCGATGCTGTTGGTGTGAATGTTGTTCTTCGCGCCTTCAATTTTCATACTGTTCATCAGACCCACCTGGCCCAATTTCGCGGCGCTGTAGTTGGTCTGGCCAAAATTTCCGTACAAACCGCTGGGCGACGTTGTCATCAAAATTCGTCCGTAGTTTTGCTCGCGCATAATGGGCCATACGGCGTGCGAGCAGTACGCAGCGCCAAGCAGGTGCACGTTCACCACCATTTCAAAGTCGTCCAGAGTCATTTTAGAAAACGATTTGTCGCGCAAAATGCCGGCGTTGTTGATCAATACGTCCACCCGGCCCCAGGCGTTCATCGCATCGTCCACCATGCTCTGGGCGCCAGCCCGATCAGACACGCTGCCACCGTTTGCAATGGCATCGCCACCCATGGCCTTGATTTCAGCAACCACCGCCTCGGCAGCCTCTGAGGAGCCGCCGCTGCCGTCCATCGCGCCGCCCAAATCATTAACCACTACCTTGGCTCCGCGCCGGGCAAGCTCTAGGGCGTGACAACGACCCAGACCGCCACCGGCTCCTGTAACAATGGCAACCTGATCGGCAAAAGAAATAGACATGATGTTCTCCAATTAACTGTAGTGTGATGAGTCCCGGTTAGGGACGTGCCGGGAAATGTGTCGGTCCGGTGAGGGTATCCAACTGGGGCTGAATCCATTCAACCCACTCGCACAGAACCGGCCGAGTTTCCCGCGGATCAATCAGCTCATGCACCGCAAAGGACTCTGCTCGCGGAAATGGTGATCGCGCCTCACGCAAACGATCCTCTAGCTCCCGGCGCTTCGCCTCCGGATCTGGGGCCCCAGCGATTTCCCGATGAAACGCCACGGCAACGCCTCCCTCTACGGGCAGCGGGCCGGATTCTACGGAAGGCCATGCCAATATGTAAGCTCCGGGGGCGTAATGCGCCGCTGTGGCCACTCCGAAGCCTTTGTGCACCTGGATCACTGCCCAGGGCACCGTGGACTGGGCGGCCGCAGCTACCGCCGCCATGCCATAACGAATGGTGCCCGCGGCCTCGGACTCAGGGCCAATCATGAAGCCTGGCTGGTCGACTAAGTTCACGATGGGAAGGTGGAAGGTATCGCACATTTCCACAAAGCGACGATACTTTTGCGCCGCCTCAGCTGTCATGGCTCCGGCGTAGTGCAGACAGTCGTTAGCAAGCACGCCAACGGGTTGTCCATTCAGCATGGCCAAGGCACATATTTGACTTGGACCGTACAAAGCACCAATTTCAAATACGCTGTCCTGGTCAAAAATCATGTTCAGGACCTGTCGCATATCAAAGCCTGTGTTGCTGTCCCGAGGAACTATCGACAACAACGCCTGCTCCTGCCGGTCCACAGGATCATGTACCTCATAGCGCGGAGTTCGCTGCCAAATGCTGCCAGGGAGATAGCTCAAAAAACGGCGAATTTGCGCCAGCGCGTCGTGCTCGTCGGCAGCTAAGTTGTCGACAATGCCACTGCGCAGGTGAATGGACGCGCCACCCAGCTCCTCCTTGGTCATCCGGACTCCCAGGGCACGCTCCACCAGAGCCGGACCGCCAATCAACACTTGGGCTGTGTGCTCAGTCATGACGGAAAAATGCGACGCCACAAGACGCCCAGCAGGGAAGCCGGCAACTGCCCCTAAAGCTGCCGAGGCAACCGGCACGACGCCCATGGCGTCAGCAATAATCTTAAACCTGGGCTCGGTGTAAACCGGGTCGCCGACGGTGCCGCCTTTTTTGCCACCGCCTTTGACGCTACCGCCACCGCCTTCTAACATTCGCACTAAGGGGGTGCGGTACTGCACGGCCAAATGCTCGGCATAAACGCTTTTGCGCAAACCTGCTGCGTTCGGCGACCCACCCTTCAAAGTGAAGTCTTCACCGCCAACCGTCACCCTGCGTCCTTCTATGGCGCCAAATCCAACTACGTAATTCGCCGGCACGTACTCCAGCAGTTCATCGTTATCGTCATAAACGGGACTTGCCGTGGCTCGGCCATGCTCTCGAAAGGAACCGTCATCGAGTAGCACCTCGATTCGCTCTCGAATGGTCATGCGACCCCGGGCGTGCTGCTTTGCGATACCAGCTTCGCCCCCTTGTTGTTGGGCTAGGTAGCGTCGTCGCTGCAGTTCCTGAACTTCTTTGTCCCAGCTCATAACGAACTACTTGGCGGCACCCCTTGCTGCAGGCGCAAACACCGGCGCACGCTTTTCAAAATTAGCTTTTACTGCTTCGATCTGATTACCCGTGCCAATCAAACCCGCCTGCAGCGAAGCTTCTAGCTGCAAACCTGTGCGCTCATCCGCGTGCCAGGTTTGCTCGTACAGAGTTTTGCCCGCTCGCACCGCATCGGGATTCTTGCCGGCTATTTCCTCGGCCAGGGCCATGGCCGCTGCCAAGGGGTCATCGGCTACCCGGGTTACCAGCCCCACCTCTTTGGCCTGTTCACCGTTTAGGATGCGGCCAGTAAAGGTCAGCTCTTTGGCCACATCCATCGGCATTAAGTCTCGGAGGGTCTGCGTAATGCTCATGTCCGGGACGAGGCCCCATTTAATTTCCATGATCGACATTTTGATATCAGGGGACGCGATGCGAATGTCCGCGCCCAGCGCGATTTGGCAGCCACCACCAAATACCACACCGTGTAGCGAGGCGATCACAGGCATGGGTAGACGTTTCCAAACCAAGGCCGGGCGCTGGGCCCTATTTTCGGGGCTTTCATCCTTGGTGAGCAGGGCGTCAGTGCCAGACTGGGATTTACGGGAGCCGTCTGACATAGACGCAAAACTTGCCATATCTAAGCCAGCACAAAAGCCGCGACCGTTACCTGACAGCACTACTACAGATACATCGTCCGCCGTGGCCAATGACTGACCGGCTTCAATGATGGCGTCGAACATATCTTGGCTAAGAGCGTTGTACTTCTCTTCGCGATTCAAGCGCACGTCGGCGATGCCGTTGTTGATGTCGACTGTTACCAGATCCGAATTCATGTTTTCTCCCCTAACTTTATTTTTTTTATTCACCGGTTGCTTAGGATTCCAGCACCGCGACCACTTGGTCTTCCTCCACCTGATCCTCAGGCTGCACGCGCACTTCCGCTAACGTGCCAGCTGCTGGAGATTCGATAGGAATTTCCATCTTCATGGACTCCAGGATCATGATGACCTCACCTTCGGCAACGCTATCGCCAGCGCCCTTGAGTACTTTCCATACGTTTCCTGTGACTTCGCTTTCAATATCTTGCTTTGCCATGAGCGTCCTATTGTTGTTCTAGCCGATGAAATATAGCACCGCACCAATGGTTTTCAGAGAGGGGAGCAGAGAGGGGTTTCACAGGACGGTTTTCCGGTAGTGCCATGGGTTATGACTGGCTAAAGGGCTGTTACTCTGCGGCTCCCGGCCAGAACGCGATCCACAATGCCGGTATCGACATTGCCTACGAGAAACTCCGGATCTTGGAGCACCCCCAGCAGCAACGATACATTGGTAAGCACACCTGAAATTTTAAAAGCATGCAGTGCCACCACAGCTCGGCCTATAGCCTGGGCGCGGGTACTGCCCTTGGCAATGACTTTTGCCAACAACGCGTCGTAATAAGGGCTGACGGTCTGCCCAGCCTGATAACCGGTTTCAACTCGAACGGCATGCAGCTGGGGTAGCTGAAATTCTCGTAAAACCCCAGTTGACGGCATCATGGTGAGCCCGTCTTCTGCGTAAATTCTGACCTCGATGGCATGGCCTGCCATCGCCGCCGGTTTGGGCAGCGGCTCACCCGCCGCCAACAAAATTTGCTGCTGCACTAAATCAATACCGGTAACGGCCTCAGTGACACCGTGCTCTACCTGTATGCGGGTATTCATTTCCAGAAACCCGGTTTCACCCTCGCTATACAGGGTTTCCAGGGTGCCTAGGTTGTTGTAGCCCAGGCTGGCGCAAATGCTGGCACCCTGCTCGGCCTGCCGCCGCAGCAGTTCAGGGTCAATGCCCGGTGCCGGACTTTCTTCAATGAGTTTCTGATGCCGGCGCTGAACCGAACACTCCCGCTCGTGCAAATGCATGGCGTTACCGTGTTCATCAGCGAGAATTTGGTATTCGATATGCCGGGGCTTTTGAATCCAGCGCTCCAGATAAAGATCCCCATTGTCAAACGCCGCATTGGCCACTGCCCGAGCTCGCTCCAGCGCAGGCTCAAGCTCCTCAGGGCCCTGCACCACCTGCATACCCATGCCGCCTCCGCCGCCGGATGGTTTCACCACCAGGGGAAAGCCGATTTGCGCTGCTGCCTTTTGTGCGCCAGCTAAGTCGGTGATCAACTCACTTCCGGCAAAAGTAGGCATGCCCTGTTCCGCCATCATGCGCCGTGCGTTGACCTTGTCGCCCATACGTTCAAGCCACACCGGGGCAGGACCAATAAATACCATGCCCGCGTCGATCACCCGGCGAGCAAAGGTCGGGTTCTCCGAGAGAAAACCATAGCCAGGATGCACGGCGTCAGCGCCACTTTGCTGAGCTATTTGCAGCAGTTGATCCTGATCCAAATAACTGTCTAGGGGGCGCAAACCCGCCAGCGGATAGGACTGGGATGCCTCATCGATGTAGGGCGCGCCGGCGTCGGCGGGAGAAAAGACCACGACGCTATCCACAGCCAACTCGTTACAGGCTCTTACAATACGTCGCGCAATGGCGCCACGGTTAGCCACCAATACCTTGGTAATCCTAGCTGGGGAGGGTTTTACCGCCTGGCCGCGTGTAGACGAGCTAGCCATGATTCTTTCGTGACGGCAGCTCCGAGGCTTGTCGAAACTGCAGCAATTCCTGGCAGTTGGCCAGAAAGCCGCCTAAGCCCCGGCTCTGGGTTCCCGAGGTTTTACAGCCTTGCTCTTGAGCTTGATCAATCACTTGCATCAGGACACGGCACTGAGCTTTTGACAGGCTGACTTGGTACATCCAAGTCTCTACGCCGCCTTTATGATCAACAGGCCGGGCAAGGGCTGGGCGGCGAAGATCCTGGCGCAATTTGGTTGCAACGCTGTCGGCATCAGCAACGACGCTACGCTGCAGCAGTTCTTGGCACTGGTTTGCCATCCACGCCGACCAGTAGTCTGGCCGGTCGCAGAGTGCTTTGTATTCGCCCCAGTCCATTCTTGACTCTAACGCTTTACAGAGTCAGGTGATCGCCGGTCAGCAAATGGTAGGCCTCCAGATATCGTGCAATACCTCGCTCGACCACTTCCTCAGGCAGCGCTGGTCCGGGCGGGGTTTTATCCCATTCGCCATTGGCCACTACGGTTTCCAGGTAATTGCGTACGATCTGCTTATCGAAGCTCACCTGCTCGCGACCGGGCTCCCAGTCATCGGCAGGCCAAAAGCGCGAGCTATCCGGCGTAAAAATTTCATCAATCAGCAGCGGCTCATCTGAGCCCTGAATTTGACCAAATTCAAATTTGGTGTCGGCTAGAATAATGCCGCGCTCGCCGGCGTAGTCCCGGGCAGCGCTATAAAGACTTAGCGTCTTTTCTCCCAGCCATTCCATCAGCTCTTTGCCCACCAGTTCCGCACCCTGATCAAAACTGATGTTCTCATCGTGGCCGTCAACGGCCTTAGTGGACGGCGTGAACAATGGCTGAGCCAGGCGATCAGAGTTTCGCAGACCTGCTGGCAGCTCAATTCCGCAAACGGCGCCACTGGCTTGATAGTCCTTCCAGCCGCTGCCGGTGATGTAACCCCGTGCAATGCACTCGATGGGTACAACCTCGGTTTTACGACACAGCATGATCCTGCCGCTTAGCGCCTGACGCTGATCATCGGTGAGACCCGGAACATCTGCCACATCGGTACTCAACAGGTGGTGGTTAATCTCCCCTGAAAAGTGGTCAAACCAGAACTTGGAGATCTGAGTTAACACGACCCCTTTGCCGGGCAGACCATTTTGCATGACGACGTCAAAAGCGCTGATACGGTCGCTGGCGATAATCAGCAAAGCCTCTTCCCCAGACGCTAGGGTCACGTCATAAAGATCACGGACCTTACCCGTGCGCTTGTTCGGTAAACTCAGATCTGTTGCAAGTAAGGCCTCGGCCATAGTTGTCGTCCTTTTCTTAGTTGTTTTGCTTGTTAAGTTGTTGTGATTCGATTTCGATCATCGCCTGCCTGCACGGCAGACGACGAACTCTAAGCGGTGTTTCCGCCGTCTGCAAAGTATGTAGAACCGGTGATGAAATGGCTTTCATCGCTGGCAAGAAACAGCATTATGTTGGCGATATCCTCGGGCTCCCCATAGCGCTGCATGGGAATGCTAGCCGCCATATTTTGTTGCGCAGCTGCTGGGTCGTTCGGTGCAATACCAGCTTCGATGGATCGCATCATGCGAGTCTGCACCGGCGAAGGGTTGACCGTGTTCACGCGGATGCCCTCGACGGCAAATTCTTTTGCCGCCGACCTCATCAAACCGATTACCGCATGCTTGCTGGTGGCATAGGGTGCCAGCGAGGCGGCGCCGCGAACACCAGCGATACTGGAGGTAATAATGATGCTGCCGCCGCCACGCAGCCGCATGGCCGGAACTGCGGCGCGCACTGCCAAAAACGGACCTTTCACGTTAACGGCCATCACCTGATCGAAGCGCGACTCGTCGTAATCCAAGATCGATGCTACGTCGCCTTCGATGCCGGCATTTGCCAAAAAAATGTCCACGCCGCCGTAGCGCTCGGTGGCGGTTGCTACCATGCGAGCGTTGTCATTGGCGTCGGTTACGTCGGCCACCAGATAGCTCACGGCGTTACCGCCAATTTCAGCACAAGCGTCCGCCAAAGCCTGTTCCTGCAGATCTACCAGCAGCACCTGAGCGCCTTCCGCTGCAAATCGTTTGCCTGCAGCAATGCCAATCCCTCCAGCGCCGCCAGTTATAACCGCGACTTTCCCTGCTAATCGACTCATCATTACCTCTTATCCAAAACCCGCCGCCAAATCGGCTAAAAGATCTTCGCTGTCTTCGATGCCGCTGGAAATACGAATCAGCGATTCATCAATGCCCATGCTGGCTCGTCGTTCCGCCCCCATCTCGTGATAGATGGTATGGGCGACAGGAATGGCTAGCGTGCGATTGTCCCCCAAGTTGCTGGATTTCACGATCACGGAGAGCCGATTAAGAAAGTCCCACAGATCCAAATCGCTGTTCAGCTCAAAGCTAAACAAACCGCCATAGGCGCGAAAGAGTTTTTCCGCTCGATGGTGCTGGGGGTGGTCCTCCAGGCCTGGGTAATAAACGCGCTTTACTTGGGGATGCTCATTGAGAAAACGACACATCGCCATGGCATTGTCGCTCTGACGCTGCACGCGCAAGGCCAGGGTTTCGGCCCCCATAGCAACGTGGTGAGCCGCCTCCGGACCGAGGCTGGCGCCCAGATCTCTAAGCCCCTTTTTCTTGATTTGGGTAATGCCCCATTTGCCGGGATCAGACCCTTGGTAATCTGGGTAGATGTTCGGGAAGGAGGTCCAGTCGAACGCCCCGGTCTCGGTGACAGCACCACCCAAAGCGTTGCCATGCCCGCCGATGTACTTCGTTAGGCTGTTAACTACCAGGCTGGCACCAACGCTTTTGGGCTGAAACAAATAAGGCGACGTCATGGTATTATCCACCACATAAACCAAACCTCGTTCCGCGCAAAACGCGCCTATAGCCTCTAAGTCTGCAACCTGAGTGCGCGGATTGGCGATGGTTTCCACAAACACCAGACGGGTTTGCTCGGTAACGGCTGCGGCCACTGCCGCCACCGAGGTGGCGTCGACAAAAGTCACACCGATATTTAGCTGCGTAAAGGTATTAAGCAAACTGTTGGTATTACCAAACAAAAAAGCACTGGAAACGATGTGATCTCCAGAGCGCAGCAGCGAAAACATCGTGGTGCCAATGGCCGCCATACCCGTCCCAAAACAGACGCTGGCGAGGCCATCCTCCATTACCGAAATCTTCGATTCTAGGGCGGTAACGGTAGGGTTAACTTGGCGGCCATAGCTGTAGCCATTTTGTTTACCTTGAAAAACAGCGGCCAAATCCCTGGCGTCATCGTACCCATAGGCAACGTTTGCGTGGATTGGCTTATGCAAAGAACCATGTTCGATGGCGTCCTGCCGATCGTTATGCACAATTTTGGTTGTAAATCCCTTCACCGATGGCGTCCGAAAAGTAGCACGGGCTCTACTATACTGGGATCTCTGAGCGAGTGCTTGGCCGGGCCTTGTAAATACTTCCACTTAATCTTGAAATTTACCGGGCCTATCCCAGAGCAAAGCGCAGATTTAGCCTGCAGAATCCTCTGCGCCAACGACGGCGGCAAAGCCCGAACCGGATAAAACTTCCAGCATCTGTTCTGAGCTACAGGCTTGGGTGAACAAATATCCTTGAGCCTGATCACAGGATTTACTCTGCAGATAGGCTAGCTGAGCGGGGCGCTCTACCCCTTCAGCGATGAGCGTTAACCCAAGGCCCTTGGCCATGGCAATAATCGCGTCCACTAAACTCACACCCGCTTCTACGTCTTGGTCCGTGTGCAAGTCTTGAATAAAGGAGCGGTCAATTTTGAGAATGTCGATAGGGAATTCTCGCAGGTACTTGAGCGACGAATAGCCCATACCGAAATCATCAATCGCAATCTTCATGCCACGGTCTCGTACCGCCTGAATATTGTTAACTGCGTGTTCGATTTGCCGAACCAGGGTTTGTTCCGTCAGCTCAATATAAAGCCGGTTTGCGGGGAACTGCATTTCAGCGCAGAGATTTTCGATCTGGGTGACAAAGTCTGGGAGTTCTACCTGCACCGCAGAGCAGTTGATCGACAGATGAACGTCAAAACCTTGCTCGAGCCAATGGCTAGCATCCCGCAGCGCCTGCCTTTGCACCAACAGATCAATTTCTTGCATCAAGCCCGCTTGCAAAGCTAGAGAAAGAAAATCCTTGGGTTCCAGTAACCCCAGGCGCTTGTGGTTCCAGCGCGCCAGGGCTTCAACTCCCTTGATCTGACCGCTGCGCAAACAAACCAGCGGCTGATAGAAGGCGACAAAATCGCCTTGCACCAATGCCGCCCGCAACTCCTGCTCTAGCTCCAGCTGAGAAAAGCGTTCAGCATTCATGGATGAATCAAATACCGCGCAGCCACCAATGCCTTGGCTTTTGATGTGGTACATGGCGGTATCAGCCGCCTGAATCAACTCGTCCACGGTGCTGCCGTGATCGGGATAACGGGCGATGCCGAAGCTAGCGCCGCAAGATAAGGTATAGCCGTCTACCTGCAGGGGCTCAAGCAAAGTGTCCAAGGCACCCATGCAAATTTTAGACGCCTCCCCTAAATCCGCGACGCCCGGGAAAAACAGCAGAAATTCATCACCGCCAAAACGCCCAAAGATCTGTCCCTCATCCAGGGCACTCTGCAGACGGTGACACAGGGCGGACAGAAACCGATCCCCTAACCGGTGTCCCAGAGCGTCGTTCACATTTTTAAATCGGTCTAGATCAAAAAAAGCCAGATTAAATGGCGTATCGACACCCGCGGTTTGATTCAGGGCAATGTGCTGTTCGATCTGGGACAGCAGATTATAGCGACTGGGCAATCCGGTCAGAGCATCAAAGTTAAGCTGCTGCAGGATGCGTTTTTCTTCCGCTTCATGATGGGTGATGTCCATGAGGCTCAGAAAAAGCAGGGTATTTTCCGCACCGTCTCTCGGCAAAACATCGGGCGCGGACACGCGCAGGGTCATCCAGCGCTGAATTACCGCCCCTGTATCAGGGTTTTTGCACAAAACCCGTAAGTCTAGAGGCCCCAGTTTGGCAAAGGACTGCCCTAAGCGAGATTCCACCAGTTGCCCCATAAACTGCGACAAGGAAGCCCTGTCCTTGGGCGCAATCAAAGACTCAAAAGACAGCCCCTGTAGTTCGTCCTCAAACAGCCCAAGATGGCGTTGGCAGGCCGCACTCATAAACTCAACATGGCCGCGAGCATCCGTCAGCAACAAAAAATCTGGACGCGATCCCATGATGGCGTTGAGAAACATTTGGACGTCCGGCGGCAGTGCAACCGCAGCGCTTCCCAAAGCCTGATGCATCGCCAAAAGCAAACGCCCTACGTCCGTGCTGTCGTCAATCACAAGACCTACCTTCCCGCCAGATCAGTCCGGGCTTGCCAACGTGCTCTGGTGCGGCACTAGATCGAACCATCGACCTGCTCGTGAACAAAAGGCATGGGCCACAGAGGAAAGACTCGGGCCAACGCAGAAAGCGCTAGGGCGTGTTTGAGCTCTCCAGATGCTACCGCCTGCCGCACCTGATCCTGAGTCATAAATTCCATTGCAATGGCTTCTCCCAGACCTAAGTCTTGTCCTTTTGCCCGTGACACATCTTGCGCCAGCCAGTGATGGCACAGATGGTTGTGGAACGCGGGATTGGGTTCTACAGCTCCCAGGTAGTGCCAGCTGTTGCTGGTGTAGCCAGTTTCTTCCAGCAACTCTCGTGCCGCTGCCGTTTTACTGTCCTCGCCTGGATCAACCATGCCACCGGGCGTTTCCAAGGTATTGTAGCCAACGCCAAATCGGTACTGCCGAATCATTAACGAGCGCCCCTGTGCATCCAGAGCGACGACGTTTACCCAATCGACGGATTCCAGAACCAAGCGATCAAACGTCTTGCCGTTGCGCGGGTTCCGCAGCGTATCAATGCGCTTTTCAAACAGCATAAGGCCCGCGTCTTCATATCTAGAGCCGAGCTTCTGCCAGGTTAAATCATCGTCTTTCAACTGCCTGCCACCCTTTGCTAAAAATCAGGTCGAAACGGCTGCATACCTTGACTGCCAAGCTCAGGCGTCCATGGCCGAACGTGTTCTTCGGCTTTCACTTTCGCTAACGCCTGATCGACGCTTGCAAAGTCTCTCAAGGTCTCTAGGGAGCGCAGTGTCGGATCGATCATCTGCCAATCCCCCTGCTGTTTTTTGGTCAAAGCCTCCCTTGGCTCCACCCATTCACCAGTAATGGTTTCCTGAGTGTCAGAAAGCGCCACTTCGCCCTCAGGTAGAGCCGCTAAAAAAAACCGAGTATCAAAACGCCGGGGCACCGAAGGCGGCGTTATCCAGTGGCTAAAGTACACGAGCCGATCGCTGGCAATGGTGAGGTCGTGGTCTGACAGCATGTCATGCCAGGTCGCTTGGCCTTCAAGCAGCTGCTGCCGACTGGCTCCAAGGCTTTGACGTTGGTCGTCAGGGATGCCAATAGCGCCACCATCGTTGCGAGCCAGCAGTACCCCACACTCTTCAAAGCACTCCCGGGCCACGGCCACCCAGTAACGCAGGCCGCCTTCGTCAATGCCTAATCGCTGACTGGCCTCGGCGTCAGCAAGATCTGGACAGAGCGCTGGCTGCCAATCAGTCTCCTCAACCTTCCCCCCGGGGAAAACGTGCAAATCCGGGAAGTCACCCCGGCCGGGCCGTTTCATCATGAATACCTCTATGGCGTTAGCGGCATTGGGTTTGTTCCGCACAATCATCACCGTTGCGGCTAGGCGGATGTTTTCTCGTTGCAGTGGCTCCAAGCGTAATTCCTTAACTTCAGACTTTTTATTGATGCTGGGTAAGCTGTGCTCAGCGGCTTCTCAAAGTATGGCTTGTGCAGATCCTCGACACATGGGTTTATTTTGGCGGGCTAACCTTGCGCTCTAGCGCACCGAAAATAAGCTCCACAATGATAGCTAAAAGCGCCGCAGGAATTGCGCCACGCAAAATCATGTCGGTATCGTTCAGCGACAGGCCCACTACGATAGGCTCCCCGAGCCCGCCGGCACCAATGAACGCCGCCAGGGTGGCCGTACCTATGCTAATGACCGCCGCAGTGCGAATGCCAGCAAAAATAGCCGGTGTGGCAAGCGGCAGCCGCAAATAGCGCAGTTGCTCCCAAACGCTGAGGCCAAGCGCCTGTGAAACCTTAACCAAAGTGGGGTCAGTGGTGGATAACGCCGTTATCGCATTACGCACGATGGGCAGCAGGGAGTACAAAAACAGCGCAATAATGGCAGGCAAAAACCCGATGCCAAACAAAGGAATCATCAGCGCCAGCAACGCCAGAGAGGGAATGGTTTGCATCAGGCCGCAAAGGTAAACCACGCCTTCAGCAACCTTGGCGCGCCGATAGACGGTTACGCTGAGCCCGAGGCCAACGACGATGGCCGCCGCAAGAGCGGCTGCTGTGAGCTGAAGGTGCCGCAGAAAGTGTCCCCACAGTTCCGCGGTCCAGCCCGTGCCACCCCAAGATCCGCGCACGGAATCCAAGGTTTTTGTGGGGATGCCCAAGGTCTCAGCGTTTTCTTGAACGAAGTTCGCGGCCACGTCTTGAAAGCTGCGGCCCTGAACCACCACCTGAGCGTTCAGCGCTTGGACCTGAGTTTCGTCAAGTATGCTGCTCAAACCCGATAAACCTTGTCGTAACGCCGGGGAAATGTCAGAGCGCACCAAGGTTGCCGCCCGATATTCGGGAAAGTAGCCCAGGTCGTCGGCCAAAATCTTCAGCCGATAGCGCTGCAGTTCACCATCGGTGCTGTAAGCATCGGTGACGTCGATAGCGCCGTCTGCCAGGGCCTGGTATGCCAGTCCATGCTCAATACCGGTCACCGAGGTATCCAGCCCATAGCGCGCCGCCAGTCCGGGCCACCCGTCCTCTCGCTGCAGAAATTCGTGGCTAAAAGCAAAATTCAACGAGTGGTCGTGCAAATCGGCAATGCTTTGCAGCTTAAGCTGCTGGGCTAAGGCCTCGCGCACGACTACAGCATAGGTGTTGTTAAACCCGTATTCGGCCAGCAGCTCCAGCCCGTCTGCAGTCAGCGCCTGATTAATCTCCTGACGCCCGGGGTTACCTGACAGCTTCAAAACCGCCTGACTTAGGGTGCCCGTGTACTCGGGATATAAGTCGATTGCCCCATTCTTCAGGGCCTCGTAACAAATCAAGGTGCCCCCCAAGCCCAGCTGCCGCTTCACCTGCCAACCCTTGGCTTCTAGCACTTGGGCGGCAATTTCGGCTAACAGATAACTTTCACCAAAGTTCTTGCTACCGATCACCACCGTTGGCTTGGCGACTTCCGCCCATGAGAAGCCAACCCAGCTCAACAGCAGCATCTGCAGCAGTACTGCAATAGGTTTCATGACAGCTGGCTCTCAATCAGCCGCTCAGCGTAAGGGGTGGCGGGCTGCGCCAACACTTTGGCGGGGACGCCGTATTGCACGATCTCGCCCTGATCCAAAATAATCATAAAATCCGCAAGCCGCCTCGCCTCGCGTAGGTCGTGAGTAACCAACACCACGCTGGCCGGATCCGTGGCTTTTACCTGCTCAAAACTCTCATAAAGGCCAAGTCGAGTAATGGGGTCTACGGCTGAAAAAGGTTCATCCAGGAGCAAAAGGTCCGGTTGCAGCATGAGCGCCCGGCACAAACCCAGGCGTTGCTGCTGACCACCCGAGAGCTGTCGCGGCAAGCGCTCGGCTGCATCTGCGGTCAACCCCACTGTGTGCAGCAAGCTGCGAAAGCGATCCCGCCGACGCTGTTCGTCCCAGCCCTCTAACTTAGCCACCAAAGTGACATTTTGTTCCGCTGTTAAATGCGGAAATAGCCCGGCACCCTGCACGGCGTAACCAATGCCGCGACGAAATGACGCAAGGTCATCCACAGGCACTGGCTGGCCAAACACCTCCACTCGCCCGGCATCCGGGCGCTCCAATCCGTTAATCATCTGCAGCAGGGTCGTCTTGCCGCTGCCGCTGGCGCCCACCACCGCCGTGGTTTGGCCTTGGGGAAGCTGCAGGGACAAATCCTGAAACACGGTTAACGCCCCGAAGGATTTGGCGACGCTGAAAAATTCCACCACCACCACATCAGCAGCTGATGATCCGTCTGTCATGGGCCTAGCTAACCTGGTACTTGGCTTCGAGCTCAGCACCGTACTGACTCAGCTCGCGTAAAACTGCCAGTTTTTCAGTGCTCAGATTCTCGCCTTCCAGCTCACGCAAACGCTGACGGAATCCTGCAAGGTTTAACCAGTCGCCCTCTCCAAGCAACTTATCCCGAACATGGTCTTGCCAACACGCTTGCTCCTGGGGAGCCATCATTTGCGGAAATGAGCGCGCTTTCATGCGCTGGGCCAGGGTAGCCAAACGCGCATCGCGAAAATCCATGTCTGGCCAGTGCCCCTGAGAAATTTCCTGATAGAGATGATTCGAGCGCGCCTTGTCTTCTTCCTGCAGGAACCCCGCATAGAGCGCAGCGTCTGGATCTT
This sequence comes from Gammaproteobacteria bacterium, assembly GCA_038104735.1. Lineage (GTDB taxonomy): Bacteria > Pseudomonadota > Gammaproteobacteria > Pseudomonadales > Azotimanducaceae > UBA4421. The sequence continues at coordinate 29,571 of JAYOBI010000012.1, read as the reverse complement.
TTTCCACTGGCATGCCGCCTTGCACGTAGGCACGCCGAATTTTTTGCCCGACAGCAGGCTGCTTCAGCCGACGCCAGCGCTCTTTGATGATTTTTGCTGACAGCCCCAGCCCTTGAATATTTTCCTCGGTCAGCACTTCGAAGGGCGCGATGAAGGGGCTGCGGTTGATCTTCACCTCCCGCAGCGGTGCTCGCTGCTCGCCTTTGGGCACGAACAGCTTTTGTCGTATTTCGTCCTCAGACCAATCCAGCAAGCACTCGATGTCCTCGCCTAAATCAGCCACGACAACCGCGTTGGTATTGCTGGGGTGGCGAGTCACGGAAACCACCGGCGCGACGTTACAACGCTCCTTGCCGTACATAGCGGATACATGCACACAGAGCCTTGCACCGAGCGGTTCAAGAAGTTCTTTTACGTGTTTTTTCTGGCGCATATCGTAGTAGTAATCGAAGAGCCGGGGCTGTTGAGATTTTAGCAGTCGCCCCATACCGATGGTGGCATGCACATCCGACATGGCGTCGTGGGCCTGGCCATGGTCGATGCCGTTGGCCTTGGTCAACTCTTCGAGCTTATAAACCGGCTGGCCTGCGGCATCCTTGGGCCACTGGATGCCATCTGGCCGGAGCGCTCCAGCGGCGCGGACTAAATCCACCAGATCCCAGCGCGAATTTCCGTTGCGATATTCTCGTGCGTAAGGGTCCTGCAGGTGTCGATACAGCCCGTAGCGAATAAATTCATCGTCAAAACGCAGGCTGTTGTAGCCCAGAATACAGGTACCCGGCACGTTGAACTCTTGCATGATCCGCTGCAAGCCATCGAACTCGGAAATCCCCTCTGCGGAGAGTTTTGACGGCGTTATCCCCGTGACTAAGGCAGCATCTGGATTGGGTAAGACGTCATCCGCAAGACGGATAAAAAAGCATAGCGGCTCGCCTATTGGATTTAGCTCAAGGTCGGTACGCAGCCCTGCAAACTGCACGATGCGATCCCACTTGGGATCGGTACCCGTAGTCTCAAGGTCGTACCAATAGAAAGTCTCAGCCATGTCCGTTACCCTCGCTGGCGATGTCAAAACCATACCCTAATCCTCGAGCGCTAGCTTTGTTCCTTGGCCCAATTTTTGGTCTGCTCGCGTTTTTCTCGATGTGGCAGGGCGGCGCCAGTGCAGAAGCCGCCATCACCCTGGGGGTGACCCTGTGGGTGATTGTCTGGTGGATCTTTGAACCAATCCCGATTCCAGCCACCTCGTTGCTGCCCATGGCGCTGCTTCCCATGTTCGGCATTATTTCTACCCGAGAACTGGGCAGCGCGTACGGCAACCCCTTGGTGCTGCTCATGCTGGGCGGGTTTCTGCTGGCCTCAGCCCTAGAACGTAGCGGCGCGCACCGCCGTATCGCCCTCTTCATGGTTAGAGCCTTTGGCGGCAGTAGCCCCCGTCGCTTGGTCTTTGGCTTCATGTGCGCCAGCGCATTTTTAAGCATGTGGATATCTAACACCTCGACAACCTTAATGCTGTTACCTGTAGCACTGGCCGCCCTGGAGCAAACCGATGACGAGAGTCTCGGCGCGCCGCTGCTGCTGGGAATCGCCTATGCCGCAAGCATTGGCGGCATCGGCACACCCATTGGCACACCACCCAATCTGGTTTTCATGGGCGTTTATACCGAGGTGACAGGAGCGGCGATCAGCTTTGGCCAATGGATGATCTGGGCACTTCCTGTGGTTGCGCTGCTGCTGCCAATTGCGGCTTTATGGATTACCCGCTCAGTTTCTGGCAAAGGTGGCGCCGACTTACCTGCGCCAGGCCAATGGACTGCCGCGGAACGCCGCGTGCTAATGGTTTTTACCGTCACTGCACTGCTTTGGATAACCCGCAAAGGACCCTTTGGCGGCTGGAGTGAGTGGGTCTCGTTGCCCTACGCCAACGATGCCATGGTGGCGTTTTTAGCCGTGGTCGCCCTATTCGTCATCCCCTCGGGCAAGGTTTTAGAAAACGGTGAGGCGCAGCGCTTACTGGACTGGGAGACTGCCGAACGCATTCCTTGGGGCATGCTGCTGCTCTTCGGTGCCGGCATTACCATTGCCACGGGCTTTATTAATTCCGGATTAAGCTCCAACATTGGCCAGGCACTGGAGGATCTTTCAACCCTGCCGCTGCTGCTAATGATCGCCAGTATCTGTTTAGCCGTTACCTTTCTCACTGAAGTCACCAGCAATCTGGCCACCACCACGCTGCTAATGCCGATTCTTGCTGCCGCAGCAATAGGCGCTGGCACGGACCCCGCTTTGTTTATGATCCCCGCAGCCATGAGCGCTTCCTGCGCCTTTATGCTACCCGTGGCCACGCCACCAAACGTGATTACCTTCGCCACCGGCAAATTTTCCATTCAGAAAATGGTGCGTGAGGGTCTGGTGCTGAATCTTGTTGGCGTCATCGTCATCAGCTGCGCCTGCGTGTTGCTGCTTCAAGGGCTTTAATGAATCTGAGCAATCATTCTCCCTGACGCTTGATGGGTCACGGCGAGGATGCCACCATTCACCACCCCAGCTAGTGTCCGACGAAGACTCATCAGTTATGCATCTACTTAAAGGCATTTTTGCGAGCCTCTGCATTGCACTAACCACAGTTTCTGTGTGCGTCGTTTTATTTGTTTGGTACCTGGAGTTCTTGCTTTCGCCTGCCAGCCGCAAGGGGCTGGTGCGCAAGAAATTGGATCGCATCATTTTGTGGTGGACTGGCTCCAATCGCTGGATGATTCGTGGGCTGGGGCTAATCGAACCGCAGGTTCATTGGCAAGGTCGGGAACGCCTTTCACCCCAGCAGTGGTACCTGGTGGTGTGTAATCACCAGACTTGGGCTGATATTGTACTGCTGCAGACCTATTTACTTGACGACATTCCTCCACTGAAATTTTTCACCAAGTCGCAACTGATTTGGCTCCCCTTTCTTGGGTTGGCTATGGCCGTGCTGGGCTTTCCTTACGTGAAACGCGTTAGCCGAGACCAGATCAAAAAAAATCCGGCACTGCGTAACGCAGACAAAAACAACGTCCTGCGCGCCTGTGACGGGTTCAAAAACCACCCCACCAGCATTTTAAACTTCGCCGAAGGAACCCGTCGTACTGACGAGAAACATCAGCGGCAAAACGGCGACTTCAAGCATCTGCTGAACCCTAAGCCAGGCGGTATTACCTACATGCTTGAGGGCATGGGCGATCATTTACACGGACTCGTCAACGTCACCTTGATTTACCCGGACGGCGTACCCACGTTTTGGGATTTTCTTCAGGGTAAATGTCGACGCGTGATTTTTGACGCGCGGTATTGCGCTATACCTGACTTGAGCAGCGAAGATATCAGTGATACTCAGCGTAAGGCCTCAGTGGCTCGGTGGGTCCAAGGTCTGTGGGAGGAAAAAGACGCCCTGATCACGCGTTACCTTGCCGACGATCTTAAGGGGTAACTACAGACCCGGCAGCAGCAGGGCCCGCGGTGCTCTGCAGCCGGGCTAACTCGCGCTCCAAAGCCACCAGCCGACGATTGGTTGCTATGCGGTAGCTATCAAAGGCCAGCACTGCTTCTGAGTTCTCGGCAACTTGCGGAGACAACTGTGCCTGCAGCCCAGTCAACTCTCGGGCGGCTAAATTAGTTTTGTCTACCAACTCGCGCTGGGAGCGCAGCATCTGCTGAAGCTGCAGTTCCAGGCTGGTTACCTGATCAATAAGCTGCTGCTGAAGTTTCAGCGCTTCCTCATGCCGCCCCGAGGCGGCTTTCAGGTCTCTATTACTGGCCTGTATGCCGTTCAAGGCAGACCCAATAGATTTCACTTTTTCCTGATTTTCCTTAATCCAATCTCGATTACGTTCGTTTGCGATGGCCCACAACTTCCTGATCTCAGACTCCCACAAATTAATTTGTTGCTTGGTGTCCTGGCCTTCCTGACTCATGGCGTTATCGGTAGCCGCCAGGCGCTCCTCAAGCACAGATAAGCGCTGGCTTGCCGCGTTCATGCGCGCCTGTTCGGCCTGCAACATTTGTTGCTGATTGACGATGAACCAGCCAGCACCGGCCAGTCCCGCCACCATTAAGGCCATCAGCACCGTGGTGCCCAGACTGCCGCTGGAACCACCCGAGGATCGCCGAGGCGATGACGTGCCACGGTAGCGATCGTTTTGTTGGGTCGATAGGGCGTCTTCTTTGTTCTGATCCATCTCAGAGCCAGTCTCTTTGTAGGGGACCGCCGATTATAGAAATGATGACGGTCACAGACTAGCAGCCACGGACAAATTTCAGACCAAGACCACCGATCTAGAAAATGATACAGCCTGTCGGTTGGGGATTTTTGCGCCAACAGCTAATCGTAGGCTCTTACCAACGGCCTTACTTGAAATTAGCCATTCTCACTCAGATACGCCGGGCAACAAAACCAAGACACCGGCATAAGAGAGCGCAGACGGTAAGTACGCAAACGGTAAGTACGCAAACCGAAAGCGTGCAGGCAGAAGGTAAAAAGTACGGCTTATGCGACCCCCTACAACTACATAAACGAGGCTTTGATATGTCGAAACGACCTAACAAAACATCCATTGCCCTTGCGGTAAGCGCAGCATTAGCCGCGTCGCTGACAGGTTCATCAATCGCCCAGGCAGATACCCTTGATGGCACAGAAAATTTGCTGGGGGCATCTACCCTCCAAAGTGGCTACCTGCAGTTCGCTGGCAAGTCTCGCGACGGCGAAGGCAAATGCGGCGAAGGTAAATGCGGCGACGCCGAGGACGACGAAGCAAAAGGCAACGAAGGCAAGTGCGGCGAAGGTAAATGCGGCGACGCCGAGGCCGACGAAGCAAAAGGCGAAGAAGGTAAGTGCGGCGAAGGTAAGTGCGGCAACGCCTAGCGTGCTGGGTTCAGCCTTACCTGCCATGAGTGAAACCCACAGCAACCTACACGGCGCAGGCTTAGGTCTGCGCCGTGTTTTTTTGCAGGATTTCGTTGCCCAGCCTCCCCAAAACACAAGCTTCTTTGAGGTGGCGCCAGAAAACTGGATTCACATGGGCGGACAATTCGCCAGCCTACTCGAGCAGGCCGCCGAGCAAATGCCCATGGTTTGCCACGGGCTCTCACTGAACTTGGGCGGACAAGCCCCCCTTGACATGAGCCTGGTTGCGCAGACACGACAATTTTTGGCACGCCACAGGGCTAAATATTTTAGCGAGCACTTGAGCTACTGCGCTGACGACGGCCAGCTGTATGATCTTTTGCCCATTCCCTTTACCGAAGCAGCCATCGGCCACGTCAGCAACCGAATTAACCGCGTGCAAGATTTTCTGGGCCAGCCCATCGCCCTGGAAAACGCTTCCTATTACTGCGCTCCGGGCCAGCAAATGCCCGAGATCGACTTTCTGTTGTCTGTTCTTGAAAAGACCGGCTCGATGCTGCTGCTCGATGTCAACAACGTTTACGTCAATAGCGTTAATCACCGCTATGACCCTGAGCTTTTTTTGCGGCAACTGCCCTCCGAACGCATTGCCTATGGCCACGTGGCCGGCCACTTCAAAGAACATGACACGCTGCTAATCGACACCCACGGCAGCGACGTGATCAGCCCGGTGTGGGAGCTGCTCGCCAAAACCTATGAGATTCATGGTGTCTTTCCGACTTTGCTAGAAAGAGATTTCAACATCCCAGGCCTGCCACAATTAGAGAAAGAAGTGCAGCAGATAGTGGCGACCCAAAAAGATGCAGGCGAAAGAAACGGCCTGCAGCCACAGATAAAGATAGTCAGCTGAGCGTATCGCCGTGGATAAAACCCTAGCGGAAATACAGGCAGAGTTTACCGGCTATTTACGCAATCCTTCGGCCATCGCCATCCCCGACGATCTGCCAGCCGAACCCATGCGTATCTACAGCAGCCTGGTCTTTCGCAATGTGCAAAGTCTTCTGACCAGCAATTTCCCTGTGCTGGCAGAGATTACGCAAAAAAATGGACACTGGGATGCGCTGACCCAGGAATTCATCCGCGACCACAAAGCCCAAACACCTCACTTCCCCTTGCTCGCTAACGAGTTCTTGGATTATCTCGACACGCTGGAAGAGGACACGAACAAACCCGAGCATTGGCTGTTAAGTCGATACCCTTTCGCTAAGGAACTCGCCCACTACGAGTGGGTAGAGCTGGATGTGCAAATAGCCGAGGTTCCGTCGCTCCCCAAGAGCACAAAGCCAATCATCCTCAGCGATGAGTTACTTCTTAACCCCACCGCCCATGTTTTGGCCTATCGCTGGCCGGTTCACCAAATCGGCCCTGACTTTCAACCGCTGGAAGCCCCGCAGCTACCGACTTTTTTAGCGGTTTTTCAGAACCCGCAAAGTCGCAGCGAATTTGTTCTTCTCACGCCGCTGGCAGCCTTGCTCTTAGAAAATATTCAGCTACAGCCGAATTGTGCGGCCAAAGACCACATCCACACTCTGGAAAAACAGTACGAAAAAATCGGGGAGACAAACTTGACGGACGGCGTCATCGAAATTCTGGAAAAACTTTGCACCCAGGGTTTAGTGCTACGCGCATAGGTTAAGGCACCTGTCATTTACCCATCAAAAAGCGAGGAGGACTTTTATGCTGTCCTTACTAAAACGAATAAACGCCCCACTCTCTCACCTGTCTTTTAGCGATTTCTTGGCCCCCCTGGCTATACGGCTTTACCTGGTCCCGGTGTTTTGGATGGCAGGTATCGGCAAGCTTAATGATATGGACAGCACCATTGCTTGGTTTGGCAACACGGATTGGGGGTTGGGGCTACCCTCCCCAACCCTGTTGGCCTGGCTCGCCAGCATAACCGAAGCTGCCGGTGCCGTCATGCTGCTGATCGGATTTGGTGTTCGTTGGATCTCACTGCCTTTAATGATCACCATGCTGGTGGCGGGCTTTACCGTACATTGGCAGAACGGGTGGCTGGCCATTGCAACGGGTTCAGGCATTTTTGCTACCCAGCGCACAGTGGAGGCCGCGGAACGTTTGGAGCGGGCTAAGGCCATACTGCAGGAGCACGGACACTATGGCTGGCTCACCGAACACGGCAACTTTGTCGTGCTTAACAACGGCATAGAGTTCGCCGCCACCTATTTCATTATGCTGTTGGCACTGTTGTCGCTTGGCAGCGGCAAAGCCGGTTTAGATTACTGGCTTAACCGACGGTTCCAGCTAGGCCTGTAGGTCGGGCTTTAGCCCGACAAAACATAGCTCGGCGCTCTTGGTGTCGGGCTGAAGCCCGACCTACCAAGGAGATAGATGCCTTGACCCGTAGGTCGAGGCCTAAATCTAGAGGAAGTTCAGGATACCCACCAGGACAACGGTCAATCCTAAGCTGCAGTGGATCACGCCAGCGACGCTGGTCAGTGGCCCTTGCTTGCCGAATAAGGCATTTAGCTCCAGCGCCGCGATGATCGCAACGCAGATCCAAACAGCCGTTGTGCTCGAGACCAGACTGCCGCTCGCTAGGTGCGCACTGGATCCCATCAGATAGAGCATGGGCAAAGAGAACAACGTGTTGGTGCGAGACGCTAACGCGGCCTTGGGTGCCGCCGCTGCTGCGGCAGGATCGGGCTCGTTACCTGCTTGTACACCCTGATTAGACTCAACAATGATCTTTTGATTTGGCCAGATAATCAGCCACACGTTCAAGAACATTAACGTACCCAGCAGCGCGCCAACGGTAATGTCCGCGGTTAAGCCGGTGTGCCGATAGCCAAGAAGCAACACGCCGGTAAGAAAGGTACCCATGGCGCCCCAGCGGAAGTACCAAAGCGCCCGTGGAGCTAGCTTAGAAAAAGCGTCCACTCGAGCGTCAGGATCAGCTTCCTTAAAGTATTCTGTTTGTACAAAGTTGAAGTAGTACAGCAGACCTATCCACGTGATTCCGAATACAAAATGTCCGAACCGCGCCAAATAATCGACAAACATCATGTCCATAACGTTCTCTCACCCATTGATTGAAAAGACTGCGGAAGAATAGCTAAACCGTAGCGGTGGTACCAGCTTGCTCTGGCCATTGAGTAAATATCGGGCTAAAGCCCGACCCACCAAGGCGTTAGATGCGTTGATCCGTAGGTCGGGCTTTAGCCCGACGGGCGTAGATTCGCGTTCTTGATGTCGGGCTGAAGCCCGACCCACCGAGGCGTTAGATGCGTT
>JAYOBI010000012.1:0-21286 GCA_038104735.1 Gammaproteobacteria bacterium | reverse complement strand
ATTCGCGTTCTTGATGTCGGGCTGAAGCCCGACCCACCGAGGCGTTAGATGCGTTAATCCGTAGGTCGGGCTTTAGCCCGACGGGGCGTGGATCTTCGCCTTTCTTGTCGGGCTGAAGCCCGACCTACAGCCCGACCTACCGCGGACGCAAATCACTGACGAAAAAAAACCCGCAAATCGGTGACTTGCGGGTTTTCTAGGTCTCGGCGTTTTACATCATGCCGCCCATGTCAGGCATGCCACCTGGCATACCGCCGCCTGCAGGTGCGTCCTCTGCAGGTAGCTCGCTGACCATAGCTTCCGTAGTGATCATTAGACCAGCAACACTGGATGCCGCTTGCAGCGCCGTGCGCGTGACTTTGGCTGGGTCAAGAATACCCATGGCCAGCATGTCGCCGTATTCACCTGTTGCTGCATTGTAGCCATCGTTGCCGGTCAAGGCGCTGACCTTGTCCAGCACAACGGCGCCTTCAACACCGGCGTTGGTCGCGATCTGGCGCAGGGGTGCGCTCATAGCGCGAACTGCCAGCGCAATACCAACGTTTTGATCTTCGTTGTCGCCCTGAGTGGCTTCCGCCGCGGCAATGGCGCGCACCAGAGTGACACCACCGCCAGGTACAACGCCTTCTTCGACCGCTGCACGAGTTGAATGCAGAGCGTCTTCAACCCTTGCCTTCTTCTCTTTCATTTCGACTTCGGTAGGTGCACCTACTTTAATCACGGCCACACCGCCAGCCAGCTTGGCCAGTCGTTCCTGTAGCTTTTCACGATCGTAGTCTGATGAAGTGTCCTCGATTTCTTGCCGGATCTGCTTGATGCGTCCAGCAATATCGTCCTTCTCCCCAGCACCATCGACGATGGTGGTGTTTTCCTTGGTAGAAGAAACGCGCTTCGCGGTCCCCAGATCTTCTAAAGTAGCACCTTCCAGGGTCAGGCCAACTTCTTCGGAGATCACGGTGGCGCCGGTCAAAATTGCGATGTCTTGCAACATGGCCTTGCGTCGATCGCCAAAACCTGGCGCCTTCGCCGCAGCAACTTTCACGATGCCGCGCATGTTGTTTACCACCAAGGTTGCCAGGGCTTCGCCTTCAATGTCCTCAGCGATAACAACCAGCGGACGGCCTGCTTTGGCAACATTTTCCAGGACTGGTAGCAGATCCCGGATGTTGGAAATTTTCTTATCGCAAAGCAGGATGAAGGGGTCATCGTGCTCAGCTGCCATTGAGTCTTGGTTATTAATGAAGTAGGGCGAGAGGTAGCCGCGATCGAACTGCATACCCTCAACCACGTCCAGTTCGTTCTCCAAACCGGAGCCTTCCTCTACCGTGATTACGCCTTCCTTACCGACTTTTTCCATGGCTTCAGCAATGATTTCGCCCACAGCGCTGTCGCTGTTTGCTGAAATGGTGCCCACCTGAGCGATGGCTGTAGAATCCTCGCAAGGTGTGGCCAGGCTTTGAATGTGTTCAACGGCAGAAGCAACTGCTTTGTCGATGCCGCGCTTCAGGTCCATGGGGTTCATGCCCGCAGCAACGGACTTTAGGCCTTCTTGCAAGATGGCTTGCGCCAGTACTGTGGCAGTCGTGGTGCCGTCACCGGCTTCATCGGAAGTTTGGCTAGCAACGGTTTTCACCATTTGCGCGCCCATGTTTTGGAACTTGTCTTTCAGTTCAATTTCTTTGGCTACGGAAACACCGTCCTTGGTCACTGTGGGCGAGCCGAAGGCCTTGTCCAGAACTACATTCCGGCCTTTCGGTCCAAGGGTCACCTTCACGGCATTTGCTAGGACATTGACGCCTTCCAGCATCTCAATGCGGGCGTCGTCTCCAAATTTTACGTCTTTAGCGCTCATCGCTTATTTCCTCTTAATCGTGTCAGACTGTTGTGCGTGTCAAAAAGGGCGAAGGTTTAACCTTCCAAAACGCCAAAAATTTCGCTTTCGCTCAGGATCAACAGCTCTTCACCGTCGATTTTCACCGTGCTGCCCGCGTATTGGCCAAAGATGATTTTGTCGCCGACTTTGACGTCAAGAGCACGTACATCACCGCTGTCTGTCGCCTTTCCAGGCCCTGCCGCCAGAATTTCGCCTTGTGAAGGCTTCTCGGTAGCGGAATCAGGAAGCACGATGCCCCCCGCGCTGGTGGTTTCTTCTTCTAACCGGCGCACAACGACACGGTCGTGTAAGGGTCGAATATTCATGAACTATGGTCTCCCAGTTACTCCAATTTGCATTCGTTTTCTTGCGCTGTGGCGGCGTGCACGCCTGCTCGGGCAGAAAACTGACTTAGCACTCACACTGCGGGAGTGCTAAGTGCGGTGAGCATAATAGAGGCGGCCCTCGTGTTTTCAAGGCCTGAAGGTTGGAATCTGGCAAATTTTTGCCGATTGGGGTCTGGGTCAGTGCTAATCGTCCCGGCGCTGGTACTCGCCCTCTAGGGTTTGCGGACGATCCTCTTGCTGGCTGGGTCGCTGTGCGCTCTGACCGCGAAAAGTTTGAGTGCCTCTTATCTCTACCCGGCGGAGAAGCCCTTGGGCAATCATCAGGCGAGTGGGTGGGAACAGAATGAGAAATCCAATGGCGTCAGTCACAAAGCCTGGGGTTATCAGCAGCGCTCCGGCCACAGCCAACAACAGGCCCTCCGCCATCTCCTGAGCTGGCATCTGCCCTTGGCTCATCTTCTGCGTTCCCCGGGTGAGCGTTTCCAAACCCTGCTGTTTAAGCAGGGCCACGCCAATGACCGCGGTGAGCATTACTAAACCGATAGTTGGCAAAGCATCAATGTAGCCAGCCACCGCGATTAAGAGATACATTTCCACAATGGGCATAGCGAAAAAAAGTAGTAACCAAGGCATGGTCTTGCGCCCTTTCATTGATCCTAACGAACCTGAGGGCAGCCACGTCACAAATCAAGACCCTGAGCTAACAAAGGCCCAGCGAATTTGGCAGGTCGTGGCGGCCATACCCAGGGGTCGGGTCGCCAGCTACGGTCAGGTAGCCGCATTGGCCGGGTTACCGGGTTATGCGCGCTTCGTCGGCACCACCCTGGGCAAATTACCGCGAGGCAGCAAGCTGCCGTGGCACCGGGTGGTCAACGCGTCCCTGCAGATAGCCCCGCGCGATGCACAGCGCATGTCTGAACAAAAGCGCCGTCTGCGGGATGAGGGCATTATTTTTCAGGGCAACCGCGTGGCCAAGTCTTTTCGCTTAGACTCCTAACCCTAAATCTTAGGAAGGTTGTTCTGGTGATTGAGGCTGGTTGAAGGGGGCGACCCAGAACAACAGCACCATCCCTGGAATGGCAAGAGCGGTACTCAAATAGAAAAAATCTGTCCAGCCGATGGCATCGACAATGACACCACTGAAGCTGGAGGCAACCACCCGCGGCAAAGACGCTAGGGCTGTGAATAAGGCAAACTGAGTGGCAACGGCAAGCTTGGACGTTTCTCTGGCGATAAAGGCCACTGATGCCGTGGTGCCCAAGCCAACGCCGATGTATTCACCACCAATGACGATGCCCAGCACCCACGGGTCGGCCCCTGCGTGGGTTAGCCAGACAAAGCCCAAAATGGTAACCATCTGCACAACGCCAAACAGCCACAAAGATCGGTTGATTCCAATGCTGGCCACGACAAAGGCCCCCAGCACGCTGCCGAGGATCACCGCCCACAGGGACACACCCTTGGCGACCAAGCCGATGGTCTGGGTGCTAAACCCCATATCCAAATAGAAGGGCGTGGCCAAGGCAGTGGCCATATTGTCCCCCAACTTATAAAAGACCATGAAGGCCAATACTGCCATGGCAGGACCGAGAGCCCGTCGCTGGAAAAATTCTTGAAAAGGCACCACGGTGGCCTGCCACAAGCTTTCGGGTGGCTGAGCGTCGTTTTTTGGCTCCGCCACCAGTAACGACAAACCCACCCCCACGCTCATGAAAGACGCCATGATGATGAAATTCAATTCCCAGCTGATGCTACCCGCAAGAATCAAACCCAGAGTGCCCGGAACCAGGCCGGCAATTCGGTAGGCCTGCACGTGAATGCTGTTGCCTAGTGCCAGTTCCCCATCGGTGTGCAAAATCTCGCGCCGGAATGCATCCAGCGCAATATCTTGGGTAGCACTAAAAATCGCTAAGACGGTGGAGATCAACACCACCATGGTCAAAGCTTCGGCAGGTGGCCAGAATCCGAGAGAGCCAATCAGCGCAATCAACGCCACCTGAGTACCCAGCATCCAGCTGCGCCGACGGCCCAGGGGACTCAGCGGATACCGCTCCAACAGTGGAGCCCAAAGAAATTTAAGCACGTATGGATACTGGACGGCGGTAAAGAACCCAATGGCAGTCAGCGACACGCCCTCCAGGCGCAACCAGGCGGGCACCAACTGCAGGATGACGTAAAGCGGGAGGCCCGACGCAAAACCAGTCGCCGCACAGATCAACATGCGTCGATCTAGCAGAACCTCCAACCAGGACCTGCCCTCCGACACTTTCGCGTCAGCGCTCTGGTTATCGGTCATCGACGTGATCAGTCACGGAAGTTGTTGTACTGCAAAGGTATGTTCAGGTCGCTTTCTTTCAGCGCTGCAATAGCATTTTGCAGATCGTCGCGCTTTTTACCCGTGACCCGGACTTTGTCACCGTTGATCTGACTTTGGATTTTCAGCTTCGACTCTTTCAACACTTTGGTAACTAGGCGGGCGTTATCTTTGTCGAGGCCCTGAGCCATCGTGAAACGCTGGCGCTTTACCTTACCAGCACCCTCGATGTCACCGGGAACTAAGGCTCTGCTATCCACATCTCTGCTCGCCATTTTGCTACGCAAAATGTCTTTCAACTGCCCAATCTGAAATTCTTCCGGAGCGGTGAGCAAAATGCTCTCATCCTCCAGCTCGATTTTGGCGTCGACACCGCGAAAATCGAAACGCGTGCCCAGTTCTCGCACGGCCTGGTCAACGGCGTTACGAACTTCGTGCATATCCATTTCGGAAACCACATCAAATGACGGCATACTGTCCCCCTGTAGCGGCCAATTCCCTGGCCATTGAGTAACAACAAATCCGGCGGGCTCGGACTGACTTGGGATGCAGGTTAGCACTTCGCTTCACTGGCACAACCCACAAGACCGGGCAGCCTTGATCCCACTGGCGCAGCATCATGACACAGAACAAAACACGTATTAGCAACGTGACGACTCGAAGCGGCGATGCAGGACAAACTCGTTTAGGCAACAACGTCAAAGTGAGTAAAGCCAGCCCTGCGATCCGCGCTTTGGGCAGTGTTGATGAACTCAACAGCGCCGTCGGCTTGCTGCGCTGCCATCTAGCAGCGGTGGAGTTGGATCTGGTTCTCGCCGAGCAACAACAGCTGTTATTCGACATTGGCGCGGTAGTCGCCATGGCCGGTGACTACGCCACACCTGCTATTGATGCAGGCTTAGCGGCTGTTACGGCCCACAGCGAGAAGCTCAATGCAGAACTCCCGCCGCTAACAGAATTTGTTTTGCCCGGTGGCAGCCTGTCCGCCGCCCACGCCCACCTGTGCCGCACAATATGCCGTCGGGCGGAGACCGACCTTTGGGCCGCCGTCGAAGCAATGCAGGCCGAACAAACGGACCAGACAAAAATTGATCGGCTGCAGCAGGCTGGCTCCTGTCTCAATCGAATGAGTGACCTGTTTTTCGTTTTGGCGCGAACGCTGATGCAGGGACAAACTGAGCATCAGTGGCGCGGGCCCTCAAGCGACACCTAAACCGGTTTTCTCGACATAGCAGACTCAGTATTCGCGACAGCTTAGAGGGTGAGACGCCGGATATCCCCAAGCAGTTCCACTAGCGTGGCCATAAAGTGTCCTCCGTCGGTGCCGTTGATTACCCGATGATCGTAAGAAAGGCTCAGCGGCAGGGTCAGGCGAGGCTCGAAGCCATCATTTTGCCAGACCGGTTGCACCACGGATTTTCCTACTCCCAGTATGGCCACTTCTGGCGCGTTAATGATCGGCGTGAAGCCGGTCCCACCAATGGCCCCCAAACTGGACACCGTGAACGTGCCGCCGCTCAAATCATCCAGCGCCAGTTTTTTCGACCGCGCTTTTTCCGCCAGGGCTTGGGCCTGCTCCGCTAACGCCCAAACGCCCAATTGGTCCGCGCCACGAATCACGGGAACCACAAGACCGTCCGGGGTATCCACGGCAATCCCCACATTGATGTATTGCTTGAGCACAATGTGCTCACCATCGCTACTGACAGAGCCGTTCAGCTTTTGATGAGCCTCAAGGGTGCGGCAAACCGCCTTAATAATGAAAGCCAGGGGCGAGAGTTTTATGCCTCGACCTTGGGCCTCTGATTTCATGGACTGCCGGAACGCTTCCAGGTCCTCGATATCAGCGTCCGCATGCTGGGTTACATGGGGAATATTCACCCAGGAACGATGCATGTTGATGGCAACCTGCTTTTGAATGCGACTGAGCGGCACCTCCTCAATGCTGCCAAATTTGGCGAAGTCTACCGAGGGTAAGGCTGGGAGGCCTGACGCCCCTGGGTTAGCCGCCACTGGCTGAGTCAATCGAGCCTTGGCCCACGCCTTTACATCGTCTTTGGTGATACGACCACGATTGCCGGTACCGTTCACCTGGTCCAAAGAAACGCCAATTTCTCGGGCTAAGCGCCGGGTTGCCGGGCCAGCGTAAACCGGCGTGCCGCCGGGCTCCGAACTCAACGTCCGTTCTTGCTCGGGGGGGTTGGTCTGAGTAGATACCTCGCTTGACCCCTCGGCGTTGTCCAGCGGAACTCTGGGCGCTGCTGGGGCGGCGGGTGCCGGCGGCTCTTGAGGATGAACACCACCTGGGATTAACGCCGATGCCAGCAAGCTACCCGCCGACACTTGATCGCCCGGGGAAACAAAAACCTCCAGCAGTTCGCCTTCAATCTCCGCCGGTATTTCCATGGAGGCCTTGTCGGATTCCAGCACCACCAAGAGATCGCCGGGAGTCACCTTGGCCCCTGCCTGGGCCGCTACCTCAATCACTTCTACTTGCTCAATATCACCCAGATCCGGCACGAGAAGCTGCACGGTTTCCTGGTTTGGAGCGCCTGAGCTCTCTACATTCATAAGCGGCTCAGGGACCAGGTTCTGATCGGGAGCCGCTGCGACCTCTTCCTGAGCCCCGGCGGGTTTCGCTTCTTGATCACTCTCATCTGTCTGGGCCAGCACGCCGATGACTGCTCCTTCACCGAGGCGGTCGCCAAGCTGAACCAGCAGCTCAGTGATCGTGCCGTCAGCACCAGCAGGCACCTCCATGGAGGCTTTATCTGACTCGATAACGATGACCGAATCTTCAGCACCGACTTCAGCGCCAATGGCGACGCAAATTTCAGTGACCTCGACTTCATCGATATCGCCCAAGCTTGGCAGGATGATGTTCAATTCATTACCTCAACACATTCCCGGCGCGATCTGCATCGCACGTTTCTTACTTTTTTGGTTAGTGGGTTCTTGGGTTTGGCTTGTTCACGTCAATCTCCAGCTGTTGCCGAAGCGCCTGCAAATCCAGCTGCAGATGTCCAGCGGTAACCAGCTCCGTGAGCGCACTGTAGCGAATAAACCGGCTATCCACCTCGAAGAATGCCCGCAGCTGCTCACGGGTATCGCTACGGCCAAAACCGTCGGTGCCGAGGACTCGCAAAGGTGCGTCTATGGCCACGCGCAGCTGTTCGGGCTGGGTTTTTACATAGTCTGATACCGCGATCACCGGTGCGTTACCCCAAGCCTCATTGTTCAGCAATTCGCTAACGTGGCAGCTGGCGGTCTCATCCAGAGGATTCAACAGCACAGCGCGCTGACAATCCTGCACGCCTCGCACCAACTCGGTGTAGCTGGTGACGCTGTACACCTGCACTTGCAGGCCGAACTCCGCTACCAATTGTTTCGCGGCCTTGCGAGCCTCCGGCAACAGCGCACCGCTGCCCAGCAATCTCACCTTGGGCCCGGCGGGATCTCCCAGGGTCTCCAGCAAGTACATACCTTTGACGATGTCGGACTCTACCCCAGACGGCATAGCCGGATGCTCATAGGCCTCATTCATCAAGGTGAGGTAGTAATACACTGGCGCTTGTTCTACATACATATGCTCCAGCCCACGATGAATGATCACCGCCAACTCGAAAGCGTAGGCCGGGTCATAGCTGATGCAGTTGGGCACTGTCGAGGACAACAAATGCGAGTGACCGTCTTGATGCTGCAGCCCCTCGCCGTTAAGAGTGGTTCGACCGGCCGTGCCGCCGAGCAGGAAGCCCTTGGCCTGGAGATCTCCCGCGGCCCAGGCCAGGTCGCCTATGCGCTGAAAACCAAACATCGAGTAATAGATGTAAAACGGCAGCAAAGTGTACTGGTGCGTTGAATAAGCGGTTGCCGCTGCCATCCACGCCGCGAATGCTCCCGCCTCGTTAATACCCTCTTCCAGCACCTGGCCGGATTTCGACTCCTTGTAAGCCGCCAGTTCACCGGAATCTTCAGGTTCGTAAAGCTGGCCTTCTGAGGAGTAGATTCCCAGCTGCCGGAACATGCCCTCCATGCCAAAGGTTCGCGCTTCGTCGGGCACGATTGGCACCACCCGTTCGCCAAGGTTTTTATCCCGCAGCAAGGTAGCCAGAATTCTGACGAAGGCCATGGTGGAGCTTATTTCCCGTTTGCCGCTTCCTTCTAGCTGCGCTTTGAAAACCGACAGTTCTGGAATGGTTAAAGACTGCTGATCCAAAAGACGCTGGGGCATGAATCCGCCTAGCCGTTCGCGGCGCTGCCGCAGGTACTGCAGCTCCGAGGAATCCTCCGGAGGACGGTAATACGGAACGTCTTCTAGTTGCTCGTCCCCCAGCGGCACGTCAAAGCGGTCGCGGAAATACTTAAGTTCCGCAAGGTCCAGCTTCTTTACCTGATGAGTGGTGTTTTCCGACTCGCCAGCGTCCCCCATACCATAGCCTTTTACGGTCTTGGCCAAGATCACCGTGGGCTGACCGGTGTGATTCACCGCCGCATGGTAAGCAGCATAGATTTTGTAGGGGTCGTGACCGCCTCGATTCAGGCGATAAATGTCCTCATCGCTTAGATGTTCGACCATCTGCAGTAACTCCGGATCTTTGCCGAAGAAGTGCTCCCGGACGTACTTGCCGCCCTTGGCTTTGAAGTTTTGGTATTCACCGTCAACGGTTTCGTCCATCGCCCGCTGCATCAATCCCTTGCCGTCTTTGGCAAACAGCGGATCCCAGTGCCGACCCCACACTACTTTGATAACGTTCCAGCCTGCGCCGCGAAAATACCCCTCCAGTTCCTGAATGATCTTGCCGTTGCCGCGCACTGGGCCGTCCAATCGCTGGAGGTTGCAGTTCACAACGAAAACCAGGTTGTCGAGCTTCTCGCGCCCGGCCAATGACAGCGCCCCGAGCGATTCAGGCTCGTCACATTCGCCATCGCCCAGAAATGCCCAAACCTTACGATCTGACATTTTCACCAGACCACGAGAATCCAAGTACTTCATCACGTGCGCTTGATAGATGGCCTGAAGCGGCCCCAGACCCATGGAAACCGTTGGAAACTGCCAATAGTCGGGCATCAGCCACGGGTGGGGATACGAGGACAGCCCATTGCTGCCGGTCTCGCGCCGGAAATTGTCCAGCTGTTCTTCACTTAATCGCCCCTCTAGGAACGAGCGCGCATAAATCCCCGGGGATGCATGGCCCTGAAAGTACACCAAGTCCCCTGAGCGGCGGGCCTCGTCCGTCGAGGTTGCGGGCTGAGGTGCGCGAAAAAAGTAGTTGAAGCCCACATCGTAAAGGGTGGCCGAGGACGCGAAGCTGGAGATGTGCCCCCCCAGATCTCCCGGACGACGGTTCGCGCGCACCACCATGGCCAAGGCATTCCAACGAATCAAACTGCGTATGCGCCGCTCCATAAACAGGTCACCGGGCATTGGCATTTCATCCACGACGGGAATCGTGTTTCGGTAGGGGGTTGAAACCGCGAATGGCAGGCTTGCTCCGGTGCGCGTTAACCGGCCCGCCAGACTTTGCAGCAATGCCGATGCCGCAGCCACGCCATCACGCTTTAAAACGCCCTCTAAGGCCTCAAGCCATTCTTCCTGCTCTTGTGGATCAAACCCGCTGAGGTCTGGTTGATTCACGCGTTTCCTCCTTGGTGGGCTTTTACATTTTCGACCTGTGGCGCACTGACAAATATAAGACTGTGCAGGGCAGCTAGCAGTCTGGGCCAGTCAAAGTAGGGGCCAGGATCTTCTTTACGTCCCGGCGCAACCTCCTGGTGTCCAACAATGGCGCTGGGACTCAAACTTGGGTAGCGCCGGCATAGGGCGGCGCAAATAGGAATTAGCGCCTGGTACTGAGCGTCGGTGAACGGTTGATGCCAAGTACCCTCAAGCTCAATACCAAGGCTGAAATGATTACAGCTGCGCCTGCCCCCCCAGCTAGACACCCCCGCATGCCATGCGCTGAGGTTAAAGGGCACAAATTGCTCCACCTGACCGGTACGATCAACAAACAGATGAGGAGCCACGCGCAGGCCTGCAAGGTCGGCAAAGCTCGGGTGGGATTCACAATCCAGACGCCCCGTGAACAGCTGAGAAGGCAACCCGGTGCCGAATTCCCCAGAGGGAAGAGATATGCAGTGAATGATAATCAGCTCGGGCTGCCAAACGAATTGTCCTGCCTCGGCACCACCGGCTTGGCCGGCTGGGGGGCCGCAGTGGGGACTTGGGCACCACTGAGCTCCATTTAGGCGATGTGTCTCGTCGATTACCATGTCATTATTGTCTCACGATTACTCAATACTCGTGCCATTCAAAACTCATATGTCCGTCAATCATTCGCCGCGGCCCCTTCGACTGCTCTAAACGCGAGAAAATCAATGCCTACCGAGATGCATTTCCATCCTCTGGATTCAAACAGCCTTAACGAGGCTGTGTTTAGCAACGTCACTCAGGCGCTAACCGAGGATCTTGGTGGCGGCGATATTACCGCGAGCTTGATCGACGCCGATGCCCTGGCCAGCGCCACAGTCATTACTCGCCAGGCGGGAGTTTTTTGCGGCACCCTGTGGGTGAACGAAACCCTGCGGCAGATTGACCCCGGGGCGAAAATTCGTTGGCAGGTGGCAGACGGCGATAGCCTGGAACCGGGGCAGCTCTTGTTTGAAGTAAGCGGCAACGCCCGCAGCCTGCTCACAGCCGAGCGCACCATGCTGAACTTTGTTCAGCTCCTGGCCGGCACCGCCACTCGGACCGCCCAATACGTGGCGCTAATTTCACACACTGGCGCAAGGCTGCTAGACACCCGAAAAACAGTACCCGGGCTGCGAGTAGCCCAGAAATATGCGGTAACTTGCGGGGGTGGCTACAACCATCGCATCGGTTTGTTCGACGCCTTTCTCATTAAGGAAAATCACATTTTTGCCGCAGGCGGTATCGCCCAAGCCGTTACCACTGCGCGTTCAGCCGCTCCAGACAACCCAGTTGAAATTGAAGTGGAAAATCTCGGGGAACTGGCTGAGGCAATGGCAGCCGGGGCGGATATCGCCTTGATCGATAATTTCTCTATTCAAGATACGCACGCCGCCGTGGCCATGACCCGAGACACAATGGTTTTGGAAGCGTCCGGGGGAATCACCCAAGACAGCATTGTCGGCATTGCAGAGACCGGAGTCGACTACATTTCCTGCGGCGAGCTGACCAAGGGTGTGGAGCCGTTAGATCTGTCCATGCGGTTCTTGCTGGATTGACGCCTAGTCGGCTATTGCTGATCCAGGTAGCGCTTCAGCACCACAAGGTCGCCGTCAATCTGCTGACTGGGACGCAGCCCCAGCAAGTCCAGCACCCAAGGGTAGACGTGGACGTTGTCGATGGCAGGCACCCGAGTCCCCGGGGCAATGCCAGGCCCGGCAGCATAAAAAATTCCCTGCATGGTTGCCGTAGTTTGGGGCAGGTAGCCGTGGGCTCCCCGAGGCGGTCGACGGCCTCCCGGTTTGAGACTGATGTAACCCGGAGCGTCGACGATGATGACCAGGTCAGGAACCCGTGGACCCTGCTCCGGGAATCTGATCTGAGCAGGGAATTGCGATGGCTGCAGCACGGTTAATCCGTCTATACCACTAAGCTTTGCCGCGCTTTGATCCAGCAGCGATTGGTTGTCGCTGTAGAAAAAACCGAAAGCGCCGCCCAAAATTATGCGGTTCTGGCCGCGCCATTGAGACAGGTCTAAGTAGTCACTGAGAAAAACTTGCTCGGATAGGTCCACCTGCTGCATGCCGTGGTCGGACACCACAATCAGGTAGATCGGCAGGTCGATGTCTGCCAAACCCTCCATCAGGTTACCAACCTGGGCATCCACACTGGCAATGGCGCGAGCCAGTTGTTCGGTGTCGGGGCCAAATCGGTGTCCCACGGAATCCACCGTCGAGAAGTACATGGTCACCAAGCTGGGCCGTTGCTCCGGCGGCAGCCGCAGCCACTCAAGCACCTGATCCACTCGGTCTTGGTTCGGCACGCTGCCGTCGTAAATTTTATAGTAGCTTGGGCGCATCCCCTGAATGTCCGCCTCGCTACCGACCCAGAAGAAACTCGCCGCCACCATGCCGGCTTTTTCCACTGCATTCCAAAGCGGTTCACCGCGGTACCAGCTACCGTCCTCCACCGCATAGCGGTCGCCCAATCGGTAACGGGCATCCCGGTCTCGGTCATAGAAACCGTTGCCCAAAATGCCGTGACGCCCCGGGTAGAGACCGGTGGCGATACTGTAGTGATTGGGAAAGGTGCTGCTGGGGAAGCCCGGGACCAGGCCAGCAGCAGCCACGCCGCTGTCGGCCAAACGCTTCAGGTTTTTCCCTTGGTCTGGATACTTTTCTAGGTAGTCGGAGCGAAAACCATCCAAGGAAAGAAGGACTACAGTTGGGGTTTCGGCCTGCAACGAATTCCCAGCCAAACCTGGCAGAGGCCATATCAAGATGAGCAGCAGGCTAGCTAACCCAAGTCGGTAGAATGCGCTCAGCGTCAAGACCTAGGCCTCCTCAAAGGATGTTAAACCGGCGACGCACGTCTTCCCCCAGGGCGTCTTTCAGCGGGTCCAGCCAAGGCTCGTAATTCTGCCACGCATCCAAAGCAGTGCGAAAAATTGGCTGCCGCACTTGCTCGGAACTCGGCGTTCGAACATTGCGTTTCGTTTTGTGGAAGTCGATGCAGCTTTGTTCGAAGGGCAAATCGCAAAAATCCAGCATGCGACGCACCTGTTGCTCAAGATCGTCCACCACATATTCGTGCTGCACACGCAGCACAAACCCCGGCAAGACCTCATCCCAGTAATCCATCAGCTCCACATATTCGCGGTAGTAATTCCCGATTTGACTCAAACCGTAGGTAAATTCCTGACCCTGACCGAAGAGCTGTTTGAAACCGCTAAAGCAGCAGGAGAGCGGATGCCGGCGGGCGTCGATGATTTTGGCGTTAGGCAAAATCAGCTTGATTAGCCCGGTGTGAAAAAAGTTGTTGGGATTCTTGTCGATGAACAGGGGGGCACCGGAACGGTACACCTGAGTATCAGCAATGAACTGTTCACCAAAACGGGCGAAATACGAATCTTCCAGCTCGTGCAAAATCCGCGGATAACGCGGTTCTTCCTCACCTCGACGCAAGCGCACACCACCACGCAAGCGCTGCACCAAGGAGATAATGTTCGGCAGTTCCATGGTGCCTTCCACCTGACTGTGGGAGGCGAGAATTTGCTCCAACAGCGTTGAGCCGGCCCGCGGCAGGCCGACGATGAAAATCGGCGCCGGATCAGGGTGCCCAACACCCTGACGTTTTTCGAATAACTCCTCATTGCAGTAGCGCATTTGCGCCGACGTCCGCATGGCCAAGTATTCCGGCGTGTGACGAATGGATTTACGTTTTAATTCGTTGCCGCGTTCATAATATGCGAAAGACTCTTCGTACTCGCCTACGTCTTCAAAGGCTTTACCCAAGGCAAAACACAAGTGAATGCGATCCGTTTCTTGAATCGACGAACTGGCTTCTTGGTCCCGCATTTGCGCTATTTCTATATCGGTGAACCGATAGGATTTGGTATTCGCTAAAGACCAGTAGGCATCACCATAGTCTGGCTGCAGACGATAGGCGTTTTGATACGAGCGAACTGAGTCCGCCAAGTCGCCTAATGTTTTTTGCGCGTGCCCACACATGACATGCAAGGTTGGCTGCGCGTCAGCCTCCCTAAGAACTCGTTGATACAGCTCCACCGCCTTGGCCTGATCGCCTACCCCAGCCGTGGCGTTAGCGTGCAGGGCGAGGTGAGATAAATCATCTGGAGCCGCGGCTACCAAGGCAGAAGTCTGCTCAAAGGATTTCTCAAACTTCTGCATACGCAACAGCAAATTGGCGTAGTCGTAACGCACTCGCAAATTGTTGGGTGCGATTTCAAACGCGGTCTCTAGCAGAAATTCAGCGTCGGCCAAGATCCCCAGCTGTTCACCAACCTTGGCCAGTAGCCGCATACCCTCGATATGTTCTTTATGCTGCCGTAAGAAGTGTCGGCACAGTTGATCCGCCTTAAAGAGTTTTCCCTCGTGAAGATAGCTGTTCACCGTAACCAGCTCTGGCGGCAGCGCCAACAGGTACTCCAGTTGAGTTTTGGCGAAAGCCTGCTGCCTTGCCCGCAGCGGATTCAAGGTCTGATCGTGAAGGTCATACAGGTTCAAGAGCGCTTTCCAGCTGGCCACCAGAGCGCCGTTGTGAAAGACCGCGCGCTCGTAGGCCACTCTTGCTTCTTCCAGCTTATTTTCAGCCAGCAGCATATGACCACGCTCTTGGTAGGCGCGGCCAAACTCTGGGGCGTCTTTGAGTAGGCTGTCGAGGGTGGCGCGGGCGTCCTCATGGCGCTCCTGATAGCGTTGGGCTACTGCAAGCGTATAGCGAACGTCCCGGCGCTCCAGCTCACTTTGAGCGTCATCACCCCCTTGCTCAATTGCCGCGCGCAAACTGGTCTCGGCCTCGGCAAACTGGCGCTGGGCGATCGCGCGCTGGGCACCTTGAACGGCTTGATCTAGCGCCTCGGCTTGAGAAATTGAGTTGGTAGTCATGCTGTAGACATCCGCGACGAAAAGTTCTTCTGTGGTGATCAAACTAGCAGACATGCCGATGGCGGGCCATGTCGTGCATTTGCGCTCCCTAGGTCAGCTGAGCTTTGGGCCAGGGCTGTTACACGTCGGGCGCAAAGCTAGGCACAAAAAAGGCGAGCAAAGCCCGCCTTTTTCGCCAACCTGTCGCAATCGACAGGTCTGGAGCTAGGCCTTATTCAAAGCGATAGCCCAAGCGCAGGCCCACGGTTCGCGGCCGGTTGGTTGAAACACTAGGCGTGTAGTCCGCTGTGTTGATCAACGTTTGCGCATTTTTGTCAAACAGGTTGTTCACGTAGAGCTCGGCATGCCAGCTATCGCGCTCCATCCCTGCTGCGACGTTTACCAGCGTATAAGACTTCTGCACGTATCGAGCCGCCTTAAAGCGGTTATCGCCACCGTCTGCGGCAACCGTGCTTTTATCCACAACCGAGTCGTAATCATCCCCGGTCAAAGGCTGACCGCAAAAGCCGCCTTCTTCCTGGATCTCCAGACCTGAACCCTGGCCGTATACCTGCCGGGTAACGTCTTCGACCAAGTAGGCGTTACACGCGGTACCGGATAGGCTGTCGCCGGTGTAGATAATGCCAGCACGAACGTAGGCATCTGCCTGCAGGCTCTCCAGCTGGAAGTCGTAGCGCGCACGCAAGTTGGCGCGAAACTCTGGCGTCCAGGGTAAGCGGCTACCGACGGGTGCCACGATCTCTTCGAGCTGCGGGTTGATACGAGTAAGTTCGTTGTTCACAAAGCTCGCGCCACCGCTCAGGGTCAGGTTAGCTGTGGGTAGCCAAGTGAAGTCCAGATCTAGGCCGTCAACCTCAGCATCCCCGGCGTTTTCGATAAAGACCAAAAACGCCACGTTAGAGGGATCGAAGCGGGATACCTGAAGGTCTGTGACCTCGGAGGTATAGGCTGTGGCATTGATCTGCAGGGTGTCGTCAAAGAACTGAGACTTGATACCAATTTCAAAGTTGTCCAACTCATCAGTCTTGGCAATGGCAGGCACCACGTACCCATCATAAGGCGACCCTGCGGTTTGGTTATTCGAGCGTTTACCGGCATTGCGGTTCGCCGTCTGGGGGCGAAACCCTTCCGAGTACGCGGCAAACACCATAACGTCGTCGGTGATATCCCAGTTGATGGTGCTTCGATAGATGGTGTCGCTTTGGTTGATCACGCCGTCCGCATCGATACCGGACAGATAGAAGCTGCCGTCTTTTACCCCAGCATGTATTGCTGCGGCGTCATCGGCGCCAAAGAAGGTGGTTAGATCCGCAATGTTGCCACTACTAGCATAGGCTCCCAACGCTTCTAGACGTTCGCTGACACGGTTGTCAGAACCTTGGCCATCGCAGACATACCCTTTGCCTTTGCAACCAAAGGATGAACCAGTTGAGCCGGTAAACTCGTAGTCGATGTCATAGTGCCGGGCACCAATGCTGACGGATACATCGTCGGTGATGTCAAAGCTGACTTCGCCAAAGAAAGCGATTTGATCCTCTTCCCGGGTAAAGTCGTTGATGAATAACGTGTTCGGCCCGCGTCCAAGCGGATTGTTTACCCCATCGACAACGCTCTCGATGTTCGACCTATCCGCTTTGGGCGGTTTACCGTCGCTGGTTATGGTTCCCGGCGCTGACGAGACGTTAAATCCCGCAGCAATCGCACCCGGATATTGGAATTGGCCTTCGGAATTAGTTTCCTGAGCATCGATGAATACACCCGCTGTGATCTTAAGCCGATCCGTAGGATCCCAGTTCACCCGCACTTCGTTGGTGAAGCGCTCGTTGCTGATATCGCCGACCCACTGTTTGGTGGGGTCAAAGCACTCTGAGTAGTTGGAGTAACCGCCGGTGCACATGTAATACGCCTGGTATCCACCACCGTTGGTATAGCCCGTGTAGTCCTGAATAAAGAACACTTCACGATCCAGGTAGCCGCCGGTATAGACCACATCCAGCTCAGCAAGGCGACCCTTCAGGGTCCAGGTGGTCAAGCCGAATTCGTCTTGGTTTTCGCTGGGCGCGTAGATGTTCACGGTATCTTCGCCGGCCCCCAGAGCTGGGTCGTAATCGAATACGCCCTCGGTTTCCAGGGTCTGAGTCGTATGCTGAATCAGTGCTTCCCAGTCATCGTTAATCAGATAGCTCAGGCCAAAGCGCGCTCCCGTATAAGAGACGTCGTTGAAGTTGTCCTCAACCAGGCCACTGTTATTAGCGTTTTGCGTGACGGCTCGCTGGCCGCCACAAGAGCTAGCGCCGTCCACTATGCCTGTGTCGGGGTCGCGATTAGCCGCATCGTAAATCGCATCATCAACAGCTGCACGGCCAGTGCAAATATGCGCTGCGGAGCTTATGTTGTTGCGATTCACCACCTCTATATCCATTGGGTAGGAACCTAACGTGTTATCAATCCATCCCCCGGCGCGGTCGTTGTAGGCAGCAACCCGAACCGCCAGCTTGTCCGTTAGCGGCAAGTTCAAAAAAGCTTCGATAGCATGACTGGCTTCGCCGCCTCGGGTAGAGGCCATCTTGGTTTGAAAGCCTCCCTCGAACTTCTCATGGTTTGGTTTGTTGGTGATCAGCCGCACCGTACCGGTTTGCGAGCTTGCGCCAAACAGCGTGCCCTGAGGTCCTGGAAGCACCTCGATGCGCTCTAGGTCCGTGGAATACACATCCAGATTTTGTCCGCCAAAAGAGACCGGCTGTTCGTCCTGATAGAAAGCAACCGCTGGTGCCGAACCTTGGGTGGACGACACAGTAATGGCGGATTGATCCGTCGCGGTGCCGCGAATGTACAGCTCAGCTTGGCCGGGGCCTCGACCAGAGAACACGACGTTTGGCAGGTACTGGACGTATTCTTCAAAGTTGTCGACGCCGAGTTCTTCGATGTCGTCGCCTTTCATCGCCTGAATAGATACAGGAATCGATTGCATTGGCTCAGCGCGCTTTGTCGCTGTTACCACAACTTCTTCGATGACACCTTGGTCTGCTACCGCGGCACTGGCAGTCATGCCGGCGATGACTGACACCACCGCTTGATTCACTTTGCTTCGTTGAAAATTCACGGACTCTCCTTTTATTGATTGCTCGGTTATGCGGGCCATTTCTCGAAACCAGAGGATGCTGCTCGCATTTACTTTTTGGACGAATATTTCGTGGGCGAAAAAAATTTTTCGCCTCTTACCTCCCGACAGGCCCGAGAGTCTACATCAAAAATGTGGAAGTTTGCTCAGTTTTGCCCAAAAAACCTGCTATCGGAGATTTGGCGCACGGAAGACGCTGTCTCGTCTTTCGGAGATTTTCTTTTGATTACTAAGCATTCCGGCTAGGATTGCTGGGGTTATTACTTTGCTCGCTTAGCAAGAGCGCGTTCCCGGGTCGTGACCCACACCACAATTAGGCGTATACAGCGCCGATAGAAACTGCCGCAAACCAAAGCATCACCGGCCATTTTACTCGCAGCCACATCCAGCAAGGACCGCACATCTACATGAACCAAGAAGTCGACGTCTTAATCACTATTCGCAAAATCATACGCGCCACCGACCTGTATTCGCGCCAGCTCAGCAAAAAGTCTGGCCTGACGGCGCCCCAGCTACTGGTACTGCAGGCCATTCAAGAAATGGGTGCGGTTGCCATTTCGCGATTGTCTACTCATGTCAGCTTGAGCCAGGCCACAGTGACCAGCATTTTGGATCGATTGGAGGGGCGCGGCTTAATCGCCCGCCACCGAAGCACTTTGGACAAGCGCGTTGTCCACGCAACGTTAACCCCCGAGGGTGAATCAATGATCGTGCAGGCGCCCAAACCCCTGCAGGATGTTTTTAGCGCGGCCTTCGAGAAGCTAGAGGAATGGGAAAAATCAATGATCGTTGCCTCTTTGCAGCGAGTCGCCTCGATGATGAACGCCGAACACATTGACGCTTCGCCAATGCTTCACGTAGGCATTGCAGATGAGCCTGCTGCTCAGCAAGAAGCTAATAGCCACACCCCCAAAACTGGTGCGTGAGAGCGCTGCTAACGCTTTGCGGTGCCTGCAGATTTGATCCCAGTAGACCATCTGCCCGGAAGCGCAGTGCCTATGTTGGGTGTCGCGCGGGACGATGCTGCACCTCGCCCTAAACCGTTTGCTCTCGGTGGCCGCGCTATCAACACCCTTTTCGGCTCTTAGCGGCTATGTTTGATCCGCAAGCTCTCGTTATTCTTATCCCAGCGTCGCTGATTGGTGCCCTGCTGGGCGGGCTTGGTGCCGCAGCGGCAAGGGGCTACTCGGCCAAACTGGTGGCGACCCTAGTTGCTGACGACAGCCCACCCCCGACCGATCAGCCTTGGCAACCACCGCCAATGCACGCTCCGTTTCAGCGCCACGGGAGCAGAGACTATTCCCTGAGCGCATTGCTCGGGGGCTTGGGCGCGGTGCTGCTCACGCTGCGCTTTGGTCTGTCTACAGAGCTAGCCCTTGGAGCATTGTTGTCTCTTATGCTGTTGATGCTGGCGCTGATCGATCAACGCCACTTTTTATTGCCGGACAATCTTACCCTGCCGCTACTTTGGACAGGCCTGCTGTGTAATGTCCTAGGTTACTTTGCCAGCCTTCAAGACGCGGTGATTGGCGCCGTATTAGGGTATGCCTGCCTTTGGTGCATCTTTTGGTTGTTTAAGCTGCTTCGGGGCAAAGAGGGTTTGGGTTATGGCGACTTCAAACTCACGGCTGCGCTGGGCGCTTGGCTGGGTTGGCAGGCGTTGCCGGGAATTATTTTCGCTGCTGCCCTGGCCGGGGCGGGTATCGGGTTGCTGCAGGTTGCGCGGCAAAAGCGCCGCAGCCAGGAGCCCCTACCCTTCGGTCCGTTCCTAGCCGCGGCGGGCTTTGCAGCCCTGTGCATTGAGGGCCACCAGCTGTGGCCGCTCAACCCGTAGGTTCCTCACTAAACCTCAGCCTGACGCCCCTAAGACTTACTTAAATGGCCGACGCCTAGCTTGCAAAGGTGACCGTGTCCTCAAGGGGAGCCCGCTCGGTAATGGCGTTGTTCACCTGCATGGTCGTGTCCTCGTAGCCGAAGCTGATGCCGAACAGCACTTTCACCTCGGGGCCCAGACCGAAAGCAGCGCGCACCAAATCTGGGTGATGCCCCATGGTGCCTTGGGCGCAGGAGGCCAAACCGTTCGCGGTCATGGCCAGCATTAACGTTTGCGCGTACATTCCAACGTCCCAGGCGCTGCCCAGGCCGAAACCCTCGTCCATGCAGAGAAAGGCTACGTGGGGGGCATCGAATAACTCAAAATTTCTGAAGCTCGCTGCAGCGCGCGCTGGCTTGTCCTCCCAAGAGATGTCCATGGCACGATACAGGACCGCAGCACACTCCCGCCGACGGTCCTTATATATCTGTCCAATACTTCCCTTAGGGTCTTTGTGGTCTTGATTAGGGGGGACTTTCGACTGCACTCGCTCCATCATTTGGCTGCGCAAGGAATCCCGCAAAGCACCTGACGCCACATAGGTCTGCCAGGGCTGCATGTTGGTGCCTGAGGGCGACCAACGAGCAATATCGAACACCTTATCCAGCACCTCTTGGGGAACCGGACGATCAAGAAAACCGCGAACCGAGCGGCGAGCTTTTACCGCCTCTTCCAAACTCATTGCAGACATAGCTTTTCCAAGTCAATTTTCAGCGGCGAAGCCTATCACTGTTTGTTCAGCGACTCGAAGATCCTGCAGGCCTTGAATGGTTAGACTACGAAAGTTTCTTTGGCAAAGCAGTTTTGGCTTCGCCAAACCAGCTTGGCTAACAGTTTTTTTCTATCGAGTAACTTGGGCGCCAGCTTTTTTACGCGCTCAGCATATTGCTATGACATTCGAGATCTCTCCTACTACCGGGCAAGCGCAAAAATTTCTTTTTCACACTGTGCAATATCGGCAGTATTTTGGGGCAAAGATTCAGGTCAAATGCAACCTTCCTTTCGACCCCTAAATATCTTTCAACCCGTTGTTTTTATTGATTTTTTACCCGAAAAAAATATTTGACATCGGCTCAAAAAGGCGGATGATGCCGCGACTTTTGATAGCCAAGCCCAGAGCTGGATTCCCTGAATTTTGGTGATAGGACAAGCCAATGAGCCCACG
>JAYOBI010000011.1:0-89105 GCA_038104735.1 Gammaproteobacteria bacterium | reverse complement strand
ACGTCAAATTCCATGGATTCGCGTTCTACTTGTTGCTCCATTGCAATCCTCTATTCCCTTTAGTTTTGCTTCGGCTTGCCGGGCCTCGAACCCAAATCTCGGGATCGTCAAACACTGCAAGCGGTGATGTCTTGACCTACGCCTGAGGCATAGGGACAATGCGTCGCCCTTTTGCTGAGGTCAGCGTAAGTTCGCAGGCGGCAGGTTAATTGGTTTGTGACCGCTCGTCACCTGACTTTCGTCGGGTCGATGCACAGAAATCGTCAGCAAAACGCTAAAAACTTACCCAAATGCGTGACATCTCGCTGCATTGTGGCCGCAAATGTCGCATGGTTTGGTCATGTTTCAGCTCGGGTGAAAAGACGAGGGGTATAGTTTGCACCCGTGGGGTGGCAAATTCTCCAAGGCATGTTAATGCTCATAGGGTAGCGTCCCAAGACGCCAGACCCCGAGCCAACTAATGAGGACTCAAATTCAATGAAGGTTATTGTACCGGTCAAACGAGTGGTTGATTACAATGTAAAGGTGCGTGTAAAGCCCGATAACACTGGCGTTGATCTCAGCAACGTAAAAATGTCTGTGAACCCATTCTGCGAAATCGGCATCGAAGAAGCAGTGAGAATGAAAGAAGCTGGTGTTGCGGACGAAGTCATTGCTGTAGCCGTTGGCAGCACCGCTTGTCAGGAACAACTGCGCACCTGCCTGGCACTGGGTGCAGACCGGGCGATTCTGGTTGAAACCGATGTAGACGCCCAGCCTTTAGCCATTGCCCGTGCCTTGGTTGCAGTTCAGGAGCGCGAACAAGCAGGCATGGTTATCTTCGGTAAGCAGAGCATCGACGGCGACAATAGCCAAACCGGTCAAATGTTCGCAGCCTTAACCGGCATGCCTCAGGCCACCTTCGCCTCGGAGGTAACCGTAGCTGACGGCAAGGCCCAGGTGCTACGCGAGATCGACGGCGGCATGCAGACCATCTCGGTTACCTTACCTGCCGTGGTGACCACAGACTTGCGCTTGAACGAGCCACGCTACGCTTCGCTACCAAACATCATGAAAGCGAAGAAAAAGCCGCTAGACGTTCTGACGCCGGACGAGCTGGGTGTTGATATGACGCCGACTGTAGAAGTGTTGAAGGTTGAAGCGCCAACGGAGCGCGCGGCCGGCATCAAAGTTGAATCCGTCGAACAACTGGTTGATAAACTCAAAAACGAAGCGAAGGTGATCTCATGAGCATTTTAGTAGTTGCAGAACACGACAACAGCGAAAACAAAAGCGCAACCCTGGTGACCATCGCAGCCGCTCAAGTCATCGGCGGTGACATCGACGTGCTGGTGGCGGGAAGCGGCGTAGACGGCGTAGCCAGTCAGGTTGCCGCCGTTGCTGGCGTTAATAAGGTGCTGGTTGCTGACAACCCGGCATACGAACACCAGCTGGCAGAAAACCTCGGTGACTTAGTCGCCGAAATTGCGGGTTCGTACAGCCATATTTTGGCGGCGCACACCGCGAACGGCCGCAGCTTTTTGCCTCGGGTTGCAGCAAGGCTGGGGGTTGCCCAGATCTCCGACATCATCAGCGTCGAAAGCGCCGACACGTTTAAGCGCCCGATCTATGCGGGTAACGCAATTGCCACAGTAAAATCCAATGATGCGGTAAAAGTTGTATCCGTGCGTGGTACTGCTTATGACGCTGTGGCAAATACAGGTGGCAGCGCCAGCGTGGAAGCGATCGACACGGTTACCGACGCAGGAATCTCCAGCTTCGTATCCCAAGAAATTGCCGAGTCCGAGCGCCCGGAGCTAACCGCCGCCAGCGTGATTATTTCTGGCGGTCGTGGCATGCAGAATGGCGAAAACTTTGGCATGTTGGACGGGATCGCAGACAAGCTTGGCGCCGCCATCGGCGCGTCCCGGGCTGCCGTCGATGCGGGTTTTGTCCCCAACGATATGCAGGTCGGGCAAACGGGTAAAATCGTCGCTCCAGATCTGTACATTGCCGTGGGTATCTCAGGTGCTATCCAGCACCTGGCCGGGATGAAAGACAGTAAGGTGATTGTCGCCATCAACAAAGATGAAGATGCACCGATCTTTCAGGTTGCCGATTACGGTTTGGTAGCGGACCTTTTTCAGGCGCTGCCAGAGCTGGAATCCCAGATCTGATTGTCTGCGAACGACGCTAAAAGGGCCCGCTGGGCCCTTTTTTTTGTCCGGGTTTTGTGTCCAGGTGTTGTGCTTGGCCGGTTCAGGCTCTAGCCATGGCGCTTATCGGTGAACCAAGTCACCGGCTGAGCAAACTCGTCTACCCGGTCCGCCACATCTAAGATTAATGCAAACAGGGCCATGCGGATCAGCATACCGTTGTCGGTCTGTCGAAAAATGGCCAGATTTGGGTTTTGATTGAGGTCTTCATCGAGTTCTTGGGCCTGGGCCCGGGAGTCCCGAGGCAGCGGGTGCATGATGACCGTATTCGGGGCGCAGTTTTGCGTGTAGATAGCCTGGTTTAAACGGAACAGGCCCCGATAGCGATCTGCCTCCTGTTGAGAGGGGAAACGCTCCTCTTGGGTTCGGGTCACATACAAAATATCTACGCCGCCGATACCCTTGGCCATATCCGTATACTGGCGTACTTCGTGGCCAGCGTGCTCCAACAGGGCCACGATGCCATCAGGCAGCGCCAGTTCCGGTGGCGATATCAGATGCAGTCGAATGTTGTCATACAGACATAGTAATTTGCATAAAGAATGCACGGCGCGGCCATAGCGCAAATCGCCAATCAACGCGATGCTCAAACCGTCGATGGTTTGTCCTTGAGCGGCGATTTCCGTTCGCATGGTATACAGGTCGAGCAGCGCTTGGCTTGGGTGCTCGTTAGGACCATCGCCTCCGTTAATCACGGGTACGCGGCTGGCCTCGGCAAATTTAGCAACGCTGCCAGCGTCCGGGTGGCGCATGACGATGACGTCGCTGTAGCCAGAGAGCACTCTAGCGGTGTCGTATAGAGACTCACCCTTGGCCAAGGAAGAGGATTTTGCCTCAGTAGTCTCTCGAACCTCGCCGCCGAGGAGATTGAAGGCCGAACCAAATGAGACTCGGGTTCGAGTGCTTGGTTCGAAAAACATGTTGGAGAGAATGGCGCCTTGAAGTACTCGTGTGATGCGATTTCGCATGGCATAAGGCTGCATGCTGTCGGCAACCTCAAAGACTCGGTCTGCCGCGGATCGATCGAACTGATCCACGGAAATAATGTGAGCACCTACAAAATTCAACGACACCGTCCTTGTTGCGCAGATGCGGTGATATTATGGATGAGTGCACTCTTGTGCCAGCAATATTGATAGGTAGAAACTTTTTGTCCATCCAGTTCGCTACGGAATCAATTTCCAGAGCTGGATCGCGAGCCCGTCGAAGCGCCTCACGGCGAGTCGCTCTACAAGCAGGGTATGACAGGGGTTAGGCTGCCAGGGCGGAAAAAACACAGGCGTGAGTCTGTGGCGGTTGTTATCCGGTTTAGACTGGGTGCGCACGGGTACGTAATCACAGGACTTTGATATGACCAATGAGGTGGCAGATAAAAACGTCTCCCAGACAGAGAGCAGGCTCCCGTTCACCTTCGCCCGTAAATTTGGCGTAGTGGTGGTCAGCACGGCAGGCGATCTCGGTCTTGAGGTATGCGCCAAATCAAATCCCAGCCTAACCACGCTGGCGGAAATCCGTCGTCATATTCGATGTCCGGCCACGCTGCGTTTAGTCAGCGAAGAAGAATTCGACGAACTCATTTCCGCCGTATACGCCAGAGACTCCAGTGAAGCCAAGCAAATGGTAGAGGACCTTGGCGACGAAATGGATTTGGCCAGTTTAGCCAGCGCTCTACCCGAAACCGAAGACTTGCTCGAGCAGCAAGACGATGCCCCCATTATTCGCCTGATTAACGCGCTGCTGGCTCAGGCCATTCGCGAAAATGCGTCAGATGTCCACATCGAAACTTTTGAGCAGGCTCTTGTCGTGCGCTTCCGAGTGGATGGGGTCATGCGGGAGGTGGTTAGGCCACGTCGAGAACTGGCGTCTTTGCTCATTTCTCGGATCAAAGTCATGGCCAAGCTGGACATTGCGGAAAAACGCATCCCCCAAGATGGCCGCATATCCTTGCGTATTGGCGGTCGAGAAGTGGATGTTCGCGTGAGCACAATGCCAGCCAACTTTGGCGAGCGAGTGGTGCTTCGGCTTCTGGATAAGCAGGCCGGGCGACTGAATCTGCAAAAACTAGGGCTGGCTCCCCATACCCTGAAAGCGCTGCAGGGCGTCGTCCACAAACCCCACGGGATATTTCTGGTAACTGGCCCTACGGGTTCAGGCAAAACCACCACTCTGTATGCCTCCCTTGCGGAGCTCAACGGCAGCACCATCAACGTGCTTACCGTGGAGGACCCAATTGAGTACAGCCTGCCCGGAATTGGTCAGACCCAGGTGAACAACAAAGCCGATATGACCTTCGCTCGCGGGCTGCGCGCAATTTTGCGTCAAGACCCGGACGTTGTGATGGTCGGGGAAATTCGAGACTTAGAGACTGCTGAAATTGCCGTCCAGGCTAGCCTTACCGGACACATGGTGATGTCTACTTTGCACACAAATTCAGCGGTTGGTGCGGTGACCCGGCTGATCGACATGGGAGTAGAGCCGTTTCTGCTTAGCTCCAGTTTGATCGGGGTTTTGGCCCAGCGGTTGGTGCGCGTACTGTGTCCTCATTGCAGTACGCAGCGACCGGCGAATCCAAGCGAGCTGTTGTTTCTGCAGGAGTCGGGAGCAACGGTTTATGAAGCCAGCGGCTGCCCTGAATGTTCCCAGTCCGGCTTTGTGGGTCGCACCGGCCTCTACGAAATGGTGGTTGTTGACGAAACCATGCGGCAACTCATTCATGACTCGGCCAGTGAGCAAGAATTGAATCGCTATGCGCGCAGTATTGCGCCTAGCATCGGCGAGGACGGCAAACACAAAGTTCTCGCGGGTATCACCACAGTAGACGAAGTGTTGAGGGTCAGCCTCGATGACTGATCGCTCCCACTGCCAAGATTGCTATAGCTAATGGCGGCCTTTGAATACCAGGCGCTAGATCCTGCAGGCAAGACGCACCGGGGCGTTATCGAGGCCGATAGTGCGCGCCACGCAAGGTCATTGCTGCGCGACCAAGATCTCGTGCCAACGAAGGTCGCCGTTACCGCAAGCCAGGCGGCTGGCAAGGGCGCTGGCAGCTTGTTCCAGCGCAAGCTGGGGCATTTGGATCGGGTGCTTTTTACCCGGCAGCTGGCGACCCTGGTGGGTTCAAGTCTGCCCATTGAGGCTGCTTTGGCGGCGGTAGCTGAGCAAGCTGATAAGCAGTACGTCAAAGGCCTTATCATGGCCATTCGCAGTAAAGTGCTGGAGGGGCACAGTCTTGCTGTGAGTCTTAGCGACCATGGCAGCAGCTTCAATTCGCTTTTTCGTGCCACAGTAGCCGCCGGTGAGCAGTCTGGTTTCCTAGACAAAGTGCTGGAGAATCTGGCTGATTATGAAGAGCGCCAGTTTTCCGCCACGCGCAATGTAGAAATGGCCATGATTTACCCTGCGGTGTTGCTCTTGATGGCGGTGCTGATCATTTCTGGCCTGATGGTCTATATCGTGCCGGATATGGTGAATGTCATTGTAGATACCGGCCAGGAGCTGCCCTGGTTCACCACTGCGCTGATCGCCATGACCGATTTTATGGCCAATTACTGGTGGTTGCTGGCCATCGGCGCGAGTTTGCTGATAGTCCTGGTGCGCTGGTTGCTTGCCCAACCTCGCTTGCGCTTGCGCTGGGATCGCTGGAAGTTTGACCTGCCCTTGGTTCAGCGAATTACGCGCAGCGCTAATGCTGCTCGTTATACGAATACCCTGTCGATTTTGACGCGCTCGGGCGTGCCCCTGGTAGAGGCCATGCACATTGCCTCTGACATTGTGTCTAATCAGTGGCTGCAGCGTGCTCTGACTGAAGCGACCCAGCGCGTTAGTGAGGGCATTAGTTTGCACATCAGTTTAGAGAAAGTTGGGCAGATGCCGCCGATGCTGTTGCATATGGTGGCGGCGGGAGAGCAAAGTGGCACTCTTGATTCCATGCTGGGGCGAGTGGCCGACTTTCAGCAGTCAGAGGTGGAGCGTGTCGTATCCGCCTTAGTGAAATTGTTTGAGCCAATGATGCTGCTCTTGATGGGTGGCGTGGTTCTTTTTATCGTCATGGCAATTTTGTTGCCCATGCTGAGCATGAACCAACTTGTATAACCTGCCGACTGACGGCCAAAAACTTTCCAGTTGACCAAGGTGTGTGGGCGTGGGGCAAATGGAAGACAAGCCCGCTCAGACGATAGAGGAAACCATAGAGGAAACAACAGATGAAGCAGCAAGGCTTTACCCTGATCGAGATTTTGGTGGTCATTGTGATTCTCAGCATATTAGGCGGGCTCGCGGCGCAAACCCTGCTCTCCCGGCCGGATGCCGCTCGCGTTCAGGCAGCGCAAACCGACCTGCGAACTCTGGCCGCTGCATTGGATGTCTACCGCTTAGACAACTACCGCTACCCATCCTCAGATCAAGGGTTGCGAGCGCTAGTGGAGCGGCCCAGTGGGCGGCCCGAGGCAAAAAACTGGAACCCCAGCGGGTACTTAAAAAAATTGCCAGAAGATCCATGGGGCTCCGCTTATCTTTACGAAAGTGAAGGCAGCGATATTGAGATCATCAGCCTGGGCGCGGATGGTGCCGAGGGCGGCGAGGGCAATGACGCGGACATTCGACTGTCTGATTTATAGGCGGCGTTGGCACTAACTTGTCGCCACCATCACACAGCGGGATTTAGCCAGTGGGCGAGGTGAACCAAAACTCAACAAAAATTCGAAGAGATACCAGGACGCTTGCTGGCTTCACCTTAATAGAACTGTTGGTTGTCATTGTCATACTGGGGGTGTTAATGGGCGCTACAGTCCTCAATTTAAACCCCGGTAGCGATATGCGCGCTCTTGAGGCCTATGCCCAGCGAATGGCTCAGCGTATTGAACTTGCGAGGGATCGGGCCATTCAGAACAATCAGGAATGGGGTTTGCGAGTCGGTCGAGAAGATTATGAACTGCTGGTTTTTGACGACACCAGTCGGCAATGGGTGCTTCAGCAGCAGAAACCCTTTCAGCCTGATGAGCCGCCGTTTCCGATTACCTTTGACATCACTGTCCAGGAGAACGGTTGGGACAACATTGATGCTGAAGCCTTCGGCTCCCTAGCACCAACCGCCGAGGTGGCGGTTAGCGGACCAGGGAATGGTGCCCCAGAGCTGGGTGACAATGAGACCAAGGTGCTTCCGGACGTGGTGTTTTTTTCCAGCGGCGAGGCAAGCCAATTCTTTGTTGACGTTCAACCTCAGGGAGACAAGGGCGGTTTCCGTCTCGCGACCGATGGATTCAGCGCAACGAGCGTGGATGCCATTGATCCACACACCGGCAGGCTCCAGTAGTGCGCGGCTTTACCTTACTTGAGATGCTCATTGCCATTGCCATCCTCGGCGTTATTGGCGCTTCCGTGTCTACTGCTATTGGCGGCGTTGCTAATCAAACCCGAGCTCTGGAACAACGCACTTTGGCAAGTTGGATTGCCGGCAATCACCTGACGCGCCTGCGCCTGCTGCAGCGCCAAAATCCCCAGCCGCTTCGAGAAGGCAAGCAGCAAAGCCGCCTGCTTTTCGCGGATCGAGAGTGGGAGGTGATGACTGAGGTTAAATCCACCGACCACCCCTGGATGCGCCGGGTAGAGGTTAGCGTTTACGAAACTGCTGATGCTGGGCGTCAAGGACCTTTCGCCCAAGTGTCCGGATTTTTGGGGCAATACTGATGCAGTCAGCCCTCAGCCCCGTCACGACTTTAAGGCCTAAAGAACGAGGATTTACGCTCCTGGAAATACTTGTGGCCTTGGGTATTTTCGCCGTGGTGGGTTTGATCAGCGCCCAGTTACTGAGCAGAACCATTGATTCCTATGGCCGGCTGGAAGAGCGTGGGCAGCGCCTAGCGGAGATTCAGCGTGCCATGGTCATCGTGCAGCGGGACCTGCTGCAAATTCGTTCGCGAGCGCCGCGCTCCATAAGCGGAGATAAAGCATCTGCCTTGATGATCGGTGATGAGGGCGCCTTGGTCATGACCCGGGGAGGGTGGCGCAATCCGCTGCAGCGACCTCGCTCGGAGTTACAGCGTGTGGGCTATCGTCTGCAGAACGACAAGCTGCTGCGCGCTTACTGGCCGGTACTTGATGGTTTGGGTGACGAGGAACCAGTATCTCAGGTGTTGTTAGAAGGCGTTGATGAGCTGGAATTTTTTGCTCTGGATCAAGCCGGAACAGAACATAAGTTCTGGCCGCCAGCGGACGCTGGAGGGCCGGCCCCGCTCAGCGCTCTGATTTTACGCATTCGGATTCAGCCTTTTGGGATCATTGAACGGATCTGGGAGGTACCCTTTGAAGGTATCTAATCCGTCAGCTACTGCGCTTGCGCGTAAATCGCTTGCGGCGCAGCGCCAATCTGGTGTCGCCTTGATTACGGTGCTGTTAATTACCGCAATTTTGGTGGGTCTGACCACACAGATTTTGTCTGGTCACCATCTTGTGACCAGCCAGCACCGCAACAGCTTTGAACAAGATCAGGCCCTGCAATACGCGCTGGGTGCTGAAGAACTCGCGCGGCAGGCCCTGTACGACGACTTTGCTAATTCGGGACCCGGCGTCGATCATCTGGAGGAGCTGTGGGCCCAGCCCGCGCTGCCGTTTGATTTGGATGGGGTAGGGGTGCTTCAGGCCTATGTCGTGGATTTGCACCGATGCTTCAATCTCAACAGCCTGGGCGGGTCGGGCAGTGCCAGCAATCATCAGCGCCTCAAGCGACTGTTGAGCCTGCTAAAACTTTCCCCGGACATCGCAGATTTAGTTAAGGACTGGGTAGATCCGGATCAGCAGGCAACTGGGTTCGGAGCGGAAGATTCGGTCTATCAGCTGCGTCAGCCACCGTACTTAGCGGCGAATCAGCTGATGATGGACAGCAGCGAGCTGAATATGCTGGCCGAAGCAGACTATCGACAGATGCAGATTTTGGCCGAACAAACGTGCCTACGCCCGGATACCGCCTTGAGTGTCAACGTTAATACAGCGTCAGCCATAACCCTCAGCGCGTTGGATCCAGCCATTGCCTTGGATGACGCCTTAGCGATTACCCAGCTGCCCAGGAATTTCCTGAATCTCGATGAGTTCTTGGCCGCAAATCCGGCATTTACCTCTGTGCGAGGACAGCTGGCTGTGACCAGTGACTATTTTCTGCTCATTGCCCAGGCGCAGCTAAACCGCAGCCGTGTTAGCCTTCGCTCCTTGTTGCGCCGGGACACGAGTAGCGGGGCGATAACGTTAATTCAGCGAGATCTAGGGAAGCGCTTTAGCGTTAACTATTTACGTCCCGACGATCGAGAGCCAAGATGACTGGCTCCGTGAAAACTTCAAGGCAAGAAACTCTGAAATCATAACGATGCTGTTGTTCTATCCCACACTCCCTGCAAACCCGGCCCTAGAGTCCTGCCAATGGCAGTGGTGCTATGTGGATGAATCAGGCCAACAGAGCACGGGGCAGGTGGATTCCCAGGGTTTATCCGATTTTAAAGAAAGCAGGCTAGGGTGGTTCGAATCCCCCAGGAACCTTGGCTTACTGCTACCCAGCGATGAGGTCCTGCGCATCAGCGTCGAGGTTCCCGGCAGAACAGCAAACGCCATCAAACAGGCGCTACCATTTGCCCTTGAGGAATACATAACCAGTGATATTGAGGAAGCGCATATCGCTCACGGCAAAGTCCGCCCGGGTAATCGTGTTGATTGTGCCATCATCGATCACGAGCGTTTAAATTGCTGGCTGGGGCACTTCACCGCAGCTGAAATCACCGTTGGTTGGGTACTGTCCCAGGCGCAACTGCTGCAGCAGGGTTCGGAGGTGACAACTATTTTGTTTGGTCCGCCGAACTTGGAACAACCGGACTCAGAGCAAGTGCTGGTCGTTGCAGAAAATCAGGACGCCAGCGTTGATCGGCGGATGCTGGTTGGCGTTCTGGACAGCTTGGAGCCCGGACGCGTGCGCTGTTTGGGCGGCCGCCTGACTGACCTGGAAATAAGTCAGCTTGGGACGGCTCCCGCAATTGACGTGATAGATTTGCCGCCACTGCATCTTGCTGCAGAGCAACTGGCTTCAATTCAGCGGGCTGAAACGTCAAACTCAGCCGTCATAAACCTGCTGCAAGGCGCCTACGCGGTTCGCATTGAAGATAAGGGACTGTCGACTCTGTGGCGTCGCACGGCGGCACTAGCCGGCTTATGGTTGCTAGTGGCCACTGTTGCTATGTTGATTCAGGGGTACTGGTACCAGCATCAGGCGGATAAACGCCAAGCGCAAAATTTCGCCGCTTACCAAGAACTTTTTCCCAATGACAGTGCGCCCGTGACCGCGACCCAACTTCGACGCAGATTAGCGGGCAAGCTCAGGCCAAGCGCTGGGGATGGCCAATCTCAAAGCATGGTAGATCTGGTGTTGCGCGTGTCAGCAGTCCTCGGGGCACAGGCCGAAGTAACGGCATTGCGGTACCGAGAACGGCAGACGTCGCTAACCGTAGACGTATTAATCAGCAGCTTCGATGAACTGGACGCAATTAAAAATCGCGCTCAGCAAAATGCCATCGTCATCGATGTGAGTGACGCTACCAAAGAGCAAAATCGCGTCAGGGCACGCCTGGTGGGGCAATATTTATGATGCGGATAGGGGCACCAATCAAAGAGGCCTTCCTTGGCACGCCGGTTTACCGCTGGTATGAGCAAAAGAGCCGGACCGACCAAAGAATTTTGCGGCTGCTACTGATTCTCAGCCTTGGCTTGTTCCTTTTTATCGGCGTGTGGCAGCCCATTAGCGAATTTCAGTCCGCCGAGCGTGTCAGAGCCAGCACGAATCAGGGCCTGTTTGAGTGGATCGCGGTCAATCGTAACGAGCTATCTTTAGCCAGTCAGCTACAGGCCTCGGGCAGCTCAGGTCCGGCCAGTGACGGACCAACCATTGCCAGAATTACCAACAGCGCGGCGCAGTTCAACATCGTGTTGTCCCGACTGCAGCCGGAAGCTGACGGATCCGTAAGCGTTGCGGTGGAGCAACAGTCCTTTAATCAGGTAATGCTGTGGTTGGGTGAACTAGAACAAACTCAGGGTTACGTTGTGGCCCGTGGCAGTATTGATCAAGGCAACGAGCCCGGCCTTGTTAACGGCCAGTTTCGGTTTCGATAACGCCCAATAGTCATTAGTAAGGCGGGGGTGGATCTCAGCGCCGGAACACCATACGAATTTAATTTAACATAATATATATTATGCGAACTTTTCGTGGCCGGCGCAGTAGGTGGTTTACCCCGGATTTTCCATGTCTTTGTTCGGCGTTTTGGCAGCACTCTGCTTGCTTTGCTGGATAGCGTTATCGATCTGACCTCTATTTGGTGAAGGCGCTGGGGACTTACCGGTGAATGTTTTGACAGCAGCTCGGACTGCGCTAACGCCGGTTTTAATTCCGGACAAATCGCCCCAGGCAATCCTGCGGTCTTTGGGGACATTGTCGATCATCGCCGTTGCCTGGTTAACTAGTGCGTTGATCTGCGGGCGAATGTTTTGCTGATTGCCGCCAGTGCCGCTCGGTGTCGTTTGTGGCGCTGCGCCAAAGTTGTCCCTAAATTGATTCAACCTGGTTTTGGCGTCCTTAAAACCTTGGCCATTTTGGCTGTCGTAATAGCTTGCTAAGCGCTCTTCCCGGTCGCGGCGCTCGTCTTCGTTCCCAGTGGCACTGTTACCAGACAAGTCTGAAAAGGTATCGAGCACTGATTGAAATGCTAAATCGCTGCCTTGCCGGGCGTTGATTTCTGGTTTTGAGTCGCTGGCTTGGGGCTGGGCTACTTGCTCACCGCCCGGGGAACGACTTTTAGAGGATTGGAGATCCGATAACGCTGATCTTACCCCGGCAACGCCTGATCCAATGTCCGCACCCGGCTGTCTGCCAACATCTCGCTCCCTAGACGCCGCGGAAGACGGCAAATCTCGCCACGCGATGTGTCGATCGGCACTCATTTGGCGCGCAAAGGCCGCTCTGCTGGACTTAGAACCCTGATGGAATTGGTTGTTCACTCGTTGGGCAAACGCTGCACCGCTACTGCGGAATATTGCCAACG
The DNA here is from genome assembly GCA_038104735.1 of Gammaproteobacteria bacterium. Lineage (GTDB taxonomy): Bacteria > Pseudomonadota > Gammaproteobacteria > Pseudomonadales > Azotimanducaceae > UBA4421. The sequence continues at coordinate 76,843 of JAYOBI010000011.1, read as the reverse complement.
GATTTGTGTCGCCGGCTGCAGATGAACCAGCCTGGGCCCGCAAGTCGTTGGGCGACGGGCGATTGATCGCTTGGGGGTTGGGCTCCGAGAGGCTTTTATCTCGCTGAGTCGGCATCACTTTGCTGGATCTACCGGTTTGGGGATTGAGCCGACGTTGGGTCACGGAATTTTTTTCGTTGTCGCCTTCCACGTGATACCCGACCTGCGTCGTCTTGTTGAACAGCCTATCTCATCTCAACCCGATGGTGCTCTTGAGTGAGCCTGTAGATTTCGCCTTTGTAACAACTCTCGCCTCGTGACATCTAATGACACGCCACGACCGTGAGTCAGAGGTTGTATCCGCTGGCTTGAAGCGTTGTCAAGGCGCATCCAGCGGACTGAACTGCCTTCTGCGGGATGCCACGCCCCGAGCCGATTCTAAGCCAGCTCAGCATTCGCCCGATAGCTGGTTGGGGCATTGAGCTTAGTTATCACGCCGCGACTTGGGAATATATCGAGAAATACCAAACTGCAGCAACGCAATAGCCTGTCCTCGTGAGGATGCTCGAGACTCTGAATGCTTTTGCAACCAGTTAGCCCCGTGTCCCTGAACAGTGCGCAGTGCGGCGCGCATATGGCTTTCACGCGCTTCTTGATTTGTACCGGTGAAGTTATCCAGCACCTTATCTCCGCGACCACTGAGAAACGACTCCCCCTCATTGAAGTCACTAGATATGACACCAGCGCCGACAAAGGTGGCCCGAGCTCCCACACCGGGTGACCGCGCCTCTCTCGGGCGTGATTAAACGCTGTTGCGGCAATGTTTCTAAGGTGTTGACTCATCCGATTCCGTGCCTAACGTTAAAGTGACCTTTACGGTATGGGATTTGCTCTGGCTAGTTAATGACTGCCTAAATCTTGCTATTCTCACTCAGGTTTCTCGTTGCTGTCTGTCGTTTTTTGTTGAAAATCCTACCAATGAGGCTCGGCTTATGGTTACTAGCGGTCCGGCCCATGCTATGCAGTGCGTTTGTCGCAGCCTCTCCATCAGTTGCCGTCATTACAGCTGCCGCGCTTTCTTTCAGTTTCGTGTAAGTGCTTTTGCGACCAAAAATTTCTCTTATCCTAGAGATCCTCGGCTGCGGTCCTACGCTTTGTTGATATTGCTGTACTATCGCTTGAGCCCTCTTTTGTTGCCCTCGATCAGCCGCCTCGAGATATGCTTTATCTCTTATCGCTTTTTCTTGAGCACCGACGACGCTGTTTTGGAATTTTTCAAGTCTTCTATTCGATAAAACTGTGCGATAGTTCCTAGCTATCGTAGACGCCGCGTTGTTTCGCATAGGCTCTTCTACCACGTCTGTTAGTGCGGCTCCCCTGTCTCTCGAAAGGTTCCTGCCTTGCATTCTTAGATCACTCTTCTCTCTCGCTGTCGCTCCGTCAACTCTCTGAGCTGATTGTAGTCGCCGATTGTTGTATACCGCTCCAGAACTGTTGTGATATCTCTCCTCGGCCTTGGAAGTTGCGGCTCTGGCTGCTGCCTCAGAGTTTTCCTGCGCAGTTTCGTAACTCGCTGTAGCATTATTCTGGAGATAGTTTGCGCTGGCCTTTGCTCCCTGCCGAATCGCCTCCGTTGGTACTGCTGCGAGAGCAGCGGGAACGGTACCTACCCCCGTAGTAGCTATCGCTAATTCGGCAACTTCAGCGGCCGTGGCTGCATTTTCGACGCCACGCGCTGTGCTGGCCCCTGCCTCCCAGTTTGTAGCACTTCTTGCATCCCCAGCACCGCCTCTATTTCCGAGCTCGTTGGCTGTTGTTCGCGCCTTTTCAAAGTGCGAAATGTAATCGTTTGCTATAGCCCTTTTTTGCTCCGAAATGTGGGCACTCGGGACCGGTGGGTGATTAGCAATACTTCTCTGTCTCTTCAGAAAGTTCTGAGTAGAAGATCGACCGAGGGCTTGCGCGGCTCCATGGTAGGCTCGAGACACGAGACCGCGATCTGCATAATCCGCTGCTCTTGTTGATAACGCATTCTTTATCCTTCTCTCGCTTCGATCAGCTGAAGGATTATCGTAATCATGACTTGGCATTTTTTATTATCCTCTTTTTGCACAATGGCTTCGGGTTATTGCGGTTCCAGATTTGGCTGTGAGCAACCGCTTTTTAGCTCCCGAAGTTATTCGTTTCTTTTGGCTTTCTTTGCGTCTACCCTCTAGTTTCTGGTGGATGCATTGATTCCATTCACGAAAACACTGCAGGCCCTGCCTGGTTAACGCTGTAAAATTCTGATCTGAGCTCAGTTTTGCGACTTGCACCGCGTTGAGATGGCTCGATTGATAGTCTTTGGAGCTTTCCGTGTTGAAATACATCTTTTTGGCAATAGTCTTTTCCATCATCGGGTATGGCCTGGCAGTTTTCGTTCCACCATCGAAAACTGGCCTGGATCGTCTAATTGGATACGGCGAGTCGACGGACGGGCTTTTTGCGACCAACGCTGAATCAGCACTGCCCCTCGGAACCGGCGCCGGGGCTCCGCAAAACCAGAAATACCCTGCGGGCAGTTTTCTAACGGCAGTCGATCTGCTCTCCACTCCGGGTGTATCAAAGCCCCTAGGGTTTAAAGTTGGGCCGGCAATTTCCTCGGGTGACGTGCCGGCAGTATTGGAACGACTCAAGGACATTCTGACCCTTAGCAAGGCTAGATATGTGACCGGTAATAACAATGAAGCCGTCATCATTATTGGGAACTCGTATCCGGATCTCGCGGCCGCGACCAGGGATCGAAAGCGCCTCCAGACATTGGTTACAGAAAGGTTAGAAATCATATACTTACCCGACTGTATTCAACAAAAAACTGAAGACGATGCTGGCTTTTTGTGCGGCCTGCCAGCAGAGTCCGAAGACTCAAGCCCATAGCCGCGAGACCGTCCCAGAGATTCTCTTTCCAGTACCCTCCTTGCAGGGCGCTGGGTTTGACCGTACAGTCCCGAGCAATTGGGCGCTTAACAAGGACCGACGGATGACGCGCGGTACCCAAGGCACGGCCATTGGCCTGCCTAACCACGGACGCAAAGCGGGTAGCAATGTGATTATCAGTAATCATTTGCAAAGCTCGGGCGGTCGGATACATCAGCAACTTGGGCAGACCCACCCAAACAGCCACAACAAAAGACAGCACGCCCACGTCACTCACACCGGGGACCAGTGGGAGCCCAGATCGGCACCCACCAGGCCCATGCTGGAACCCTTCTCCCCGCGGCATCAAACTCAGCTGTCCTATCAACTCAACCCCCAACTACGTGCCGAACTCTCGACCGGGTTTTCGCCGCAAGAAAATGAGGGCCGGATTCGCAGGCGTTTCGTTGCTATTGATAGGATCTGCGTGGGTAGACATGCCAGCACCCCGCCCAGTGCCCAAAGCAGACGCGGGCATGCAGCCGCCTTTCCACCGCTCATAGGTCGATGATCCCAAGCACTCAAACTCATTACCGCCCCTCGCCTTTCTCAATTCCCAACAGCTCAAAGATATTCAACCTGCCCTCGTTCTGAATAAAGATCTCGTCGTAAAGCTCAGCAGTGGTCAATTGGCCCCACTCAATTGCGCGCAACACTAAATACGGTACTGGGCTATGGGGGTCGTCCCGCGACAAATACTCCGCGGCCTCTGCCAGCATTTCATAAGCCCGCTGTCGGTCGGTGACGGCGCCGAGTTCCAGATTGGGTTGAGCTTCGTCTTGCATGGGTTCCGCCTCGATTTGGGTCGCGGTTGTTTCTTCCTCAGCTGCAATGGCCGTAGCGCCAGTTAAACCATCAATGGTTTCCAGCATGGTGCCCAGGAGGTCTTTGAGGTTATTCAGTGAAGGGGCTGCCAGAGCAAGTTTCTCAGCGAGCACCGAGTTCAGAAAATCCAGGGCAGAGAGAGAGTCGCTGAGGTCTTGGCAAAGATCCTTGTAGTAATCGATGCGGGTCTGACTAATCGCAAGCTTGATCGCCTTAGTGTTCTTGTCTTTGAATTCAGGCAATGCACTTTGCGCGTCGTCCAACAGGGCCGCCCTCTCCCAGTCCAGCCAGGAAAAAACTTCTCCAGTCAGGGTTTCTGCGATGGTGATCTGACGCAGCGGTGCAATGAGCTTGTCGTTCATCCAGATGAATAGATTGGTCCTGTAATCGGTGTCGCCATCTTGCATTACCGGGTGCACGTCATCCCAAAACTCGTTGGTCAGTTTGCCAAGCAGCAGCAAGCTCGCCGGTAATGAGGCTATTCCTTGTAGGTTCAGCTGGGATTCGAGAAACCACATTGCAACCTGAATATCCTTGGTTTTTTCCAACAGGTTGGATTGACACAAGTCGCGCACTCGGTGCCAATCGCTGCGCTTCAAATCGTGATCCCAAACCCCTCTGGGCAGACTGGGGTCATCAAAAGCCCGAGCCCGCTGAATGTCCGTGTAAATTTCGGTTTCTTTCAATGAGTGACCGCTAGGGTTCGCTGCTGAAATCGGAGTCAAGAAGTCCTCGATCGTCAGCTCATCTGTTACAGAAAGTTCTTCAATGTTCATTTTCTGGCCTTCACGAGTTCACGGGTGCAGAGTTAGGAAATTTGTTAGGAAACGGCAGCGCCTTGGGTGATTGCGTGTCCGGATCTACGCCAATTAGGGTCAGCCGAACAAACACACCTATTGGCGTTTTGGTGTTGGACGATGACGATTTCTGAATCTGACCTTTGAATTCAAGCAGCATAGACTCGTCGCGCAAGGAGCTTGCGTCGACTCGCTGGGAGCGAAATTCTTCGATAAATCTGATCAGGCTCCAGTATCCCTTGGCAGCAAACGAGAGTTGATCGTTGGCCGGATCTCCGGACTGAGAGAACAGCACATAGGGAGAACCGGAAGCCCAATCGAGATGAAACCGGGTTTCATCCGAGAACTTCCACTGTAAGGGTTTGGACTGTCCTGGCGACTCGATGAACGACTTTCCTGCGTAAAGTCGCTTGGCACTAATGTGGTTAGACGGATCAAAGGCAAGCTTAGGTTCAACGTCCGGATTGAAGACAGCTTCGATGGAGATACCGGTACCTGACGCATCGGAGCTCTTCACCACTTGATCGAGAATCGCCAGAGAGGCATCCAAGTCTCTCAAGAATTGTTCCGCGGGTGAAAATTGCTGGTTTTTCCAGGCTAAGACTCGAATTCGTTCTGCTAGACCGTCAGATGCACCACTGTAGATCTTCAGGAATTCACGCAGATTATTCGGTGACAGGGGTTTGGCTCCAGCCAGGGCGTTGAATGGGTAATAAGGTGCCAGGTACTTTTCAAAAGACTCTGAAACTACCGCATATTCTTTCTTGATATTGTCCGCTTGCAGTCTTCTGCATTGCACTGAAGACATGTTCGCCAGTTCGCGCCAGCGCATGGCAAAAACGCTGCTGCCGTCGGGCTGCTGGAAATTTTTAACGTTCTCGTGGCAGTTACTGAAAGTTGTGGCAGCAAAGTCTCCAAGGAAAAACTGCTCAAACTGGTCTACGTCGTTTGACGGGTCCTGATTTTCTTGTTTGGTTAACTCCACTAGAGTGTGCTTCCAGCGGGCAACAATCTCTGTTTCTTTAAACTGACCCTGAGTGTTGGCCAAAAACACAACCAGGGGTTGCGCGTAGTCACGGGCGAGCATCTGGCTGCGCCTAGCCTGAGCTGCAAGATAATCCTTTGCATTGCTATCCGTGAGCAGGCCAAAGAATGCCTCAGGATAATCATTGGCTTTCCAATTAGAGGTCATTTTTGGCTTATAGATTCTGTTAGAGAAAAACAGTCCGTCAACTTCTTCCAGTAATCCTGACGCTTGGCCGTGAGCCTGGATCAACAGCTTGCGCTTTGCCGAGTGCAAACCCAACTGCTCGAAGTTTGAGGCTAGCGCAAGAAGCGGGTTTAGGGCCTTTTTAAAGTTGGCCACGCGATCCGCAATGCGCGCTTCCTTAGCGTCAATGGTGGAAAAGTCCAGCCGCGTGCTGGGTTTTTCTTTAAACTTGGCTTTTTCAATAGTGGAGAGCATTGCACGCTGGAGCTGCGCAAGGGCCACGGCCTGGGCCAAGTAGTTTTGCCTGTCTTGGGTTGGATTTTCAGGCAGATAAATGGTTTTAAATCTGCCGTCAGCGTAGCGACGGTATTCATCCGCATAGCTCAATGCCTGCGCCAGTAGGTCAACAGACCAGAAAAAACTGGTGCCATAGGTTTGCCAGCTTTCTTCTTCCACCGAAGAGAAAGAAAAGTCAGAAAGGTCGCCGATCAATTCGAAAACGCGACTGGCCGCGGGGGAAATCTGCGGCGCAAACTGGCCCTCAACCTCCACAGCGCTGTAAAGCGGTCGCGGGAGTTGGGTGTTGTCATAGTTCATTTGGGCGGCGAGCGCAGCTTGGCACTGGTCTACAAAGCTTTCGATTTGCTTTTGCGGATTGGCTAGCGGATCGTCAAATCCTGCCAAAGATTCCGAAATTTCCTGCAGCCTTCGTTCCGTGGTTGCACAGAAACCACTGGACCCTTCGCTCGCAAATACTTGGCTGAGGTGGTCGTGCCACTCCACGTAGTAAGAAAACTGCTCCCGATCAATAGGCCCCGAATTTAACGCCCCGCTTTCGAAGGCAAGAATTTGCTGAATGAAGCCCAGCGGCGCGGATATTCGTTTGACCTCATTACCAATTTCGTTCGCTGCCGCGCCGAGCGTGTTCTCCCAAATGCTTGACGCCGTTGAAACCGACGAGGGACACGCGCGATCCAGTGCGATGGACGAATTGTAGTCATTGTCCGCAATCGCTTTAAGGTAAAGCTCGGCGCGATCGCCGAAGCCGGGGGGTAGAGCTTCGCCGAACAAACTTGCTACTACCTGAGAAAACTCGTTAGCAATGGATTGTTCAGAGCGATATGACACGTCGCCCATTAGGTAACGAACCCGTGAATAAGATCGAGTCTCATCCACAACCTCACTGAGCCACGCATTAAACGGTGCATTCTGCAGTCGTTCGCTGACGGTAAACGCCCCAGGCCTCACTAAGTCAAAAATTCGCTGGCGACTTTTGCACTCCATGACAGGAAAGATTTTTTTATTAAAAAGCTCTTCCTGAAAGAAACGCTCGATTCTAATGTTGGCATTTGGAATGAGTCTTGACCACGGTATGGGGCCGCAGCAGTAGAGTTCTGAGGCATCGATTTCTGTCATTAGTTCAAAAGACGGTGCGATGGCGTCGTAGCCGCTCTCCTCGCGCCAAATGTCATCGATTCGTTCAACCAATTGTTCTATGTCATTACGCTGCTGGACTACCTCCACAACGTCATAGGCGATCCAGAGAATTAACGCCGCCAAAACACTTCCGGCCAGCAGCTGCAGGCTCTTCAGGCGACGGTTAGCTGACAAAACTCGATCACTCATTGGCACGGCTAATGAACGCTCGCCAAATATTTTGTCAAGAAACAGGCGCTCTAAGAACCGGTGACGCGACAGCTCGGCAGTTTTGAGTCTGCCGGTAAAGTAAATACCCCGGAATTTCGGTTGGTGCATAAGAGCGCTGGAATTCAAGATGCCTTCGGCAAATTCCTTGACAGGCTCTCGCAGATCGCGCATCGCGCTGGCAAAAAGCAGAATGTCGTGAGGACAGTTGCCGCCCGCCTGCGTGACTTTCTCCACTTCTGCGTTCAAAAATTCGTCAATCTCTGAAAACGCCTCGTCAAGCATTCTCTTTTCAAACGGAGAATCAACGTTGTACGGATTCGACCATCCAAAGATTTCGTCAAGCTGAGATCGCACCTCTTGTCGATTCCAAAATGCCTCAAAACCGACAAGTTCTTCCATCCCAGGAATCAAAAGATAAATAGGGAAATTAAACTCAACTTTGGTTTGGATCGACCAATATTGCTTAAACAACCAATCAACGCGTGCTCTGCGTTCTATCTGATCCTCAATCAAAAGGTCAGTCAAAGGTAAAACGAAAACAATCCCGTCCAGCGGGCGCTCGGGACGATTTTCGATGAGTTCTTCTACCAAAACCTCCGGGGTTTGGTGATGGATGAGCCCGCCTCGATTTAAGATGACGCAGCTGCCGGTTGGCGATCCGCCGCCGTCTTTCATTTCCAAGCGCTGGAGTACATCCGGTCCAGCATCTTGTAGTAGTTCTGTCGTTGATTCGTATTGGCTGATCAGAAGGTAAAGCGGCAGTTCATAACGTTTTTTGATGCTTCCCGTGATCGCGTCCATGCCTGCAAAAAGCCTGTGAACAACTTTCTTGTCCTCGATGGCGCTCGCTTCACGAGATGTCAGCGTTTGCTCTCCCACGGTTTCTGAGAGCTTTTTGAGGTCGTCCTTGCCGATTTTTATGACGTTCATGCCCCGAGGCAGAAATGGGATGCGTATTCGTATTTGTTTACCGCTTTTGAAAACAAAGAAGAGGATCAAGCCAAGCACCAGGAGGGCTAAGATCAATGCAATCACGCCGCCACCAAGCATGCTGGTTATGCGTGAGAAGCTTGTTTCGATTGCATTAAAGTTCATTGACTAGCGACCTCAAACCAACACTTGGTAGTGCAGCTGTAAGCTCAGGACGACCCAAGCGAGAAGGGAAAACGCTACGGCTGCGAGCCCGATTTTCTGTAGCGCGCCTTTCAGTTTTGCGACGGGGGCCAAGCGCTCAATTTTTTGTCCAGGCGGAGGCATCCAACCCACTCCCATGGCATTTTGGGCTTGAGGTTGTAATGACGCATGATTACCAAGCACTGCAATGGCTCGATCTTTTAGATCTGCATGGGCCTGAATTGTTTTGGCTTCCTGGGCGCCGAAACCGAGCCAAAAAATGCGCACGTAAACCCGCAGCAAAGACAGTTCCGACTCCGTGTAGTGGCCCAAATATATGAGTTCTTGGACACGCTTCGGAAGTCCGCGTCCGGCGTACCGCGTGCCAAATACCGAAGACTCAAGCAGTAGGCCTAACCAGATTTTTTTGGCTTGGGCTTTGTGATTGTCTGGCAAGGCAGGCCATTGGTAGCGCTGGAGTAAATAGTCATCGAAATAGGCAACGGCCGCGTAGCGCATATGTTCAAGCTGCCCCCGCGCCTCGCTGCCAAATCTAGCGTCGAGTTTTTGCGATTCGCCTAGTGCTCCAAGCAAGTCACCCTGCATTTGCAGTAAAAGTTCCCTGAGCTGATCACCGTCATCCTCGGACGCGACGTTCGTTAGCTGTGCATCGAGCTTCGACAGCGCCCTTCTCCAGACCCCAAAGAGCAAGTCGAATTGAGTCAAAACAGTGTCTTGAACTGCTGCCATGACTAGTCGTCCTTCTCGGTAAAGCACAGTACGGACCGGGGCTGAGCATCAGCCAAATTTTCATCGGCACCGGAGATCAATAGCTCGCCTGTAGCCGTTCCCGGCAGTATGACTTCATAAAGAACCTCGTTCTCCCCCTCGATTAGGCTGAACTTATCGAAGCTTTTAACGCGACTTCGCTCTAGACCAATGTCGCGCACAAGGGTTAGCTCCTCGTAGTCGGCGGCGTTGCAAATGTATGCGCTATCCACCCACTGATTGACCAAGGCTTTGTCGGCCGATGCCGGAAGTTGAAAAGCGAGCAGGATTGTCGTGTTCCTGGCCGCTCTTGGGAACGTGCACTGATAGTTACCCTCTTCTGTCTTGGAAAACTCCAAGATTTCGTAATCCAACCTGATGCTGCTAATTGTGTTTTCGATGAAGGCAAGCACCGGAGCGAACGAGTTATTTAAATCGTTGTGGGTGTATTTTGGAAAAAGCGGCGCAACGGGGTCGTCCAATAAAGCCGCGAGATCCGAGGCGTACTCCAGAAGCTTGCAGTAGATTTGGTGCGGGTGCTCTTCACTGTGAAGCAGAGCCTCCAAAATCGGCAGCGCTCGGGTTAGGGCAATAATGCGGCTTCGCTGCTGCTCTAAGAAAACTTTCTCCGAGCGCCGTTCGCTTATCAAAGATCGAAGCTGACTGGCTTTTGAGCGACTTGAGGACAGAATCGACGACAGCCGCCCCCACAGCTCTACAGGCTTGTCAGAATAAGCTGCTGAGCTACTCAAAAGGGGTGGCGTGAAGTTGACCCGCTGGAAGGTGCCATCCAGCGTTTTTTCGAATTTAGCGATGGGGAAGCCGGTATGGTTAGGCGAAGCATTTTGCTCAACGTGCAGACGGAGCTTGGGTTGCAGTGTGACTAAGTCGATCTCGTTTTGAGGATCGCCAATATCCCCATGCAGTCCCTCGTTGACACTGATGTAGCGCTTCAACTCAGAATCCGCATCACTTGCACATTTGCTGTTGTACTCGGAGATGGCTACGCAAACGGAAAACTCACTACCCGGCTCAATGTCGAGGCGGCTTAAATCTAACGCCACGGGTTCGCTATAAATATCAGCTTGATCAGATTCACTGCCGCTTTCGAATTGCAAAATCGAGCCATCCGGGAAAATGCATTCAATGGCGGTAATCTTCACAACGTCTGAGGCCAGGGCTATTTCATCCAAACTTAGAGAATTGATGCCCCAGAAGTATCTGCTGCTGCGTCGCGCTAAATGGGCGAGTTGCAGTTCAAAGTAATGGTCTGCATGCTGGAAATGCTGGGGAGAAAGAAGCATACCCTCATTCCAGTGCACTCGATTTACGGTCTTTGGTAACTTCAACATAGAGTCTTTGCTCCCTCTACTGCCTCCAGAGCGTTTCTGGTTCCATTTGCCCCAGGCGGTTCTTCCAACAGGGTTATCTTCCCCTCAGAGATCTGCAGCCAGGGGTCCTGAATCGTGGTGATTTCAACTTTCCCGACCTCGCGCACAAAAACAAAAATTGATTTGGCCAGCTTATGATTTTTGGGTAAGGACGTGAGCTGGGCGCTATAGGCCATAGGAAGCTCAAGCCGAATGACGTCCAGCTGGCTTCCGTAAGAGCTGCAATAACCGACTCGCTCTGTGAACCAGGTGGCTTCTTCGGTTTGCGTCAGTATGGCGACGGACGCGTCGGCATAAGCGAAAGCAATCTCGATCACCTGTGCGTTAGGTGCGTCGCTGATGACTGCTGAGAAGCCGACGGTGGACGTTTGATTGGGCCCCGCGCCGACCGTCGCCTTGGTGCGTTCCCAAAGCGAGCATCCGCTTAGCGTAAAGAGCATTGCCATCAATAAGGTTGTGCGCATCGTGTTCACTACATCATCACCAATTGTTTGAAGTTCCCGGGCGTCAGCGTGCATCCCAGGCTGTTCCCCAAGAAGCCGTTTTGCACCGTCGGATCTAACATGCGTTTTACCGGTGCACCGCCCTGAAAGACTTTCAGGCTGCCAAAAATATTCTTCGCCGCACTGCAAAACATAAAGGACACCAGGCCGCCTAGGGGGGCACTGACCTCGCTACCATTAGAAAATGGCGTTAGCGTCAGTAGGTTTTGTGAGGGCATACCGCTGGTAAAAATATTTGGAATGTTCGGAATGCTCGCGGACGAGACCGCGATATTTAACAGTGGCACCGGCACTGGCCCTACCGGCGTTATGACGTTGCAGACGCAAGGCGCGGACAAGCTCAAAGATGGTGAAAAATCGGTGAGAAACAACGCCCTACCCCATGTTAATTCGTTCTGCGTCGACGAACAGATCGTCATCCGCGTTGATGATTTGAACCTTTGCCCGAGTAATCATCGAGCCTTTTGCATTCAACTGATAATCGTCGGTACTGCTCACCCAGTTTTTCGCCGTAGTCACAAGGCTGCCTCGCACGCTTTGAAAGAGATTTGCCGAGCTGGTCTTGAGCGCTCCAAACGGCGCCTTTATGTCGAAATCCGTCAGAGCCTGGAGGGAAATACTTTGCTGAGAAATCACCGATAAAAACTTCGTTTTCAGCTTAATGCCTTGGTCCTTCGATGCGCGGATGGTTAATGGTGCCTGTGACTGTCGATGCAAGATGGACAGTATGTAACCTGTTTCTTCTGCCAGAACGACCAGCACAGTATCGCCAGCCATCGGTTCCACGAGGCAGCTAGTGGCGCGAACAGCCGTAGCGCCAGATTTGAGATTCCAGCCTTCGTCCAACGAAGCACATACGCTGTCCACTTGGTCGGTCACGAATGAGGCGGCACTTTCAGGCACATTCAGTTCGCCAGGGCAGTGAGCGATTGCCAAATTGTTAGCTAAGTTCATTCTTGTTTCCCGGTCTAACGGTAAAAATACGTTCTTTCATTTCAATGAGCCGCTGCATGCAAAGCCTCCGCTTCAAGTTTTACCTGATCGGTGCCGAGGACGGCGCTTTGTTGACGGGCTGATAGCTCGTATTCCCCCTGCACTGCGTGAAAATTCGCAAAACGCAAATTGGCCCCAGTGAATTCCACGTCGTTGACCCAGGCATTTGAGAAGTCGCTTTGCTCAAGTTCCGCATCGATAAACTTGACGTCTTCCAGGGAGGAGCGGCAAAAACGTCCGCGCAGAATCGCCACCTTGGAAAAATCGACACCACTGGCTTTGATGTCATCGAAGTTACTTTCTTGTGCAGAGGCACTGCCGAAATTGCATTGCGCCAAGGTGCCTTGGTTAAAATAGCACCCGTCCAGGGTGCCTCCGAAAAAGTTAACGTCGCAAAAATCCGACTGCGTGAAATGACAGCTCTGCAGTGAGCTTTTAGAGAAATCTACCCGGTGAAAGACCCCCTGGTTGAAACTGCTCTGGGATACATGCGCCCCAGCCCAGTTCTGCCCAGAAAAATCACAGGCCACCATGACTCCCCGGGTGATGGATTTGGGACTGAATACAGATGATGCGAAAGACACCTCATAGAGCGCGAAGTTTTGCCAGCAGATTGCATCAAATGTTGCCCGATCAAATACACAAGTTGAGAAGCGCGACTGATTGAGTTCGGTTCGATCAAAAACCGCCATCGAAAAGTCGCAGCTGATAAAGTTGCAGTCGGCGATTTTCGCGGCATCAAAATTTGCCCGAGAGAAATTGCAGTCAAGGGCGTTCAACCCGGATGCCGCGCCATTAGAAAAATCGCAGCCATCGAGCTCGCAGTGATTGAGTGTGATTCTGGTGCTGCGAATTTCAGCAAGATCCTGACCAGACAAATTGCAGTTAATGAAAATCACGGCGTTCAGGGCACAGCTACCAAATCGTGCTTCGGTGAAATCTACCTGGTCAAAGGTGACGTTGCTGAGCTCACAGCCGTTAAGGTCCCCAAGGACTTTTTCCTGAGAAATCACGGCCTGTCGTTTTAGCACGCTCATGAGTTCATCAACTCGCATCTTTCAGCCTCTTCGATTTGAGCGGCATCAGGTTGTTAGCCTCCTGAAGGTTGGCATCAGTAAAGTCCACCAGCAGCACGTTTGACCCAAACAGATTAGCGTCGACAAAAGACGATTCGCGCAGCGAGCTTGAACCAAAGTTGCAATAAAGCAGCCCTGCGGCGTCAAAACAGCCTTGGTCAAAGTTGCTTTCGTTCATCAAACAGTTAGTGAACAGAGCATTCTCGAAATTTCCTCCGGGCATGGATGCCATTGCCAGGTCTGATTCCTCAAATTTCGTCCGTTGGAAAGAAATCCCTGTGCCTTGAGAAGATCGCAAGCCACTGCATTTGAAGCTGGACGACGCTAAGTCCGCTGCGGTCATCCAGCTATCGCCAGCAATTTGGCAGCGTTCAAAGGTACATTCCTGAATCTGGGCGAACTGGAAGCGACAGTTCAGAAATGCGGCACGAAGCACACGGGATTGGTGCCACAGGGCTCGGTCAAACGCGCAGTCGATGAACTGGCCTCTGCTGACTTCTGTGGCCTCAAAGGAACAACCTTTGAAGGATGTTTGGTTAGCAATGGTTCTCTGCATTATCGCTTTATCAAAGTGGCTGCCGGTGAAGCTGCTCTTCAGCGTGGTTACATCGACTAAATTTGCTGAGGTGAAGTCCGCAGAGAGTAAGCGGGCCGAAAACATTGTGGCGCCTAGAGCAAAGTCTGCCTCGGTGAAATCGGTGTTCTCCCCCCGCACCCAGCTCAGATTGCTTTTGGACAGCTGGGCCTTAGTAAAACAAGTGTCGTCAAGGGTCGCACCAAGCATGGAGGTGCCTTGCAGATTGGCTCCTTCAAGATTGCAGCCGCTTAAATTCGCGCACTCGAGGATTGAGCCCGCGAAATCAACACCCGATAGATCAAGACCCGATAGATCAACGCCTGTTAAATCCCGAAAACACAGGGGCTGGCCTTGAGCCCTAAGATCCAAAAAAACTTCTCTCAGGAGGCTGCCGGCCTCGGTGGCTTTGCGGAAGCTGATAGGCTGAGGTTCGATATTTGCGGCTAGGGCCGCCAGTTCCATTTGATTGAGCTGCTCTAAGTCCACACTGGCAAGGTCCTGCCCCGCCGCCGCTGCAGTCAGCTTTTGACCTGAATAGTCGCGCTCAGTAGCGCGCTTTACAGCCAGTTGTTGGATATCCGCCACGTCAATTTCATCCGGAGCATCCAGTTCTTCAATTTGAGTTTGGCCACTATTGAGATGCGCCGTTGCCTGGATCTTTTTCTCCTCAGCGAAATCCATGATGGGCGCTAATGAGTAATCCTGGCGGGCGACAGCTTCCGGGGCGATCACCGTTCGCGGATCTACAGGCTGGGGTGTCTGTTCATCCGGAATTTCTATTTCATGTTCAGCGTGTATGTCTGCTTTCAGCGCCTCCCAGGCGTTGTTTTGCTGTTCGTTTGCAAGCTGGACGGCTCTGGCGTGCTCCTCTCGCCTGGCGTTTTTCTCGTCGGCAGACACCTGCGGTGAAAGCTGGCTTTCGTCCAATACGTAGCGTGGCGCGGTTGCGCTGTCGGTGCGAAGGGCCAGAGCCTCTTTATAGTATTCAGCTTGTCGAGGCTGATCTTCGGTGTTTTCGTAGGCCAGCAACAGGTTGTCGATGCAAGACTGTGCATAACGCTCTGGTATTTCGCACTGGCCCTGAAAAATCAACGCACCAAGGTTGCTGGATGGGAAAAACCAAAGGGTTTCCGGAGCGACGGAAATTTCCGTGAATTCGTCTCCGCACTCGATAAAAGCCCTAGGCTGGAAGGTTGGAAGTTTTCCAGCGATCACTCCTAACTCTTGATGCAGGTTAAACAGCGAATACTCCTGCCCAAGCTTAATTTGCGCTGTTCGCTGGTCCTCGGGGGCCATGTTAAATCTGGAGAAGTCGATACCCTCGGGCAAGTCGGGAAACTGTTCATTGATGTAGGCTTGATCAAATAATCCGTCGGAGTCAGTTCGAGGTTTCCATCTGACATCAATCGGCCCAAAACCGGCTGGACGAATTCGTTGTTTGGGCCGAGTTAACCTTGAGCTTTGGTATTCGAAATTTGGCAGAGCAACCAAAATTTCGCCGCTGCGGCCTTCGGACAGCGCGCCCTGGCCGAGCGGGTTTTCTGGGTCATTCTTGCCGCCAAAGCTGCGCTCCCAGGTGATGGGTATGTTTTGGAAAGGCGCTGGACTGCTCGCCGAATAATTAAACCAGCCTTTCTTCCAGATTCTATTTCCGCAAACCGATAACCTCTTTTCCAGTTGCCCAAGAGAAAAACCGGCAGTCACCTCTGTCGCGACCTGAGCTTTCGGCGCAAAGACACTGCCCGCAAGCAGTACCTCGGCACAGGGCTTCGCCTGGGCCTCGTCCAGCACCTGTCCCGGAGGCAGGTTTGCAGTTGCCTGCTTCCACCCTTCAATTTCTGGAACAACGACGTTCTCGGTCAGCAGGTCAAAGAACAACACGGGTTTGACTACCCAGTGGTGGACGCCCCGCAGCGAGTAGGAGCTATGCAGTAAACCTAAATTGCGCGGCTTGGTGATCCTCATAGCATTATCGTCCAGGCATAAATGGTGATTAACGCCGGCCCTATTTCGACCTGAGGTTTGTTGAAGGTTTTTACGTCCCCTGGCGGTGCCTTGATGGTGATGCCGCTGGGATCCATCCTGATATCGATATCGTCTGCGGCAGTAGCCGAAATGTTCACGTCTCTGACTTTGGCTGATATCGAAACATTAGAAATATGCGCACTCAATGAAGTGCCAATGCCGGTAACACTATTGTTATTCGATAGCCCAACGACGCTGTTGGAGTTTGTTACGCCCACCGCACTTGAACTGGTGCTTGCACCCACTGCGCTGGCAGATGCGGTAGCCGCCATGGTGCTATTCGACGTACTCGTGTTGCCGTGACTCTCGCTGTAGCTATCACCCGTACTGTGACTAATGTTGCGGCTATTGCCACTGCTGTGAACCTCGCTATAGCTGTCCCCGCTACTGTGGCTTATTTGGCGACTGTCGCCGCTACTGTGACTTTCACTATAGGAGTCACCGCTACTGTATGAGACTGCATGGGAATAACCTTCGTCTTTGCTGTAGCTATAGCTGTGACTCTCAGCGCCCTTGAATGACTGTCTGACCTCATCGTAGGCGTTGCCGCTGGGTGCCGACGCCGGCACCTCTGGAAATTGGCTTTGCACCGCGTCTACGTCGTCACCAGGAGGCAGGACGATAGACTGGGAGTGATTACCGCTCGTGTGATCCACGCTCAGATGATAACTGCTGCCGTGGCTGTGACTTTCAGTGTATGAAGTGGAATAGTCCTCGCTATAGGAGAAATTTTGCACTTCCCCCGTATAGGAGTGTGAGATGCCGTCATAGGAAGAGGCACTGGACGGCGTCGCAGAGAATGCCGCTGTCACACCTGAAGTGGGAACGGTTTGAAACTGCGTAAGCTTACCCTTGAAGAAAGTAAGCTGAGCACTGTCAGTGTCGCCTTCCGGCTTTACGACGGATTTGGATCGGCTTCTGCCAGAATAGCCAACGTGAACGCTGTAGGAGGCGCTGCCTTCACTAAACGAAACGTTAGGGTATTTCGCTTCTGAGTTATCGCTGCCCTCGTTTACCTGTCGTTGATCTTCAACAATTTTATTGAACGTTTGGTAATCGGTTACGGGATTGAGAGGCAACGACGAATTGTAGCTATTGCCATAGTTGGTACTGTAAGAATTTCCGATCGAAGTGTGCTTGGAGCGCAGATGGTCATTGAGTATTGTTTTTGACCCGTGGGCGTTAATTACCTGTTCCACAACGGGCAATTCGCTGTCATCGCGGGTACGGCCGACCATCACGACGCTGCCTATTTCCGGTATCGACGTCATATGATCGGCTAAGCGAACAAAGTAACGCTGATCGTCAACAAAGAACCCCTCCTTCGCTCCGATAAACTGCACCCACACCCCTTTCTGACGAGCCTCTTGTTGGGATTGCTCCAGGTATTGGTACTTCTTTTTGTCGAGCAGAGAAAATTTTGATTTTGCTAAAGCGTTGCTCTGGTCTTGAGTATCTTCCCGTGCCGCGCCAGCGTCGGCGCCGCCGGCAGAACGAGGCTTTCTGCAGACTTTGGCGATGATCGAACCATCACGATCTGCTGCCCCGTCAAACGGCTTGCCAAACCCTTCAGCAAAAAAGGCTGAAAACTGGTTGCTGTATTCCCCGCTGGCCGTGGCGTGGTGAGAGACCGTTTGGGCCACCATGATCCGCCGCGACAGCTCTGGGCGATTTCTTTCACCGCCTTGAATGGCGAAACTGTGTCCGCTGCGCAGTTCTGCCAGGGAGCAGGTGCCTGTTAATGAGTGCTGCGCACTTAAGAGCTGCTTCTCCAGTAGCTTGTTTCTAAACTCCAACTCTTTTTTCGTGCTGCCGTAGGAAAGCGTTTGCACTTTTTGCATCTTTCTTGCGGTCTCGGTACCGGCAAGGGCGCTGTTTGGCGGTTTTGTAGAGCCGGCAAAATTCGGCCCCACACCGCCAACGTCAATACCACGAGCTTCGCCGGGGTTAGATCGTGTATCGCCCTGCCCGGTGTTGGGCTGTTTGCCGTTGGGCGGATAGGGTTCCCAGGCAGGATTTTTGGCCGTCAGCAGTGTATCGATAGCGCCCACGGTTAAGTTTCTCTGAAAGCTGAATTGGCTCGCGGTGTCCGCTAAATCAATCCCAAGTTTGGGTGCAGTGAGATAAAGAACTTTTAACTCATCTACATTCCAATCCATAACGTCCGCGCTGAAAGATGCGTCTGGCTGATCAAACCCTTGACGCATGGACTTCGGCAAAGCCACGTACTGTTGGCGTTGGGGGTTTTTCAGAATCTTTTCGTAGTAGCTTTGGTCGGTAAGCACCATTCTGTGCGTTCCGTATTCATGCACGAAATAGAAAAAGATTCCGGACTTTTCCATTAGCCGGGTCACGAATTCGAAATCGCTTTCTCCGGCTTGAAACCAATCCTGTCTTTTGTAGCTGGCAGGGCCGCAAACAATTGACGATTGTTTTTTCTGTCCAGGTCTGTTGTCAGTTACCGCCGAGGACGTATAGTCGATGCGGTTCTGCCTAAGAACCTCTGTGATTACCTCCAGAGCAGTTTTATCGGAAAAAATGCGATAGGAGCTTTGCAGGTGAAGCAATGACAGCCGCGGCTTCATTGTCATCTTCCAAACGCCACGGTCCGCCATAGAGACGCTGTGAATAATGCCATTGAAGTAGGTTACCTGCCTGGCGCTTGGATAGGGTTCCTCTGCAGCCTCGCTATCGGTCTCCGGCAGGCCGAGCATTACAGTTACTGGCGCCATCAGAAGGCTGTCCATATCCAGCTCTGCAGCGCCCTCTTCTTCGTTTGGCTCTGCTATGAATTCACCATTGGAGAACCAATAGTCGTTTGCCCGAATATCCAGGCTAAACTCGAATTCTTGGGATATTGCTTCCGACCCGGAAAAACTCTGTAAGCGTAGGGCGTCGCCTTGGAGCAGGCCCTGGATTTCGAAATCCAGGGAACACCTTGGCTGATCGAGTGTGCCGACCTTTTCAATTGGTACCGATAGCCGATCGTTCATTAGCTTGCAGCCTCTGCGCCTTCCAGCGCTGCTAGCAGGTTATCGCGCCGCAGATAACACTGGGCTTCGCCAGCCTGATTTAACTGTTCGTCTTGGCTTTTAAGCCATGTGCTGTAACCCAGCCGAGCTTTCTTACCGAGCCTTAATTTGGTAACCGCGCCAGGGTTAATTCTGAATTTCAGCTGAATATCAAAGAGCAGATCCGTTAACACGGCGATCAAAGCAACAAGCTCAGAGAAGTTCTCACTGCCAGGCAGGTAGTTGTCATAATCCTCCAAGCTCTCCAGCATCAGCGTTAGTCCAATACTGTTGTCGTGTGACCAATACCTGCGGCCCAAAGTGCTCGATGCTCCTAGCGCACTCGAATGCCCTAAGCCGGCCTGCCGCTGTTGCGGTAGCGCTCTCCAACCCCCGGCGTTTGATTCAATCGCAACATCCACACCAACAAGTTTTGACAGAAGTTCTTTTAAAAACCCATAGCCCACTCGACGGTTGGAATACTGATAGGCGTATTTACGCCAAAAACGCGGATAGCTGCTCGGCATATGCCCTTCAAATCGTGACTGGCGAGGAACCCCGCTTACAGATTCGAATAGACGGAAAAGATCTTCCTCGTGCGGACTGCCGTTAAACAGCATGGGATCAAAACGCTTTTTCAGCTCATAGAATTCCCGCAGGATCTTGTCGTTAAAAATATTTAAAAAGGCAGTTGCACCGGCGTTACCGGCCTGAGCTTCCTGGGCGATTTGTTCTAGGTAAACCTCCGGGATGGGGCTTTGATTACCGAAGAGATTGAAGCCATTTGCTTCCACAGTGATGCTCGCTGAGGCAGCGGTTTCTTCAACATTGACGCACTCTACGAAGTTAGGACGAAGGGCAAAAGAATTATTCCCGGCAAATTTGACGCGCAGGCCAGCACCCTCGCTGACGGATAGCCCCTCCAGCAATCGTGAAACCTGAAAGAAATTGTATTCTTCGCCGGTTTTTTCGAGCCTGTTTAGGCTACTGCTTTGTGACCGGTCATCGGTGGCCATCGGTGAACTTTCCTATCTCCTAAATACACGTCCAATGACGAAAAGCTATTTACCTGTGAAAAAAGGGCTAAGAAGTGCAAAACCACTCGCCCAAACATCATCGCGCTACCCTGAAACAAACGCTCATTGAGGGTTAACGTATATCTGGTGCCGCGCTGATATCCCCGCCAGCCGCTGATCTTAGAGGGCTCGTAATCCTCGGCGGATAAAACGCTCTCAACGCTTTCCAGCAACCGCTGGGCATTGTCGTCTTCGGCTGAAGAGCACAGGGACAGCGTTAGCATGAGGTTGTCTTTTGCGGAGTCCGGCAGCGCCATGGATAAATGATGCCGCGTTAGTGTGCCCATCAGTTTCCAAAGAGAGTCTTTGTCCATCTCCGGCGCCAGGTAGCGCGTTGGCCTCATGAGGAGGCGGCAACTCGTTACGGGCGCAGCGCCCAATAGCGCCATTTCCTGACGAGCAACTAGGGCCTCTGCTAAGCGCCGATTGTTACACTTGGTTTTTGCGTACAGCGCCATGCCGCGAATGTCGATATCGGACTGAGTAAATACCGATATCCAAATATCACTGCCCGGCGTATCCCTCCGTGACGTCTCTTCTTTCTGCGCAACCCAATAAATCCCGTCGTCAAGGTGCGAGGTGTCTTGCACTGAAAAATAGGGTTTCGCTGGGTACTCAATGCCGTCACGGTCAACAAGGAAGACTTCTTCCAAAGATTGCACTTCGATGTCGCGACCTGATGATCGGTCAGCAATTAATTTGTAGCGGTAGCTCTTATCGTTGAGCACTACCGGGTCAGTTGTTTTGTCGAAGAGATTGATGAGCGGCACACAGTTGAGTTTCAAGCTATTAACGTCCAACGGCAGGGCCTTTGAAATCAACTGATCCAGAACGAGATGTAAATTCACCCGCGTGGCGCCCTCAAATTCGTAATCCACCAGCGCCAGATCGGACAGTCCTGAGATTTCGAAAAACAAGAATTTTTCAGGAAAGGAGAAAAAGTCCTGGAGTACCGAGGTGCCAAGCAAGTCCGAACTGGAGAGCCCAAACAGCCGCTCCTCGTCGCCAAAGCCGCAGAGCTTGAAATTCGTCTTATCAAGAACCCGGGTGACGTTACCCTGAGCGTCGCTAACTCCGATACCGATAATCTGTGAGGCAATGAGATCGTAGAAGCGGTAGGCCCAGTCTTGCTCCATGTTGATAAAGAAACGCAGCGGTTTATCTAACTGGAGAGCGCTAACGTTCGAGCCAGGCTCAGATTCGATAGCGATTTTTAACACGGACCTGGAGTCTGAGAAGTGTTGTGATATCTCGCTAACTTCTTTCACGGGATTGCGCTGAACATCGACGACTTTAAACGGCCACAGCTGGCATGCATGCGCGACGGCAAATCGACTGCCAGCCAGGGATGCAGCAGTGTTTGCATCTGACCGAACGTTGACAGGCGCAAAGCTTAGACCCTGTTCAAGCTTTAAGTCATCCGAGGTTTCAATGCCTGAACTATCGACCTGACATTCTGCAATTGTCATAGGCGGCCGTGCCTCAATGAAGCCTGGTGCCAGTTCCTCCAGCAACATCGACGGGATTTTTTTCGCCTCGGATTCGACCTGCATACGCAATCGGCTCATCATCCATGCAAAGGATTGCACCAGATGCTCGACGTGAGGGTCACGGGAAACACCAGCGGATAACGAAAGCTCAGACGCGATTGCCGGATAAGCATCCGCAAACTCACGGCCGGAAAGCCGGAGCTCTTCCAGCTCATTGCGAAAGTAAGTCTTAATTCGATCTCTGTTTGATCTAGTCATGACCTGAATTCGGCTCCCGTTACGGCGAAATGCTTGTTGTATCGAATTAGCGCATCACCCAGTCGAAGCTGCCCCGCCACTTCAAAAGCCAAGCGTCCGCCAAACGCCTTCCCGGGCTTGAAATACACTTGTGGAGCCAGCAGACGTGGTTCGTTAGCAAGGATCACTTTTTTTATCTCCAGTGCTAACGCCTTTGCTGAATCGTGATTCAAAGGCTCACCTACGCCTCTCGAAATTCCGAAACTCAGCACGCTTGGCGGTGTTTGCTCACTATCTAGGGTTTTGCTAAACCCCTCGAAATACTGTTTTTGGCTGGTTATCCTCGCTATCTCGTTAGACACGGACTTGATCAGGCTGCTCGTTTCTTCTGTTGCCGATAGCGCGGACTCGCCGCGCGGAAAACAAAGTCGATCGAACAAAAACTTCATGAGTTTTATACTGAGCGGTTGCGAGCAACACTCCAGCCCGTTTCAAAAATGCCGTCGGACGTGGCGTCAAGACTCTGATGCGTCGCGCTCCAGCGAATCTCTGTGAAGTTCAGCGTCAGCTGTTCCGTAGCCATATCGTTAGGGTGAGACTGCGCCTGCACCGAGGCAATCATGCAGTTGTGTAACTCTAGGGTGACGATGGAAGCGATGAGGTTGTCATCGCCGTCGTAGTTAGAGTTGCGGCAGAGGTAAATCTTCGTTGGGTCCCCCCCTGACAGAGCGTCGTCGATGGGCTTGGCGCCCAGACAAAACTTGTAAAACAGCGGCGACACCGTATCCAGGTATTTAACAACGGTTATGTCATTCAGATTCGGGCGCCCCGACGTTCTTGCCTGATTACTAACGTCCGTAGTCATTTGCTGGTGCATGCCGTAATTGCAGGAAACCAATTCCATGCACCCGCTAATGTCCTCACCTGATTGAAGTTCACCATCAATAAGACTCAACATCCCATCTGTCTCGAATGCTGGAGCTCGCATTAACACTAAATCCATTCTCTATCTCCTTAACTAAACCGTTTTATTACGATGGAAGGTCGGCCACTAAACGAACCGATGCTGTTAGTTCTTCGAGCTGGAAATGCGGCCGCAAAAATACGGTTGCTCGATAGGAGCCCACTTTGCCCTCGACTTCTGTTACATCAACTCTGGCTTCTCGTAACGGGTACTTGGCTTTCAGCCCTTGGGTGGCACTGTCGTCTAGCAACACGTACTGCGAGATCCAAACGTTTAAGTAGTCAGAGACATTGTCTCTTGTCATAAAGGTGCCAATGCGCTCTCGCATCATGACCTTGATGTAATGAGCGAATCTTGAGGCGGCCAACATATAGGGCAACATCGAAGACACCTGAGCATTTTTGTTAGCTGCATCGGTATTGTATTGACGCGCCTTATTGGTGGTTTGTCCGCCGAAGAATGCTGCCTTGTCAGACCCCTTACAGTGGCAAATAGCCATGAACCCAAGGTCATTAAGTTCCTTTTCGCGCCGATCGGTGATGGATACCTGGGTGGGGCAATTGAGGCTGATCTCACCATCTTCGGATTCATAGGTATACGCAGGCAGACCCTCTACAAGGCCACCGCCCTCAACCCCTCGAATTGCAGCGGTCCAACCGTGCTGTTCAAAAGCGCGGGTTATCACGCGTCCAAGGACGTATGCGGCATTACCCCACAGCATCTTTCGTGCATCGACGCGTTTTTTCGCGTTTTCAATGACAGCGCCGTTGGCGTCTTCGGAAGTGACGGCGACTGGATTGCCTGCCTTGTCTAGGACGACCTCTCCATTTTCGTCAACCTCGTAAAGAGTGACGGCCACGTCCTCATCGAAATAGATTTCGTCTACCGGATTATTTTCGTGGTGGTAAGGCAGTCGCAGCAGCACTTTCGGCATCGCGAGAGTGACATACCGCGAATCTTCGGTGTCTCGGAACGACCGCCATTTAATCAGCTCAGCACTTTCAAAAAGCTTGGTCAGATCGCGAGGTTTGTGCAGGTCATCAAAATCTTCCAAATCGAAGAGTTTTGAATAAGCACTGCTGATAAACGGGGCATGGGCCGCCGCCGCAAGATTGCTCATTCTCTCGGCGAAGATGATGTCTTTGGCTTTTCGGCCAATCTCATAGTCGCCCAAGAGTAGGCTGTACGGTTCGCCACCAAATGTGCCGTACTCTTCCTCGTAGATAAGCTTGAATAGCGTGCTTTGGTCGAATTCAACGGCTTTGTCTAAATCTTTGTACAGCTCGTCGAAGGTTGCATTGAGCACCCGAATTTTCAGGCGGCTACTGGTCTCAGTATTCATCACCAGGTAGTGCAGGCCTCGCCAGGAGGCTTCAAGGGCCTGGAAGTCGTCGTGATGCATTATGTAGTTCAACTGGCGGCTGACTAGTTGATCCTGTTGCGCTACCCGAGCGCTGATCACTGCACCCAGATTTACTGGGTTGTCTGCGTCCTCAAAGTCGAGGTCACCGGCTTCAACAAATTGCCGGACGAATTCTTCGAGCAGCTCCAGCACATAAGGTATCTGCGATTCCTCGAGAATCATTTTGCCATCGAACAACAGCGCGCCAATGTCGGTGCCTGCCGAGCGATCCTTCTCGGCCACTGCCGCTAAAATCGCTTGTTCCCGTTCGCTTGCGTCAGCCAGCTCCCGGGCAGCGTCGATGGCATCCTTAGCGCCCGAAAAGACTTTCGCGACGGCAGTTCGGCGCGCCTTATCCGAGAGAATCTCGTCAAGCAGCGTGCCCAGGGGCGCGTTGCCATCCATCTTCGCCAAGAAATCTCTCAAGCGAGAACGCTGATAATAAATAGCGGATAGCTCTGGAACCTGTAACACCACGCGCATTGGGTCGAAGTCGCTAAAGCGGCGGAACCTAAGCTCTACGCCCAGACCGTCTTTGGAGTCTTCGTAAGTCTTGGGCACCGAAAAGATCAATTTCGGTTCAATAGAGCCCATCACCTTGTCGAAATTATCGCGATCAATTTCAACGAGCTTACGATCGCTCAAGCTTGCTGGGGGTAAATCAGACTTCGCCGCCAACGGTGCAAACACCCCAACGATAAACGGCAGTTCGCGCCGGGCTTGTGCACCGCCGGTCTCTACATCGTAGGTTATCTGGACCCTGGGAGGTCTAACTCTTGATAACTTATGCTGTGTACTTTCACTCATGTTTTAGTCCTTCGATCTTTAATTACCGATTCAGAAACTGCTGGCCTCACAGTCGTGAGACATACAGCTCCTTGGATCCATAGGTCCGTTTTGAAACCTTGCCCTCTTCAATCAACTGTTCCAGCGCACTTGAAACAATTGACACCGCGTTGCTCCGGCGCTGTCTAGCGACCCACCAGTCAGCTATACCCTCTAGTGTGTCGCCAGCCTCAGGGTTGTTAAAAAAGTGCTCAGAAAGATCCTTTGCGACGTTTTCCACGCCCCTGGAATTTTTGCCGCCAGCCTTGGCCGGTCTCATTTTGAAATCGGCGACCGTTTCGTTTTCCATAACCTAAACACCATCTGCGTTGACTTAGTTGCGTTCCAACAATTAACGCGATGCAACTGTCATGCCAGCCGCCTCATATTTTTAAACCATTGTTTTTATTGGTTTTTATATATGCGCAGTTTTAGCGACTGAGTCGTAAATGCCCCAGTGCTCAGTGCTGTTGGTCCTGCTACGGCACGGTGTTACGGGGAACTTTCGGATTGGGGCATTCACGCCCTAGTGGGGCAATTTGCCCCCACATGCGCGTCGGGTACGTGCAGCGCCATTGCGAGTTGCAGATTAAAGTTCGTAAACTGCCAGGCCCCGCCCCACGGTAGAAAAGGCGCGATTGCCCTATGGCCATTATTTTTCAGACCTTTAATCGCGCCGACAGTCGATATCTGGTTCATGTGACAAACAACCCTCACGCTGCTGATTTATGGGTTTACAGCGTGAATTCACCTGCAAGCCATCGGGGTGACACCGTTTGGTATTTCACAGACAACCCCGCCGAGGCCACCAGTCGGGTGTTTCTTTGCTCCTATGCTGAGGCTCAGGTGAAGGTTTACTTCGTTCCCAGGCAGTCGGATGCCTGCTGGAGAAATCCATCGCGCTTGGCAAGTGGCAGCTTTTGTTAGCGCATGCCCATGGCTATTGCCCTAGGCTGAGCGACTGATACACTCAGAAAACGGTAGGGGCCGCCTAGGCTGACGCCGAGAAGAACAAAAACCAGTATTTGAGAGGCCTCCATGCCTGCATTCTCAGATTTAGTCCTGATTCATAACGACGAGCCCGCCGAGCAGGCCGCGCTGATAGACTTTTCCAAGAGGATCGGGGCCAGTAATGCAGCTATTACCCCACTGGCCGAATTGATTGAAACCGGCCTGACTAAGCCCACCATCGCTGTCGCTGTATTTTCAAGCAAAACTCGGGCCCGAAAATTGCGGGATAACCGCATTCGCCTGAATCACGTGGAGTTTTTAGACGTATTCTTGAACGCAACCAAGAGCGGTTATTCCTTCCTTGATGGTGAACTCCACATTGACGCGGATGAACACATCGCTCAACAGGCGTTATCCATCGCAGAACAGAAAATCCTCCAGCGCGTTGCGCTGCGATCTTCGGACATCGACGAAGAGCTTTATCTGCGTTTTAACCTAGTCGGCAAATCTCCTAGCTACGTGCGCGCCATGCGGACATTAAGGCGGGTAGCAAAAACCGAATCTACGGTTCTCATCAAGGGCGAATCGGGCACTGGCAAAGAAGTTACCGCCCGAGCGATTCACCATTTCAGCAGCCGCAGCACCGGGCCCTTTGTCCCCATCAACTGCGGCGGGTTCACCGATGACTTGTTGCTTAGCGAATTGTTTGGCTACAAAAAAGGTGCGTTTACCGGAGCTGAAGAGGACCGTGTTGGCCTGTTAGAACATGCAAATCAAGGCACCCTGTTCTTAGACGAAGTGGACTCTTTGTCACCAAGAGCGCAAACCGCTTTGCTGCGATTTCTGCAGGATAACGAAATCAGGCCCATCGGTAGCAGGACTACGAGACACGCCAATGTGCGGGTCGTTGCCGCCTCAAATAAAAATCTGAAAACCCTGGTTAAAAAAGAGAGCTTTCGAGAGGACCTTTTATACCGGCTCGACGTCCTAGCCGTGAATTTACCTGCCCTGCGCCAGCGCGGCGATGACATTTTTCTTATTTCCCAGCATATATTGTCGCGGATCGCCCAAGAGCTAGGTCAGGAACCAAAATTTCTGAGTTTGGAGCTTGTGGACGCCATTGAGCGTCACCGATGGCCGGGAAACTTCCGCGAAATTGAGAGTGCCCTGCTCCGGGCATTTTTGATGGCGTCGGAACAAATGATCGCCGATGTTGCCTCGCTGTCATCGGAAGCTGAGTTTGACGAGCTGCCGCGCAAGCCACCACTGGGCAGTTTCAGCCTGGAAAAGAACTCGCTTATTCGAAGCTTTGAAAGCGACTATCTCAGAAAAGTCCTAACCCAGACCGGGGGCAACGTCACTAAGGCAGCGGCGATTGCGAAGAAAGAGCGCCGCGCCTTCACTCGGCTAATGGCAAAACATGGCATTAAGAGAGGAGCCTACGTCAAGGCGGGCTAGAGGGTCATGTACCAAAAAATAACGCGCGCCCAATGAAGAATTCACTGACGAATGTATAATCTCGGCTTCAAGCATTAAAAAATAAGCACTAGAAGCGAGAGCCGGGCTGATATTTTGACCAACGAATCTAACTTAACTGTCACCTTTTGGGGCGTGCGGGGATCGACTCCGGTTCCGGGGCCCGAAACCGCTCGCTATGGCGGCAATACACCCTGTGTGGAGGTTAGAGCCAACGATTCAATCTTAGTGTTGGATGCTGGTACCGGCATTCAAAGTTTTGGCCGCGCTATGGGTAAGCTTGGGCGTAAGCTTGACGACCAGCCGATTAAGATGGATTTGTTTTTGACCCACACCCACTGGGACCACATCCAAGGCCTCCCTTTCTTCCAGCTTGCCTACGACCCGCGTAACGAGATCAACATCATCGGACCGAAGCGCGAAGGAACCCAACTGATCGATTGTCTTGAACGACAGATGTTGCCGCCGAACTTCCCCGTGCCGTTTTCACTGCTTCAAGGCATTAAGTCGGTCACGGAGATTAATGCCGGCGAGACCATGACCTTTGGCGACGCCACGGTAACTGCTCAACTGCTCAATCATCCCAACGAAAGCATGGGCTACCGAATCGAATGCGGCGATAAATCTCTGGCCTATTGTCTGGATCATGAGCATGGCGATGCCGAGGAGATCCATCCCGGATTGGCCGCTCTGGCACGCGACACGGACATGCTGGTGTTCGACGCGGCATATAGCGACGAGGAGTACCCCAGCTTTCGCGGTTGGGGGCACTCCACTTGGCAGGAAGGCTATAAAACCGCCCAGGCACTTAACGTGGGGACCCTAGCTCTGGCCGGATTTAACCCCGGCGTTGTCGACAGCGACCTGGATGTTATCAAGGCCAAGGTCGATAAGCTGCCCGGCTCCGTTGTCATTGGCACTGAGGGCCAAAAATACACGCTGTAAAGGGGCGATCCTTTTGCTGACTTCCCACACAAACGGCTAACAAATACAGATATGGAAACGCCCGAAGTTGCAGAGATCGTAGCGCAGGTCATTCCCGACCTTGAAGCCGACGAGATACAAACCCTGATCGGCATCATGGAACAGCGCCAAGCTCAGGCCGGAACCATAATGCTCTCCCAGGGGGATACTGGCCGGGAACTGCTACTGCTTCTGAACGGAGAGTTCTCTGTGTTTTACAAGTGCCGGGTTAATCTCGCCACGGTGGCCATGAACATTGGCAATTTTCCCGGTCCCGGACTGCTAGGCGAGGTAAACCTAGTCCTGCAGGCCACGCGCACCGCCACCGTGGTCTGCCGTAGTGAATGCGACTATCTCTACCTGGACGCGGAGACTTACGACAAGATCGTCTTGGAGCATCCGCGTATTGCCATTAAAATCGTCACGAAGATCGCATCCATTATCCACAATCGGGCCGAGCAGACTCGGCGTACCATGTATCACAATCTCATCAAAGAGAGTTCAAGCCCCTCAGTTGGAATTAGTCGTTTAGGCCGCTGGCTCGGCAAGTGGACTCGAATCTCAGACGACATGAGCAAACGCTTGTTCGGCAGCTTCGAAGGCGAGAACTTCAACAGCTAGTAATCCCCAAAACGGCTAAAGCCCGATAAACCGCAGGCACAAAAAAGGCGGGGTGTTTCCCGCCTTTCTTGCCGACCCCGAGGGGTGCGATTCTCGCTCCGTTACAGCCCTAGCACCAGTTTAGACATGATGTTGCGCTGAATCTCATTGGAGCCTGCGTAGATGCTTACCTTTCGAGTATTAAAGTACTCTTGGGCTACGCCATTGGACGCTTGCGGGCCAATAGGCTGGAAGTTATCACCCGGGGCCGGCGTAGATTGATCCAGCGGGGCAGCGTAGCTTCCTGCGATTTCCAGCGCAAGTTCGGTAACAGCCTGCTGCAGCTCGGTGCCGCGGGTTTTTAAGATAGAGCTCTCTGGGCCAAGATTCTGCCCTGCCGCCAAGGCACCCAAAATCCGCAGCTCCGTTGCTTCCATCGCAAGAATCTGCACTTCTACGTCGTTGAATTTCTTCATAAAGTCAGGGCTGTCCGCAAATGACTGCCCTGATCCGTCCTGCTCTGCCGCTGCAGCTTGCTTGAGGTGCGACATGGCTCCTTTCAGGCCCGGTGAGTAGGCATTGCCGCGCTCGAATTCCAGCAGATACTTGGCGCAAGTCCAGCCCTTACCCTGCTCACCAACCAAGTTCTCCTTGGGCACCTTGACGTCTTCGAAGTACACCATGTTGATTTCCTGGTAGCCCTCGGCAGGCGTGTCCAGAGTGATAATGGGTTTAACCGAAATTCCGGGAGTGTTCATATCAATCAAAATGAAGCTGATGCCCATCTGACGAATATCTTCGTTACTGGTTCGCACAAGGCAGAACATCCAGTCCGCGTATTGGGCCATGGTGGTCCAGGTTTTGACGCCATTGACCAGATAGTGGTCACCCTTGTCCTCTGCTTTGGTTTTCAGCGACGCCAGGTCAGATCCTGAACCGGGCTCGGAGTATCCCTGGCAGAACCACACATCGGAGTTCAAGATCGGCGGCAGGAACTTAGCTTTTTGCTCATCGGTGCCAAACTTCATAATCACCGGAGCCACCATGGTGATGCCAAAGGGCACTACGCCGGGGGCACCAACGCGAGCGCGCTCGGCGTCAAAAATATAGCTCTGAGTGGGAGTGAACGCTGCGCCACCGTATTCCGCCGGCCAGTTCGTTGCTGCCCAACCTTTCTCTGCGAGACGCTTCTGCCAGCCGACAAGGTCTTCTTTGGATAGCTTGCCAAGGGCGCTACGGCTTTGCTTGTCGCGCATTTCCTGAGGCCACGCCTCGTCCAGGAAGCTGCGGACTTCTGCCTGAAATTCCCGATCCTGAGCTGAAAAACTTAAGTCCATGAGTACTGATCCTTTACTAGTATGAATATCATCTTGGCTCAGCCGCGGTCGGCCGGGCTTTGCATTAATTTCTGGCTTGATCCACGAGAGACTTGCCCACTACTCGAATGGCAAGCGTTTCCTCGGCACCCTCAAAGATTGAAAGCACGCGAGCATCGGCGAAATACCGGCTTACGGCAACTTCTTCCGCGTAACCCATTCCGCCATGAAGCTGGACACCCTCTCGGGTAACCCACTCAGCGGCTCTACAGGAAAACAGCTTTACAAGGCTGGCTTCCATTTGTCCCAAACCTTGATCCATTAACCCGGCTACGTGGGCAGTGAAGGCCTTACATGCCGTGATCAACGCCCCCATTCGGGCAAGCTTCGCCAGCGACAATGGGTAGCTCGCCACTGAACGGCCGAACACCATGCGATCTTGGCTATAGCTGACGCTTTCTTCAAAGGCTGCGCGCATCAAGCCGCACGCCCGAGCAGCGGTTTGCAAGCGTCCGCCCATGAAGCCGCGCATGGTGAAGTAGAAACCCTTGCCTTGGCCGGCTTCGCCGCCAATCAGGCAGTCATCCGGCACAAAAAAGTCCTCGTAAGACATTTCAAAGGAGTGCATGCCTCTGTAGCCCAAGGTTGGGATCGCCCGGCCAGTCATACGACCGCCTTGGTCCTGCTGGTACTCGAAGTCGTGGCCGTCGTAGCTGGGCTTTTCCACCACAAACAGCGACAGACCCTTGTGTGCAGGCTTGGCATCGGCATCGGTACGGGCCAGCACCAGCAGCGCACCAGCGGCGCCGGCGTAGGTGCACCAGGTTTTGCCGCCGTTTAGATGCCAGCCACCGTCAGTTTTTGTCGCCTTGAGCGCAACTGAGGCCACATCTGAGCCCGTATTGGGTTCCGTAACTGAGACAGCGCACAGAGTTTGGCCAGAGGCAATTTGCGGGAGCCAGCGAGCTTGCTGGTCGTCTGTTCCACCCTCCAGGAGCGCTCTGGCCATAATTTCTGGGCGCGTGATTAAGCTCCCCGCCGCCCCTAACGATCCTCGCGAGAGCTCTTCGGTGACAATGACCATGCCCATACTGTCTTCGGTAGCGTCAGGCTTTAATCCCCCGAAACGCTCGGGTACGCTCAGGCCAAACACCCCCATTTCTTTCAGCGGCTCTAAGATCTCAGCGGGCACCAGTAAGTCTTTGCGATGAACCTCTTCTGCTAGCGGCTTTACTACCTCATCCGCGAATTCCTTAAAGGTGTCGCGAATAATGCGTTTTTCATCGTCAAGCAGCTCGTTAGCCAGCCCTTGGGTCAAATACTGCTCGCCCAAAGCGGCGATGTTTTTCGGCGCCAGGCATTCCTGCAGAGCTTCAAGGCACGGCAGCTCCGCAGCCGTGAGGCCAAAGGTCTGCGGTCGCACCGCGAGTTTCTGGGTGATCGACACAATGGCGCTGGCGCAAAAATACCGGCACGCTGCGTCAAGCTCAGACTCCTGCTGGGCTTGCTGGACAAAGGTCCGAGCTGCCAGCAGTTCAGCCTGTACAAAGGCAAGGTCGTAAAGCTCAATCTGCTCGTCATCAAGGTTCCCATCCAAGTGGGCACAAGCTTTTCTGACAAGACCGTCAAGATCATCTAAGTACGGGGTAAAGCTGGATATGTTCATCGGACAAGTATGCCCAATTCCTCCCGCTGACGGTATTACCTAAGGGTAGATATCCCGCGGCTTTTGTTCACCAAGTTAGACAGCCCAAGGCACCCAATCGGCTTATGCAGCCTGATAAAAGCTCAACCTGCCAAGGCAGCAGCAGTTCTTGTCTCTCGAAGCCGCTGCCAGCCTACTTTTCCAGGGCCGTTGATCTACAATGCAGCCACTCAGGCAACGCCGAGAGGGCTCCATTCTCTCGCCGCAAACAACCCAGGAAATACGATGATCGAACCCGTGGTGACCTATTTTAAGGATCTTCAGCAGCAAATTTGTCAGGCGCTAGAGGCCTTAGACGGGCAAGAATCGTTTTCCCTGGAGCAAATTCGACCGCCCGCTGGCGGTCTTTCCCAGCCGCGGGTGCTTGCTGGTGGGCAGCACATAGAGAAAGCGGCGGTTCAGTTCACGCACTCCCTGGGCAGCGCACTGCCCCCCGCCGCCACCGAACGCAATCCGCATTTAGCTGGCAGCGCCTTTCAAGCCACAGCTATTTCGTTGATCGTCCATCCGTGCAACCCCCATGTGCCCATTACGCACATGAATTTACGTTTCTTTTACGTGGAGGCTGACGAGCCTATGTGGTACTTTGGCGGTGGTTACGACTTGACCCCCTGTTATCCAGTACCTGAAGACGTGCGCTCCTGGCACCAGACTGCGGCGGACGCTGTG
Organism: Gammaproteobacteria bacterium; assembly: GCA_038104735.1. Classification (GTDB taxonomy): domain Bacteria; phylum Pseudomonadota; class Gammaproteobacteria; order Pseudomonadales; family Azotimanducaceae; genus UBA4421. The sequence goes on along the minus strand of JAYOBI010000011.1, from coordinate 44,299 downwards.
GGAGCGCACTATCCAGCCTTTAAAGCCACCTGCGATGAGTACTTCTTTCTTCCTCATCGCAATGAAACCCGTGGCGTTGGCGGCATTTTTTTTGACGACTGGACCGAGGGCGGCTTTGCTGAGAGCTTTGAGCTGGTTAAACGTGTGGGAGATTCGTTCTTGGCAGCCTACCAGCCGATTTTCCAGCGCCGCATGGATACGCCCTTTGATGAGGCCCAACGGGATTTTCAGCTGTATCGACGAGGCCGCTACGCTGAGTTTAACTTGGCCATCGACCGAGGCACCAAGTACGGTTTGCAAAGCGGAAGGCGGGTGGAATCGGTGCTGGCGTCGCTGCCCCCTCTGGTGAAATGGGTCTACGATTACCAGCCGCTTCCAGGCAGCCCGGAGGCCAAACTTTCCGAATATTTAGTTCCTAGAAACTGGTTATAAATCAGGCTGTAATGGTTAATTGTTAATAAGAATTTGATTTATTCGACCACGGTTAGCCGGTCCTCTACATCAACAACGCTGCCGGTTTCGCGGGTCAGGCGGATTGCTTTCTCCCTTGCATAGTCAGACGGTACCCGGCCTTCCAAGGTGACAACACCACGCACCGTGGTGACGTTAATTCGCAATCCCTTGACCTCTGGGTCGTCCAGCAAGCGGATTTTGACCACAGCGGTAATTTGCGCATCATCAGTGACTTCACCCAGCGTGCGCTGGGCTCCGTCCACGTAGGATTGGCAGCCAAAACTCATGCTGATGCAAAGGGTTATCCAAGAAAACGTGCGTATCACTAGCGGTCCTTAGTGTAGTCTGAGGGGCGAGTGAATCTTGAGCTACCAGGGGAGAAAAATGCAACCAGATCTCGCAATAGTCGCCAGCGGGTTGGCGTTTCCAGAGGGTCCCATTGCCATGTCCGATGGCAGTATCGTTTTGGTGGAGATCAAATCCGGGCACTTAACGCGCATTCGCAATGGCGAGAAAGAACTCATCGCCGACTTAGGCGGCGGCCCCAATGGGGCCGCAATCGGCCCAGACGGCGCTTGCTATGTCTGCAACAACGGCGGATTCGAGTGGATTGAACATCAAGGAAAGGTCTATCCCGGACCTCAGCCTGCGGACTATCGCGGCGGCAGCATACAGCGGGTGAACATGAATACCGGAGAGGTCACAACGCTTTATACCCACTGCGACGGCGAGGCCCTCAAAGGACCTAACGATATCGTGTTCGACGCCCACGGGGGATTTTGGTTTACCGACCACGGCAAAGTCCGCTCGCGAGACCGCGACAGAACAGGGATTTTCTACGCCTTACCCGACGGTAGCGCCATCAGCGAGGTAATCTTTCCTTTGGAGGGACCCAATGGTATCGGCCTATCCAAAGATGAAACCGAGGTGTTTATTGCGGAAACGCCCACTGGCCACCTTTGGGCGTATCCGCTTCTTAGCCCCGGTAAAATTGACGCATCAAAACCGCGTCGACTGCTGAAAGGACGCCCCGGCTACTTTATGTTTGACTCCTTAGCCGTGGACGCCAATGGCGATGTCTGCGTTGCCACACTGATTGATGGCGGTATCACGACGCTGTCTGCTGGCGATGCCGCCCCATCCTTCGTGCCCATGCCGGACCGTCTAACCACGAACATTTGTTTTGGTGGCCCCGACCTGAGAACGGCCTACATTACGCTATCGTCCACGGGCCAGCTGGTCAGTATGGACTGGCCTGTTGGGGGGCTGCCTTTGAACTTTTTAAACAAACCCTAGCGCGATGTTGGGAATGCCTGGAAAAATACTTTGGTTGGTACTGTTCTTTCTGCTAAGCGGGCCTGTGGCTGCAGAGCGTCTGCACCTGGTCATACCCGCGGGTCCAGGCGGCGGCCTTGACGCCACGGCCCGGGCCCTGGGCAATGCCCTGACTGAAAGCCAGCTAATGCAGGGCGTGAGCTTTGAAAACCGCACCGGCGGAGGCGGCGGCAAAGCCATGGCCTACTTTGTGAATTCTGGTGATTCCCTGGAAAACACCCTGTTGGTCAATTCCGCGCCGCTAATCATTCGCTCACTGCAGGGGCTTTTTCCCCACTCCTATCGCGACCTCACGCCCATTGGCGGACTGATTGCAGATCCCGGAGTCATAGCCGTGCGCGCCGACTCGCCGATGACCGACTGGGGTCAGGTGGCTACCGCCCTTGCTGACCCCCAAAAGCGTCTATTTGTGGGCGGCGGTTCCGTTAAGGGTAGCCTGGATCACATTACGCTTTCACTGCTGGCTCAGGCCGAAGGTATCGATCCCCGTCGAATTCGATATCTGGCCTATGACGGCGGCGCCAAAGCTCTATTAGCCCTGATGAGCGGTGAGGTTGATGTGCTGGTCAGCGGCCTGGGTGAAACCCTAGCCGCTCATCAGGCCGGCACCATTCGGATTCTTGGGGTCACGGCTGATGCGAGCCCCGATCAAGCCGATTTGCCCTCTTTTCTTGAGCAAAACGTGAACGTGGTTTTTTATAACTGGCGCGGAGTGTTTGCCCCCAAGGGCATTGGACCCGAGGAAACTCAGCGCCTGGTGCGGCTGATAACCCAGTCCGTGGCCACCCCAACTTGGCAGCAGCAACTGGATCGATACGGTTGGCAGCCAAAGTTCCTGCCGGATCAGGTGTTTGTGGAGTACCTTGCCGAGCAGGAACGGCAGCTCGCCGCCATCATGGCGGACCTGGGATTAATCAAACAATGAGCTTTCACCTGGTTGCGGGAGCCCTGCTCGCCTTGGCGCTGGCCTACCTTGGATTAGCCGCTGAGATCGTACTGGATCCCTGGAGTGCCTTGGATGCCGTGAACTCCAGAACCCTGCCGCAGATTTACGGCTTGATGCTCTGTGGTGCAGTCGGCGCGCTGTGGTTACGACGCGGGCGACGCCAAGCATCCAGCGGCGACCAAAGAAGCTCGGACAGTCCCAGCCCCACGCCCTTTCGCCTAGGTTTATTAACCGGCCTTAGCGCGCTGATCCTCGGGTTTATTCTGGCACTGCCCTGGTTGAACCTTTGGCTGGCACTGGTAGGGCTGTTATTTGGCTTGCTTTGGATGATGGGCGAGCGCCGCTGGCAGGCGTTGCTGTTGGCATCCCTTGGACTGCCAGCCGCTGGATTTCTCCTGGTTGAGCAACTCCTGCAGATGAGCTTACCCATCAGCTGATGCTCAACGATATTCTGATTGGCATCGCCACGGCGCTAACGCTCTCCAACATCTTGTGGGTGGGCTTTGGCTGTCTGGCAGGCACCTTGATCGGCATGATGCCCGGTCTTGGCCCCATTACCGCTATCGCGTTGATGATCCCGGTCTCCTATTCTCTCGATCCCGCCGGCGGCCTTATCATGATGGCCGGGGTTTACTACGGAGCGGTATTCGGGGGTTCAACGTCGTCGATCTTGATAAACGCCCCCGGAGTAGCAAGTACCGTCGCGACCAGCTTTGACGGCTATCCCATGGCTCGAAGCGGTCAGGCGGGCAAAGCCCTTGCCATTGCTGCCTACGCATCATTTTTTGGCGGCACCGTAGGCGCATTGATTTTACTGGTGTTTGCATCCTCTCTGGCTTCCATTGCAGTGCACATCCAGAGCGCTGAGTACGCTGCACTGATTCTTTTTGCCATGACCTGTGTGGTGGTTTTCGCCCAATCGTCTGAACGATTGCCTAGCCTTATCACCCTGCTGCTTGGGCTTATGCTGGGCACCGTGGGTACGGACCAGCTTGGCAGCGTTCAACGATTTACCCTCGGTAGCCTGCATCTGTCTGACGGCATTCCATTTGTCTTGGTGGTCATGGCCACCTTTGCGTTGGCAGAGGCTTTCCGCCTGGCCATGCACGCAACGGCGCCACCTACCAGTACATTCTCCATGCGCGATTTGCTGATTCCCGTGAGCCTTGTGCGCCGCTTGCTGCCAGTGGCCAGCAGAAGTTCGGTGTTAGGGTTTTTTGTGGGTGTGCTGCCCGGGGCCGGCGCGACCTTAGCCAGTTTTTTCGCCTACGATTTGGAAAAGCGTCTGGGCGATGGTTCCCGGGAAGCCGGCGTCGCCGCCCCTGAATCTGCTAACAACGCGGCATCTACCGGATCTTTTGTGCCGCTGCTTAGCCTGGGCGTTCCGGGTTCCGGCACTTCTGCTGTGCTGTTAGGGGTCATGCTGGCTTACGGATTGCAGCCCGGCCCTGGCTTGGTATCAGATCAACCAGAAATCTTTTGGGGCGTGATCGTCTCTATGTACCTTGGCAACGCATTCCTGCTCGCCCTGAACCTGCCCTTAATTCCTTACATTGCCCGCTTGGTTAATCTGCCAACCCAGGTCCTTATTCCACTCGTCATTACGTTTTCCCTGCTTGGTGTACTGCTAACCACGTTCAGCACCTTTGATCTTGGCTTAATGCTGCTGTTGGCCTTGGGGGCGACGGTCCTGCGCTCTCAGGGCTTTCCACTGGCACCTTTGCTGCTCGGGTTCATACTCAGCGGTCTGTTCGAGGAAAATTTGCGCCGCGCGTTATTGCTTAGCGATGGCCAGTGGCAGTACCTGCTCGAGCGGCCCCTGACCCTGGGGCTGCTGTGCATCAATCTTGCAATCTGTGTAATACCGCTATGGAATCGAAGAGAGGCATGACATACCATGCAGCCCTGTTTTGAGGAACTGAGGGTTCGGGATGAGACGACCGTTTGGGAGAGGAAGAGCTGAAGAAGACAGCGAAGCAATCAATCTGACGCCGATGTTGGACGTTGTTTTTATCATGCTGATCTTCTTTATCGTGACCGCTACTTTCGTCAAAGAGGTGGGTTTAGATGTAAACCAGCCTGAAGACGATAAGCCGAAAACTGTGGATCCGAACAAAAAGAGCATTGTTGTGCGAATTACCAATCGGGATCGCATCGTCATTGCCAGCAGAGACGTGGATCGACGCTCTGTACGCGCCAACATCGAGCGCCTGCACGCGGAGAACCCAGAGGCACCGGTAATCATACAACCGCACCCGGATTCCACCACCGACGTGATGATCCACATCATGGACTCAGCGCGCCAGGCAGGGGTTTTTAACGTATCGCTGGCTCAGCAAAACTAGACAAAATCAGCCGTGCAGGGCTCATGCCCTGCGCGGTCACGTTTCCGGCACCCGGTAGCGTCCAACAGGGTACCCCGCCCTTCTGGTCTGGCACCGCCCCAGCAGTCTGCTTTTTCTGCACGTCCCCCTTTCATGATTGATCTACGCAGCGATACCGTTACCCAACCAAGCGATGCCATGCGCCAAGCCATGTTTGATGCGCCAGTGGGCGACGATGTTTACGCAGAAGACCCCACCGTTAACGCCCTGGAAAATTACGTGGCTAATCTGCTGGACAAAGAGGCTGCACTGTTTGCTCCCAGTGGTACCCAATCCAACCTGCTGGCCCTGTTTGCCCACTGTAATCGCGGCGACGAGTACATTGTGGGCGATGCTGCGCACACGTTTCGCTACGAGGGTGGCGGCGCAGCCATTTTGGGCAGCATCCCCCCGCAGACCGTGCCAATGGCCATGGATGGCACCTTGGCTTTGGACGCTATCGAAGCAGCAATAAAACCCACCGATGTTCACTTCGCGCGCAGCCGCCTAATTTGTCTTGAAAATACTCACGCAGGGGAGCCTTTGCCTTTGGGGTATGCCGAGGCCGTTGCCGGGCTCAGTGAACGATATGGCTTGGCCATGCATCTGGATGGCGCACGCTTGTTCAATGCCGCACTGGCGCAAAACCGCAGCCCCGGGGCCCTGGCCGCGCCATTTGATTCGGCTTCGGTTTGCTTATCGAAAGGTTTAGGCGCACCGGTGGGCTCGGTGCTGGCAGGTTCACAAGCTCTGATAGACGACGCTCGGCGCTGGCGCAAGGTTCTTGGCGGCGGCATGCGACAGGCGGGAATCATCGCTGCAGCGGGATTACACGCCCTTGAGCATCATCTTGAGGATCTGGCACGGGACCATGAGAAAGCCGAGCGAATTGCCCTAACGATTACTGAATATTTTGGTCAGGGTGCCGTGCGGTGGGCGACGAATATGGTGCATCTGCAGCTGGCTGAAGACGTCTACGAGTCACTGGCAGAACACTTGGCCGACTCGGGTATTCGCGTGGGTCGACCCCGTTGGGTGCTGCATCGCGATGTCTCAGAGGAGCACGTAGACCAAATCTGCAATGCGCTGCAGAGTTTTGTTCCGAGTTAAGCCCGGGTTAGATCAGAAACACCAAGCCAACGATGGCACCCGTTATCAGGTTCACCAATGTGCCACACAGCACGGACTTCGGCGCAATGCTGAGGAATTCTGTCTTGCGTTCCGGCACCAGAATGGTCAATCCGCCGAGCAAAATCCCCAGACTGCCGATATTGGCAAAGCCGCACAGGGTATACAGCATGATTAACTGGGACTGGGCGGAAAAAGCCTCGCTCATGGCGGCGAATTCGACGTAGGCAATAATTTCGTTCAACACCACCTTGGTACCCAGCAGCGAACCTGCATTACCGGCTTCCGCCCATGGGATACCAATAAGCCAGGCTAGGGGTGCAAACACCGCGCCCAGCAGGGATTGGATGGTTATCGTGTCATCACCGGCCAGGCCTGCAAGAATCATATTGCCTAGCGCCACAAAACTGATCAGGACCAACAGCATGGCGCCGACGTTTACTGCCATGGCAAGGCCGTCTTGTGTTCCTCGAGTCAGGGCGTCCATGCTGGAGCTATACTGAAGCTCAATTTTCGTCGCTGAATCAGAGATGCGCTGTGTCTCTGGCACAAACAGACGCGACAAGTAGAGTGCGCCAACGGCGTTAATCATCGACGCGCCGACGATGTGCCCCACCACGTCCTCCATGACCGGATCCAACAGCGCCGCGAATAAAATCATCACTGACCCCGCCACCGTAGACATACCCAGAGACATGACGGTAAAGAACTCGGATCGTGTCAGCTGGTTCAAGTAGGCGCGAATCACCAGGGGCGTCTCAATCATGCCCAGGAATAAACTTGCGGCACCGGCGGTTGCCACGGCCCCGCTAATATGGAACGTGCGCTGCAGGGCCCAGCTCAGGCCCTGCACGATGGTAGGCAGCACCCGCCAATGCCACAGCAAAGCGACAACGACGGAGAACACGGTGACCTGAGGCAGCACCCGAAACGCGAACAGGTATGGCGATTGAGCTACGGAATCTACCGGGAAATCGCCGCCACCCAAATATCCAAAAAGAAACGTGGTGCCTGCGGTGCTGGCTTCACCAATGGCGTTAACGAAGCCGTTAATACCAACGAGCAATGCGCCAAGCCAAGAAGAATGCAAAAACAAAGCTGCCAGCACCCCCTGCACCAGCAGGCCAACGATAATGACTCGCCAGGAAACGATGGAACGATCCTCGCTGCAGAGCCAAGCCAAAACCAGTAATACGCCGATCCCAAAAATTGCCTGCATCTGAGAGGTTAGTCCTGAATTAAAAAGAGGGTTATGACGTGATCACCAGCAATGCGCCAATGACCAAGGCCAGATTCTAGCGCTTTGTTGGCGGTATGCTCACCGTCATAGCAAATCCGGAACTCTTGGTTTTTCCAGTCCAGCGTGATGCCAGCTTCCTGAAAGCCAATGTATTTGCCGACCAGGGGATAAATCGCTTTATAGCCCGCCTCCTTGGCGGCAAACATGACGGCTGGGGCTTGGCTTGGCAGCGCTGACAGCGCCGCGATCTCCTCGGGGCGAAACAAGGTTTGATGGAGCTTCGGAGTTACTCGAGCAGTTAGCTCCACGTCGACGCCAACGCTGGTCCAATGTGTCGAAACCGCGGCGAGGGCCCATTGTTGACTATGGCTGATGCTACCGCAGAGCCCGGGTCCCCAGACGGGTTCCCGCCCACGCTGCAGTACTGGACCTCGAGGAAGCCCCAGCATGGATTGGGCCAGGTGCGCGCTGTGGCGGCCGCAGACGAAATCGATCCGTCGTTTCTCGCCCAGCTTTGCGGCCAAAGGCAACTCCGCTGCCATTAACTGCGCGTCTGGGTTCTCTTTCGACGTCAGCGCCAAGGCCGTGTCCGGTATTATCGGCCACTTCAGCGCCTGATCATCGTAGGCTAGTGGATCACAGTGCCAATGCACAGGCGCCCTCCTGCGCTCGTTAGGATGAAGTTCCGGATGCTCAGCTCCATCGAGATCGCGGCAAGAATAATTGCCTGCCAAGGATTTGGATAGTAGCGCCAATGGCCAAGGATCAGTATGCTGCGGCGCGATTCAGCCTAGGCGCCTAGCGTCTGCTTCACAGTAATAGGATAAGAACTCGCAATGGCCAATGTCATTTTGCTCAATGGTTGTTCCAGTGCAGGCAAAACCACAATTGCGTTAACCCTGCAAAATCTTCTGTCTGAGCCCTACCAGCATGTGGCCCTAGATCACTTTCGAGACGGCATGCCCGGGCGGGTGCGCGGCTTAAATTCCCCCGAGGGTGACCCAGGAGCTGCTGGTTTGAACGTTGTCCCTGGCAAGGTCGACGACCAATGGGTTACCCATATTCGATTTGGTGACTACGGTGAGCGAGTGTTGGCGGCCATGCGACGTACGGTCGCAACCCTTACCGAGTTGGGTTGCAACGTAATCGTTGACGATCTGTTGTTCAAACCAGCGTATCTGGAAGACTATCTTCAGGTTTTGGATGCGGACCGGACCTGGCTTGTCGGCGTGAAATGCAGTCTCGACGTGGTCAAAGCGCGCGAAGCCCAAAGACCCGGTCGTTTCCCGGGCACCGCGATTTCTCACTTCGAACAGGTCCACGCCCATGGCGCAAGCTACGATTTGGAAGTGGACACCAGCAACGCCAAACCCTCTGACGCAGCCCAAGCCATCGTCGAACGCCTAGCGCAACCCCCACAGGCTTTCAAAGCGCTCACCGCCCAGAAGTCTTCGGCCTGATACGGGCTGAGCATCGTTAGCGCGGCAGTTCGAGCCGATATATGGCCGCCTGACGCATGCCATCTTCACGTTCATGGCTAACGTAGGCAACTGTGGCGGAATCTTTAGCAAAGGTAATTGCCTCGCGCTGACCGGCTAGAGGCATGTCCACCCGTTGTCCAGGCTGGTCCACACGCTGGCGACTGAACACATACGCATGCTCCAGGGTGGTAACCAAAAGCCGATCACCACTCAGGGTCATCCCCGTTGGCATTCCCAGGTAAGCCCAATATCGACCATAGAGATCTGCTTGATTGGCCGCGGGTCGGGTAAATCCCGTTAACGCCGCAAGCCGTTGCGCGGTAAGTTCCCGGGGCGCTTGGTCAGCATTTGCCGCGGCCATGGATAAGGGCAATCGGTAAAGCTCTGGCGGCTGGGTGCGTTTGCTTAAAATCAACAGCTCCCCGCGCTTCATATCAACGGCAACGGCTTCGGCGTCTCTTGGTCCCTCGGGGTAGGTGAAGTGTTGGGTGAATAATGGCGACAGGCGCTCCTGGGTACCGATTTGCGCAAGATCCGGTTCCGGGATCACCGAATAAGACACGGAGCTGCGAGTGGCAAAGTTGTCGCCAATATCCGCCACCAGCAAATAGCCTTTGTCCTGCCACTGAAAACTGGCCATGGCTTCCCAGTCCACGGGCTTCGGCATGTCAATCAGCCAACTGCCTAAATGCTGCCCTTGGGGTGTTAGCGCAAAGATTTCAGGACCGCTGCCGCTATCGTTGATAGACCACAATATTTGTGAACTTTGCTGACTACTGGCCAGACCGCTGGATTCATTGAGACGAGTCATTTGTATATTGCCCATCCACTGCACTCTAGCGGCCGCTGCTGGCCCGTGTTCAGTGGGAGCAGAAGAACTCAGGGCCAACGGTGCGATGCTAATGAGGCCAGCGACACTCAGCCTAAGTAATGCAGGTTTGATCCGACTCATTATCGCCACGATTCGATCCTTCTTAGAAAGCCCGCTGCTCGGATCACCCGGCAGCGCGACCGTATTGGGAGTTTTCAATGATACCATCGCGGCAAACGTTAACAGGCGCGTGCTTTTATGACGAAGGAACAAACTGCCATAGCGCATCTGACACAGCTTTTGGCAAACAGTCAGAACACCGTATTTTTTACCGGTGCGGGCATTAGCACAGAATCCGGAATTCCAGACTTTCGCAGCCCGGGCACCGGGTTGTGGAACAAAATCAAACCGATCCAGTTCCAAGACTATGTATCGTCCGAGACAGCTCGTCAGGAGTCTTGGAGTCGAAAATTCTCCAGCGACGTGATGGGACAAGCCAAACCCAATGCCGGGCACAGGGCGATTGCAAAGTGGCTGAACCTGCGCGGTTGCGGCGGGGTCATCACCCAGAACGTAGACAACCTGCACCAGGACTCTGGATTGGCTGACGACCAGGTTGTCGAACTCCACGGGAATGCCACCTACGCCAGCTGCCTTTCCTGTTCCGCCCGCTACGAACTCCCCACGCTGAAACAGCAGTTCGAGGAAACGGGCACCGTCGCCCCCTGCAGCCGCTGTCAGGGCCTGATCAAAACCGCCACCATTTCATTTGGCCAGAGCATGCCAGAGGCGGAAATGGCGCGAGCTCAGCAGATGGTAGATGCCTGCGACTTAATGATCGTTCTTGGCTCGTCGTTGACGGTTTATCCCGCGGCGGGTTTTCCTCAATACGCAAAACAGCGTGGTGCCGAGCTAGCCATCGTCAATAACGAACCCACAGACCAAGACCCGCTGGCCGACGTGGTAATCCACGAACCCATCGGTCAAGTGATGACCGACGTGCTGGCCGCTTTGGCGCACTGAAACATGAGCCACCGCCAGCAAGCCACCGTGGTTGACGAAAAAACTGCTCGAGTCCTGCGAAGCCAAATCTGGGCAACGGCCCCAGCCTGGCGACCCGACGAAATCGGTAACTTCGAATTTCTCAGCGGCGGCTATAGCAACGCCAACTACGCGTTTTGTCGGGACGCTCAAGGGATCCAAGAACGGTATGTTTTGCGCGTCCCTCAGCGCACCCAGCCCTATGTGGATCGCCAGGCCGAGGCGCAGTGGTACCAACATCTGCCCTCCTCTGTTGGTGTTCAGCCAGCGTTCTTGGACATTCAAACCGGCATTATGATTTCACCCTTTGTGGAGGGTGTTTTATTAATTGATGCCCATGACGTTAGCGTGGCAGAGCTGATGAGCTATCTGAAACGCCTGCACCACGCGCTGCCGGCAACTTCGCGCCGCTACCATGTGCCATCGCTCCTGCCTGATTTCGTGGGCAGCGACCAGCCTCCGGGTGCTGTGCCCGATTTTTTGGCGACCACAGAAAATCCAGAAATGTCCGATGCAGCAGGGCCTTTGCCCAGTTGCCACAATGACCTAAACCCGTGGAATGTGTTGGTGACCGCCCAGGGCTGGATCACACTGGACTGGGAATTTGCCGGTGCCAACGACCCATTATTTGATTTAGTCAGCCTCCACCAGGGGCTTGAGCTGGACGATTCCCTGCTGCCTGAGATGGCTGAGGTGCTCACCCCGCGGCTGGAGCTGCCTCGCCTTAACAGGGCTTTGCATCACTTTTGGCTGAGAGAGTGGGCATGGGCGACTTTTCAACATCGGTCCGGCAATCGGCGACCCGAGGTGGCGGCGCAAATTGATGTGGCCGCGGGCAAGCTGCTTCGACCAGTGCGTTTTTAGAGCTCAGCTGAGAGCCTATTTTCCACCTGCTTAATACTGGCCAAGGCACTCTGCAGGCGGCTCGGTCCTAAGCCAGAGCAAATGCTGAAGTCACAATTGCGCTGAGCTAGCTCCTGTCGATACCAACCCATCAGACGCGGTCTGTCCAAAGGGTTTTCCCGCATGTCATCCGGCTCCCAGGGCAAATCAGGCTCACACAACAGGTAGTAACGGGGAATTTGCTTGGCCCATGCCCGCTGAAATGCAAGCGGGGCTGGACCGTATTTTTCCTGCCACCAAATCAATAGGGTCAGCGCGTCGGTATCCAGAATGCAGGGCTTGTCCGGAGGCAAAGATGCCTCTAATTGCTGTTGCAGCTCGAGCAGATTGAGCAGGTCTGAAGGCTGGTAGCGATACACTTCCGCGGCCTGACGGGCACTAAAATACTCCCGGGCCAGTTCGGGAAACTGCGGCCAACCCAGGTGCTTGCTTAGCTCAAGGCTCAGCGTGGTTTTGCCTGAGGACTCGGGACCGGTAACAACAAAAATCATTGGGTCTGCAGCCTCTGACGCCAGCTCAGCCAGCCCCAAACGGCCATCAACAGATAAATTCCATACAGCCCTGCGTAAAAAAAGAGTCCCGGGGCACCATCCAGTCCCTTGATGACATAGAGCGCAATTTGCACCACGTCGATAAAAAACCAAGCGATCCAGCTGCTTAGATATTTACGCGCGCTCATCCACATAGCCACAAAGCTGGCTACCGTGGTCAGACTGTCGGCATAAGCCAAATCGGCAGACGAAAATCTCTCGAAGGCGTAGCCCATGACCCCGCTGCCAACTAGGGTGATGACCACTAGAACGACCGCGGTGCTCCCACCTATCGGTTGGGGTAACAATTCACTTTGGCCCTGGCGAAGCTGTTTTGCACCGTAAAGCCAGTAGTACCAGCCGTAGGCGTTCATGAGCACGTAGTAAAGGTTTAACAGGACGTCAGCATAGAGCAGCGCCCGGCCTACGACGATGGTCGTCACCAAGGCGTAGAGCATGCCAAGGGGGAAGGTTAGGACGCTCTCGCGAATTAACAACCAAACGCAGAGCAAGCCGCTGATGAAGCCGGTGATTTCCAGCCAGTTGCCGAGCAAGAACGTCACGATAAAACCCGCAGTGATAAAGGAAGGAAGCTTGACGCCGTGGCATGCCGGGTGCAACCCGAACCTGATTTGCTAACGCCTCTTACTCGGTAGTGAGTGCAGAAAGGCTCAGCTCTTTGGATGTCCGCTAGACCTGTGGACTAACCGTTAAAGCCCGCCAGGTAGGTTCTATAGCGCTTACAGCGCCTCCCAGCGGTTGTTACGCAAGATGCTGAAAGACATGGCCTGCTGGTCGTAGGGCACCAGCGTCATTGGGCCAGTGCAATCCGCCCCGGCGGTGTTGCGAATTGAGACCATGCCCATTTGTGCAGCCGACACCGGATAATTCGCCGTTCTCAGTGCACTGGAGTTCGCAGCATCTTCCCAGCAGGCAACGTGAGCCGCTGAGTTTTTCAACAGGCGCTCAGAAAATGGTAAGAAAACGACTTTCGGCGAGTCTGCCACAGCGGTCGCCGTTAGCGATACTGATGCACTGGCTTGCTGATTATTTTGTGCCATATTTGCGGCCCCTCACCCAAGTATTTACGCCATTAAAGTAAACCAAGGCAGAGCCTAAAACTTTAGGAGAACCGCGGGAGAACTTGTTGAGTAAAGTGGAGAAACTCTTGAGAACACGCCCTGCCCGACCGCGCAAAGACTCGATACAAAAACCATCGTAAAACCCGATAGACTCTCACCCACGCCAAGGAAAGGACATTCATGTGGCCAAACACATTGTGATCGTGGAAGACGACCCAGATCAGCGCGCCAATTACGCCGATGCTATTACTAACAAGGGTTATCAGGTCAGCGCCTACGGCAGCCGGGATGAAGCGCTTGCCGCCTTTGATGGCGAACTGCCTGACCTGGCTATTTTGGACATTATCCTAGGCGACGAGGTTGATGCTGGCTTCCAGCTGTGCCGCGAGTTACTGGCGCGCTCTCCCAGTATGCCGGTCATCTTTCTGACCGAGCGTATAAACGAAATCGATAAAATTTCCGGCCTGCGTCTTGGGGCTTGGGATTATTTGCCCAAACCCATTTCTCTGGATTACCTGGCCGAGCGGATTTCCTCCTTGCTGCGAATCAATGAAGCCCGCACCTCGCCCCAACGCAGCGACCTGGGCTCGGAAAAACACATCGGCGATTTAGCTCTGGATCAAGACGCCTTGCTGGTGAGCTGGCGCGACCAACGCATCGATTTGTCCGGCACTGAATTTCGCATGCTGGCCAAGTTGGTCAGAGCGCCAGGTCATGCCGTGAGCTACGAAACCTTGATGAATGCCACCATGCAAAGCTTAGTGACTAACAACACGATCAATACGCACATGCGCAATATCCGGAAAAAATTCGAGGCCATAGACCCAGAGTTTGCCTGCATTAAAAGCGAATACGGGTTCGGCTACCGCTGGACAAAGCAATAGGGCCAAGCCAGTGAAGCTGAAATTGAACCTCCGCGGACCCAGGCTAGGCACCAAGCTCGCACTGATGGGGTTGGCGCTGTTAGTGGTGCCATGGTTCAGCTATTTGCAGCTTGTGGAAATGGAGCGTCTGTTGATTCAGGGACAATCTCAGGCCCAGCTCCTGACCGCCGAGGGGATATCTACTTTGTTCAACGGTCGCGAAGACCTTTTTAATGACCTACCCGTTAATCTGGAAGATTTTGAACCGCTTTATGCCCAGCCCCTGGGCAACACCATTCGGCTGGATGGCAGCGCGGAGGATTGGGGGAAAGACGCTGAGCAAGAAGCTCTGACCTTTGGCTCTGGCAGCTGGCAGGACTCAGATCTTCAGCTTTTGCTTGGTGAGCGTTCGGATTTCCTCTACGTGCACATGCGCATCAAAGATGACCGTTTGGTTTACCGCAACCCCGAATTCCTGAGACTGGATAACGCCGATCATATTCGTTTGAACTACATCGGCGCCGGTGGTGAGGAAGGACGCATGGCCTTGGTGTTCGAGGATTCCAACGTCATCACAGGTTTCGCTATGGATGAGCAGTGGCGCTATGCCGCCACTGGCGACGCGGATAATCGCGTGCAGGGCGTGTTGCGCCGGCAGCCGGCCGCTGCTGAAGGCAGTACAACAGATGCGCTGCCCCGGGACCTTACCCTGGAATTCCGCATTCCGCTGAGTTTGCTGGGCTCCCGGCAATTCTTTGGTTTGACCTTTGTTGACGTGGACGATCCGCTGCAGCGTCAGGTAGTCCGCAGCACACAAACCTTGCCCAAGGAAGCCAACCAGAATTTTAACCTCGTGGTTTTACGCACGCCGGAGGTGCGCAACATTGTACAGGGGCTGGGATATTCCGGCGCCAAAATACTGGTGATTGACAGCCTGCAGCGAGTTCGAGCGGAAGTGGGCGCGACGCGCAAATCCAGCCCGGCAGACGATGACGACCTGCGGTTCGGTGCTGTGACCCGTCAGCTAACAGCCGCGGGTGATTTTGTTGGCAGCCTGTTGCACACGGCGGCAGCACAGGAAAGCCAAGCCAGTGAGCCCAACAATCAGCGCGAAAAAGCGGTTCGCGTGAGCCTGGCCGGAGACCCCATCGCCCTTCGCAACCCCGTCTCCAACAATGAAGAATTGATCCTGGCCGCCCATCCTATTGTTTCTGCTGACCAAGTGATTGGCGCGGTAATCGTTGAGCAAAATATCGACGACATCCTGCGCTTTCAGCGTTCGGCTCTGGAGCAGGTACTTTTACTAACCCTCCTAAGCCTGTTGGCAATTTTCCTGGCGCTGATTGCTTTTGCTGGCCGTTTGGCCTGGCGCATTCGCAACCTGCGCAGGGAGGCGTCCTCGGCTATTGATGCCCGGGGCCGGTTGCGTCGTGGTGGTCTGCTTAATGAAATGAATTCCGGTGATGAAATTGGCGACTTAGCCCGGAGCGTCTCGAACATGCTCGAGAAGCTAAAGCAGCACAATGGATTTTTAGAGAACATGCCGCGAACCTTGCGCCATGAAATCAACAACCCCCTCAACACCTTGAGCACCTCGCTGCAGAATCTGGCCGATGAACACCCGAGCATCCATAGCAGTAAATACCTAGAGAGCGCAAAGCGGGGTGTTAATCGCATTGGCGCCATTGTGCAAAACCTCGCCGATGCCGCGAACCTGGAGGAAGCGCTGGAGGCCGAGGAACTAGAGGAAATCGACCTGAACCTGCTGCTGTCGAGCTACGTGGCAAATTGCGATGCCTCGCATACTGGCGCGTCATTCCAATACAGCGGCACCGATGCTCCGGCTCTGGTGCTGGTATCGGATTTTCGCGTTGAGCAAATGCTGGATAAGCTGGTTGATAATGCGGTGGACTTTCATCGCAGCGATACCCCGATTCGCGTTCATCTGGAGTGTTATGGCGACATCGCACAAATCGCGGTAGCAAATCGAGGCCCGGCGCTTCCGGAAGCAAAACTACAGTCGATTTTTGATTCCATGGTGAGCCATCGCGGCCCAGATAACCGCCTGCATTTCGGTCTGGGCCTCCACGTAGTACGTATTATTGCTGAGCATCACGGCGGCACCGCCATGGCGATGAATCTTGAAGATCGTAGCGGCGTGGTGTTACTGATTCGACTGCCCCTGGTCACCCCAATGTTGGGATCCGCGCCGATCACCAGTGAACCCAGAGACAGCGCGGCTTAGTCAAGCCCCTGTATGGATCAGGCGCGTCGGTAGCTGCTGTCCATACTCAGCGCGTTGCCGTCGGCAACGACCTTATTTTTTTGCAGTAAGTTTTCCATGGCTGCCAGCACGCTGCGCGCCGCTGCCGGGTACATAAATTCGGGCGTATCCCGATACATCAACGGCACCATTTCTCGAATCAGATGGGTGCCCTCGTCGATGCACTTAAGGATTTGATCTTCTCGCTCAAGTCGATGAGCAATGAAGGCGCGAACGTGGGCTTTGGGGTCCACAATTGACGGACCATGGGTTGGCCAGTAAACCGCATCATCCCGTTCAAGCAGTAACTCCAGGCTGCGCATGTAGGCTGCCATGTCACCGTCAGGGGGCGAGATGATGCTAGTTGACCAACCCATCACGTGGTCCCCGGTGAACAACGCTTTTTGTTCCTGCAGCGCGAAACACATGTGGTTGGAGGTGTGGCCCGGGGTGTATACGCACTCAACGGTCCAGTCGCCCCCTTGAATAATATCGCCATGCTTAATTAGGTGGTCCGGGGTGAAGTCCATGTCACCGCCTTCTTCCACTTGCACACCTTCCTCAAGCTTGCCCGCGCCATGCGGCCCAAAGGCATAGGTCGGCGCGCCGGTTTGAGCCTGCAAAGGACGGCAGCCTGGCGAATGATCGGTATGGGTGTGAGTTACTAAGATGTGACTGATGGTCTCTCCTTCCAGCCCCGCAAGAATGGCTTCAATGTGCTCCGGATTATCGGGACCTGGATCAATAACCGCCACGTTGCCGGTCCCCAGGATGTACGTCCCGGTACCATGAAAGGTAAACGGACCGGGATTATTCGCGATCACACGCCGAATTCCAGGTGCTAGCTGGGCAATAGACCCGTATTCGAACTCGAGCTCACGACGGTAAGGGATCTGAACCATGGGGTTTCCTAAATCGATGGATAAAAGCGTGACGATCCGAAAGGCATTCACGTTGGCCCGGAAATATAGAATCCGCTCTCGGCAATTGCAACGAGACCACTGCCCTTACCATTGTGCCTGCCAAGCCTCCCACTGACTGACGCCCGGTTGAATAGACAGCGCCTTGCTAATATAGCGCTTTGCAGCGTCGCTCATGCCCACCGCTTGCGCTGCCGCTGCCACCTCAGCTAGGCGTTCTGCGCAGGCAATTAACCGCCGCTGAGCTATTTCGTTACCAGGATCCAAGATCAAAACCTCTTGGAGCTTAGCCACGGCGTTTTGCTCGTCTGGAGCGCTAATAAAACCCTGCTCGAACAGCACGCTGGCCTGCTCAAGAGCGACGGTTACCTGGCTTCTACGCGTAATTTCCGAGTCAATGCGCTCGCCCATGTTGGCAATGGCAATGGCATCGAGCCGGGCGTTTTCAGCTTTACCCAGGGAAGCTTGGGCTTGGTCAATATCCCCTTGGTTTAATTGATCCTGAATAGTGGCCATCACCCGCTTGGTCACCTCGAGCAGTCCCGCTGCCGCAGCGGGATTCTCAGGGTCTGTGGCAAGAACCTGCAGATAAAGTTCTGCAGCATTGTTGTCTGTCGGCTCGATAAGGCGGCCCGCGTCTATCAGTTCCTGAGCCCGGGTGAGCAGCGCAGCCATGGCAGCCTGAATACTGGTGGCTTCAGATATTAATTCTCTCACTTGATCCAGCTCCCGCAGGTCACTGCGCGCTGCGGTAGCTCTTCGCAGCAAGCGTATAGCCTGGTCAACATCGCGCCTTGCTGCCGCGGCAGCAGCTAGCTGGCCGTAATGTTTGCTAATTTCCGTGAGCCCCTGTGCCGCCTCAACATGGTCCGGTGATATTCGCAGAATCTCTTCAAAGGCCTGTACGGCGGCGGCGGCACTGGCCTCATCTGAAAGGCCGCTACTGCGCAGTAACGACTGGGTGCTTGCCAACAAGCGTTCTGCTCGCTGGTGATTTTGCAGCCGCAGAGAAAGCACGGTGAGTTCCGGGTCTGACTCAAATAGATCCTGGGCTTCAGTAAGTAGCACTTCTGCCCGGGACAGATCGTTCTCGCTCATGGCCGCGCCAATGGATTGCTTCCAGGCCTGCGTTGTTTGTGCCAGGGCGTCAGCCGCCTCAGAGTGTTCCGGAGCAATAGCCATTACACGCCGATAGGCGGCGACAATAGTGCCCAACCCTTGGTTGGGATCCGAAGCCAAGGATTGAGCCTCACGCCAGGCAGCGGTGAGTTCGGGGTTTTCGATAACACCCACATAGGCTGCTGCATCCTCCACAACCGGCAATAACTGCTCTCGAAAAGTAAAAAGGCCAGCAAGGATCGAACCAGTCAGGATTAACGTTAGCGTGCCTTGGAGCGCAATGCGTCGACGTCTTTTGCGTCGAAGCCGGCGGTTTTGCCGCGCGAGCTCATCTGGGCGCAGCCGCAAGTCAGCAAAAAGAGACGAAAGCTCGGAGGTGCTGATAGCGGCATCGCGCAGCACCATGGTCTCTAGATCGGTATCCACGGGAAGGTTACCAATACAATGCTGCAGCGCGCCTTTAGAACTGATGCGCTTCTCGGGATCCTTGGCCATCAGCCCATCAATGATCGCCTGCAGCGGCTGCAGGTGAGCTGGAAGCCGCGGCGGACTGTCCTGTAAATATGGCTGAGCTGTTGCCCCTGGCGTCTCTTCTGCCTGTGGCAGCCTGCCCACGAGCATCTCGAAGGCCAGCACGCCTAAGCTAAAGTAATCGCTGGCCCCGCCACTTGGTGTTTGGCTGTGTTGATGCAGGTCCTGAGCAAGCTCCGGGCTCAGGTAAGCTGCGACGGCTGAATCACTGGCATGCCTGACGCCGTCAATGGCGCGACAGCAGCTGAGGTTGACGATCACCGGCTGACCGTTGGCCTTAATCACCACATGCTCTGGGCGGAGGTCGCCGTGCAGGAATCCAATGGCGTGAAGCGCATCCAATGCATCGGCCAACTGCAGCAGAAGCTGCAGCAGCTGGCTGACATGAACCCCTTGGGATAGGTAGGTACGCAGATCCCGCTGGCCGTAGTACGCCAATAGCACATAGGGCTCCGTGTCTCCTCCACTGCCAACGAATTGGGCGATGTGAGGATTGCGAACCTGCTGCAGCAGCAAACGCTCAGCGCTGTCCTGGGAAAGAAACTTGAGCACTGCGGTATCGGAGCTAGCCGAGCGTTTTACCAATAGTGTCCGGGCAGGTTCCTGATCGTCTAAGGACCGGACTATGGCAAAGCCGTCAATCGACGCACTCTTAGCATGCTGGGTGCCATGATCCGTCATGGCTTAGTCATCCACCTCATTGGAAGAATTAGCGGGACCCGTTGTCTCGGGTGGCGTCGGTAGGCTTTCGATTTTGCCTTGAACCAAAACTCCCAGCACCCACTTCCCATCGGCAATCATCTGGTCACCGGCAAGACTGACAGCCATACCCTCGCCGTGAGCGAGGCCATCGATGCAGCCATCGGCCTGAACCATCCATCCGGAGGCAACCTGGGCGATCCTGCAGCGAGGATTGTCCGCTACGGGCATTTGCTCCAGCAAAATTCCAGACTCTCGGCGCTGGAGCATCATGGCGCCAGAGCTTTGTCGCAGAATGCCCGCCCCATTGGGTTCACCCTGGGCAAAAACCCCGGCCCAGGAAGTGTCATCAGCCCCCAGCATAATCCCCAAACCGGAGCGCTGGTCGCGGTTAAAAGCTCCAATATGCCGGGTGCCGTCTGGCCACCGGTAGTCGCCCTGCCCGTGCATCGTATTGGCGTGGAAATCGCCGCGATAGCGTTCACCGCTGTGCCAGGTCATGAGCCCACTGCCCTGGCGCTGGTTATTCACGAAGCTGCCATCAAAGCGGTCACCATTGGGCCAGGTCAATGTGCCTTGCCCCTGACGTTTGCCGTCAACAAAGGCCCCGACATACTGGCGACCGTCGACCCAAGTATAAGTGCCGCTACCGTGAGGCAGCGCGTTAGCAAAAGTACCCTCGTAGCGATCACCGTCGGCCCACAAGTAGACGCCGGGGCCGTTGAGCACCCCGTCGGTTACTTCGCCCTCATATTGGTCGCCGTTGGGCAGCGCTGTCAGCTCGGCCGACACCCACGCTGGCCCAGCCAAGAGCGTCAGAGACAACACCCAGACGGATGATTTCTGCATGCTTACAAACTCCGATACACTTCTGCGCGTACTACAGTCACCTCGACATCGTTATCGAACCCGCAGGAAAGCGCCATCTTAGTCTCTATCGCCTTATTTCTCATCGTCGGCTTATGCAGTGGCTTCATTGGCGGCTTACTGGGCATAGGCGGTGGCGTCATCATCGTACCCGTGTTGTTTTTGCTGTTTAGCGGCACCGGCGCCTATGCGCCAGATATCGTGCTGCTGGTTGCCGTGGCGACTTCGTTGACCTGCATTGTTTTTACTTCAGCGTCGGCGGCCTATGCGCAAATTCAGGCCCAGCGGGTGCTCTGGCCTATCGTGACGAAGTTGTTGCCCTTTCTCATGCTTGGCAGCGCGGGGGCCGGCTACGTTGCCCCGCTCTTGCCCACCCAAACCCTGCGCCTTGGCTTTGCCGTGTTTCTTTCTGCCGTTGCCATAGTCATGTTTTTTGACTGGAAGCCAAAACCAAATCGCACGTTGCCTGGCGTTATTGGGTCCGCCCCGATTGGAGTAACCGGGGGATTGGTTTCGGGTCTAGCCGGGATCGCTGGCGGCAACGTAATCGTGCCGACTCTGATCTACTTCAATGTACCGCCTCACAACGCAACGGCTACCGCCAGCGCGCTGGGGGTGCCGATTGCCGCTATGGGCGCGCTGAGCTACATGATCTTGGCACCGGCAACCGAACAAGCGGGTCTGATCGGTTACGTCGACGTGCTGGCTTTTATTTTTATCGTGCTTGGAGCCGTTATTGCTGCCCCCATGGGAGTGGCCTTTGCCCAGCGTTTGCCCGCAGCGGCCTTGAAACGCGTATTCGCTGTCATGCTGGTGTTTGTTGCACTGCGGATGATCTGGTGATCAATGGGGTCTAGTACAGCCGCCGGATCTGGATAGCCTCTGTCGGTTGATTTACCAACACGTCGGAAATCACGACCAGCTTGGCATCGGCAACGATGCCTTCTTTTTTCCGCAGCACGTCAAAAGCCCGCTTCAAGGTTTTTTCAGGATCGTTACTAAAGGCAATGCGATGGGCGTAAACCGACCGGTTTAAAGCCAGCCTGCGCCGGGTCTGACTGTCGTTAGTAAACGCGAAGATGGGTACGTGCTGAGGTCGAGCCGCAGTGACGTAATCCGCGGTAAGGCCCCGGCGGGTAATGACAATGACTCCCTCCGCTTCTACCGACTCAGCCAAGGCCACGGCATGGATTGCAACGTGAAGTTTGTCGTTGTTCACCTCCAGGGCTTTTTCATAGCCCAAACCGGGGAAACGTTCGGTGCGATGAGCAATGTTGGCCAACTGCTCAACACAGCGGGCTGGATATTGGCCAACACTGGTTTCGCCAGAGAGCATGACCGCATCAACGCCTTCATAAATAGCATTGGCCACGTCGGTCACCTCCGCCCTGGTGGGAATCGGATTTTCGATCATGGACTCCAGCAAGTGGGTCGCCACGATGCAGCGCTTCCCCTGCCGGGCGCAGGCATGCACGATTCGGCGCTGCACGTTCGGTAAATCGGCTATGTCGGTTTCGATGCCCAGGTCACCGCGAGCCACCATGACACCGTCAGCAGCGGCCACAATGTCGTGAATTTTGTTTACCCCCTCCTGATCTTCGATCTTGGCGACGATTTTGATGACGTTGCGCTTCCTGCCCAGAAACTCGCGCAGCTCGGCAACATCGTCAGGACTTCGAACAAAAGACAAGGCAATGAAGTCCACCTCGTGCTCCATACCGAAGGCGATATCTGCCCGATCTTTGCTTGTTATTGCCGGTAAATTCACTCGAACACCGGGCAAGTTGACGTGTTTGCGGCTGCCGAGGGTGCCGCCGTCAATGACTTCGCAGGTCAGCTGATGATCCTTTTTTTCCAGCACTTTAAAGTTCATCAAGCCATTGTCCACGGTTATCACCCGACCGACCTCCACAACGTCAACAAGCTCCGTGTAATTAACGTGGATAGAGCGCTGCTCGATCATGTCGCCGTCGCGAACGCTGAGGGTGACTACGTCACCGGGTTTTAACTCCATGGGGTTTTCCAGCACCCCTGTTCGTATTTCGGGCCCCTGAGTATCCAGGAGAATCGGCACCGGATAGTCCACCTGTCGATTAAGGGTTTTTATCCAGTTAATGATCTTCAGCGCACTGGCGTGATCTGAGTGTGACATGTTAATTCGCACCACGTTCATGCCCGCTTCGTACAGGGCTTTGAGCCCCTCAAAACTGGCGGTGGCGGGTCCGATGGTGCAAATAATTTTGGTGCGTCGGTTCATGGGCGCAGCTTAATCTCCTCGGTTCGGTAAGTCATGCGACCAGAAGGTTTTTAATCGGGTACTGAGCTGGTTTGTCGCCGTTACTTGAACTCGCCAGTGTTCTGGGTAGTAGTTTTGCAGGGCCGTGCTGCCAAACCGAGGATCCACCAGGCAGAGAACACCTCGATCTCCGGGACCGCGAATCAGTCGCCCCGCCGCCTGCACGGTCCGGGACAGGGCAGGTTGTAAGTACGCAATGTGACGCCCCCAACCGGCACCGTGGACATCATCGAAGTGTTGTTGAATTAGATCCTTGGCCAGATCTTTCGGGGGCAAACCAAGACTCACAACAACAACGCCGGACAGCGCGCCGGCGCCTAGGTCAACGGATTCGCTGAACACCCCTCCCATCACGATGCCAAGAACAGCCTGATCTGCGGACTGAAATTTCTTCAGCAGCGCAAGCTGCTCAGCATCGTCCATGGACCTTGTCTGCTGCAGAAACCATTCATCGGCATCGGCGTGGTCCCCGAGTTGAGCGAGGTACTCATAGGAAGGCATGGCAACCAGATACCGACCAGGACGAGCTTCCTGCAGGGTTTTCAGTAGTGCGTGCAGTGCCGGCAGGCTGCGCTGGCGTTGCTGATAGAAAGTATCAATGTCGGCAATCGCGAACACACCGAGCTGCTCGGGGTGAAAGGGTGTTTGCGCTCGCACGGCCTTATTCGCCTCGGCGCTGTCGTCACCATTGGGCGGGACTTGGCCATGCACTCGCTGAAATAAATTCAGCGGTGAAAGAGTGCCGGAAAAGCGAATGACCGCCCTGTGGTCTGACATGATTTGCGCACAGTAGTGACTGCTGTCGATGCATTGGCGGCGTATGGAACGGAATTTAACCCGAGCCTTACCCTGGTATTGCTGGACGGTAACGAGATCACGGTGGTGGTTGTTATCCGTCCACTTGTCCGAGCGGTGCCAGGCTAGTGCTGCGAAGTAAAGTTCCAGCGCCTCCTCGGGCAGGCGATTGTGATCAGAGCTGCCCGGGCTTGGATCAGAGCTGACGTCTGCAGCTGCCGCCTCGGGCCCGGCGGCAGGCGGAAAAAGCGGTTGCGTAGCGGCCTGCGTTTCATAGTCAGGCCCGGAGGTCACTGGGGTTTGGGGCCCTGCCGATTGCTTGGCATCGCTCATCGCTGCCTCACAAGCCTGCAGGAACTCCAGCATGGCACGATCTAGGATCTTGCTTTCTTCGTTGCTCTGCACACACGTCAAATACCCCTGTTGGCTCGGCTTTACCCCGGCGCCCTTTCGACTCAGCACGCTTTTGCTAGTGCGATTCAAAGCTGCCTGCAGCGCCTGCAGCGCCGGACGGAGGTCATGCCGGGATGCGGCCAACGCCTGGTTCAGCTGATCCGCAGTGAGCGTTACCGTCAGCATGTCGTTAACCCGATGGGATAGTTGGTGGGCTTCGTCTATCAGTAATGACTGATGGCCTTGATGAACAAACCGCTGAAGCCGAACGTTGGGATCAAACACGTAATTGTAGTCACCTATAATGATGTCAGCGGTGGTAGCGCTGTCCAGGCTTAACTCGAAGGGACAAACTGCATGCTCGGCGGCAATTGATTCGATAACGCTGCGCCGCGCCAGTGGGTGCTGGTCCAAAGCAGATAAGGCTTTGGGCACCTTACTGTAATAGTCAGCGGCATTCGGGCAAAGCGCCGGATCACAGGTCATTTGCTCCAGCGGGCAGGTTTTTTCTTTAGCGGTGATTTGCACCGCTCGCAGGGGCACCAAGCAATCCTTAGCAATTAATTGCTCCAGTGCGTCCAGCGCTGCGTCGGCGCCCCGGGTTCTGCTGGTCAAAAAGAAAAACTGCTCGTTTAGGCCCTGTGCCTTTATCGCCGGATACAAAATCCCCATGGTTTTACCGCTGCCGGTGACCGCCTCCAGCAACAGGTTTTGCGCCTCGACAACGCTGGAATATACCTGCCCTGCCATCGCACGCTGGTTCTTCCGATAGCTTGGATAGGGAAACGATAAATCGGCAGCCCACTGCTGCCGCTGGCGATGACGTTTGTTTAGACGCTGCAGGTAGCTGTTGAAGCTTGTCAGCACAAAGGCGAGAAACGAGACAGCCTGGTCAGCGGTTAACGCGTGTTCATAAGTGGCCAGCTCGACACCCTGTGGATCGATATAGATTGTCCGCGTGGTCACCGTCGCCACACTGGGATCCACCGAACAGAGCATGCCGGCGTATAGCCAAGCCTGAGCCTCATCCGCCGGGCGTAGCGCCGGAGAGCTACTGCGTGAGGTTTTGTACTCCTCTACAACTGGCTGCTTATGCGGATTACGCGTCAACCCATCAATTCGACCCTGCAGCACGCTCTGGTCACCCAACAGCGTGATGGGCAGTTTTATCGCTACTTCTTTGCGGTAGTGCTGGTCCGCCGCGCTGCGTTGCTGCTGGAGGGCGGTATGCGCCGCCGTGCCCTCCCAAGCTTCCACGCGACCACCCTCACCGCTGGAGTACAAATCCCCAGCGCGGAACACAAAGGCCGCTAAATCTCTGACGGCGATGGCCTTCACGCTATAGCCTGAGCTTGATGACGCGGGCTCGGATGCCGAGCCGTTTAAATACCTCGAACCACGCTCGCTGCTGGGGCTGCAGCTGATCACCCGGCCCCTTTACTTCCACCAATTCGACATCACCGTTGGGATAGCAGACAAAGAGATCCGGGAACCCTTTGCGGTAGTCGCTGAGATTGCGAATCAAAAAATAGCTAAGGTTCCTAATCCAGTCCCCGGGCAGCGCGTTTAACCACTGATCGAGCTCTATCGCTTCGAGCAAACCCCAGCTAACCAGAGGGTTAGCGATGCCCCGCTTAGCCTCACAAATCTCGCGCATGTGTGATGCCAAATCGTCATCTGCGCTAATCCGAGCCTCGATCGCCGCGATGGTCTGCGCACGCTGCAACACAAAGTCAGGCTCATGCAGATCCTGGGGCGCAGCCTGAAACGGGTTCGTGAAAGCCCCAGGTTGGGGAGAAAAAATGGCCTGCCAATAGATGAGGCCCGTGAGCGTTTTGAGCAAGGCGTTTTCGCTGTGGATTCCCCACCCGCCCTGAGCAACCAACTCCTCCAAAACATATTGCTCCACCGAATCCTGGGGCTGCGCTAGGTTCCAGCAGGTGGTGTCGGGGCTAAACCCAAAACCGCGGCGCTTGAAGCGCTGAGCAAAAACGCTCTCAGTCGCGCTTTGCGGGAATTCCAACATTTGCGCACGTAGCACTTCACTATCCTCATGCCTGCCGAGCTTATGAAGAATTCGCACTCGCCTTTCGCGGGATGGTGGGATGCCCGCGCGTTCGTAAACCGCTAGCGCCGTCGACCACTCTTCTCGACGCTCACACCATTTACCCACGCGCAGCAAACTGCGGTTGCGCAGACGCGCCGACAACGGATCAGTGACTGGCTGCAGCAAATCTGCCACCAAACCCGGTAACAGTCGGGGCCAGTCCTCGAGCCTGAAAACTCGCCGGCTTAGCTCGCGCTCGCGCAAATAACATTGCAGGTCTGCAGCGTCTGCGAACCGCGTCTGAGACAGCTCCACCTGTTCATAACGAAGTTGACCCAAATCGCGACGCACGTGGGCAGACCAATCCTGGCCGGACCGGCCGAAATACAGCAGCTGTGCTAGCTGCCAGTGCTCAACTGCAGCGATAGTGCACCAAGGCTCGGTGTGCCACACAGTGCGGCGGATGCTGCGGTCATCTCGATGACCAAGCAGATGCTCTAGCAGCTTGTCCTTGCGCAGAGACTTGGCCCCGCTCAACCTGCCATAGGTATTGGCAAACATGTCGAGCAAGTTGGATTTGGTCAGACTTGCCAAAAGCACGTCGGCGGGAACATCGCTTCCTCGTCGGATCAAACCGCAGTTCTCCAGTCGGCTAATGGCTTGCTGGATATCGGGAACCTCGCGATAGCGCAGGTGGTTTTCAAAAAATACCGGGCCTTTGCGGGTCAACAGGCGCGCCAGCAACCGCTGTTCCGCAGGCCTGGCCTTAAGAAAATTTTGCAAGGTATGAAGCACCTCGCCCGGTACCACGCTGGCGTAGTGAGCGGCGACGAAGGTTACGATCTCGGTGAAGGTGTTTTGATAATAGTCCTCAGGTGCAGGCTGATGGGCTTCAAGCACCGGCGTGAAAACCGCCGCTGAGGTCACTAAGGACTGGGCTTGGCTTGATTGACCAATATCGGCGTTAAAAGAGGTAGGATCCTTAGCTGTCATAGCCTGAGCATAGCAGGCTTAACGGCAGGGTCGGGCTTGAACCGGCTATTGTCCTAAAGCACGTCAAACAGAGGTAAAGGGTGGACGCGGAAAAAACGGTGTGTGAATTTTGCCTGGCCACAGTGGTGTCGCCCAAAAGCATTGCAGCGATGCTAGAGGCTGACAGCGGCGGTCTGTTTAAAGATCAACATCTGTGGCGGGTAGCCCAGAGTTTTTACCGTCGAGCTGATGCGCAAAATCAGTGGGTGCCGTTGCTGTTCGCCGTGCGGGATGGCGAACAAAGCTGGTTTTCCCACTGGGCGCTGATTCAAGGCATCGAGGTGCTTGAGCTGCCGGATTCACGCGGTGAAAGCCGCTGCTATTTCGACAAGCTGCAGCCCTTCAATCCCATTTGGGAAGCCATCGACAGTTTGTCCCACAAGCCCAGCGACGAGCAGCTGCAGCGCGAGAAGCTGGAGGGCGCACGAACCTTGCGTTGGCCACTGCAGGACAATCAACTCCACCCCTACACCATTTGTGAAACCCCAGCCTTTATTGCCGGGCCAGCTGTGTAACCCAGGATTTTTCGTCGTTCGCTGGGCACTATTTTCGCTGGGCACTATTAATGTGTGGTGTTATCGGAGGGCAAAGTTGTCGGTCCGGGTGCACTGCCTTCCGTATCCTCCTCATTCGTGCTTCCGGCCAATAGCGGCGTGATGACTTTCTTAACCGGAGCGCCCAACTCGCGAAGCTTTTCAGCCTGACTGACCAGGTTGCCCCGGCCGCTGGCCAGGCGCCCGTAAAGCGTATCGTAGGTTCCCTGTACCGTTCCCAGCTGACGACCCAGTTTATCCACTTCGTCCACCACTCCCTGCAACTTGTCGTAGAGAGCCCCCGCCCGCTGGGCGATGTCCTGGGCATTGCGATTTTGTTTTTCCACCTGCCAGAGGTTGTCGATGATTCGCAATGCCATCATCAAGGTTGTAGGGCTCACCAGCATGATGCGTTTGTTAAAGGCCTCGATGAATAATTTGGCGTCCAGCTCCATGGCGAGGGTAAAAGCGGACTCAATAGGAATGAAAAGCAGCACAAAGTCCAAGGAGCGCAAATCTGGCAGCTGATCGTAATCTTGCTCGGCCAACTTTTTAATTTGGCCCTTTACCGCCTCAACATGCTGCTTTAAGAACAGCTGGCGGGCGTCATCGTCCTCGGTTGCCAGGGCCTGCTCATAGGCCACCAGGGTTACCTTAGAGTCGACGACTACGTCCTTGCCCTCAGGCAGCCGAATGACGATATCCGGTCGCTTCAAACGTCCCTGCTGATCCTTGCTGGAGGGCTGAACAAAGTACTCATGACCTTTTCTCAGGCCGGAGTCTTCGAGGATGCGCTCCAGCACCAGCTCTCCCCAATTGCCCTGAATTTTATTGTCGCCTTTCAGTGCCTTGGTCAGATTCTCCGCCTCTTCGTTAATACGGTTACTGGCCAGCTGCAGGTTTTGCATTTCCTTTAGCAGCGACGCTCGCTCTTTCGTATCAGACCGATAGACCTCTTCGACGCGCTTGCGAAAGTCGCCGATTTGCTCCCGAAATGGATTGAGCATGACGTCTAAAGACTGCTGCTGTTGGGCGCTTTGGACGTTGAGCACCTTGGTGGCCAGGGACTCAAACTCCACTTTCATACGCTGGTTAGATTCGCGCAGCAGTTTTTCCCTGGCGGCAAAGCTGGCCTGAGCCTCTTCCATGCGCCCGACCAACGAGGCGTATTCTGTTTGTTTTACCGTCAGCTGATGCTGCAGCGCGATGTTGTGCTCGGTAAGCTCCTGCTGCCGCTGGCCGGCCATACCCTCAACGGCCTGCAGCGCCGCTAGCTCTTTTTCCACCACTGCGAGGGCAGCTTGGCCACGACTTTTCAGCAGCAACCCAACAACGCTGGCGCCAACTCCAGCGCCCAGGACGAGACAGACAATGAGCGTTATGGTGGCTGGAATATCCGGCACTGAGGACTCCTTGATGATGGCGTGACGGCCAAGGATGAGATAACCCATGCTCGGGAGCAAGCCTGATACACTGCCCCACAAAACCGATGGCGCCAGGGGCCAGTTTCAGGAGGGGAAAATGACCGGCAATAAAAAGAAAATTGGAATTCAGCTGCCTCGACAGGCCAACCCGGAAGAAGTTGCCATTCGATATTCCCTTGAGCTTGAGGCTCTTGACCCGGTCGCGGAAATCATCGAGGTGGCCGCAAAAACGCCGGAAGAGTTTGCCGCAGGCGTGAAGCATATGGACGGCATCATTACCTCCTGGGGATTTCGCATCGACGCCCAGCTCATCGAGCAGCTGGAGAATTGTGTGGTGATTGGGGTCGGCAGCGTGGGCGTGGACATGGTGGATATTGAAGCCGCTACTCGTGCAGGCATCGTTGTGACAAATGTGCCTGACGTGTTTATTGAAGAAGTGGCGGACCACGCCATGATGATGTTGCTAGGCTGCGCGCGCCAAATGAAAACCATGAACCGCATGGCGGCTCAGGGCGACTGGTGGTCTGGCCGGCCCCTGTTGAATCACACCCCGCGCTTAATGGGACAAACATTGGGGCTGTTTGCATACGGTAATGTTGCGCGCTGTACGGCACGCCGAGCCAAAGCCTTCGGCATGCATGTCATCGCCTTTGATCCTTACGTTAGCGAGCTAACGATCTCTGAAGACGGTGTTGAGCCCGTGAGTATGGATGAGTTGCTGGGGCGCTCGGATTACCTTTCGCTGCACGCTCCCCATAACGAGGAAACCCATCACGCCATCAATGCTGACGCCTTCGCGAAGCTGCCCGACCATGCCGTTGTCGTAAATACCGCTCGAGGCCCGCTGATTGACGAGCAGGCGTTGATCAAGGCGCTGGACGATGGGGCCATTGCCGGAGCAGGTCTGGACGTCCTGGAACAAGAGCCGCCGGCGCCGGACAATCCCCTACTGCATCGGGAGAATGTGCTGATCAGCCCCCATGTAGCATCGGCCACCACACGCATGCGACCCGAAACACGGCGACGAGTTGGGCGCGAGGTAGCCCTGGTTCTGCGCAATCGTTGGCCGATGAGCTGCGTTAACCCAACGGTGCTGCCTAAAGTTCCACTGGAACGGTGGCAGCCCTACCCCATGAATCGTGGGCCAAACCGGTAAAGTGCTAACCCAGACTAGCTGGCGTTAGCACGGTGTCTTGGACCGACCTGCAGCTGCCGCCGCCAATTCAGCGCAGTTTTAACTCGGAGAAGGCCGCAGAAGTTGCGTTGCCTGCGGCCTTGGTGCTGCTTGAAGGCGGCGTGGTCGGCGTCATTGCGGCCAAAATCTATCAGGTCAGCCCTTTTGTGCTGGCCTTGGTCAGCGCAGCACCTATGTTTGCCAATCTTTCCAGCTTTTTCTGGAGTCGCCTGGCTGCCGGCCGTTCCAAAGTTGCCACGGCCTGTCTAATGCAGGCGTTGATCATTGGCTGCGTGATCGCCGTTGCCCTGGTGCCTAGCGGTGAGTTTGGTGCCGCAGTCTTAGTGTCCGCCATGATCGCCTCCCGAGTGCTGTTGGCCGGAGTCGTTACCCTGCGCAGCGTCATTTGGAGCTTGAACTATGCTCGGCATCAGCGAGCCAGAGCCACCAGCCAACTGCAAATGATCAACGCGGTGATGACCGTTATCATTTCATCCGCCATCGGCCCGTTACTGGATGCCTATCCCCAGAGTTTAGGTTGGATCTATTGGGGCGGCGCACTCGTGGGCTGTCTTGGCTTACTGTTCTTTGCTCAAGTTCGGGTGATTGGTGAGGCGCGTCAGCGGGTACGCGAGCGTGCAGAGCGCCGCAGTCCCACGGCGGCCCTGGGCTTTCTGCAAATTCTCAAAGAGGACAGGCTGTTTCGCTGGTATCAGCTGAACATGTTTGGCGCGGGTTTCAGCAACATGCTCATCGAGGCTCCGCTGATTTTCATTGTGACCCGCCAGATGGAGGCGTCATACACCTTGTCGATGCTTATTACCATGGTCATTCCGTTTGCCGTCAGCTTGGTTTCCATGCCTGTCTGGGCAGCGTATCTAGACCGCGTACACGTGGCTCAATTTCGCTCTCGCCAAAGCGTGCTTTGGATAATCGCCCAGCTGCTCACTATGGTAGGGGCGATGCTGGAATCCTTAACTTGGTTAGTTATCGCGCGCACCATCATGGGGGTGGCTCGAGGCGGCGGCACTCTCGCATGGCAGCTGGGGCACAACGATTTTGCCCGCCAAGATCAACTTGCTGCCTACATGGGTCTGCACGTAACGCTGACCGGGTTGCGCGGCGCAACGGCACCATTCCTGGGCATATTGCTTTACGCCGGATGGTCCAATAACCCCGTATTCGGCAGTTCTTGGTCGGGCATTGGCTCCTGGGTGTTCGGCGCAGCCGCGATCTTTAGCGCTATGGCTGGCTGGGGATTCAACGCGCTGTATAGAGACATGAAACGAACGGGTGCCATCGCCATTAAAACCCAAGTCAGTTAATCAGGGCTTGCGCGCCTCGATTTCAGGCACCAACATTCGAGTAATTGAGATTCGTCATAAACACAGCGTCAGATGACGCGCAAAAGCGCGGCGATTTGACGCCAACACCCCAAGAATATCTTGGCGGACCTAAGTTAGAGCTTAAAACACAACAAGGAGAGGACTATGGGTTTATTGGATGGAAAGGTAGCCATTGTTACCGGTGCCGGCGGCGGGTTAGGCCGAGCTCATGCCATGCTGCTAGCGCAGCACGGTGCCAGCGTCGTTGTAAACGACTTGGGTGGAGCCAGGGATGGCACCGGCAGCGGCACTAGCATGGCAGATACCGTAGTAGAGGAAATTCGCGCTGCTGGCGGCCAGGCTGCAGCCACCTACGGCTCGGTCACCGACGACGATGCCGCGGCGGCCATGGTGAAGTGCGCAGTAGACAACTTCGGGCGCCTGGACATTCTCATTAACAACGCCGGCATTTTGCGCGACCGCTCGTTTAAAAATATGACGGACGCGGAATGGGATGCGGTTATCGACGTCCATCTGCGCGGCAGTTATCTGGCGACTAAGCACGCATGGACGCAAATGCTCGAGCAAGGTGAAGGCGGTCGAATCATTATGACCAGCTCCACGTCGGGGTTAATCGGCAACTTTGGGCAAGCCAACTACGGCGCCGCCAAGGCAGGCATGGCTGGTTTTATGCGGGTACTGGCCTTAGAGGGCGTAAAGTATGGGATCACGGTGAACGTACTGGCTCCAGCGGCCCTATCTCGAATGACTGAAGACTTGATGCCTGAAAGCGACGAAACCGCCGTGCGCATGGCCCCAGAAAAGGTTTCTCCCACCGTAGCGTGGCTGTGCACCGATGCAGCGGCAAAGGTTACCGGGCGTCAGTTTTGCGTCAGCGGCAACAGAACCACCCTGTTGTCTTGGCAGTATGATGTTCTGGCCGAGAAAGACCCTATGTCTGAGCCCTGGAGCGTTGAGGCCATAGGCGAACAAATTGAAGCTAGCATGGAGCGCTGGCCAAAGCTGTTAAAGCCCATGGAGGTCTAAGCGATTTGAGTCGTCTATCCATGCCGCCGACCTGTATCGCTGCGGCGGCGGCATGATTGTGGCGCCCTAAAAGTGTCACATTGTCACAAATAAGTAACATTCAACCGTCACCCTTCCCGCGTCTTAATTACGTAGGGAATCGATATGTCGAGTTCAGCTTCAAAGATCCGATCAGCTTTGTTCGCCTTGGGCACGGTCTTTTGCTTAAGTACGCCGAACATCTGGGCCAGCGACGATGCCGCTACTATTTCACAGCTTCGTGCGGAATTGCGGGCGCTGTCCGCCAGATTGGAGACGCTAGAGGCACAACAACAAAGCGGCGCTATAAAATCGGCGGCGGTAGCGTCTAGTAAGCCCCAATCCTCAGCAGTGCAGCCTACAGATCGAATCAAACTCAACGCAGACCTGCGCTATCGGTACGAGTCTATCGATGTAGAGGGCAAGCCAGATCGTCTGCGCAACCGCATCCGCGCCCGAGTGGGCATGAAAGCGACGATCAACGACAGCACCATGCTGGGTTTTGAGCTCGCCAGCGGCAGCGATGACCCGATATCTACCAATCAGACCCTCGGTGACAACTTCTCCTCCAAGGGCGTGAATATCGATCAGGCCTACGCTCGCTTCCAACCTACGAATCAGGATCTGGACATCTATGCGGGTAAATTCAAAAACACCCTGCTTCGGGTGGGCGGTAATGGCTTACTGTGGGACGGTGACCTGCGCCCAGAAGGTATTGGCCTTAAGTACGCTCAAGGCGATATTTTCGTCAACGCCCTGGGTACGTGGATTGATGAATCGAAGAGCGGTAACGACGTGTTGTTGCTGGGCGCGCAAGCTGGCATCACGGTCCCTGCGTTTGCATCTGCCAAGCTGACCGCTGGCATGGGCTACTACGAGTACACCGGACTCAACCAGCCAACGGAAGATCCTGAGGGTGCCAATAACTTCTCTGGCAATCGCCTGACCGCAAATGGGCACTATGTTTCCGACTTTGAATTGCTCGAAGGCTTCACCGAATTGAAGTTCCCCACCAGCCTGGGTAAGGCATCGGTGTATGCCGATTACGTGAAGAATTTAGGTGCTAACGATCACGACGCTGGCTACGTTTTCGGCACCAAGCTTAGCGTGGCTGAGTGGAGCCTGGGCTGGGCATATCAGGATATCGAGGCCGATTCCGTCTATGCGTTGCTCACGGATTCTGACTTCGGCGGCGGCGGTACCGATGCCAAGGGCCATAAGCTAGCTGCCAGCTATAGCTTCAACAAAAAAGTGAAAGTCGGCGGCACGTTATTTTTGAACGAACGCAACCTAGATTTCGGCAATGAGGAAGATTACACGCGTTTTATGCTTGATTTGATGATCAAATACTAAGCCGTCAATTGGTAACACAGAGATAAGATGCTTAAACCCAGCGCGGCGAGTAAAAATGTCATGATGCTGTCACATACCGATAGCACTGTTGCGCCCGTTCGACGCACGGTCGCTTTGGAAGCTTTCGGACAATGAGATCCGCTAACGAACTGCCTTTTATTGGGTTATTGGGGATTCTCGCAGTCTGCGGTGGCCTGCTTACCGACCAAATGGGCTGGGCCTTTTTTCTCGCTGCCATGATTTGGATTACCCGCCAATACGGAGAGTTTGAAAAGTTCCGCCAGTGGGCCCGGCGTCCACTCACGCTGCCAAAAAACGGCTCGGAGTCATGGTACGAACTGGCAACATCGCCGTATCGGCAGCTTGGAAGAGAACGTCGGCGTGCTCGCTCCATGTTGGCTCGAGTGCGAGAAATCGTCGGCGTTACAGAGCTGATCCCAGACGCAGTAATTTTGCTGGATGCTGGCGGCGCCATTGAAACCATGAACACGGCGGCGAGAACGATGTTCAATCTGAAAAAAGAAGACACCGGTCTGGGACTCGCGAACATCGTGCGAAATCCAGACTTTGCCGCTTTCCTGCGTCAAGAGGACGACAGCCCTACCTTCGAGTTCAGCTCCCCTCTTGACCCCGAGCGCCAGCTGGAGGCGCGTCGATTTGATTCAGAGTCCCAGCGCAAGTTGATTCTAGTTCGTGACATCACTTCGTCGAATCGCCTGCTAACCATGCGCCAGCAGTTTGTTGCCAATGTCTCTCATGAGTTACGAACGCCGCTGACCGTAGTAAATGGCTACTTAGAAACCATTAACGACGATTCAGTATCCGATGACCTGCGGCTCCAGCTTTTGGGCAAATTCACTACGCCGTTGAATCGCATGCAGTCACTGGTAGAGGACCTGTTGCTGCTGACCCAGCTGGAAGCATCCAGCGATATCGTCGAACCGTCAGAGGTTGCTATGCCGAATCTGATTCAAAACGCTGTGAACGAACTGGAATCTTTGCAGAGTTATCCAAACCAAATAACCGTTCGCTTGGACTCCAAAGCCAATGTACTGGGCACCGAAAAAGAGCTTCACTCGGTGTGCGTCAATCTGCTCAGTAACGCCATCCGCCACAGCAATGAATCCACGGGTATTGAAATCAGCTGGCGGAATATTGCAGACGGTGCCGTCAGGCTGGCGGTAACGGACAGCGGTACCGGCATACCCGCAGAGTACATCGACCGGCTTACAGAGCGCTTCTTCCGAGTCGATGTCACCGGAGCTCAGGCAAGGGGTGGTACGGGTCTGGGGCTCGCCATCGTGAAACATGTACTGAAACGACACAATTCCCAGCTGCAAATTGACAGCACTTTGAATCAAGGCAGCACCTTTTACTGCGACTTCAGACCTGCGTCTGAGGCCCAACAGAATGCTACCGATGCCGTCGGCTAGCTGTTAATAGGACTCCTCGGGGTCTTCATTTGAGAAAAAGAGAAGCAACTATGATCGATTATCTAAAATCTGTTCTTTCTTCCCGCTCTGCAGGAGTTAAATCTATCCGATTACTACCGTTATTAGGCACTGTCCTACTGCTAGCCGCCTGCTCCAGCGACGAAGCGCCAAAGCAAGCAGCGGTCGCTCAAGCACCTGAGGCCGTTGAGGTGGTGTCCGTTACTCCAATTGCTGTGGCGGAAAGTTCGTCTGCGGTCAGTGAGACCGCTGCTGATGACGAGTTGGCTGACTATGAGAGCGTCACAGGCATTTCTGGCAATCTGTCCAGCATTGGCTCAGATACCCTGGCCAACTTAATGACCCTTTGGACAGAAGGATTCAAGCGCAATTACCCCAGCGTCAACATCCAAGTTCAAGCGGCAGGCTCCTCCACCGCGCCACCGGCCCTAACTGAGGGTACTGCTAACTTTGGTCCCATGAGCCGCGCCATGAAAGACAAGGAAATCGAAGCCTTTGAAAGCCGCTTCGGTTACAAACCTACGGCTGTCCGGGTCGCCATCGATGCCTTGGCAGTCTACGTGCACAAAGACAACCCTCTCGAAGCGCTGTCAATCGCACAGGTTGACGCGGCATTTTCGGAAACGCGACGCTGCGGTGCTCCGATTAGCGTTGATGCTTGGGGCGGGTTTGATCTGGATGGCAGCTGGCAAGAAAGACCAATTCAGCTGTATGGGCGAAACTCTGTTTCCGGCACCTATGGATACTTTAAGAAGGTCGGACTTTGCTCTGGCGATTTCAAGGGCAGCGTGAATGAACAGCCAGGATCTGCGTCAGTAGTTCAGGCGGTTGCATCTTCCCTCAACGGTATCGGCTATTCCGGTATCGGCTATATCACTTCAGGAGTAAAGGCCTTAGCGCTGTCGAAGAATGGGAGCGCGCCTGTTGCTGCCACGCCAGAGAATGCGCTGAGCGGTGACTACCCATTGTCACGATATCTCTACGTCTACGTGAACAAAAAACCCGGCGAACCGTTGCCACCACTCGAACGAGAATTTATCAAGCTGGTCTTATCAAAAGAAGGGCAAGAAATTGTCGAAAAGGATGGGTATATTCCCGTCTCGCCGGAGGTTGCACGGCGCGAGCTCAGCAAACTCAACTAAATCTTTCACTCTCTGGACAGGTCGTTCTGAATGAATGAAGTCGACTCCTTCGGACGCCTGTCGCGGCGTCGCCATTGGATCAATCGCATCACTGAAACGGTGGTGGGGATCGGCGGCGGCGCCGTCATCGCAGCTATCACATTGATTTTTGCCTATTTAATGTGGGTGGTTGCACCCATTTTCGCTGGCGCTGACATTCAGCCCGGCAAGCAAATTCAAGCGGTGAAGCGCCCAACCGCACTGGTCGACATCAGTGAAAACGGCGAAGTGGTTTCGCGTTTCAGCTCCAACGGCATTGTTGAATTTTATGATCAAAGTAGCGGCCGCCCGGTCGCTGCTTTTGATCTGGGCTTGCAGATTCGATCTATAAAGCGAACCTACCCTTTGGTCGATCTTTACGCCGCAGTAGATGACGCCAACAACCTACAGTTTCTGCGGGCCCAGCACGTGGTGAACTTTGTGGAAAACCAGCGCCAGTTGGCTTCGTCCATAGATTTCCCATTTGGACGTCAAGGCATAGCAATTGGTGATGCCCAGGCCTTTGACACCCACCTATTCGATACTGAGCTTCTTATCGCCAGCGGATCAGGCAGCCAAGTGCTGCTGCGTAAATTTCGGGACGTGGAGCTTGGTTTTGATTTAACGCCGCCACAGCAAGTGACGCTCAACGCAGGTTTTCTCATTTCCAGCCTGCATATTGGCCCACGCAACCAGTGGGTCTACGTTATCGGCGCTAACGGCGAGATCGAGATTTATGGAATCGGATCACTAAATCAGCCCACTCGGATGTACGCGGGTAGGCTCCTGCAGCCGGACCAGACGCTTACTGCCGTCGCACCACTGCTGGGACGTTACTCCTTGGTTGTCGCCACAGCTGACGGCAACATTACCCAGTATGGTATCTACACCGATTCCCTAGGCACGCGGCTAGACGCCATTCGCCAGTTCAAACTGGACATCCCCGTGCGTCGTTTTGTAACGGAACCGCGCCGCAAAGGATTTATGGCCATCGATGACGCCGGCTCGGTGCATCTGATGTACCCCACGTCCGGACGCCAACTGGCCAGCTTCCCGGCGAATTTACCCGAGAACGTTCCTGTCGCGATCTCA
This sequence comes from Gammaproteobacteria bacterium, assembly GCA_038104735.1. GTDB lineage: Bacteria > Pseudomonadota > Gammaproteobacteria > Pseudomonadales > Azotimanducaceae > UBA4421. The sequence goes on along the minus strand of JAYOBI010000011.1, from coordinate 6,584 downwards.
CCCAGATCAAATGCTTTGGTCAGTGCGCCCAACAACAGCCTGGTGAGCCTGTTAACGCTGCATAACGAGCACCCAGAAATTTCCTTTAGCGCGCTCTGGTCTGAGGTCTGGTACGAGGGGTACAACGAACCCATTTACAGCTGGCAGTCTTCTTCCGCGGACAACGATTTTGAGCCTAAATTCTCGTTGACGCCGCTAGCTTTTGGTACGTTGAAAGCTGCCTTTTATGCGCTGTTATTTGCAGTGCCCATTGCCATCATGGGAGCCATCTATACAGCCTATTTTATGGCACCAGGCATGCGTAGCTGGGTAAAGCCAGGCATTGAAATTATGGCCGCACTGCCAACAGTGATTCTTGGTTTTATCGGTGGTCTTTGGCTCGCCCCCATCGTCGAAGACAATTTATCCAGTGTGCTCAGCATATTCGTGGTTTTACCCGTTGGTTTGTTTTTGCTGGCCATATTGTGGTCGCTTCTGCCTGACCAGCTTACGCGGCGCTTCGACGGTTGGTACGGCATGATTGTGGTCCCGCTGATTATTCTCACGGTATATGCGGCCTTCGTGTCCGGCCCTTGGTTTGAAGAGGCATTTTTCCTCGGCGACAGCCGGGCCTGGTTCCGCACGGTCCTCGGTCTGGACTACGACCAGCGCAACGCGCTGATCGTAGGTCTAATTATGGGACTTGCGGTGATCCCGACGATTTTCTCTATCGCCGAAGACGCGGTATACGCGGTGCCAACACATCTGGTCAGAGGCTCCTTGGCCCTAGGCGCTACGGAATGGCAAACCTTGGTGAAGGTCGTTCTGCTAACGGCGAGCCCGGGGATCTTCTCTGCAGTCATGATCGGCATGGGCCGAGCTGTTGGCGAGACCATGATCGTACTTATGGCAACGGGCAACACGCCTCTCATGGAATGGAATATTTTTGAGGGCATGCGAACCTTTGCCGCCAACATCGCCGTGGAGCTGCCGGAATCGGAACTGGACAGTACCCACTACCGCATACTGTTCCTCGCCGCGCTGGTGCTATTTGCCTTCACCTTCGTGCTAAACACCGTCGCCGAAGTTGTACGCCAAAGGCTGCGTGCCCGATATGGAAGCCTATAACATGACCCAGTCCATCAACCGCGCTCCGGGTAAAACGTCTTTTTTTAAACGCTGGTTTGCGTCAGGGGAACCTTGGATCTGGATGAACGCCGCCGCCGTTGGCATCAGCGTCACCGCCGTAGTGGGCATATTGCTGCTACTCGCTGCAAAAGGTCTCGCCCACTTTTGGCCATCAGACATCGCGCTTATCGAGTATGAAACTGAAACCGGCAAAGCTGGACAGGTCTACGGCGAGTTAATTGAGCTGGATACCCTTCCGGTAGAGCAATTTCTGGAAAGCGGCGGCCCAGCTGCATGGGTCAATCCAGACAGCGATGTGATGCAGCGCTGGCTGGTTAAAACTGGCAACCGCAAAGTAGCGGCCCCAGATTTTCGCTGGATATACCAAGCTCAGATCACCGCCATGACCTATCCAGAGGACGTGGTGGCCATAGAACGGCTGGAGTGGGGTAACGCCTATGGCGTGCCCGTGAGGGTTGAAGTTCCCGTTGATGCTAATGACCGCAGTGCCAATCTGACTGTGTTCACTGGCACCGATGTTCTTCCAGCCATCGTCGACCGACTTGTCGGGACCTCAGAGATTCGCAGCAAGATTGATGATCTCGAGGGTGGAGTGCTAAACCGCATCAACAATGATCTCGAGCGTTTACGCCTGGAGCGGCGGCGAATCGAACTCTCAGGCCTGACGGTTCCCAGACTCCTAAGCATCACCGCGGAGGAGCAAGCGCTCAGGGATGAGTACACCATCAGCAGCACCGAGCTACGTACGCTCTATGCGCAGCTCAACCAAGGCTATCTATTGATCGAGACCGCTGATCAGTCCCTAATTAACATCAAGATGTCGGACGTTTTGCACACTTGGCGGCCGAATCCCATGAGCGGCATTGAAAAAGGCGCACTGTACCTTTCCAATCTGTGGCGTTTTCTTTCTGAAAACCCCCGAGAAGCGAACACCGAGGGCGGCGTTTTTCCGGCGATTTTTGGCACCATTTTGATGGTCTTGCTGATGTCCGTCATCGTCACGCCTTTCGGTGTCATCGCAGCCGTCTATCTGCGCGAATACGCCAAACAGGGCCCACTCGTGAGGATTATCCGAGTCGCGGTGAACAACCTCGCCGGCGTACCTTCCATCGTTTACGGCGTATTCGGTTTAGGGTTCTTTGTCTATTTTCTCGGCGGCAACATTGATCAGTTGTTCTACCCTGAGGCTCTCCCAGCGCCTACCTTCGGCACGCCAGGGTTAATGTGGGCATCGTTAACCTTGGCTTTGCTTACCGTTCCCGTGGTCATCGTATCGACTGAAGAAGGCCTAACTCGGATTCCACGATCTTTGCGTGAAGGCAGTATGGCTTTGGGCGCAACAAAGGCGGAGACACTATTCAAAGTGATTTTGCCCATGGCCAGCCCCGCAATTTTAACCGGTGTAATTCTGGCGGTAGCGCGCGCTGCCGGAGAGGTTGCTCCCCTAATGTTGGTGGGCGTCGTGAAGCTGGCACCTACCCTCCCCCTGGATGCGAACTTCCCCTATTTGCACTTAGACCGCAAATTTATGCACCTTGGGTTTCATATTTACGATGTTGGATTCCAGAGCCCTAATGTTGAAGCGGCCAGGCCGCTGGTCTACGCCACAGCCTTGTTGTTGGTTACCCTTATCGTTGCGCTAAACCTCACTGCTATCACACTGCGTGGTCGCCTTGAGCGCCTTTACCGAGGAGTTGAAAGTTAATGTCTATGACATCATCCAATCCAAACGCCGAAGCACCAGTGGACAAAACGCTTGAAGAGACCAGCTTAAGCGTTAAGGACCTGTCTCTGTTTTACGGCGACAAGCAGGCGTTAGCGAACATCAATATGCAAATTGCAACCCGTAAGGTCACCGCATTTATCGGGCCATCAGGCTGCGGAAAATCAACCTTGCTGCGATGTTTCAATCGCATGAATGACCTAATCGATGACGTCAGCATTACCGGCGATATCGAGTTTGAAGAGCGCAGCATCTACGATGAACGCGTGGACGTGGCGAATTTGCGACGCAAAATCGGCATGGTATTTCAGCGCCCTAACCCCTTTCCGAAAAGTATCTACGAAAATGTCGCGTACGGGCTGCGCATTCAGGGTGAAACCTCTAAGGTGGTCATTGATGAGCGGGTTGAATGGGCGCTCAAAAGCGCCGCGCTGTGGGATGAGGTTAAGGATCGGCTGAGAGATTCAGCGCTGGGATTGTCCGGTGGTCAGCAGCAACGCCTGGTGATTGCGCGTGCTATTGCGATTCGCCCGTCAGTACTGCTGCTGGACGAACCAGCCTCCGCCCTGGACCCCATTTCCACGCTAAAAATCGAAGAGCTTATTCACCAATTGAAAGATGACTACACCATCGCCATCGTCACGCACAACATGCAGCAGGCCGCCCGGGTATCCGATTACACTGCATTTTTGTATCTTGGCGAATTGATTGAATTTGGCACCACTGACAAGATTTTCCGCAACCCGGATGAAAAACAAACAGAAGACTACATAACCGGCCGCTACGGCTAGGGGTACTCTATGCAAAAGCATATTTCTGAACAGTATGACGTTGAGTTATCTCAAATCCGCGACACCCTGATGGAAATGGGCGGTCTGGTGGAAATTCAGGTGAATAACGCCTGTACGTCATTGGTAAACCACGACATGGATCTGGCCGAAGAGGTTCGCGACGTCGAGTCGCGCCTGAATCAATTTGAAGTGGATTTGGATGACCGGTGTGTTTCCATTATTGCGAAGCGGCAGCCTACGGCGGGCGACCTGCGCGCCATCGTTAGCGTGATGAAGGTGATCACAGACCTTGAGCGGATTGGCGATGAAGCCGACCGCATTGCAAAAATGGCCTTGGATCTTGCCGACAGAGAAAAGCCTGAGCATCAGTACGCGGATTTCAGGGCCATTCACGCCAACGTTATGAAAATGCTGAAGCGGACCCTGGATGCCTTTGCACGTTTGGATGTGGAAAGTGCCCTGCGGGTATTCGAGGACGATGAAAATATCGATCGGGCGTACAACAAGATCGTCCGCCAATCCATTGAGACCATGCAAAGCAACCCTGAGGAAGTGGAGCGTTCAGTCAGCTTAATGTGGGCTGCTAGAGCGCTGGAGCGGATAGGTGATCACGCCAAAAACATCAGCGAGTATGTGATCTACCAGGTGAAAGGACACGATGTCCGGCACTCCGACGTCGCAGGTGAACTGCTAGAGTGACGTGCCGTTGCCAACCTCCCCCACGGAGCCCTGGACCCGGACAGAACAGTTGTCTTTGCAACGATGTAAAAGTACCATGCGCCGCCTGCCCAGGTGATGGAATTGGTAGACATGCTAGATTTAGGTTCTAGTGCCTTCGCGGCGTGAGAGTTCGAGTCTCTCTCTGGGCACCATCCCTCTTTTATTTTCGATTCAGTTGTCGCCAAAAATATCCCGTGTGAATAGCTTCTCGCTGACGTCCGCTAGCTGAGAGGCTCCTCGGTTTGCCACGATGATATCGGCTCTTGCCTTAAATTCCCCCAAGTCGCGGCACACGAACGAGCCAAAAAAACGCTCCGCGGCTAGCCCAGGTTCATAAATGATGACCTCAATGCCTTTTGCTTTTATCCGCTTCATAATCCCCTGGATGGCTGAGAAGCGGAAGTTATCGCTGCCCTGCTTCATCGCCAAACCATAAAAGCCCACCACTGCGGGTTTTTGCTTGAGGATTTGCTCGGCAACGAAGTCTTTGCGAGTGGTATTGGAGTCGACAATGGCTTTAATGAGGGTTTGCGGCACTTTTTCGTAATTCGCCAGCAATTGTTTGGTGTCTTTGGGCAAGCAGTAGCCGCCATATCCAAAGGACGGGTTGTTGTAGTTTTTCCCGATGCGAGCGTCTAAACAAACGCCGTCGATAATTTGCCGAGTGTCCAGGCCTTGGGTCAGTGCATAAGAATCCAGTTCGTTGAAGAACGACACGCGCATGGCCAGGTAGGTGTTGGCGAATAGCTTGACGGCCTCAGCTTCCGTGGAGGGCATCAACCGGGTTTCCACGTCCTTTTTTTTGGCGCACTGTTTCAACAGCTCACAAAATTCAACGCTGTGAGGAGATTCGTTGCCGACAATGACTCGCGATGGGTGCAAATTGTCGTCCAGGGCCTGGCCCTCACGCAAAAACTCCGGTGAAAAGACGATGTTGCTGTTCTGGTGCTGCTGCTGCATCGATAGGGTATAGCCCACTGGCACCGTAGATTTGATCACGACAAGCGCCTGCTGATTAACCTGCAGAATGTTGGCGATTACGCTATCGACACTGCTGGTATCAAACCGATTGGTGTCTGGGTCGTAGTTTGTTGGCGTCGCGATAATGATCGTATCCGCCGCTGAATACGCTTGAGCGGCATCTGTCGTGGCGGTCAGGGTGAGCTGTTCTTGTGCCAGATATTGCTCGATGCCGGGATCGGCGACGGTGGAGTACCCTTCATTGATTCGATGCACACGATCTGCATCGGTGTCTAGTGCGACAACGTTATGGTACTTGGCGAGCAGCACGGACAGTGACATGCCCACATAGCCACATCCAACTACTGTGATGTTCAATGGGCTCAACCTGCTACCTCATCCTTGCTCTGGGTGCCATTTAGCTGCGGTACACCTGTGTTATTTCAGAGATCGCTAAATTCGTCGAAGCGCTCGTTTATGTAGGCGCGCGTGGCCTCATCACGCAGCCCCACGGCGATGTTGGCCGCCAAAAAACCGCCTTTGTTGCCGCAGTCATAGGTGGACGCATCGGTCTTAAAGGCTTCAAGTTCGCCGTCTTTGGCTAGAACATTCAATGCATCCGTTAACTGGATCTCGCCGCCGGCGCCGGGGGGCATGTTCTCCAGCAGACTCATTACTGAGTTGGGTAAGATGTAGCGTCCCAGCACCGCAAGGTTGGACGGCGCCGCGTCCTGAGAAGGTTTCTCCACAACGCCCTTAGTGGGAAACGACGTAAAGTCCTGCTGCTCGCTCTTGAGGATGTCCACAACACCGTATTTTTCCACGTCCTCGGGCGCCACGGGCTCAACCATAATCTGCGCCAAGCCATGACGATTCCAGGCTTCTGCCAGTGATTTAAAGGAGTAGCCGCTGGGCCGAGAGGCTTTATCCAGAACGAGTACATCAGGCAGCAACACGGCAAACGGTTCGTCGCCAATAAGGTGCCGGGCACAAAGCACGGCGTGTCCTAGCCCAAGGGCATCGTGCTGGCGAATAGAGGCAATTTTGATGGTGCTAGGAACGATATCCTTGATGCTGTCAAGCACCGCTTCCTTACCCTTTTGGTCCAGACGATGCTCAAGCTCATAGTGGGCATCAAAATGATTCTCGATGGCTTCCTTGCCGCTGCGGGTCACCAGAATGATTTCTGTCATCCCTGCGGCAACGGCCTCACGCACGACGTGCTCAATAATTGGCCGGTCATAAACGGGTAATAGTTCCTT
>JAYOBI010000032.1:0-26000 GCA_038104735.1 Gammaproteobacteria bacterium | reverse complement strand
TCCCGCCGCCTCCACCATTCACTTGACGCTACGGCGCGTCTGGCCCTTGAGCAAACCTTTCACCGGATTGTTTTGACTTGGTTTGCTGTCAAAAAGGCAAAAGTCACAGCCGACGGCATTTGGCGATCGCTTGCACTCCACATATTTCCCGGAGTGGGCAAGATGTCTATTTACCAGCTCAAGGCGCCGCTGATCGTAAGTACTAGCAAAGCACTTGTACAGATAAGCCAACTAGAAACCATCAATCGACTGGGTCAGTGCGTCAACTGTGTAGGACTTAGCTAGTGCAGGAGTCTGGAATCCTGCCCTCTGACGGCCTTATTGAGAGACCCAGCAGGACTTACTACTCCGGACCTGGCACTAGCTCGCACTTCGCCATGGTTCCTAACGTTTCGGCCGGTATAGGTCACAGCCGGCAAAGCGTGGTACTTTCCATGAAGACGTTTAGGCGGGGAGAGGCGGCATGAGCGCAGAAGTATTATCCAAGCGGACGCTGTATGCACACGGCACTCTCGGCATGCCCTTGGCCGTGATCGGCTACCCACTGTCTATCTGGATCCCTGCTCATTACTCTGGCGGCCTTGGCATCAGTTTGGCCACGGTAGGCACTATTCTCATGCTGGCACGTCTCACCGACGTGATTACCGACCCGCTAATGGGAGAGCTTTCGGATCGCTGGCGCACGCCCATCGGCAGGCGCAGACCTTGGCTGATTATTGGCCCGCCGGTAATGATGGTGGGCGTTTACAATTTGTTTATGCCCGCCGACGGGGTGGGCATTGCCTACTTTCTGTTCTGGCTTACTGTGTTCTTCGTCGGCAGTACGATGATTGCCTTACCGCATCGGGCCTGGGGAGCCGAACTGTCCGGGGATTATCACCAACGCAGCCGCGTCACCGCGGCGCGGGAAATTTACGTGCTGGTTGGCCTGATGATCGCTGCGGCCATTCCAATGATTATTGAGATTTTGGCGGACGGTGGCAGCAGCGTAGGACAGGTGTTCAAAACACTTTGGGATGACGCCATAGGCGCTTTTGCCGGTGATTTTCGCGAAAAGAAAATCGTTGATCGAGCAACCCTGACCGGCCCGGTGCTGGAAGGAATGGCTTGGGCCATTATCGGAATTCTGCCTCTTTGTGCGTTTATCGTCCTGGTCTTGGTCCAGGAGCCACCGCCTATCGCCGGCGAAACCCGACCCAAAGTCAGCGACGGCTTGAAGCTGGTGATGAAAAATGGGCCTATGCTGAGGGTGCTCGCCATTGTGCTGCTGGTTCACTTCGGTGAGTCTTTTCGCAACGCCGTATCGCTGTTCTTTATCCGCGACATTGTTGGGGTTCCTACCATTGGCGCGGCGTACTTTTTCTACTTCATCGCCGGACTTGGAGCGATTCCATTCTGGCTGTGGCTCGGCCGGAAAATCGGCAAACATCGGGCGTTCATGTGCACGCTCATCACCGTGGCCGCGGTCAGCGGCGCCAACCTATTCTTGGGGTATGGCGATTATTCCATTTTCTTTTTGCTGTTTGTCGTGAAGGGCTTTTGCTTTGGCGGCCTGCAATTTCTACCCATTGCCATGCTGGCCGATGTGGTAGACGTTGACTCGGCTCGCAGCGGTGGCCAACGCGCCGGTGCCTACTTCGCCTTCTTAGGATTTTCGGAAAAAATCGCCATCGCATTTGGTACCGGGGTTTCGCTGAACATTGTTGGGCTTTTAGGCTTCAACCCGTCTGGCGGAGTGGCGGCCAGCACCGAGGCCGGGGTGTTGGCCCTGCGCATGGTCTACTGCCTCGGCCCGATCTTCTTCTATGGCCTGGCCATGAAACTGATCTGGTCCTATCCCTTGACTCCCGCAAGGCACAAACGCCTGCAGGAGCGCTTGGCCAGACGCAACGCGCGACTTGCTACGAAAAGCCAGCAGGCTAACTGATTCCCTCTAGCGCGACGACTGACGCATCTTCGAATACCGAAGTGAGCTGAGGCACTGGGCGGTTCTATTCCATAACGGATCAGCCCAAGGCAACGCGGCAGCGACCGAACGCTAGCTGTTTCCTGACACCAAGCCTTGGCTACCGATACCCACCGGAGCGCTGACGCCGCCACTTCTCGCTTTACTCACCACATCACGCAACGTGTAAGGTGCCTGCAAAGCGTCCGCCGAGGATTCCGGGCCCAACTCCCCTACTCGCTGATAGTCGCCGCGATCGGCGGCCAGGCGAAAGTCCACTAACGCCCCAGCAGCCTCGTCAGGTAATCCGCGGGCACCAAAACCATGTCCTTCGTTGGTTTGTGTACCGGTGGTTGCCTGATAACCCATGCGATGCAGCAGCTTGGGGCTGGCACGCTGGAGTACCTCAGGACGAACCGAGAGCATCCAGTTCTCTTGCTGACGAAGATAAGGTTTTTGCATGGCGTTAAGCATGACGATTCTGGGTGAATCCGTGTGGTTGATGCCGGTGCCGTGCAGTACTCGACCATCAATGATAACCATGGTGCCAGCCTCCGCATCCAGGTTTATGGCCGGCGGCAGTTTGCCAACAGGTTTTCTTTGTCGCACTGCCGCGGCCAGCACGGTATGACTGCCAGGAATCAGCAGCGTGCCGCCGTTTTTTTCGTCCACGTCGGTAATCGCGGTTAAGATATTGACCATCGTCGGGCTGGTGGAATCCAGGTTGTTGCCCTGGTCTTGATGCAGTGCCTGAGGCACGCCGCCCTGCAGCGAAATAGCCGCGATCAAAGAATTGCATATCCATCCCGGACCCAGCGCTTCGGTCACCAGTTGCTCAACCAGAGGTCCGCCTTGGGCAATGTCCGGGTGCTGCTCGATGAATAACTCGAAGCATCGTCCTTTGTTGATGCAGCTGTTGATGTTCTGTCCGCTGGGGGTGCGCTGGGCGATTCCGGCCAGAGCCTCACCCTCGGCCTGAGCCAAGACGCGCTGCCGCATGGTGTTCACCTGGGCTGGAGACATGGCAGCCTTCACCTTGCAGTAGCCCCAACGCACCAGATCGTCTCGCAACCGGTCGATGTCCGTGGTTGCCTGGGGCAAATCGTAGTCCTGCCAATACGGGTGTTTTGCGCCAATGGTCGTATCGTAATAGGAGCCTGGCTTGAACTCCCAATTACCCCAGTCGCTGCGCCGCTGCGGCGGCACAAAATAAATCTCAGGGTTATTAGCCAGCACCGAAGCCATGGGCTCTTTCGACGCATTTTCTGCCTGGTAAATGCGCCGCTCTTGCGCCGACTGCTCGGCAATAAGCTGGGGATCAAATTCTCTCGGTATGCTGCTCATGTAAGGCTCCCTCCATTGCCCAACATGTGCGGGTACTGCCGCGAAAGAAATGGCATGCTGGGCCTTAAGCACTCTAATATCCGCAAAAAACGAGAGGAGAACAACGTGAAAATCGGCATTGCCATGATGAGCCATGAGACCAATACCTTTTCTCCGGTGTTAACGGATCTAGACCGTTTCTCGGGTGGTCGCGGCATACCCTTACGCGGTACACAGGCGCTGAACACCTATCGCGGCACCGCCTCGTGTCTGGGTGGCTATATTGAAGTTGCTGAGGCCCAAGGCGTTACCATCGAGATGGGCATCGCCGCTTCGGCACCGCCAAGCGGTCCAGTGGAGGACGACGCTTACGAATACATGTGCGATGCCATTGTCGAACTCTCCCAAACGGTGGACGCTTTGCTGTTGGATCTGCACGGCGCCATGACAACCAAGACATATGACGATGGTGAAGGCGAACTTCTCCGGCGTATTCGTGCTCAGCGCCTCGAGTTGCCCATCGCCATTTCCCTGGACATGCACGCCAACATTACTGAGCTGATGGTAAGCAATTGCAATGTGCTTACTGGCTACCACACCTACCCCCACATCGACATGGACAGCACTGCCCGGCGAGGCGCTGAGGCATTTTTCGCCATGCTCAACGGCAGCGCCAAACCCACTCTGCGTTGGGGCAATGCGCCTATGCTGCCCCACGTTATGCGCCAGGGCACTGACGACGAGCCTAATGCCAGCCTGCAGGCCCGAGCTATTGCACTGGAGCAGGCAGGCTGCCTTGGCGTTAGCGTTTTTACCGGTTTTCCCCATGCGGACATCTATGACGCTGGATTTAGCGTGGTGGCCATGACAGACGGCGATGCGGATGTCGCCCAGTCCCACGTTAACGAGTTGCTCACCAGCGCTTGGGAAGCTCGAGCCGACTTCGTCTACGAGATAGAGCCGCTGCCGGAGTCTATGGAACGCGCCAAAGCTGCTGTGCAGGCTCCGGGAAGCGGCCCGGTCATTGTGTTAGATCACTACGACAACACCGCCTCCGGCGGCACTATGGACACAACGGAGGTGCTCAGTGCCGTGCTGGATGCCGACCTTCAGCGCGTGGCGGTGTTTGGGTTTTACGACCCTGAGGTGGTAGATCAGATGGCGGCGGCAGGCGTTGGCGAGACCGTCACCGTCACCTTGGGCGGCAAACTCCCCATGCCCGCCTTAACCGAACAGAGTAAGCCCATTACTCTCACCGGTGAGGTGAAGCTGATCTCTAACGGAAAATTTCAGGCGCAGGTTGCCATGGCCCGGGGCCTGACCATGAATATGGGTAAATCAGCCGTGCTCTCGGTCGGCTCGGTGGACATTGCCATTATCTCTCGCCATATCGAACCCTATGACCCAGAGTGTTTCAGATCTTTAGGCATGGAGCCGCTGGCCTATGACTACGTCATGCTGAAAAGCCGCATCCACTACCGAGTTGGTTTCAGAGACTTGGCTAAGGAGGTCGTCGAGTGCGCTGGTCGAGGCGTTTGCACCTCGGACTACAGCCAGCTGACCTTTGAAAAAGTTCGGCGGCCGGTGTACCCGCTAGACCACGATGGTGGCGGCGCCAATGAGGCGTGGGACTTGCCCAGGAACTAGCCTGGGCTCGGCCTAACCTTTTTTCATCGCGGCGCTGAACCTAGCCTTGGGCCGCGCTTTGTCCGCCGCGGATCAAACGACCAGGCAGCTCGCCGGTGTGAGCGCCATCTCGATAGGTCACCACACCACTGCAAATGGTGGCGCGGTAGCCCTCGGCGCCCTGCACCAACCGCTTGCCGCCGCCGGGCAGGTCATAAACCATCTCGGGCTGGTGCAGCTTGAGGTTGTCGTAATCGATAACGTTCAAATCCGCTTTGAAGCCCGGCTGAATCAAGCCGCGGTCTTTCAAGCCATAAAGTTCTGCCGTGTCCCGGGTCATTTTATGCACGATAAATTCCGGGCTCATGGTCGGCCCGCGCTGCCGATCACGGGTAAAGTAGGTAAGCATGTAGGTGGGCACGCTGGCGTCCACCAACACACCACAGTGGGCACCACCATCGGACAACCCAAAGACGCTGCGCGGGTCTTCGATGAGTTCACGCTGTCCTTCCAGGCTGCCGGCATAACGACCGAACAGCACTAACAGCGGTGTGCCCTCAGCCATGGTGTCCATTATTACTTCCAGAGGGTCTTGGTTTCGCGCCGCCGCAATGGAGGCCACGCTGTCGGCGTCGGAGGGTTCGTAGCTCAGGGACTCGTCCATCACCCAAATGGCGCCGTAGTTATTCATCATGCGAATAGCGTCTTTGCTGCGAGGCAGCACTTTGTCTTCGCTGAGAACCCGCTGGCGAAACTGGGAATCGCGCAATTTAGCCCGCCGCTCGGCTAGCGGCAGATGCTCAATTTCACGATAGGCCGGGTGCTGACGCATGGGGTTGATAGTGCCCTCTAGCGTCATCAAAATGGATGCCGGTCGCGCACCCACCTGGGGGCGCAGGGTGAGATCACTTTTTTCCAGGTCGCTGGCCAACGACCAAATCTTTTCTGAGCCCACCGTGGTCAGCGTGGTAATCGGGCGGCCCGTGGTGCGCACGATGTGCTCAATCCATTTCAGTTCGTCGGCGTCTTCAAGCCAATCCGAAATAATCTCGATAGTGCCGTGATCGACGTCGGCAAACGCCTCACCAATAGTCAACATCTCCTCTGCCGAGGCGTTGGTGCCCGGAATCAGATTGCCAGCTTTATCTAGGTGTCCGTAAAACCGAGAGGTTGAAAAGCCAAGGGCACCCTGCTGCAGCGCGTCCCGGGTAATGTCCCGCATGGCGTCCATATCCTGTTCGGTGGCGTCGTCATAGCAGCGCTCACCCATGACGTAGTGACGGACCGCCACGTGGGGAACCTGAGTCCCAATATCTACGGCGTAGGGGGTATCGATAGCGTCCAGGTATTCCGGAAAAGTCTCCCAACCCCAAGGAATGCCGTCGTGAAGAGCGGTGCCTGGGATGTCCTCGACGCTTTCCATCAACGACACTAGCTCACCCTCGGATCCGGGATGCACCGGGGCAAAACCTACGCCGCAGTTACCCATCACCACTGTGGTCACGCCATGCCAAGAACTGGGCGTAACTTCTTTATCCCAGCAGACTTGGCCATCGTAGTGGGTGTGAATATCCACAAAGCCCGGAGTAACTACCAGCCCGCTGGCGTCAATATCTTCCTTACCCGGCGACAACGATCCTGCAGGCTCAACTGCCGTGATCTTATTGCCGTCTACAGCCACATCACCTTGAAAGCGAGCGTTGCCCGAACCGTCCATGATGGTGGCGTTGCGAATGGTTAAATCGTGCATGTCGTTGCTTCCCGCCTCTTATTCTTGTCGTCTTGTTGTTCTTTTCTATGAGCGCTCTTTTGTGCCGCTGTTCTTTTGTGGTGTTGTCGTTACAACACGACCTGGTTATTGAGCCGCGACGTTTTAAACATCGGTAACAAGGCTCAGGGCAAGCCTATGCTTTTTCTTTTAGCCGGTCTACCAGCACTTCCAGGGCATGCTCGTATCCTGCCACACCCAGGCCTGCTACCACTGCATCCGCCGCGGGTGCGACGTAAGACAGGTGGCGAAAGGACTCTCGCAGATGTGGATTGGAAATGTGCAGCTCAATTTTTTCCCCTTGATAGGCACGTAGGGCGTCATGAATAGCAACCGAGGTATGGGTGTAGGCCCCGGCGTTGATGATAATGCCGTCTACAGTACCGATGGCCTGTTGAATCCACTCCACCATTTCGCCTTCGTGATTTGACTGTCGAAAGATCACTTCGTGACCACCGCCGATCTTTTGCAGCAGAGCGTGGCAGCGCGCCTCAATATCCGCCAAGGTGTCATCGCCATAAATTTCCGGCTCCCGCGTGCCAAGGAGATTCAAGTTGGGGCCGTTAATAACCAATATACTCTGGCTCATGTTGACGCCGCCTCCACCTGGCTTAGTCGCTGATGCAGGGCTTTAATGGCAACGATATAGCCCTGAACACCAAGACCACAGACAAGTCCCAGATCGCAGGCCGTGGGTCGCAGCGGTTCGCAGCTGGCGGCGCTGTCAGCAAAAATATTGGTTAGATGAACCTCAATTCCCGGACCCTGATGGGCCAGAGCCTTTTCTATGGCCCCGCGATGCGTGGCATCCATAGTGCTTTGCGAGCTGTGGGGGTTGAGCACAAAGGCGTCTACATGTTCGAGGTCTTGTGTCAGCCACTGGGCAAATTGTTGCAAATCGTCGGTTTGTCGGAATTCCAAACTCAAACCCAATTGCGCACACAGTTGGATGCAGGCGCTCTCACAGCCATGCAAATCCACCAAACCGGGCCCGTTTACGATCAGCATTTTCATCCCGGGAGCTTATACCTCACCCCCTCAAAAATCGATACAGGTGCTCTAACCAACGGGGTCCTGGCTCCCTGACCGCGGCTGACGCGGCATGGCTTGTGCGGTTGGTGAATACTGGGGCCCCTGATACGCTGACGGTTCGTTTATCAATACACCAAGCTCAGGCTTAGGAGCATCACATGCAGGCAATGACACTAGCGCAGCCCGGCGGGCTGGAAAATCTTGGGCTATCCGAGATCGGCGAGCGCGAACCGGGCCCAGGAGAAATACAGGTCGCAGTAAAAGCCAGCAGCTTGAATTTTCATGACTACGCCGTTGTCACGGGCATGATTCCCGTGGAGGCAAGCCGCATTCCTATGTCGGACGGCTCTGGCGTCGTGTCCGCGGTTGGTTCCGGCGTCAGCGAATTTGCTGTTGGCGACCACGTCCTTGGCTGCTTTTTCCCAAACTGGCAAGACGGTGACGCCGCTTACGAAAAGCTGCTGGGCGTACCCGGCGATCACGCCAACGGTTTCGCGGCCCAGCAAGTTACCATGCCTGCTTCGGCTTTTACCCGAGTGCCCCAAGGCTACAGCCATGAACAAGCCGCCACTCTGCCCTGCGCGGCGTTGACCGCTTGGCGCGGCCTGATGGTAGAAGCCAAGATCAAACCTGGTGATGTGGTGCTTACTCAGGGTACGGGCGGCGTGTCGATCTTTGCTCTGCAATTTGCCAAAGCCGCAGGCTGCCGGGTTATTGCCACATCCTCCTCGGATGAAAAGCTCGACAAACTGAAGTCGTTAGGCGCAGACGAATTGATCAACTACAAGAACACGCCGGACTGGTCTGCCGAAGCCTTGAAGCACACCGACAACCGAGGCGTGGACGTGATTGTAGAAATCGGCGGTGCTGGAACGCTGCCGCAGTCGATTAATGCCGTTCGGATCGGCGGGCATATTTCTCTCATTGGCGTGCTCGCAGGCTTCGAGGGCAACGTGCCTACGGCAGCGCTGTTTTCCAAAAATGCTGAGCTTAAAGGCATCACTGTGGGCAGTCGGCAGCAGCAGCGGGATATGATCGCCGCTATTGAGGCCAACGACATTGCACCGGTCATCGACAGCACATTTTCATTGTCCGAGCTTGCGGATGCCTTTCGGCACCAAGAATCGCAAACGCACTTTGGCAAAATCTGTGTCGCAATCTAGCCTGCGGTTGCGGTTTCTTCGGCGTCTCGGACCAGCAACGGTAGACAACAGTGCAAAGGGTAACTAACGACAAATCGCTGATCCCCTCGCTGAACCCGGATTGGCTTACGGCTTTGCAGGGTGCGGGGATTGGCCTTACGTCTCTGGAACCCATTGGCGCCTTAGTTGAAGGCTTGGATCTTGGCGCGCCTGAGCCACCGCCATTCGTGGTAAAGATATTGGAACTCATCATGGCTGAACGGGGGTTCGTTGTTTTCCGCAGCGATAAAGCTTTGGGCGCACAGGATTTTCTACAGGCTAGCTGCTGGTGGGGCGGCAAGGCTTTGCACAGCACCCATGGCGTCCATCCAGCGACACCTGGCGGCAACCAGCATATTTTCCGATTGTCTAACGACACCAGTCAGGGAATTCTCGGCGTAGGACCCCAGTGGCACAACGACGGCAGCTTTAATCTGGATACCTTCTCCCACGCTGGCTATCACATGGTGCGTCGAGCGGAGCACGGCGGCGGCACCTACTTTGCCCATCAAGGTGCTGCCTTCGATGCTCTGCCCCCTGACCGACAGGCCTATTGGCAGCGGCTCTCGTCGGTTAATGCCACCTCCGGTGTGGTACACCCCGTGGTGCATGAACACCCGATTACCGGGCGCAAGAGCGTATGGCTGCACTTGGGCATGACCGGTGCGGTAATCGAAAAGGCACCAGACATGGATGCTTTTTGTTTGCTTGATGCCGACGAACTGCGGCAGCTGTGTCACGACTACAACGACCTATTGAACGCCGGCCTCAAGGACGGTTACGCCATGGTTTTTGAATACGAAACCAACGACTGTCTGTTCATCGACAACATGGCGGTGGCCCATCGCGCTGCCGCCGCCGCCCACCTGCCACCAGAGCAGCAAGGACTGCGCATCATGCACCGCAGCACGGTTAAAGGAGTTCACGAACTAAAACCCAGCTTTGGTCTACCACCTCAGCTCAACATATACGGCCCCAGCCCCCTGGGCGTCGGAGTGTGGCAGGCGGGTGGCCTTGGTTTTCGCTGGGACGACACCATCGCTATGCGCAACTAGTCTGGGCTGCGCTTTGCCAGCCGAGGAATGTTACTTATAATGATCGCCATTATTTTAAACACGGCGGCATCATGAAAATTCTGCGAACCCCCGACCACCGCTTTGCGAATTTAAAGGACTACCCCTTTAGCCCCTGCTATACCACTGTCAAAACTCAGGACGGCAGTGATTTGCGCATCCACCACGTAGACGAAGGTCCTACCGACGGTCCCGTGGTGTTATTGATGCACGGCCAACCGGTATGGAGCTATCTGTATCGCCACGTGATCCCACACCTGACCAAGGCGGGTATGCGGGTGATCGCACCGGACTTAGTGGGCTACGGCAAATCGGACAAACCCGCAGCCAGAGAGGACTACAGCTACGAGCTGCAGGTGGATTGGCTCGGCCAATGGCTGGAGGCCAACGACTTTTCCGGCATCACCTTCTTTGGTCAGGACTGGGGCGGCTTGGTTGGTCTGCGCCTGGTGGTCAATCACAGCCAGCGCTTTGATCGGGTAGTCATTTCCAACACCGGGCTGCCTTACAACCCAGAAGCGCCAGCAGGCCTGGTCGCCCAGATTGAGGATTTTCGCAACAATCAGCCCACGCCCAATCTGCTGCAAATGCAGAGGGCCGTAAGCAGCATGGGAGACGGCTCCCACCCCGCCAGCAAGTTCGCTTATTGGCAAAAATGGTGCTGGGAAACTGAGGATCTACCCATTGGCATGATGATGTCGATGATGCTGCAGCCCCCGTCTGCGCCGGTTCAACTGGTGAAATTTCTGCTTAATCGAGCGGGCGTAACGTCCCCGTTCCCGACGGATCTCGCAAAAGCCTACGACGCACCGTTTCCAGACCCCAGCTTCAAAATGGGGCCAAGGGCGATGCCAAGTCAGGTACCAACCCTGCCCACGTCACCGTCCTTAGAGGCTCAGGGCAAGGCGTGGGAGTTCTTTAGGACCTTTGACAAACCTTTCTTGTGTGCCTTTGCCGATAACGATCCGGTCACTCGGGGCGGCGAGACCCAATTTCTGCAGCAGGTGCCCGGCACTAGAGGACTGCCGCACACAACCATCAAGGGTGGTGGCCACTTCGTGCAGGAAAATGCGCCGGATCAAGTAGCGCAGGTGATTATCGACCTGATCCGCACAACCTAGCCCATAGCCGAATCTCAACGTTAGCAAGCGACACGCCTGGCATTTGCGCCAGGCACCCTGAATTGTGATCTATAGCGCACCAGACCGGTGCGCAAACACAGGGTATTTGCCAGCTATCGGTGCGTACCAAGCCGCTGCCCGGGCAGGACGACCCGGAACCGGCTCAAGAATCTGGCACGCAATTTGCTCTGTGAAAAAAGAGTGAATAAAACGGCTAACGGCGTTGAACAATATACAAAGTCAGATGAAGCGTTTTGCCGCGCGCTGGCTGGTGTTTACGGATCTAGACGGCACATTACTGGACGACAACTATGATATCCAAGGCGCTGGACGCGCACTGGACGCCCTGCACGAGTACGGATGCATCTGTATCCCCGCCTCGAGCAAAACCCATCGAGAGATGTCGGCATTGAACAGGGCCCGGAAATTTCCATCGCCCTACATCATCGAAAACGGCACCGGCTTGTTCTGGCCATCCAATCAGGAACCCGAGCTGTTTGGCCGCCCGGCCAGCGAGCTTTATGACCTGCTGGACCACATCCGCGAAGAGCACAAACTCAGTTACCGAACCTTTCGCGACATTAGCTGCGAGGAGCTTCAGGCCATTACCGGTTTAGACGAAGCCGGTGCCCTTGACGCCAAACAGCGCGCTGCCAGTGTGCCCTTGATATGGGAGGACTCGCCTGGTGCGTTGGAGCGATTCAGCGAGATACTGGGTTTTATCGGACTCCAAGTGGTGCAAGGCGGGCGCTTTCAGACCGTGTTGGATGCTCACTGCTCCAAGGCCACGGCCATGAGGAAAATCCTCCAGCACTTTCATCACGACACCGGCCTGCCAACGGTGGTTGCCTGCGGTGACGCTGCAAACGATCTGGAGATGCTCGCCGCCGCAGACATGGCCGTGCTCTTCCCCGGTAGCGACGGTGAGTACTTATCTTTCGATCATCACGCCCTTCACCACTGCGCGGCCGCTGGCCACGAGCCTTGGCTGGCCGCGCTCAGCAACATTCTGGGCATATCTACCGGCTACGCCGACTTAGCGAAAACAGCACTCAGGAGCCAAAGACAATGAGCGACTTCTTTCAAAACGGCACCGTCACGACGCTGCACAACCTCAAAACTCGAAGCCTGGAGTCCCTGGAGGAGGAGCTGCACCAGTTCAGCCAAAACAGCCCCATGGCCTTAATTTTGCCCTGCCTTTATTCCGAGCTGTCGCATCAGGCACTGGCCAATATCATCGACGTACTCAACGGAGCGACGTACCTCGATCATGTGGTTATTGGCTTGGATCGAGCGACCGAGAGCGAGTACCAGCACGCCCTGGAATACTTCAGCGACCTGCAGATACCCCACACCGTGATTTGGAACGACGGGCCTCGCGCCAAAGCACTGCAGCACCGGCTGCAAGACCAAGGGGTAGCACCAACCGATCTTGGCAAGGGCTGCAACGTTTGGTATTGCTTTGGCTTCGTCCAGTCCTTACCCAACATCAAGGTCGTCGCACTGCACGACTGTGACATCACCACCTACAATCGATCCCTGTTAGCCCGGCTGCTCTACCCCGTTGCCAACCCCCAGTTCAACTACCAGTTTTGCAAGGGGTTTTACGCACGAGTGGCGGAAGGCAAACTCAACGGCAGAGTCAGCCGCTTGCTGGTGTCGCCATTGGTTCGAGCCATGAAGCGCGTATTCCCAAATCAAGATTTCCTGGAGTACTTAGATAGCTTCCGCTACCCCTTAGCCGGCGAATTCGCCATGCGAGTGGAGCTGCTAAAAACCCTGCGGATTCCCGCAGACTGGGCGCTGGAAATCGGCATCCTCACCGAGGTGTTTCGCAATTACTCCACAAAGCAGGTGTGCCAAATTGAGGTTGCCGACAACTACGATCACAAGCATCAGGAGCTCTCCGCTGATGATCGCTCGCGCGGGCTGTCTCGCATGAGCGCGGACATCGGCATGGCGCTGTATCGAATCATGGCAACATTCGGCACGGTCTTTGAGACTGGAACCGTGCGCACGGTAAAAGCCGCCTACTTACGAATCGCCCTGGATCTGATCGAATCCTACAACCACGATGCCGTCGTTAACGGCCTGGACTTTGATCGCGATGCCGAAGAGCGAGCCGTGGAGACTTTCGCGAACAACGTGCTTACCGCAGGCCAGGAATACTTATGCACTGGCCAAGAGCTGCCCTACGTACCCTCGTGGAATCGGGTGCTCAGCGTCTACCCAACGGCACCCGCCGACTTAGCGCAAATCGTCGAACAGGACTACGCGCAATTCGCGCTGACCAACACCCCGAAAGCTGTGGCTCTAGGTTAGTTCCAGCCACATCACCTGGCAGGGCTGCATCAGTATGGGTTCCCCCGGCGTCAGCTCGATTCCGGTGAGCAGGTCTGCCGCTGCCAACACCGAGCCACCAATGGTGGCCGGCCACGGGATGTTCTGGTCGTGCTGCGCAAAAGAAGCCACCACCAACAGGCGTTGGCCAGGAGTTTCCCGCAGCAGCGCTAAGTAACTATCTCCGCCGTCTACAAAACGCTGGCCAGCACCACTTTGCAACGCCGGCTGTTCTGCGCGCAGCCGCAGGCTTCCAGCCAAGCCGGTGAATACTCGGGCATGATGAGTAGTCGGATCCGACAGGACCTCGGTCAGGGCATTTGCTTCCCAGCGCCCGCGATTGATTGACCGGGTTCGCCCGGTGCTTTCCATTTCTGCATGGTCATTGAGCGAACCCATCAACGCATTAAAGTAAATGCCGGGTACGCCTTGATAGGCTAGCAGTAACTGGTGCGCGCTAATGAACGCCTCAACGCTGTGTGGCAGGCCACTGAAGGCCGAGAACAAAGCAATATTCAGCTCATAAGCGCGATCTTCGCCGTGTTCGGCCGTACGCATGGAGGCTAACCCCCCGCGCTCATGTACCGCATCAATTAATGCCTGTATGTCCTGCTCCGGCATCAGTCCTTCCAGAGGGCGCAAACCGATCCCGTCATGAGAAGCCATAAAGTTGAAGAAGCTGCAGCCTGGCGGTGGCGGCTGGAGCTGCCGAGTCCAGTTACTCAACGCTTGGGCATCGCCAAACAAGTAGCTGAACAACAGCAGGGGCGCCAAGCTGAATTGATACACCATGTGAGCTTCGTTGCCGGTACCGAAATAGCTGACGTTTTCCTCGTGAGGCACGTTGGTCTCGGTTATCAGCACTATGGGCAGGCCCGCCACATCAATCAGACCACGGAGAATCCGAACCACCATGTGGGTTTCCGGCAGGCTCATGCAGGTGGTGCCGGCCCGTTTCCACAAGTAGGCAATGGCATCCAAGCGGATATACCGCGCGCCCATGCGCGCGTAAAAAAGCAAAATGTCCGCAAATTCCAGCAGCACCTGAGGATTGGCAAAATTTAGATCCACTTGGTCATCACTAAAAGTGGTCCAAACTTTTGTCGTGCCTTGGCGCGTGTGGATCTCTGTGTGCAGCGGAGAGTTGCGAGGCCTAAGGACTTTGGAAAGATCCGGATCGCCAGTCAGTTCATGGAAGTAATCCTTACCCGGCGCTTGATTGGTCACATAGTCGGTAAACCAGAGATTTTCCCGCGAACAGTGATTGATAACCAAGTCGGCCATCACGTCAAAATTCTCCGATAGTGCCTTGATATCCGACCAGTCACCCAGATCCGAGCGCACCTGCCGGTAGTCGATAACAGCGAAACCATCGTCCGACGAGGAAGGAAAGAAAGGCAGGATATGAACGCCGCTGATTACCCCCTTAAGATGTTCGTTAGCAAACTCCGTTAGGACGCGCAAAGACGGCTCCGCGCCACGATGCAAACTGTCGCCATAGCAAATCAGTAGGGCTTCCGAAGCAGCCGTTGCTGGTCCCGCGCTGTTAATCAGCGCGGCGGTCTGACTGGCTCTTTCGCTGAGGTCCTGATGCAAACGCTGGCCTTGGGCAGCACCGTAAAGTTGAATGAGGTAAGACAGCACCTCATAGTCGATTACCTGCTTGGAGGCATCGCTTGGGAGTTGGCCAGAGTTTGGAACGTGCCCGTTCAAAGTGAGTCCTTAATGTGCGAAATCCGTATTCACCGTTACCCCGCTAGGCGCTGCGGATATCGCGTTATGCGGCGAACGGAGAACACGCGATATAGTCGCTCAAGAACAAGAGCCGGGCAAACTATCTCGAGGCCCAGCGGTAAAATCTCTTGTCCGAGGTCGGTTACGGGTAGCGCGCCGGGGCATCCCCAAGCTAGGTCCGCCAGGGCCCAAAGCGCAGCCCTGTCGCTACCACTGTGCCGTACACAATCGCGGCGGCGGCTACCAGATACAAACCCGCGTCGATGGGGGTTTGATCGGTAATCCACAATAGACCGGTGACGACCACCATTAAGCGCGCAAGTGCACCCAACACCGGAAATGCCAAGGTACTCAACGCCTGACTGGCCAGATAACAGCTCAACCCCAGAGCAAAGAAGGCGTAAGTTGGCGCCACCACAACCAATGCTTGACTGCAGCTGGCGATCACCGCCGGATCACTGCCCACCAACGAGCACCAGACCCCAGGGAATACGGCAAGTAGCAATCCAAGCAGACCGATAAGCCCGACATTCACAAAGATGCCGCGCCAAGCGATGCCAATGGCTTGCTGACGACGACCGGCACCAGCGTAGGCCCCCACAATGGCAATCATGGATGCGCCAATGCCGAAAATCACCGGCACCATAATCAGCTCCAAACGCACAGCAAGCCCGAAACCGGCAAGCCAGTCGGTGCCGTAACGGGAAAAAATCACGGTAGTGACAAGGGCGTAAACAATGGTCATCACCGACTGACTCGCCGCCAGCAGGCCTTGGCGCAGAATCTGCAGCAGTAAGTCGGCGCGAAAAGTTGCGAGACGGAAGCGAACCGGCTGGCTGGCATGACCCATAAAGTAGATCACAAGGGCCATAGCAATAAGATAGGCCCCCGCCATGGCATAGGCAGCTGCACCAACGGCGTCCATAACGTCAGAAGCATCAGTTGGGATCAGGGTTAAGGCGAGCACGATGTAAGCGCCCAGCAAAACAGCCGCCACAATAGCGGGACGCACCATATCGCCACTGCCCCGCATCACCGAGGAAAGCATGTTGACTAACCAGAAAGCTGTGATGAAGGGGAACAGTGTGGTGGCGTAGTGATGAGCCGAGTCAACCACCGCCTGACTGTCGCTTGCGTAGGCATACACCCAAGGGCCCAGCAGGGCCACCACGAGCCACATGGTCAACCCCCCCGCCAGTGATAAGAGTACAGCACAAACCAGCACGGCACTGGCCTCGTCTTGATTACCGGCTCCTAGAGCTCGGGCAACAAAGCCGCTAACTGCACCACCAAAGGCACCTGCCGAAAACATGCCACACAAGATCACTAAGGGGTAAACCAGAGCCACAGACGCCAAAGCCTGCGCGCCGGATTCTTTGAGGAAATTGGCTTCAATCAAACCAGGCAAGGACGTTAGCAGAGCCCCAACTACGCCCGGGACTGCAAGCCGGAACATGGTTGGCGCTAAGGGCGCATCAATTAGCGGGGACGATTGACTCATTGGTTAACTCACATAGCTCAGGGATTTGCCGGAGCCATTTAGCTACCGGCTACCGATGTTTGCGCTGATCGCCGCTCAAATCTTAGGCTAGTCACTTTTATTTTAAAAGTTATAAACCGCGCAAAAATAAAGCAGCAGGCGAACCGTTCGCCTGACGAAAAGACCTTTCAATAGCGGAAGAATTCCAAGAGACAGCGGTTATCTTGATCTGCGCAACGCTGGCTTTATCGTGTTTTCTGCGCGTACACTACGCCCCGGCGACGCTAGCGAACGATCGCCAAGGACTGTGCAAATGAAATCCAAAGCAAATCTCACCAACATCGAGTTCAGATCCCACTGCCCGGTTTCAAGATCCCTGGATCTCGTCGGAGACAAGTGGACGCTGCTTATCATGCGTGACGCCTTGGTTTTGGGGCGCAAGACCTTTGCAGAGTTTGCTAACAGCCCAGAGCGCATCCCGACAAATCTGTTGGCAGATCGCCTGAAAAAGCTGGTCAATCTGGGGCTTCTTTCAAGACAGCAGTATCACCAGAAGCCCCCGCGCTACGAATATATTCCCACTCAGACAGGTCTGGAACTTCGACCCGTGTTGTTCGCGATGAAAGCATTCGGTGAGGCTCAGCTAGAGGGCAAAGCCTGACCTGCCCATGATGCGGCGGCCCCAATTACTTGGGCGGATTTAGGTTTGCACCCACGCCCGCAGTGTTTTCACATCGGCCAAGTCTTCGCATCGCTGCCTGTTAATCCCTATCTTAGTCCCTAAATGATATTCCGGCCCTCAAAGCGGCAACGGTTGGGCTAACCTGGGTCCGGTAGAGACGCCATAGCCACTCCTATCAGTGCTTCGCGGCTAACCAAGGCAGCTAAGGCTTGTTCGGAAAACCCCTCGGTGCCCGGCGGGCGCAAAGGAACTACCATGTACCGGGTTTCCGCGCTGGTTTCCCAGACCCTCACGCTAATGTCCGGGCTTAACTCAAGGCCCATTTCTTCCAGCACGCGGCGGGGCTGACGAACCACCCGGGCCCGATACTCAGGGCTTTTGTACCAGTCCGGGGGCAGGCCCAACACCGGCCATGCGGTGCAAGAACACTGGGTGCAAACAATCACGTTATGCTGGGTCGGCGTATCCTCTAAGGCCACAATGTACTCGCCCTGGGGACCTTGGTACCCGAGCTCGGCACAGGCCGCGGTGCCGTCAGCTAGTAAGCGCTGACGATATTCGGAATCCACCCAGGCCCGGGCTACCACCGCAGCGCCGTTTTCTGGCTTCCACTCCTCCGGCATGTGTTGGAACTGTTCCAGCTGGCTCTGGGTCACCAGGCCCTGGTCTACCAGGGCATCGCGCACTGCCTGAGCGCGTTTTTCGATGCTGGCCGTTTGTTGTTTTTTCACTCGGTCACTGCCTCCAAATAACTGTCCCACAGATCCACCACCACAAAGTCATTGGCCTCGCCCTCGCCGGGCCACAAATCCTGAGCGGCAAATTCCACGTGATAGGTATGCTCTTTACGGCGTTCGCCGCCATGGGCTGCGGTATCGGGGAAACCAAACTTTGGCGCCCGATGCAGCACGATTCCTTGATGGCCCCGGCAAAATTTCGGTGCGCGCACGTGACCCGATGGATTGATGGTAAGGACCCGAACACGATCACCAGCGCTGAAGCGGGGGTCCGGCTGAGGGGTCAAGCCCGCCATGGGTGATGGCGCCACTGGCTGGGATAGCGGAAACAGCCCTCCGGCTCGGGACTGCAGGTCCTCCGCAGACAAATGACCTTTTTCCACGAGCAAGCTGGCAGTTCCTGTGAGCACGCGCTCGTAATAGTCAGCCTGCAGGTAGTGAGCGGGATTCATGCGTTCAATGGAATGCCGATACTCATCGACGTTGTGGCTTCGCACCACAACCTGAGCGGCAAACATCAGCGCGAAGGTGGTAGCCTGCCAGGGTTCATGGAATGTGGGTTCGTCGGCCTCCACGGCTACCTCGCCAAACCCCTGCATACCGCCTAAGTCGTGAATCCCATCCACTATGTCGTCCTCGTATTTTCAGCGCCTTGCTCCTCGCGCTGAAGCTCTTGCTTCACTCGCGGCACCACCTCGGTAAATAAGCGCTCTAAAGACCCGCTCATATCGCTGGCACGCAAGCCCGGGGGCACTGCCATCGACACAATATCGGTGATACCAAAGCTGCGCACAAAATGCTTGAGCTCATCGACACAGTGATCGACATCGCCAACGATCCAGGTCTGTGGCACCTGCTCTCCCTGACGGCCAAAGCCTTCTCCGCTCTCAGCGAAAAACTGACGATAGAGCTTCATGCGGTAGCGTTCTGACGCTCTCACCGGCTCCCATTCGCTGGCTTTATCGTCGGTCACTAGAATGCTGCGGATGATGCCAACTCGATAATCTCGGGGATCTCTGCCGCTTTGAGTCAGCGCGTTGACCCATGGGTCATAGGATTCCGCTTTTACGCCTTGGGGCAAAAAGTTGGTGTTGTAACGAGCTGCGCGCAGGGCGCCTGGCTCAGACATCGCGGCAACCCAAAGCGGCGGCCCGCCCTCTTGCACATAGCCCGGGGTGATTTTGACGTCCTCGAACTGATAGCGCTTACCGTGATAACTGAAACGTTCACCGGTAAAGCACCGCTGCAAAACCTCGATGCCCTCATCCATCAGCGACACCCGGCGCGCCACCGGCAAGCCAAAGCCTCGAAACTCGTGGGGCGCGTACCCCATGCCCAAACCCAAATCCACGCGGCCGCCAGAGAGGTTGTCGAGCACCGCCAAATCCTCCGCTAAGCGAATAGGGTGATTAAAGGGCATAAGGCAAATATCGGTGCCAAAACGCACGTGGGAAGTGACGCTGGCCATGGCAGCAGCCACCGGCACCCAACTGGGCAGGTAGCCATCGTCGACAAAGTGATGCTCGGTAAACCAGACCAAGTCTGCACCGATTTGATCCAGCCACTTAACCTGCTCAAGGATTTCCGCATACAGATGCTGATCGCTCACCCCAGAGTCAGGTGGGTTTCTAAAGTCGTAGGAAACACCTACCCGCAATGCTGGTCTACTCATGTTACCCCCTGCACTTATCCCGCAAGCTCTTAAATACTATCTTGCCTTAGGATTAACAAAACGGTTGCCTTGGTCTTCGCCGCTACGCGGCTCCAGACACTCAAAATCCTTTTCAATCAGCAATATCAGCGACCCCGCCGCGAGCGGCAGGCATTCTCTAATCCCTACCTGCTGATCGTCTTGCGCCCAGGCTTGGAGCTGCAGAGCGGGCACAAACACGGTAATGCCTTGGGCATTAGCTACGGCAGCAACCGCTCCTGAGGCCGGCTCGATTCGATAAGCAAATTCCTCGCCGCCGGGAAACTGGGTCACCGCGCCCTGAGGCTCTCCTTGACCCAAAGCGTCCACTTCGCTTCGATCTAATCGTAGGCGTAAGGTGTTATCCAGCAGCCGCAGCTTCATCTGTCCGTGCCCTCTTGGGTGAAGTCAATCCATTCACTATTCGCTCGCTTGCCGCCCGGGAACTGCATGGGTTTGCTTGTGTTGCCTCATGCCGTTTCGAAACATGCGATTGGCTAGGCCCGTGACCACCCGGGCACGCAACTCCAGCAGGCTGTGCCGAATGTTTGATCGTCGAGTCATCGCGCCGCGTGCTCCTCAACCGCTGCATCCGTTTTCCAGTCAGACGCTTGAGTGCGCCTGACGTGCTCGGGCCGACTGGCTTTCTCCAGCTTGCCGGGAAAACCCTTGAAATGCGGTACACCTTGTTCGTGATCCAGCCATTCGTCATCATCGGAACACAACACCGCATCTGACGAGATAAAAGCGCCACCCAGCTCTGCGTGACCCCGAGTCTCGGGATACCACCAACCATGGGGCACACGCACATGCCCTGCTTTCATGGTGTCGTGAATGGCCACCTGAGCTAACACCGAGCCTTGCGGTGTACTGAGTTTGGCCCAATCCCCATCGAGGAGGCCCTCCTTACCAGCGTCGTCGGGATGCAGAAATAACTGGGGTACTGGCGTCCTACGCCGCAAGGACTCAATGTTGCGCTGGCCGGTCTGGAAAAACGGATCTTCTCGGACCCCGGTGAAAATCAGATAGGGATAGTCTGTCGAACGTTCAGGCAGCTCACGGTAGTAAGGCAGCGGATCAAAGCCCAACTCGCCGAGGATGCTGGAGGACAACTCAACCTTGCCCGATGGCGTAGCAAACCCGGTTTTTCGATACTTGCGAAACTCCGGCGGTGCCAGCTCCATATAGGTTGCGCTGGCAAAATCCGCGAAGCTGCGACCGCTTCGAGACAACCGATAATCCAGCATGTCTTCTAAGGTCTGCCATGGGAACTCGTCACCAAAGCCCATGCGATGAGCCAAGTCACTCCAGAACTGAAATGTACTGCTGGCTTCTGCTGGCGCATCCACAACCTTTTGCGACAGCGTCAGGCGCGTGGTCCAGCTCCAGCTGTCCGCCACATGATTGCGCTCAGTGAACACATCGCCTGGCAGCACGTAGTCAGCCAACATGGCGGTAGGCGTCATAAAAATCTCGTGAGCCACAATGAGCTCCTGATTGATCATGGCCTGGTGAATCTGGTGCTGATTCGCATAACTCAGTAGGGCGTTGTTGCCCAGACAAAAAAACGCTTTTACGGGATAGGGGTCTTCACTGACCATGGCACGAAAGACGTTGGTCGGGTTCGCCATGTGACAGCCCATGACTAAATCAGCATAGGGATACCCCCACACTTTTTCGGTGGGGCCTTTCAACATTTCCGCCACACGATAGGTAAAAGCCGGATGATCCTCGTAACCCAGCTGCTTTTCTTTTTGCTCCATAGGCAAGCGCTCGTGCAGGGCAATTTCCGACTCTGGAATATAGGCCTGAGAAAACCCGCCCAGGGTTTCACCCCCAACCACGTCCAAGTTGCCGGTGACTGCACGCAAAATCGAGTGCAGGCGAATCGCCGAGGTAGAGGACAGCTGCTGATCGGTGATGGGCGTCCACGGAATGACCGCACCATCAGCACCTGCATAAAGCCGGGCGGCAGCGGCAATGTCTTGCGCCGCCACGCCGGTGATCTCGGCCACTCGTTCTAACGGATATTCGTCAACGCGCTGCTTAAGTTCCGCAAAGCCCACGCACCAGGAATCAACAAATTCTTTGTCGTAAAGGCCCTCATCGAAAATTACCTTGAGCCAACCCAAACACATGGCCGCATCAGTGCCCGCGTTTAGTCGCAGGTGTATGTCCGCAAGCTCGGCCTGATCAGAGACCCGCGGATCCAGCACGATTACCTTGGCGCCCCGCGCTCGGGCAGCCCGGATGGCGTTGTAGATCGGAGTCCAAGAGTGCTTGCGCGGGTTATGCCCAAACAACACGATGCAGTTGGTGCTGCCAAAATCCGCCATGGGAAACCAGCCATAGGTCAATTTATTCACCGCTGCAGTATTACCGGCACACAGAGCTACGCCGCTAATCCAGTTAGGTGACCCCAGCAAGTTCATGAACCGTCGATCCAAGCTGTGGGTTGTTTGGGTATTCCAGCCAGAGGTTGAAACGGCGAGGGATTCCGGGCCGTATTTTGCAGTGATTGAAGTCAGCTTCTGCGCGATTTCGTCCATGGCCTGCTGGTAGGAGATTTCTTGCCAGCGATCCTCACCGCGCTCGCCCACTCGCTTTAGCGGCTTACGAATACGGTCCGGGTGATTGTGGATCAGCGGAACCGCCGTGCCTTTGTAGCAAATGTTCGGGGCTAGAGCGGGATTGTCGTGGGCAATCACTCGGGAGACCTTGCCGTCTACCGCCTCGGTGCGCAGCTGACAACCGATGTCGCATACCGTGCAGACCGAGTACTTTGTTTCCTTGCTTGGTGCCAAAATCTACTCCTTCGCCCTGTTTGCTGGAAATGCTACCCAAAACCAGAGCTCCAAGGGCATCTTTTTCGCCCACAAAATTTACGCAAAACCCGGCGTGTCTAACGCCGGGTTGATATGAACATCAGCTTTTAACCCGGCGCTTTTGTAGCATGCTGCCATGTCAAAAGTGCCCACCACTACACAAAGCGCAGTCGCCACCCGGTTACCGGCCTGGCTACAGGCCGAGTTGCGCTCAGATCACGCCGGCGAGTTAGGCGCTGTGGGGATCTATCAGGGTATTTTGCACGTCACCAAAGACCCCGCCGTCCGCAGCTTTGCCCTGGACCACCTGGCTACCGAACGCGAGCACCTGACCATTATGGAGGAATTGGTGGCGCCGCAGTTTCGCTCGCGGCTACAGTGGCCCTGGCGGATCTCAGGCTGGCTCATTGGAGCGCTGCCGGCGGCCATAAGCAGTGAATGGGTATTTGCCACCATTGCGACAGTAGAGACCTTTGTTGATGAGCACTACGCTGCGCAGCTGGCCCAGCTCAGCGCCTCGACCGGTGAAGGCATTCCCGAGCACATAGAGCCCCTGCTGCGCCGATGCCGCGAGGACGAAGTTCAGCATCAGCGGGACGCCGCAGGAAGATTAAGCCGCCACCTGTCGTTGCCCTTGCGGCTCTGGCTCAAGCTCGTGGCCTGGGGTTCGAGGTCAGCGGTCAGCGTGGCCCGGGCCGTCTGATGTCCGTTACTCAAGTTGTCTGGTTTAAACGCGACCTGCGCGTAGACGATCACGGTGCACTGGCAGCTGCGGCCTCCCGGGGTCCGGTGCTGCCCCTTTACATTGTTGAGCCAAGTCTTTGGCAGCAACCCAGCTACTCGACCCGGCACTGGCAGTTAACACGCCAATCGCTGGATGATTTACAGCACAGCTTGCAAGCCCGAGGCGGAAACCTTTGTGTGCGCATCGGCGACGCGGATTCAGTGCTTGGCGCGCTGCAGCAGGAACTGGGTCACTTTGCGCTGCTCGCCCATGAAGAGGTCGGCGAACAGTGGACGTTTGATCGAGACAAAGCCATCACGGCATGGTGCAAGACCAGGGATATCGACTTTACGGAGTTTCCCCAGTTTGGCGTATTTCGGGGCCAGCACGACCGCGATGGCTGGGCCAAGCGCTGGCGACAATTCATGACCGCGCCGCTGCACGAATTGCCAAACACCGTTGCCTGGCGCACCGCACCAAGTACTGATCACTGGCAGGGCTGGGAACCGGCGCTGAAACTTCCACTGCCGGGTTTTCAAATTGCCAGCCCCGACGACACCCTGAGCTCGTTTTTGCACAAACGGGGCGAGGAGTACCACCTTAAGATGTCCAGCCCGATCAGTGCTGGGGATGCTTGTTCGCGACTGAGTACACAGCTGGCCAGCGGCCGCATTTCCATGCGCACCGTCGTGCAGCGCACCTGGCAAACACAATCCGCCGTCAAAGCCTGGCCCGCGGCCCACCGCGGCACTTGGCCCAAAGCCTTGGCCGCATTTCAAAGCCGGCTGCATTGGCACTGCCATTTCATGCAAAAATTCGAAAGCGAACCTGAACTGGAATTTCAAAATATGGCGCGCAGCTGCGACGGTCTGCGTGAAGATGACTTCGATGAAGCGAAGTTTCGAGCATGGCAAACCGGTCAAACCGGCTACCCCTTTATTGACGCTTGCATGCGTTACCTCACCGCGACCGGCTGGATCAACTTCCGCATGCGAGCCATGCTGGTGTCCTTTGCGGCTTACGATCTGTGGCTTCACTGGCGACGCCCGGCGGAGCATCTGGCTAACCTCTTTGTCGATTTCGAGCCGGGCATCCACTACCCCCAAGTGCAAATGCAGTCCGGTACCACAGGCATTAACACGCTGAGAATTTACAATCCGGTGAAGCAGTCTATGGATCAGGACCCTGAGGGGGACTTTATTCGGCGCTGGGTACCCGAATGTGCTGGCTTCGACAATTTGCGGATTCACGAGCCCTGGAAGGCTACGCCCATGGAGCAACTGGCCGCCGACTGCGAGATTGGTCAGCAGTACCCGGCCCCGGTGGTCGATCACCTGGAGGCGGTCCGCTTCGCCCGTTCGCGGTTTGCCACCATTCGCGGCTCCGCTGCGGGCAAGGCCGACAAACGGACGGTAATGCAGCGACACGGATCACGGAAACCTAGCCGACGCCGGACCTCAAAGGCGAGCTAGCGATCAATCTTAGCCAGCAACGCCCATTTTGGTTGCAGCCCAGCCTTAATCCTCAAGAAATTCAGTGCACACCGCACCAAAATCGACGGGGATTGCACATTTTTTGTGCACACCTCCATCAAAAATCCATTTTTGAGATTTCGCGCAGAGCGCCCCACCGCCTTTGACACAGAGATTAGTGCAGCAGGCATAAATCTTAAAATATGATATTTTTCAGTCTATTAAGCAGATTTTTTTCAGCAAAATCGTAGCCGCTGCCGCCACGCATGGACGCGCTGATTAAAAAAGCGGCAAATTTCTTTTCGTATACTTTCACGACACGTTCATTTTCCTAGACATATCCTTGACTGGCTTGGAGGCGAGTCCATCGCTCCTGCGCCGACGATAAACGGCACCTTGGCAGGCAGCGCTTTCAAGCAGCAACGGTTTTCCCGCAGTCGAGTATTCGTTATCGACACATTGAAAAGGAAGATGCAGTTGGCTGGTGTTTACAGAGCTCCTTCGCCTCTCCTCGCGGCACTTTACGGTTCCGCTGGGTGAGAGAGGTTGTTGAGAACTGTGAGAGCGGGTGCGCTGGTCGATTGATAACTTAACGTTAAGGAGAGAGGAATGTTAGACCCACAAGATTATGTAGGCGTCACTTTCTGGATTATTTCGGCAGCCATGGTTGCCGCAACCTACTTTTTCACCGTTGAACGCGATCGCGCTGTTGGCAAGTGGAAAACTTCATTAACCGTCGCCGCCATGGTGACCGGTATCGCAGCGATTCACTACTTCTACATGCGTGGTGTGTGGATCGAAACCAATGCCAGCCCAACCGTATTCCGATACGTTGACTGGTTGTTGACTGTTCCGCTGCAGATCGTCGAGTTTTACTTGATCCTCGCAGCCATCGCCGTAGTTCGCGCCGCATTGTTCTGGAAGCTTATGATCGGCTCACTCGTGATGTTGATCTTCGGTTATCTTGGCGAAGTGGGTGCCATGGATTACTGGATTGCCTTCATCATCGGAATGGCCGGCTGGTTGTACATTATCTATGAGATCTTCATAGGTGAAGCAAGCCAGATCAGTGCCTCTCAAGGTACTGCGGCAAGCCAGGCAGCGTTTAACGCATTGCGTATCATCGTTACCGTTGGTTGGGCTATTTACCCAATCGGCTATGTTCTGGGTGCTGGCGCCGAAGGCGCTGCAGGCCTGAACATTGTTTACAACCTTGCTGACTTTGTTAACAAGATTGCATTCGGTGT
>JAYOBI010000010.1:0-95212 GCA_038104735.1 Gammaproteobacteria bacterium | reverse complement strand
CCGACCTACAATGCCGTGCCCATGCTCAGCGGTCAGGAACTACACGACAGCATTGAACAGCCACTGCGGTTGCGCGCCCATTCTGGTCGTTTAGCGGCAAAATCCTCCATTCCCTCCTGCCTCTGATATGGCCGTTCAAGCACCTGCATCCATTGGTTTAGGCGCCCGAAGTCCCCACCCTCAGCATCGTCAATGGCGAGCTGGGCGAGGTAGTTGCGCGGTACATATAGCGGATTGACGGCATTCATGGCCTCGGCCCGCTGCTGGTGGCTGCGCCCTTGCCGGGCAGCTAAGTTGAGATAGTCAGTGAGCCACTGCCGAGTTTGTTGATGGGTGTCTTGGGAGATCTGCTCGGGCGTGTAGTAGGCGTCGCGCAGCAGGTTAGCATCGGTTTCCGCATCTTTCACCACAGCCAGCTGCCTGAAAAATAACGTCATATCGGTTTCGGTCTCGGTCAGCAAATGCAGCAGCCGGTTGGTCAGGTCTTCAGCAAATTCCGTCAATCCCAGTTTGTGGGCCATCATTTGCCTCCACTGTTGCTCATAGGTAACGGCGTATTTGCCCAGAATCTCCTCAAGTGGCTTGGTCTCTTCGATTAACGGATACAGCGCATTAGCGAGCTGCAGCAGATTCCACTGGGCAACCCCAGGCTGCTGGCCGTAGCGATAGCGGCGCTGGCCGGCGTCGGTAGTATTGGGGGTCCAATCTGGGTCGTAGCCTTCAAGCCAACCATAGGGCCCGTAATCGATGGTCTCACCGAGAATGGACAGATTGTCGGTATTCATAACGCCATGAACAAACCCCACGCGCATCCAATGCACCATCAGCTCGGCAGTGCGCTGGCATACCTCATCAAAGAAGGCTAGATAGCGACTTTTGGGGTTTTGGTGGTCGGCAGCTACGGCGGGAAACTCCCGTCGAATAACAAAATCGGTGAAGGTGGCCAATAGGTCAGTTTCCTGCCGGGCAGAAAGCATTTGGAAGTGCCCAAAGCGCACAAAAGAGGAGCTAACCCGACAGACCACGGCTCCTGGCTCCAGCGCCGGGTGGCCGTCGTAAAGCATGTCGCGCATCACCTGCTCGCCAGTACCAATGAGGGACAGGGCCCGAGTCGTGGGTACTCCAAGGTGATACATGGCCTCAGAGCACACGTACTCGCGCAGGGACGAGCGCAGTACCGCCAGACCATCGGCGGTGCGGGAGTAAGGGGTTTCGCCAGCGCCTTTGAGCTGCAGCATCAAATGGCCGCCAGCGGTTTTAATCTCGCCGAGATTAATTGCACGACCGTCTCCCAGTTGGCCGGCCCAGTTGCCGAATTGATGGCCGCCGTAACAGGTGGCGTGAGGGTCCATGCCCGGTAGGAGTTGGTTGCCCGCGAAGATTTGCAAAAAGTCGTCGCTGCGACACTGGGCCAGCGAAAGCCCCAGTTGGTTTGCCACCGACGCCGATGCGTGCACCAGGTAGGGTGCCCGAACCGGCGTCGGCTCTACCCGCGAATACAGCGCATTGCGGATTTGCCGGCGCGCGCTGCCAACTTGGGGGTCGCCCGGGAGCTCATTGGTAAACGCATTGTCAAAAACTAGGTGCTGCATTGGTTGCTACTGGGCTTTGAAAGGGTCAAGAGTAATGTGCTTGATCGCGCAACACGAACAAAAATCGATTTTTGTTCACTCGCGCATCCTTTCCGGTCGGTGTATGTTTTTTCGACGAACGCAGGAAAGGAGGAGACGACATGTCAGAAGCCATTGTCACAGAGGAATTTAACGCCAAAGCCACGCCAATCGAAGATTTTGACGTTAGCAGCGCGGCACTGATGCAAAGCAATCAACACTGGGATTTCTTCGCGAGGATGCGCGATGAGGCGCCAGTCCACTACTGCAAAGACAGCATGTTTGGTCCGTACTGGTCCATTACCCGCTTTGCCGACATCATGGAAATCGAAAAAAATTGGCAGGACTTTTCGTCCGACCTGGGTATTACGCTGACGGACCGCCCAGAAGATTTTACAACGCCAAACTTCATCAGCATGGATCCGCCCAAACACGATAAGCAGCGCCACACGGTGCAGGGCGTGGTGGCTCCAATGAATTTGCAAAAGATGGAATCGCTTATTCGGCAGCGTGCCGCGAATATTTTGGATTCTCTGCCCGTGGGCGAAACCTTTAATTGGGTGGATCTGGTATCTATCGAGCTGACCACGCAAATGCTGGCCACAATTTTCGATTTCCCCTTCGAGGATCGATACAAGCTGACCTATTGGTCGGACATGGCTACGTCCGGGGAACTGTCTGGTGGGCCTACGCCGGAGGCGAAGCGGCGCGAAGCTCTATTGGAGTGTCTGGAATACTTCACCTCACTGCGCGAAAAGCGCAGCAACGAGCCACCGAAAATTGATTTGCTGTCCATGCTTGCTCACGGCAAAGATACCCAAAACATGCCGCCCATGGAGTTTCTGGGCAATCTGATCCTGCTTATTGTGGGCGGCAATGACACGACGCGTAATTCCATCTCCGGCGGTGTGTTGGCGCTTAATCAAAACCCTGAGGAATACGACAAGCTGCGAGCCGACCCCTCGCTGGTGCCTAACATGGTGTCGGAGATTATTCGCTGGCAGACACCCCTGGCCTTCATGCGCCGAACGGTGACGCGGGATCTGGAGTTCCGAGGACAGCAAATGCGTGCGGGGGACAAAGTTGCTATGTGGTATGTCTCCGGCAATCGCGATGAGCGCGTGATTCCCGAACCGAATCGTTTTTGGATAGATCGGCCCAACGCGCGGCACCACTTATCCTTCGGGTTTGGACTGCATCGCTGTATGGGTAATCGCCTTGCCGAAATGCAGCTGCGGGTGCTCTGGGAGGAGATCCTCCAGCGTTTCCGCTTCGTTGAGGTTGTTGGCGAGGTAGAGCGGGTACAGTCCAGCTTTGTGCGCGGCTATGCAACCATGCCGGTAGTCCTGCATCCTTGGTAGACTCAACAGCGCAAGGCGCTGGCCCTGGTTCAGGTGCGCGTGCAAAGCAAAAACCGCGAGATAAAATAGCGGCAATAAAAACGCGAAACTAACCAGTCGCTGAATAACAATAATGGGGGGTGCTCGGCGGCTTATCCGGCGGGTTCAGCCAACTAAAGACAACATGGGGAAGGGATATGTCGCTGACGCAGTTGAGCCGATCCATCGAGGGGTTGGTGGCGATTGTTACCGGGGCTGGAAGTGGCATGGGTGCGGCAACCGCCAAACTCTTCGCTGACCAAGGGGCCAAGGTAGCCGCACTGGATATTAACGAAACCGGGGTTTCCCAAGTCGTTGAAGAAATAAATGCGGCGGGCAAGATTGCCCAAGGATGGGCATTGGATCTTGCCGACGGCGATGCCATTGCGCGGGTTTTTGCAGATATCGCCGAGCAGTTCGGGGGCATTGATTTGCTTATCAACAATGCCGGCATTTCCATTCCTGCACCCATTGATCGCGATGGTTACGACCAAGCTTGGGATCAATCTTTCAGCGTCTTGCTAACTGCCCAGCAGCGCACAATTCGCACGGCTCTGCCTTTTTTGCGGCAGTCAGCCAATCCTCGCATTGTGAATATCGCCTCTACCGAAGGTCTTGGAGCAACCAAGGGCGGCAGTCCCTATACCGCCGCCAAACATGGGGTGATTGGGCTGACTCGATCCCTTGCTGTAGAGCTCGGTGGAGAGGGCATTACCGTCAACTGCATTTGCCCTGGCCCGATCAAAACAGGCATGACTGCGGCCATTCCCGATGAACAAAAACAGATTTATGCCCGCCGCCGCGTGGCGTTAAAGCGCTATGCGGAACCCGAAGAGGTAGCCCACGGCACGCTGAATTTTTGTTTACCGTCGGCAAGCTTTATGACCGGAGTAGCGCTCCCGGTTGATGGCGGATTGACGATCAAGAATGCGTAGGCCCAGTACCGGGCGGCCACACCAATCCCCATCGAACAGGCGGTTTTCATGAGCGGTTCTACCGATAAAGTTTCGTGGTCGACCACGCTGGCCTTTGGTGCACCGGCCATTGGTGCAGGGTACATGTACCTGATTCTCAGCCTCTATGTCATGAAGTTTTCAACGGATGTGCTGCTCATTGCGCCTGCGGTAATGGGCGCGATATTCAGTCTGTCGCGGATTTGGGACGCCATATCAGATCCGTTAGCAGGGTACCTTAGTGATCGCACGAGCTTTCGGCTAGGTCGCCGCCGCACCTGGATTTTGGCTAGCTCGCTACCGATATCCCTGGGTTTTTACGCCGTGTTTGCACCACCGTTTGACATGCAAGGCGCGGATCTGACGCTGTGGATGACCGTTGCCATTATCGGATTTTATTCGGCTATGACCCTATTCTTTGTTCCGCATATGGCGCTGGGTGCGGAATTGTCTACCGACTATCACGAACGCAGTCGTTTATTCGGCGTGCGCCATATTTTCTACATTCTCGGCTCAATTTTGTCTTTGGGGGCCATGTACCTACTCATCAACGAAGAGTTTGCCCCCGGGGGCAATGTGCGGCTCTTGGCTAGGGACCTGGCGTTTGTGGCCATCACCATCATGGTGGTTTTGGTGCTGTACGCGGTAGTGGTGCTGCGCGAGCGGCCAGAATTTCAAAACCGGCAACAAGGCGGGCCGGTGCAGGCCTTCAAAGACATTTGGGGGAACCCCCATGCGCGGTTGTTGATCACGGTAACGTTTATCGAGAATGTCGGCAGCGCCGCCATCGCCGCGCTGACCTTGTACATCTCCCAATATGTGGTGGGAGCACCGGCCATGGCGCCGCTGATTATTTTGGCCTACATGATTCCGTCATCGTTATTTGTGCCCATGTGGATTCCGCTATCTAAACGCTTTGGCAAAATTCGAGTCTGGATGGCGGGGATGGTTATGACGGGGGTGTCCTTTGGCGGCATGTTTGTCCTACCGTTTTTGCAAACGTTGGATCAGCGCTTAGCAGTCATCATCGTGCTCGCGTTTTTTGCGGGCCTGGCCAACGGTTGCGAGGGCACCTTGGGTCCGTCAGTGCAGGGAGATGTCATCGACTTTGATGAATATCAAACCGGCGAGCGCAAGGAAGGTTCGTACTTTGCTGCCTGGAACTTTGTATACAAGAGCGCCTTGGGCGTGATGTTGCTGCTCACAGGCTTTGTGCTGGATTTTGCGGGTTTTGTTCCCAATCAAGATCAAACCATGCAGGTGAAGCTGGCCATGGTGAGCCTCTACGGGTTGTTCCCCTTGGTGTGCTACACCATCGGCGCGGTTCTATTCAGTCGTTTCAAGCTGGACGAAGCAGCCTACGAGGTGATTCGCACCGAGCTGGATGCCCGGCGCGCAAAGGCAGCGGCTACTGCCCAGTAAAGTTACCTGGGCGGCGTTCGGCTACGGCCTTGATACCTTCTTTAAAGTCAGCAGTTTGCTGCAGCCGGTGCTGCTCTAAAAACTCATGGTCGGTTTGAGTTTTGACCGCATCCGCCAGCCCCGCTCGCATGGTTGCCCTCACCGAAGCTACCGCCAAGGGCGCGTTTTCGGCAATCTCAGCGGCGAGCTTAATGGCTTCGGCGCGCAGGTTGTCTTTGTCAGTCAGAACGTCGGCAAGCCCCATCTCGTAGGCTTCGGTGCCGGTAATGCGCCGCCCGGTGAGAAAGAGCATGTGGGCTTTTTGCTGGCCAACCAGTCGGGCCAGGGTGTGGGTCAAACCAAAGCCGGGGTGAAACCCGAGCTTCACGAAATTAGCGGTCAAACGCGTCTCTGGGCTGACCACGCGAAAATCCGGCATCACGGCCAAGCCAAAACCTCCGCCTACGGCTGCACCTTGAACCGCGGCGACCACAGGAATGTTGGTGTCGAACAAGCGCACCGCTTCGGCGTAGAGAGGATTGCCATCGCTGGCTTTTCGCTCGGCCCGGGTCTCGCTGTCCCCGGGACTACTAAAGTTATTGCCGGCGCAGAAATGCTTGCCTTCGCTGCACAGGACTACAGCGCGAACCTCATCGCTGGCCTCGAACTGGCCGAAAGCGTCGGCCAGGTCGCGAATCATTTGGGTATCGAAAAAATTGTTGGGGCCTCGCTGAATTTCAACCACCGCGACATAGTTTTCAATGGTGATGCCAAGCCCGTCGTAATTCATGTCCTGCATGTGTCTCTCCTCTTACACAATGGGTGTCAATTCGGCATGAGTGCCCAACGCCGCAGCACAAACCATAAGCCGCGGATGCTGCCGAAGGCAACGACGCTAAAGATCAGATTAGCAGCGATGCTGCGCAGCAAAAATGGAATGCCGGCGGCGTAGCAAGAAAGCCAGCCAGCTAGGGTGTTCGGGTAAAACTCCATCACCATGGGCGCTGCATTGCTGATCAGATAAAAAATAATCGCGCTGGCGATGGCTGCGCCACCCACCTGGAGTGCGCCGATGGTGCGCAGCAATGGCGCAACACCGACGGCACAGGCGATGTGACCAAGGTAAACCAGTGCCATGGCTGCGGTGTAATAGGCGCCGATTAGTGCGTCAGCGGCGGCGGCGCTGGCAATGACGGGTAGGGGTATTAGGTGTCGCGGCAGGTAGGCTGCTGCCAGTAGACCAATGGCGCCTATGGAAGACATTCCCGCTGGATGGGGTAGCAGGTGGGAGCAAACCCCAACAGCGCATAGCGTGATGGCGACCAGCCAAGGCCTAGGCTCAGCGAACGGCGATGCGGTGGGCATAGTAAGCTCTTCGTTGCGATAAAGACGCCACTATAGTGGGACGCAAAAGAATTGTCTGCGCATCTTCGACAGCAGCGACATGAATCGAATTAATCGCCAGGGCTAGCCAGTACGGCGGGTACTGCGGCGTAGGTTATAGTGGGGGACTGTATTCGAGGAAGTTGGCAACGATGGCTAGTCGAGACATCTACTCTGTGTTGGCGGTGCCGAACTTTCGCTGGCTGTGGCTGGGCAGTTTAGGGTCATCCTTTGCAATGAATATGCAGATCATCGCGCGCGGGTGGTTTGTTTATGACCTCACCGCTTCGGCCATGGATCTGGCCTGGGTCACCTTGTCTTTCATGCTGCCATCGGTTTTATTTTCTCTTTACGGCGGCGTGTTGGCGGATCGATTACCCAAGCGAAGCCTGATCGTCTTTGCTCAAACTCTGAATGCCCTAGCCACTGTCGCCATGGCCTGGATCATTTTTTCTGGCACCGTGGTTTTTTGGGATTTCATCTGGTTCGGCTTTTTTAACGGCACCGTGCTGGCTCTATCCATGCCGGCGCGGCAGGCATTCGTGCCCGAGCTCATTCCCCAGCCCCTGATCTTCACTGCTATGGCGTTGAACACTACCGGCTGGAATCTCTCGCGCATCGTCGGGCCAGCCCTGGCGGGCCTATTGATCGCCTGGCTTGCCGGCGGTGATAAACAGTCAGCGTTTGGAGTAGGGGTTGTCTATATGGTGATTGCAAGCTTGTATCTTGCTTCGGCGTTAACCACGCTACTGGTAGACCGCCCGGGCCTCTCCTCCCAAGAGCAGCGCGGCGGCACCTATCAGGAAATGCGCGAGGGGTTGGCTTACGTACTGGAGCATCCGCCCATCTTTGCTCTGTTGCTGTTGTCCATTATCCCGTTTTTGTTTGGCATGCCCTTAAACACTCTGCTGCCAGCCTTCAACCAAGACGTTCTTGGAGGGCACGCGGACAGCCTTGGGATTCTCGTGTCCGCCATGGGTGGCGGCGCGATCATCGGTTCCATGATGATGGCGGCTATGGGCGATATGCGGCGTAAGGGCTTTTGGCTCATCGTCAGCAGCTTGGGTTGGGCCATCGCGACGGGGTTATTTGGTTTTAGCGGTAATTTAGCGGCGGCGCTGCTGGCTATCGCGTCAATTGGTCTCATCAGTGCTTGGAACATGTCCCTCAACCGTGGGCTGATTCAACACGCAGTGGACTCGCATATGCGCGGGCGTATCATGAGCATTGACATGATGTTTCACGGGCTAATGCCCCTAGGTGTGTTTCCCATCAGCTGGATCGCCGAGGGCTATGGGGTTGGCACGGCCTTAGTGGTCAGTGGCGGCATCTTTGCTTTGTTGATTGGTTTGGCCTTTGTGCTGTCACCTGCCGTAGCAAACATGGCTCGTGATAAAAAAACCAGCGCCAAGTCTGCACCAGTTTAAACTGCACAGGTCAACAAGGCGGAAGCAGCAGCTGTAAAGACACAGTTATTAAGAAGCGGGCCGAAAAACTATAGGTAAAGACTATGCAGTGGGATTTGATCGTTAGAAACGCCAAGGTCTTCGATGGCCACGGCCAGCCTGGTCGAGTTGGCGATGTTGCCATTAGAGACGGCAAGATTGCTGCCCTGGGAGGGCGTTTACCATCGAGTGAGAGCCGGGATATTCACGACGCTGAAGGGCAGTGGCTGGTGCCTGGCTTGCTGGATATCCACACCCATGAAGATTTGGAGGCAGAGCTGGATCCGGGTCTGCCCGAAGTAGTGCGCCACGGCACCACTAGCGTTGTGGTGGGCAATTGCAGCATCGGCCTGGCGTTTGGCAATCAGCGCCAGTCTGCTCTGGACGCCAAGCAGGATCCCATCGTCGACTGCTTCGCCCGGGTAGAGAACATTCCTAAAACCGTTTTGTCCAAGGCGGCAGATAAGGCGACCTGGAGCAAACCCGCGGACTATCTCAGCCACCTGGACGAGTTGCCCCTGGCAGCGAATATGGCTCCTTTCTTGCCGCATTCGATGCTGCGCATTGAAGTTATGGGCCTACAGGACAGCGTTTCTCGCCAGCCAACGACGGCGGAGTTGGATCGCATGGCGGGGATATTGGAAGAGGCCATGCAGGAGGGTTATCTAGGGCTATCCACGGACGGTCTGCCGCTGCATTTTTTAGCCAACAAGCCAAACCTCAGTAAACGCATTCCAACCCAATACGCTGAGTTCCCGGAGTACAAGCGTTTGACGGATGTCGTGCGCAAGCACGATCGGGTGTGGCAGATGACCCCAGCAACCGACGACGGTGGCTTAACGGCGCGTCTATTTTTGCTTAGCAGCGGACGTCTGTATGGCAAACCGCTGAAAATCACGGCCCTAGCGGCCATCGACAGCGTAAACAATCGCAGCAATCTCTCTCGGGGATTGCTGTTCAGCAACCTGCTCAACAGTAATGCCCTGAATGGCAACTTCCGCCTGCAGTGCTTAAGCGCACCGTTCCGGGTGTATTCCGAGGGAGCCGTCAGCCCCTTGGCCGAGGCAGATCCGCTCATGCGCCGATTAATCGAAACCGAGCTGGAGGACATTGAGGGTCGGCGCAAAATTTTGTCCGACCCGGAATTTATTGAGGCTTTTCGGGCCATGTGGTCTCGGGGCAAAAGTGGGTTCAGCATCGGCCACCTGCGGCGCAAGCTGCGGCTGGAAAAGGAGTTTTTGACCCGCGATCTAAACGACATGCAGATTTTTCGTTCCAGCATCAACCCATGGCCGGGTCAGACCATGGCGTGGATATATCATCGCTACCAGGGTTGGTGCATGAACAACGATTGCATCGATGATCAAGATGAAAAAGCCGCCTTCGAGGCTCTGGGCAAAGATATTCGGGACGACGGCGAGTTCTTCCTTGGACTGCTGCGACATTTCGATTCGGATCTGCACTGGTGCTACGTGGCGGCGAACAAAGATCCCGCGGTGATTAAGCGCCTGCTACTGCACCCGCAGCTCATTCCAGGGTTCAACGATAGCGGCGCTCATGTGACCAATATGGCGTTTTTTGACGGTAACCTGCGCGCGTTGAAAATCGGTCTTGAGGATTCCGAGGCAGGTTTCAGTCACATGTTGTCTCGGCTTACCAGTGAGCCGGCGGAGTTTTTCGGCCTGTCCGGGGTGGGCAGCCTGCGGGTGGGCAGCCGTGCAGACATGGTGCTGCTGAATCCCGAGAAACTGGCCAGCTATGACGGCGAGGCCAGCGTCCAATACCAGTACCGTGATGTGTTTGACTGCCACCAGCTGGTGAATCGCTCGGACGGCATTGTGGACGGCGTCTTTGTCGGTGGCCAGCGAGTTTGGCAGGGCAATGGCTTTTGTGGTGAGCACGGACAACAGTCGCTTGGCGGGGCGCTGCGTGCCGGTCACTAGAGGGAGAGGAATTTAGGCCGGTGAAAACAGCCCGGTGGAAAGAGGTTGGTGAAAAGAGGTTAGTGAAAAGCGTTTGATGGCCTGAGCTTGGTGGGAAGCGTTCGGTCAATACCTGTCGATCCCTGCTTACCAATAAACGTAGGCTAATGAGTACCTGGACGCTGCGATCGAGATTGCCTCGACCGCAGCTGACTCTTAGCCAAAGTTCTTGGGCCAAAGTTCTTGGGCCAAAATACTTAGGCCCAGTTCTTAGACCTAATTTTTAGGTCTAGTCCTTAGGCTGCCCAAGGATGCGCTCGGAAATAATGTTGCGCTGAATATTGGGCGTGCCGCCCCCGATCACCACATTCGGCCAGTTCAAGGCGCCTTTAGACCAGGTGCCGTTATCTACCGCCTCTTCGCCGCCCTTGAGCTGCAAACCGGCTTGGCCAGACAGCTCAATGGCGAAGTCGTCCATCTCGATTTCCAGGCTGGCTCGATGCAGCTTATTGACTGAGGTTTCTGAGGTCAGTGGCTCGCCCTTGATCTGTTTGGTCAGATAGCGCAGGCCGTTGTATTTCATGGCAGCAATCTTCACCTCGAACTTCGCCACCGTGCGTCGAACCTTTGGATCCTCGCTGGCAGGCTTGCCCTGCCGTGAGCTGTTTTTGACCAAGGCCTTTAAATCGTCGAGCTTGGCCTGGAGCTGGGTAACCTCGCCGATGCTCGAGCGTTCGTTAGCGAGGGCGGAAACGGTAACTTTCCAGCCTTCGCCTTCCGCGCCCAAGCGGTTTTCCACGGGCACCTGTACATCAGTAAAGAAGATCTCCGCAAAGTGCTTGTCGCCAGCCATATTTTGTATGGGCCGAACTTCTACCCCCGGTGCGTCCATGGGCACTAAAAAGCAGGTGATGCCCTCGTGCTTGGAGGTAACGGTAAAGTCGGTTCGGGTGAGCAAGATGATCCACTGCGACCACGGCGCGCCAGTGGTCCAGATTTTCTGTCCGTTGACCAGGTAGTGGTCGCCTTGAAGCTCTGCCTTACACTGAATCGCTGCCAGGTCGGAGCCATGGTTTGGCTCCGAGTAGCCGGTGCACCAGGTTACCTTGCTGTCGAGGATGTCCGGTATGAACTTTTTCTTTTGCTCTTCGGTGCCGTATTCCATGATGCCAGGGCCAACCCAAGCCAAGCCCATCATTGAGGTACCCAAGGGCGGTGCCTTGGCTAGCGACATTTCTTCCTTGAGGATGGCCTGCTCAATTAAGCCACCATCGCTGCCGCCAAATTCCTTGGGCCAGGCAAAGCCAACCCAGCCTTTGGCGCGAACTTTCTCAAGCCAGGTAGTTAAAAAGTTCTTGTCGCGCTTTTCCTTGGGCGGCAGGTTCTCGGCGAGAAAGTTGCGTACTTCCTGTCGAAACGACTGCTCCTGTGGTGTGTAGTCAAAGTCCATTAAAGACCTCCTAAAGTTGCAATTCTGTCCATGTGGTAATCCGAGTCCCCGTACATGGGGCGCGCCCATTTGGAGCGCTTGAGATATAGCTGGGCGTCATAATCGGCGGTAAAGCCAATGGCCCCATGCAGGCCAACGCCGTCAATGCCAATTTGCGCAAAAGCGTCTGAGGCGTAGCCCTTGGCCATGGACACGGCCTTGGCCAGCTCTGCCGGATCGTCGTCCACGGTCCAAGCGGCGAAGTAGCACAGTGAGCGGTAGCTCTCCAGATCCACAAACATATCGGCTAAGCGGTGCTTGACCCCCTGATATTGGCCGATCGGTTTACCAAACTGGATACGTTCTTTGGCGTAGTTGCTGGTCATTTCCAGAATGGCCGCACCGGCGCCTACCATTTCCGCTGTGGTGGCCACGGCGCCGCAGTCGGTTAGAAATGCCAGTGTCTCCTGACTGAGCGGCAGTAAATCTTCAGCGCCAATCTCTACGCCATCGATGTTCACGCTGGCCATGGGCTTGGTGGTGTCAATGGTGGGTTGAGCAGTAACGGTGACCTGCTCTTTCCCAA
Organism: Gammaproteobacteria bacterium; assembly: GCA_038104735.1. Lineage (GTDB taxonomy): Bacteria > Pseudomonadota > Gammaproteobacteria > Pseudomonadales > Azotimanducaceae > UBA4421. The sequence continues at coordinate 83,104 of JAYOBI010000010.1, read as the reverse complement.
GAGCAGCCAGCGCCAAGCCATCAGGGCCCTGTACTGCCAGCAGCAGGTAATGAGCTGCCCCTGCGTCATTCACGAAAGGTTTTTTGCCATGCAGGGTGTAGCCGTCGTTGCTCGCCGTGGCGCTGGCGGTGATGGCCGCAGGATCGATCCAGTTGGCCTCGTCGTACAGACCAAGAGTTACCACCGCCTCGCCGGAAGCCATGGCCGGCAGCCAGCTTGCTTTTTGTTGTTCCGACGCACAGGCAAGAATGGCGGTGCTCGCCAGCGCCTGAGACGCGATGGGCAACGGGCACAGACCCTCGGCGGCGGCTTCTAGCACCACGATCAGATCGATCCACTTCAGGCCCAAGCCACCGTAGGCTTCTGGAATGGTCAGGCCAAGCCAACCCAATTCCGCCGCCTGCTGCCACAACGTTTCGTCGAAAGCACTGTTGTCGCCGGCTAGTTCTCGTACCCGGGTAAGGGGGCAAGCTTCTTTCATGAAGCGCTGCACCTGTTCTTTCAGGAGGTTTTGTTCTTCTGTAAAACCAAAGTTCATCGTATTCCTCTTAGCAGTCTTCCAAGGCAAATTGCGGTGACGGTTGCGGCTTTAGCTGCCGCGCAGGGGGTTCACCGGTGGCCAGGCGTCCTTGCTCGCCAGTATTTTTTCACCGATGTCAGCCACCGCCCAAGGCTCGGCATCAGCGCTGGCCTGGGCGATGGGCGTAACCTGCCAGCTCAGCAGCGATACGTTATTGCCAGCAACCAGCCACTGACGGCCGCTGATGTCTTTGGCCTCGTCTGTGCAGAGCCAAACCACCGGCGGAGATACGGCCTCAGGTGGGAAACTGTCCTGTACCTCTTCTGGCAAAATGTCCGTGGTCAAGCGTGAGGTTGCCGTCGGCGCCAGCACGTTGACGGTAATTCCGTACTTCACACCCTCCAGCCATAGGCAGCGCATAAAGCCTGCGATGCCTGCTTTGGCAGCGCCATAGTTGGTTTGGCCAAAGTTGCCCAGCAACCCTGAGGTGGAGCTTGTCATGATGATGCGGCCGCCGCTGCCCTGCTCAAGCATTTGGTCGAAGGCAGCTTTGGTGGTGAGGTAGGTGCCGCGCAGGTGCACGTCCATGACCACATCCCACATATCGTCCGTCATGTTCTTGAACGACTTATCGCGCAAGATGCCGGCGTTAGCAATCAGGATGTCCAGCTTGCCAAAGGCTGATACCGCGGCATCCACCATGCCCTTGGCGTCTTCTGGGCTGGTAACAGAGCCATAGTGAGCGACGGCTTCACCGCCGGCGGCATTGATTTCATCCACAACGCCATCGGCCATGGAGGTGCTCGAGCCAGTGCCGTCGCGCGCGCCGCCCAAATCGTTTACGACAACCTTGGCGCCCTCAGCAGCCAATAACATAGCGTGGGCTCGGCCTAATCCGCCTCCCGCGCCGGTAACAACTGCGACTTTGCCTTCAAGCATTCCCATGATCTGTCTCCCCTATTTCTCTCGATAAAGCATCTATCAATAAAGCGCCCGGTTTGGACGATGCAAGATGGTATCACCCGACTCTGTCCCGGGAAATTGCACAGCAGAACATGGTCCTGTGGCGTTTTGATCGCCGTTGTTGCTTGGTGGTTGCTCAGATGTTGCTTAAACCGCCTGGCCCGGAGTGCTAGTGTAACCAGGCAACAGGGTGGACAGAGGAGACAGGTATGGACAAGTTATTAGACTTTAGTGGCAAGGTGGCTTTGATTACCGGAGGCAGTCGCGGACTGGGAAGGGAAATGGCTCTGGCGCTTGCCGAGCGTGGCGCTGACGTAATCATTACCAGTCGTAAGGCCGACGCTTGCGAGGCGGTTGCGGCAGAAATTCAGGCGCTGGGGCGCCAGGCCATGGCCTACGGCTGTCACGTTGGTCACTGGAATGAAATTGATGGTTTGGTGAATGCGGCCTACCAGCGCTTCGGCAAAATCGACATACTGATTAATAACGCCGGCATGTCGCCGCTTTACGAGTCCCTGTCGTCGATTAGCGAAGAGCTTTTCGACAAAGTCGTTGGCGTCAATTTAAAAGGGCCGTTCCGTCTTATGGCGCTGGTCGGTGAACGCATGGCGGCCGATGGCGGCGGCAGCATCATTAACATCAGCAGCATTGCATCTCTGCAGCCGTCACCAAACTCCGAACCCTACGGTGCGGCGAAATCCGGACTCAACGCGCTGACCCGTTCTTTCGCCTTTGCCTTTGGACCCTCGGTGCGAGTAAACGGTATTGCGGCTGGACCTTTCTTGACAGATATCTCCAAGGCCTGGGACATGGCGGCCTTTGAAAAACAAGCCAAATCTCAGCATGCGTTAAAGCGCGGCGGCGAGCCGGATGAAATTGTCGGAGCCGCCCTCTACTTCGCCGGCCCCGGCGCCACCTTCACCACGGGCACGGTGATTCGCGTGGATGGCGGCACCCGCTAAGCCGCTGGAATGGGCGGCTGTATAAATTGGCTAACGGCCCGAACCAGAGCAGGGCCAAAGTCGCGATCGTAGAGAGCGTTCAGCGTGCCAAAGCCTCCGGGATTGGCCACATTGACCTCCATTAGCGTGGTGTCGACTAAATCAACGGCGGCAAAACCAATGTCCTGGGCGAGGAGATCGGCAGCGATCTTGCGAACGATCCGCTGCTGGGATTCGCTCAGGGCTGTCCTGCGGGCGCTACCCTGCTGGGCTAAATTGGCGTGAAGCTGGTTTGTGGGCAGGCGCAGGTAGCTGCCAAGAATCTCTCCACCAGCCACCAAGGTCCGGGTCTCGCCCTTGGCAATATCCGGCAAAAACTGCTGCAGCACAAAATACTCGCCTTGGCGTCGGCCCATGATCTGCAGCAGCTCACTTTCGTCGCCGCTACGAAGGCGAATCACATCTTGACCAAAGCTTCCTGCTAGCGGTTTCAAAATCCAGTCCCCCGGCTCTTTGGCCATGGCCGCGATCAGGGTCGAAGGGTCGTCGGCGATATGGCTTTTGGCGGCAAACTCAATCCATGCGGCCTTGCCATGTTGCAGAACCGTGCTGGCCGGCGCATTGATCATCCTGCGTCTGGGTAAATCATTCAGCAGCTGCAGCCAGTCCAAAAACCCCCGCCGCGGGCCAAAGCCAACGGGCCAAACCAGGTCAACGTCTTGGAGCGAGGTCGCTCCGACAAAGAGTCCCTGGGGCTCCCGGCGCAGCGATCGGTGCCTGTCTATGCTCACCTGCCAACCCTGGGCCTTAAAGGCGGCGGGTAATGTTTTGGCATTGTCATTGCTCGGCGCTGTGACCGGCTGGGGCGAGATCAAAAAAATGACCTGGGGTTTTGGCATGTTGGACTCGTTGGTGTGAACGGCGGCGGATCCCTTGGGCAAATCAGGCCACAAATGGCGGGTTTGTGACAGCCCAGCGTTGGTCTTATGATCATCAATCCTTTGTATAACGGTGATCACAGTGAGCAGCCAATCAACTCCGCTTCCCGATTACTCTCTCGCCCCAGCGCAGGTTCCATTGGTGGGCAGCTTGATTCTCGACGATGGCGAGCGTGAGCACCTGAAGTCTCGAATTGCGGACACGCTGCAGCGTAAGGGTATGGCCCTGGTAGCCCATTACTATGTAGACGGCGATATTCAAGATTTGGCAGAACAAACCGGAGGCTGTGTTTCAGACTCCCTGGAGATGGCGCGTTTTGGCCGTGACCACGATGCCGCCAGTTTGGTGGTTGCTGGAGTTCGCTTTATGGGCGAAACCGCGAAAATTTTGTCTCCGGAGAAACGGATTTTCATGCCGACCCTGGAGGCAGAATGCTCGCTGGATTTAGGCTGTCCGCCGGAGGCATTCGCCCAGTTCACAGCCCAGCACCCAGACCGAACCGTGGTGGTTTATGCAAACACCTCTGCTCGAGTCAAAGCATTGGCTGATTGGGTGGTTACCAGCAGCTGCGCTCTAGATATTGTCAGCAGCCTAAAGACGCGCGGCGAGAAAATTCTGTGGGCGCCGGATAAGCATCTTGGCGCCTACATTCAGCAGCAAACTCAGGCTGATATGCTGCTTTGGAGCGGCGCCTGTGTGGTGCATGAAGAGTTCAAGTCCAAGGCGTTGGACGATCTGCGCAAGGTCTATCCCGATGCAGGCGTGCTGGTGCACCCTGAGTCCCCGGCGTCTGTGATTCAAGGAGCCGATGTTGTTGGTTCTACGAAGGCTATTGTCGATGCGGCTCAGCGCATGCCCAACGACACGTTCATTGTGGCCACTGATCGCGGAATTTTTCACAAGCTCCGGCAGCAAAACCCGGGCAAAACCTTTATTGAGGCACCAACCGCCGGGGACGGTGCGACCTGTCGCTCCTGCGCCCATTGTCCTTGGATGGCGATGAACGAGCTTCGCGCCTTGGATCGGGTGTTGCACGATGAGGCCTACAGGGCGAGCTGCGAAATCTTGGTGGATCCCGAGTTGGGGCTTCGAGCCAAGCAGCCTCTGGACCGTATGCTGGCCTTTCAAGCAGGCTAAGGATTCTCTAGCCTTGCTGGGCGCGAATCTCCGTGCGCAGATCTTGAATTCGCTGGGTCAGCTTGGCGTGGAGCTGGCGATTGCCGCCGGCAACGAGATTCTTGGCGTACTCAAGATGCTGAATCGCACGATGAGACGCGCCGTTCAGATAGAAGTACTCAGCTCGTGCCAAGTGCACTTGCGTGACGTTGCCCGCCTGGCCCGCTGTCTCAGCTAACTGAAACCAAACCTGCGTATCCTTGGGTCGCTGTTTGGAAAGTCGCTTGTACAAAGCTTCAGCCTCAAGGTACCGCTCAGCCTTGGTCTCGGCTTGGGCCAACAAAGCGGTCAGCGGGTAGCTATCCGGATAGAAGTTCAGCGCTTGATTAATCAAGGCCCTGGCTTCCTCAATGTTGTTGGCGCCAATCAAAATTTCCGCGAGTACGCTGGTGTAGAGCACGTTGTTGGTATCGCGCCGATAAATTTTTTGGGCCCGCTCTATGGCCTCGGCGTGTTCACCTTGGCGGCTTAGCGCGAGGGCCAGCGCGTACTCGCTGGCAAGATCCCCCGGGTTATCCCGCAGCGCTTTGCGATGGGTAATGACATCAAGCCCGGGGTTGGAGCTATAGCTTTGCTGGGCCCTGGTTCTTGCTATTTGATAGGCCAAGGCGGATTCAGGATTCAGGGGTTTCGGTGTGCCTGCGTTGCGTGCCTGATTGCGAGCGTCACTGATGCGAGTTTCTGAAAGCGGGTGCGTTAGCAAAAATTCCGGCGGGCGACGAGTGAAGCGATAGGCCTGCTGCATACGTTCAAACATTCTCGCCATGGCGTTGGGGTCAATGTCCGCCCTTACCAGGGTACTCAAACCAATGCGATCAGCTTCTTGCTCCCGCGCCCGACTGAAACGCAGCTGGTTAGATTGATTTATTGCCTGAGCCGTAGACAGCGCTGCCAGGGCGGCATCCGAGCCCCCGGCGGCAGCGACCAGCACCGCGCTGAGTAAACCGATCATGGCGGGTACCGTAGTCGCTTGCTGCGCCTGAATGCCCCGGGCGAAATGGCGTTGGCTGAGGTGGGCCATCTCGTGGGCAATCACCGATGAATATTCGGCGAGGTCTCTGGCGTAAATCAGCAGGCCTAAATTGATGCCAATGATGCCGCCGGGGGCGGCAAATGCATTGATCTCAGGGTTGTCCACTACGGCTACCGCCTGCATTGGCTGGCGCATTTCCGAAAACTGCGCCAAATAGCTGATGTGCTGCTCGACGTAGTACTGAATCAGAACGTCGTCAGAAAGCGGCAGAGAGGCATTTAGCTGTTTTAAAAAGATGGCGCCAATTTGCGCCTCCATCTGTGGTGAGACAACGCTTGAAGCACCGTCGCCCAAACTGGGTAGGTCCCGGGGATTAGAAGCGCTCGCGCTGCCGCTTAGGGCGAACACCGAAACCACCATAGCGAACGCGCTGATGATCGGCGTCAGCCTGCGGGCAAATCCAAATGTTGGGGTGAAGAACATAGGGCGATGGTACGCGAATGAGCTGCGGAAGGAACGTGTCTGTCCGCGGTGGAGTGTCCGTTGGTTCAAAGCCCTGACTTTGGTTGCAGGACCCAGTGGGCACAAGTATCAGGGTGCTGTGATACATTTGCGCCATGAAAAATCTAGCGCAACAGGTAGACCACTTTTTGGATTTGCAGGGGCTTATGTGTCCGATGCCACTATTGAAAGCGAAGCAGGCGCTGAACCGAATGGACCCCAGTCAAGTCCTGGGCGTGTTAGCCACTGACCCCGGTTCTGAGCGGGACTTTAAAATGTTCACCCAGCAAAGCGGACATGAATTGATGGACTGGTCAGTAGACGGTGACGTCTACGCCTACATGATTCGGAAAAAACCGTGAATTTCCTCGATGTTGTAGGTAACTGGTTCAACCGTTACTTTTCTCGGCCCGACGCGATTTTTTTGATCCTAGCGCTGCTAGTGATCATGGTTGTCTTCTACAGCCTAGCTGGTGCCCTGGCACCGGTGCTAACGGGCCTGGTTATCGCGTTCTTGCTCCAAGGTCTAGTGCAGCGTTTGCAGGGCATGGGCTGTCCTAGGCTGCTAGCCATTTCCATCGCCATGGTGGTTTTTCTAGGCTCGGTATTGACCATCGTGCTGCTGGTGGTGCCGTTGATTTGGCAGCAGGCCGCCAGTTTGCTGGCGTTAGCGCCATCACTGCTGGAAATGCTCCGGGACGGTTTGTCCAATCTTTCTGAGTTGTTCCCCGAGTTTATTACCGAAGAGCAAATTCGCGGGGTAGTGAATGAAAGCTCCAAAGAGCTGGGTAACCTAAGCGCCTTTTTGCTGGAAAGCGCTTTTTCCCAGGTGTTCTCGCTGTTCGGCTTGCTGATTTATTTGGTGCTCGTGCCTATCTCGGTCTTCTTTCTGCTCAAAGACAAAGAAGCGCTGATTGCCCACCTGCTGTCGCTGCTACCCTCCGAGCGACCGCTACTGGACGCGGTTGGTTTAGAAATGAATGCTCAGCTTGGCAACTACGTACGCGGCAAGGTAATTGAAATTATCCTAGTGGGTGGGGTCAGCTATATCACCTTTTTATTCTTTGGCCTGAACTATGCCGCGCTGCTGGGCGTTCTTGTGGGCATATCGGTCCTAATCCCGTTTATCGGTGCCGCCATCGTCACCCTGCCTGTTTTTATGATTGCGGTGCTGCAGTTTGGCTGGTCCCTAGAGCTTGGCTGGGTAATGCTCGCCTACGCGGTGATTCAATTTCTCGACGGCAATGTACTTGTGCCGCTGCTGTTTTCCGAAGCGGTGGATTTACACCCCATCACTATCATCGTTTCGGTACTGGCCTTCGGCGGTCTGTGGGGACTGTGGGGCGTTTTCTTCGCCATTCCGCTGGCGACATTGATCAAGGCAATCTACGTGGCCTGGCCCCGGGGCAACATCAGCGCCGCGCCTGGCACTCAAGAGTGACCGTGGCTACTGCTATCTACTGTGCCTGATGCCGGGACAGCATCGCTGCGGGTTGAGTCTTTTTAATCCCTGGATCGCCTGCGGGTATATCTCAGGGGCCTAATTTTGGAGTTTATGTGCTGCGCTCAAAAACCAACGTTTTGCGGTGTCTGGGGATCTGCTGTATTGGTCTGCTCGCGGGTTGCGCCGCAGCGCCGGTGGTCTTGGAGCCAAAGAGTTCTGACGGTGGCACGGATGCTGCTGCCCCGTCCCCAGCAGTAGCGCCGTCTTTGCCGGACATCGAAACCTTTACCAAGGACAGCACCCGTCAGTCGGGTTTTTTTGACTTATACCAAAACATTCAGGACGGCACCGTGTACTTGCGCGTGCCGGAAAGCCGCTTTAACGAAGAGTTTGTCTATACCGCCACCGTTACCGATGGCGTTGTCGAAACAGGTCTGTTTCGCGGGCAATACCGCGACAACAAGATCCTTATGCTGCGACGGCACTTCAATCGGGTGGAGATCGTTCAGCCCAACACCCGTTTTTACTACAACCCGAATAGCCCGCTCAGTCGGGCGGCGGGCGCGAATGCACCCAGTGCGGTGCTCGCGGTAATGGACGTTGTCGCCCAAGACCTGGCCGACACCGGCGCTGTAGAGGCGGTGCTGGTGGATTTGGGTTCGGTGCTGATGGGCGAGGACCTAGTGCAGATTAAACCGCCGAAAAATCCCGACGAGGCTGGGAAGAAAGCCTTAACGCTAGGAAAGCTCAGCGCGAAACGATCCAAGGTTGTGCAGCTGGCAAGCTACCCCGAAAACGCGCTAATTCTTGCTGATCTGGTGTATGAATTACCGGCGCCGGAGGAAATGGGAGGGGATGACGTCACGGACGCACGCGCCATCACCGCCAGCGTGCAGCACAGTTTTATCAAAATGCCGGAAAATGACTATCGGCCAAGAAGAGACGACTATCGGGTTGGCTTCTTTAGCGATCGCATCACCGACCTCACCAGTCGCGATGCAGCCCCCTATCGCGACGTTATTAACCGCTGGCACCTGGTTAAGAAATACCCGGATCAGCCCGTGTCCGATCCGGTTGAACCCATTACCTGGTGGCTGGAAAACACCACGCCCTACGAGTTTCGTGAGCTCATTACCCGAGCAGCACTGAGCTGGAATACGGCGTTTGAAAAAGCAGGGTTTAGTAACGCCATCGTGGTCAAGCAACAGCCCGACGATGCGCCATGGGATGCCGGCGACATCCGCTACAACGTGTTGCGCTGGACGGCATCGGCAAAGCCGCCCTTTGGCGGTTATGGACCATCGTTCACGAATCCCCGCAGCGGACAAATTCTCGGCGCAGACATCATGCTGGAGTTTGCGTTTTTGACTAATCGTTTGCGGGTGCAAGACTTGCTGCAGCCCGATGAAGGGTGGCTGCAAGAGGGTGGTGCCAGGCATTGCGCCCTTGCTAGCGGTATGCAGGCAGATGCCATCTTTGCCCAACAAGCGCTACTCAGTGCGGACCTGGACCCGGGGAGCAAAACAAAACGCTCTGAGCAGCTTACGCAAGACAGCATTTATTTCCTTATATTGCACGAGATCGGCCACACCTTGGGGCTGACCCACAACATGCGAGCCAGTCAACTGCAGCCGGATGTCTTCGACCTGGCCGCAGTTGAAGCCACAGGCCTTTCCGCGTCGGTCATGGACTATGAGGCAATTAACGTGGCGCCGGACGGCAAGACGCAAACTTGGTTTTACCAAAAGCGACCCGGACTGTATGACGAATGGGCGCTGCAGTTTGGCTACGCGGATCAGACCCCAAAGCAGCGCCACAAACTGCTGCAACGGGCCGCCGAACCGCAGCTGGCCTACGGCAACGACGCTGATGATATGCGCCGCTCGGAGGGGGGCATTGATCCAACCATTAATATTTATGATCTCAGTAGCGATGCGCTGGGTTATGCGCAACTGCGCCTGGATCAGCTGCGCAGAGTCCAAGCCCGTTTGCCGGCGCAACATCAAGGTGATAGCTATCAGGGACTGGTTAACGCCTTTGCCGCGCTGATGGGTCAGTATCAGCGATCGGGCCGAGTCGTCTCTCGCTACGTGGGAGGTGTGCACATTAACCGCATGCCACCCAGCGATGGACAGACTCCGTATCGGCCGGTCCCAGCAGAGCAGCAGCAGCGGGCTATGAAGATTTTGAACCAATATCTTTTTGCCCCGGACGTGCTAAACGACGGAGAGGCTTTGTTTGCGCGCCTGCAACCTCAACGCCGGGGTTTTGACTTTTACGGGAAAACCGAGGACCCCAAAATTCACGGCGCATTGTTGAGCGTGCAGAAGAGTGTTCTAGATCACCTGCTGCACCCCAATACGCTCCAGCGCCTGACCGATAGCCAAGCGTACGGCGGGCAGTTTACGGCCCACGAGATGCTGCACCAGCTAACTGACGGCATCTTTGCTGCTGATCTGAGCGGCGAGGTGAATAGCTATCGGCAGAATTTACAAATCGAATACGTTCACGGGCTGATTGCCGCCATGAATAAAAGCGAGATCAACCATCCGGTAAAGGCCACCCTGTATGGGCGGCTCAAGGCGCTGGCCAAACAACTGTCGGCGAAGCAGGCGGACCCGGATTTTGTTGGCCTTAGCGGTGAGACCCAGGCTCATACCGCCTACCTGGAGTTTCTTTTGGCAAAGGCGTTAGCCGTCAAAGATTAGCAGTGAATCACGCTCGGACAACACACGGAGCTTGTGACCTGACAGTGGCCTGCGTAACATTTCGGCCTCATAAGACAGGCAGGCCATTGATATGTTGACAGGGAGCATTGTCGCTCTGGTTACTCCTATGCACCAAAGCGGTGAGGTTGCTTGGGACGCGCTGGATGAACTGATCGAATGGCACGTCAGTTCTGGTACCCACGGCATCGTGCCCATGGGCACTACCGGCGAGTCGGCGACTCTGGACACCGACGAGCACCTGCAGGTTATAAAGCGCACTATTGATCGAGTGAACGGGCGCATCCCGGTGATTGCCGGTACCGGCAGCAACGCCACGGCAGAAGCGATTCATCAAACCAGGGAAGCAGAAGCCGCAGGTGCCGACGCCTGCTTACTTGTAACGCCATACTACAACCGGCCGACCCAAGAGGGTTTATTCCAGCATTTCGAGGCCATAGCCCAGGCCACTTCGGTTCCCATCGTCCTATACAACGTGCCGCCGCGCACCGGGTGTGACATGGCTCCTGCCACAGTGGGACGCCTGGCGTCGGTGGAAGGTGTTGTGGGAATTAAAGAAGCCTGCGGCGATGCGGGCCGCGTTACCGAGCTCCTTCAGGCCGTGGCGGGTCAGGGCAATGACGATTTCTTTGTGCTGTCCGGGGAAGATGCGCAAACTCTGCAGATGATGGAGCTGGGTGCAGTGGGCACTATTTCCGTAACCGCCAACGTGCTGCCGGCGCAAATGGCGGAATTCTGCAGCGCTTTTTTGCATGGCGATAAAGATCGGGCAGCGGCCTTAGACCAACAGCTCCAGCCGGTGCATGAAATCATATTTGTTGAAAGCAGCCCAACCCCAGCGAAGTGGGCGCTAGCAGACATGGGGCGTATGCCGGGGGGTATCCGCCTGCCGCTGATTCCACTGAGTCCGCAGCATCACCAGGAAGTTCGTCAGCGTATCGAAATGGCGGGAAACAAGTGATGCGGAGATTAGGTATTGCGTTAACAGCGTTGTTGCTTGGGGCCTGTGGTGCACTGCCCTCCATGCCGTTTATGGGCGAAGAAAAGGAACCTGAGACAACCTATGTGGATTTGCGTCCCCTACCGCCCCTGCAGGTACCCGACGACTTACAGGCTATTGATGTAGACCAGGTGGTGCCGGATTTAGACACCAGCATGATGCAAAACGCCTCCTACTACCCTGATCGACCGCCGCTGCCGGATGCGCTTTACGCAGCGGATAACCGTGACGAGGTGCGTATGCAGCGCCTGGGAGACCGCAACTGGCTGGTGATCCCCGAACCGCCCACGACCGCCTGGCCGAAGATGAAACAGTTTTTTGCCGATAATGGCGTGGTATTAGTCGACGATCGACCTGAGGTGGGCCGGTTGAACACCGCCTGGCTAGGGGATGCCAATCGCCCCGTGCGCGACGTTGTGCGCACGTTGCTAAAGACCGCCCGAGAAGAGGCCGGCCTTAGCAGCGGTGACGACCGTTTCTTGATTCGTGTGGAACAAGGCCTGCAGCCGGGCTCTACCGAAGTGCATTTGCGTCACGACAACGATGCCCTGGGGGATGAGGTTGCCGACGACCTAGTCCGCGTTCAGGAAGTGAGCTCTGATTTGCTAGCGGCAGAGAAGGCCTTGCTGCAGCAAATCGGGTCGTTTGTGGCGGCAAGAGTGTCGGAAAGCACCGTGTCTAAGGTGGCGCTGCAAATTGGTAGCCAGCCCAAGACTGAGCTCGCGCGAAATGAAAGCGGCATCCCCGAACTGAAGTTCTACCTGGATAAAGCGCGGACTGTCGCCTCGATAACGCAGTCGTTGAATAACGCTGGGGTTGTGGTCAAGCAGCAGGACAGCCAAGCGGGGCGCTTTGATATCACCATTCCCAGAGAGGTGCTAACCGGCAAAAAAGGCGGCGGTTTTTTATGTCGGGTGACCTTTAGCTGCGGCAGCCGGGGTGCCCGGGATTACACGCTGTTGATGAGTGAACCGATGGACACCGCGAAAGGCGCGGCCATCAAAGTCTACGTCTTGCAAAACGGGCAGCTGCTAACCGATGCGGATCGAGCTCAAGAGGTGCTGGTTGTGATCAGAGAGTATGCGACCTAGTGAGTAGCCAAGGCCAGGGGTGTAAGAGACAACGATGGGCCTAGCATCTTTAGGTAGCGGCAGCCGCGGCAACGGCACTTTAGTAGCCATTGGCGAGGCGGTGTTCCTGGTGGACTGCGGCTTCAACCTGAAGCAAACAGAACAGCGGCTTGCACGCTTGCAGCTAAGCCCCGGCGACCTCACGGCTATCCTAGTGAGCCATGAACACAGCGACCATATTGCCGGGGTAGCGGCTCTATCACACCGCTATAACATTCCCGTCTATGCCTCTTATGGCACCCTCAAGAGCAGTCCTAAAGGCTTTAGCTGCACGGCCTTCGATGGCGACGTGCCCTTCGACATAGCCGGCGTGACGGTTAACCCGGTGGTGGTGCCCCACGATGCCCGAGAGCCCACACAGTTCGTGCTGCAACACGACGGCGTCAAAATCGGCGTGCTGTCAGATTTGGGTAGCGTCACCCAGCACGTGGTAACGCAATTCACCGGCTGTGACTATTTGCTGCTGGAAGCCAATCATGATCGCTCCATGCTACAGCGGGGTAGTTATCCCCCAGCTCTCAAAAGACGGGTTGGCGGGGATTTAGGTCATCTTTCCAATACTCAGGCGCTTGAACTGCTCGAGCGCATTGCCAACGAAACCCTGCACGTGGTGATTGGCCACATTAGCGAACAGAACAACGATGCGAATCTGGTTGAAGGTCTCTTTGCACCTCTGCGCAGCCGGCTCGCCAGTCTCAGTCTTGCCAGTCAGAAGACTGGTCAGTCCTGGATTGGAGAACAGCCCATCACCCGCCAGATTTCTTTTGACAAGGTGATGTAAAATTTCGCTTGGTGCCCTCGCATGGCGAGCGAGCCCAGGCAGCATCCCGGGGGTGCAATTTCAAATTCCATTAAAGAGAGGCCATCAATGTCAGCCACAAACGTCACCATGGAGAATTTTCAGTCAGCAGTGGTAGAGGCGTCAGCCCAACACCCTGTGGTGCTGTTGTTTTGGGCTGATCAAGTGCCTGCGTCAGTGCAGGTCAAAACCATGGTTGAGCAGGTGCTCACCGACTATGCCGGCAAGGCAGCTCTGGCGCTTTCCGACGTGGCCCAGGATCAAAGTCTTGCCCCCAGGCTACAGGTCCAAGGGCTGCCGAGTATTCGCATAATTCATCAGGGTGCTATCGCTGAGCAGTTAGATGGTGCAGTAGACGAAGCCCAGTTACGTGCCGTTTTGGATGGTCTAACGCAATCTTCCGTAGAGGCCATGCAGGGGGATTTGGATCAACTCATCGCCGGGGGAGACTTTGCCGGCGCGGTGACGGTGTTGCAGCAGAGCATTCAGGAAGAGCCGAATAATCAAGGCCTGCGGGTTGAGCTGGCGGATGTGCTGGTGCTCAAGGGAGATCTCGATGATGCGCGCACGGTGCTAGCCTCGATACCCGAGGACACCGACGGCCGCAGTCGTCCCCAGAACCGCCTGGAGTTCGCCGAAGAAGCTGCGGGTATGGATTCGTTGGCAGACCTCGAGGCCAAAGTTCAGGCGCAACCCAATGATCTTGAGGCCCGGTACGCCTTAGCCGTTGTGCTGGTTGCGGCGTCCAAGTACGAGGCTGCGTTGACGCTGTGTGTGGAGATTCTTCGGGAAGATCGCGAATTTCGCGAGGATATCGGCCGGTTGACGATGATTCGCATCTTTGAGGTGCTGGGTAAAGGCAACGAGCTGGCAACGAAATACCGCCGTAAGCTGTTCAACGCCCTGCACTAATGGCTACTTGCCGAGGGCATCTAACAATATTTTTTAGTGGTAAAAAAGATTGGTTTCCCGGTGATTTCTCGCGCTATTGGGCGCTCTATTGTTAGTGTGCACTAACTTTTATGCCGAGGTTTATGCACAAGCGAAAATAAAAAAACTGTTAGCGTTAAGATGCGCGCAATATCTCCTAGGTTGCTGGATAAAAGCTAGATAACCTACTGATAAAAAACAAAAAATTAAAAAATCTTCCAGAAGCGAACAGGGTTCGAGCCGCCTGCCCGGGAAACCGCGCACATTTCCCGCGCAAGTTATCCTCAAAGTTATCCACAGGATGGCCTTAAAAACTGTGCACAAATAAGGTGCGCATTGCCTGGCACCTGCAGCTGAGAATTTTGGTAACAACTAGATGACACAACGTTACGCAGCGGGGCACCTGAGGCTTGGTCTCGCTTAATATCCGGAGGCTGGTTAGGATGCGGTCAAGGTATTAACTCAAGACTGTCAACATTCGATTGCCAGGAGTGAAAACAATGAGTGACAAAGCGCAAACCCCATCCCCCACCGAACACCTGCAGGAAACACTGGCTCGCTATCAGGAGCTTGGTGTGCGCCAGATAAAGCTTGGGCTGACGGACATTGATGGTGTCATTCGGGGTAAATATGTGGGAGTGCAGAAGTTCGCCAGTCTGCTGGCAAAACAGGGGGGGTTCTGCGACTGCGTGTTCGGTTGGGATATGGATGACCAGCTATACGATGGCGGTGACTACACTGGTTGGCACAGCGGTTTTCCCGATACCGGGGTTCGCCTGCTGGTGGATACCGAGCGGTGGCTGGCCGAAGAGGGCTGCCCCTACTTTGTTGCTGAATTTGTCGAGGCTGACGGCAGTGATCATAGCCTGTGCCCACGTACCCGCCTGCGTCAGGTCCTGGAGCGGCTGGCGGCTAATGGGCTCAGTGTTTGTGCAGGCTTCGAGTATGAGTTCTTTATCTTTAACGAAACTCCGCACAGCGTGCGGGAGAAAGGCTACCGAGATCTGACCCCGATCACCCCCGGTAATTTTGGCTACTCGGTTTTGCGCACCTCAGCCTTGGGTAAAGAGTTCACTGACTTTATGAACTATTGCGCTGATATCGACTGCGAACTGGAAGGGTTGCACTGCGAGACCGGACCCGGAGTCTGGGAAGCAGCCCTGGCAGCCACCTCAGGGCTCATGGCCGCGGATCGGGCGTCGATTTTTAAGACTATGGCGAAAGGGTATTTTCAGCGTCGTCAGATGATGGCCACTTTCATGGCTAAGTGGTCTATGGACTATCCAGGCCAAAGTGGGCACCTGCATTTAAGCCTAAGCAATGCCGACGGCGAGAATATTTTCTACGACCCGACCCAAGCCCGGGGCATCTCAGCCCGGCAGCGGCACGCGGTAGCCGGGCTGCAGCGGTACCTGCCCGAATTCCTGGTCATGCTAGCCCCCACAGTGAACAGCTACACCCGTCTCGTGAAGGGCGCGTGGGCACCTACCGCGGCAACCTGGGGTGTCGAAAATCGCACCGCCGGTATTCGCGTGATCCCCGGCGACCAAAATAGCCAGCGCATAGAGGTGAGGGTGGGTGGTGCCGACGCCAATCCATATCTGGTGGAAGCCGCTGCCCTTGCTGCCATGGAAATTGGCCTGGCCGAGGGCTTGGAGCCCAACGAGCCAGTGGCGGGCAATGCCTACGAAGCAGAGGAACACTTACCCGTGGATTATCACTTTGCCCAAGATCTTGGCCGAGCAGCCCATCGCTTTGCGGATAGCCAGGCCGCGAACAGACAATTTGGTGAGGCCTTCGTCTCACATTTCGCCATGAGCCGGCACTGGGAGGCCAGGGAATATCACCGCCATGTGAACAGTTGGCAGCTCGAACGCTATTTTGAGATTGTTTAGGTTCCAACGCCGGAGTGACTTGAGGGTATGACGCTGCATCTGGGTATTTTACAAACGGATTCCGTTCTGGAGGGGCTACAGGGCCGCTTTGGTGATTACCCGGAAATGTTCGACGCCATCTTCACCGCCGAGGACCCGGATTTGCGCATTACCACCTATAACGTGCAGCAGGCGCTGCCGCAAAGCCTGGCCTGTGACGCATATCTGATTACTGGCTGTAAGCTCAGCGTTTATGACGACTTGCCTTGGATTCGGGAGCTGGCCGACTTCGTCGGGGCGGCGATTGAGGCAAAGAAAAAGATACTGGGCATCTGTTTCGGCCATCAGCTTATTGCACATTTTTTTGGCGGTCTGGTTGCGCCAGCGCCGGTAGGTTGGGCCGTGGGTGTGCAATCTAGCGACCTAGTGCAAAAACTGCCGTGGATGGGCAGCGCCGATCAGGTGCCAGAGCAACTGAATTTGGTGTCCAGCCACAAAGACCAAGTGCAGCGTTTGCCCGACGGCGCGCAAGTATTTGCGAGCAGCGACTTTTGTCCGGTGTCAGGGTTTACCCTTGGGGACGAAGTGCTGACGATTCAGGGTCACCCGGAACTCAACGCCCAATACTCCGAGGCGCTTATGGGGGTGCGGCGAGAACTGCTGGGTGAAGAGGTTTACCAGGCAGGCATGAACAGTTTGGCAACCCCCACTGACGCTCAGTTGTTCACTCGCTGGATGCTGGCCTTTGTCAGGGGCTACGGTGGTCAGCAGCATGCGGCAAAGCAAAAGCAGGGTCAGCATGGCTAGACCGCCCCTAGGCTTCGCAAGGTTCTTACGCCGGGGCGCCAAACTGCTGAAAAATCCGGGATTACTGCGGCGGGTTCTCAGTCAAGCGATGACTAAGTCTGATCAAGCCGACAGGGGGCCGCTTGCTCAAGTCAAAGAGCAGCTGCTGCGACTGATCGCGCTGCTTAAAGCCTATGCCGCGGGCGAGTATCGTGACGTATCCACCCAGACCATGATCGTGGTGGCGGCGGCGGTGGCTTACTTTGTAGTACCTTTTGACGCGGTGCCGGACTTTCTTTTTGGCTGGGGACTGGTTGATGACGCTGCGGTGATCAGCTACGTGGCGGCGCAAATAGCCTCAGAGCTAGCCGCCTTTGCGCGCTGGCAGGAAGCGCAAAAGCAACAGCAGCGCCAAGCGTCCGACAATAACTTGCCCGCGGGCCCAACCAACGATGACCCTGATTAAGCCTTCCAAGTGTCAGCCTAAGAGCGCGGTATTTGCCGTGTTAGCCAGCCTCTGGCTGTTTGGTCAGCTGACGCTGGTGCAACCGGCGCTGGCGGATCCGGTGCCAACCTCCAACCTTTCTTTGAAATTTCGAGTCTACGTCTTTGCTATGCCTACCTGGTTCGACGGCACCGTGGATGTGACCTTCGATGAGGCCCAGGTCTTGATGAATAGCGTGATCGACAATTTTATCATCAGTAACTGGCATCGCAGCGAACTGACCTTCAGCCAGTGTAACTATCGTCCCATTCGCTATCACAATAGAGGCTTCAGTCCGGGTTGGAAGTTCGATGACACGGTGGAGTATCACTGGGACGATGGCCTGGCTCGCTATCGCGGTGAGCTACAGCGACCCAACCAGACAGTCCCTACGGCCCAGGAACTAGAGCACGAGCTTAGTACCGACGTCAGCCAAGGCCGATACGTCGACAAGCTTTCGCAGTTTTTTGTTATGGGCTGTCACTTTGCTGATGAGTCTCAACAGAGCCCCCTGTTGCTGACCTACCTGGATGACACCATTGGGCGCTACCGGGTCCGCTTGGTTGAACGCGGAAAACAATTGCGTGTTGCGGGCAAGCTATATCAAACCATTGAGGTTCAGTCGGAACCCTTTGAGGCCACGCCGGGCAGCATTCATCGGCGCGTCAACTATTGGCTGGTACCCGAACTGGGTTACTTGCCGGCGCTTATCAAAACGAAACTTGGGCGGCTGCCGTTAAAGGTTCGCCTG
Organism: Gammaproteobacteria bacterium; assembly: GCA_038104735.1. Taxonomy (GTDB): domain Bacteria; phylum Pseudomonadota; class Gammaproteobacteria; order Pseudomonadales; family Azotimanducaceae; genus UBA4421. The sequence continues at coordinate 65,167 of JAYOBI010000010.1, read as the reverse complement.
ACTGACGTGGAGTTAAGCAAAGAATAGGCGGTTGCCGGTGCATTAGACCTGTCTTGGAATTTGCGCCACTATCTTCGGCCTGAGCGCGCCTGCCGCTTGGGAGCTTCCTGCCTCGGCTGCAGCGGGCACTTCGTTTTCGGGGAGCGAGACTGCGTTAAGAACGGAAATAGCAACTGAGACAGTAGCTGAGGTAGAGGCTGAGACGGTAGCTTAGATAGTAATTTGGGGGAGGAGACTATGGATTTTCATTTTGCGTCGGCGTGGGAACTCGTGGCCGACAAGTACCCGAATCGCATTGCCACCATTGCCGACAATAACCCGCTGAGCTGGAAAGACTTTGAGCATCGCGCCGCCTGTATTGCCAGCTTGCTGGAATCCTACGGCCTGGGGCCGGATTCAAAAGCCGGCTTGTATCTGCACAACGGCAACGAGTACCAAGAGGCCCAGTTCGGGATATTTAAGATTGGCGGTTGCCCGATCAATGTGAACTATCGCTACAAGTCCGATGAACTGGTGTATTTGTTGGATAACAGTGACGCCGAGGCCGTGTTCTTTCAGTCTTGCTATGCCATGCGGATCTGGGAAATTCGTGATCGTCTGCCCAAGGTGAAGGTTTTTGTTCAAATAGATGACAACACCGAAGCACTACTCAAAGGAGCCGAAGATTATGAGCGCGCTATCCGCTCCCACCCGCCACTGCCCAGGAGGGCTCAAGACCCGGAAAGCGTCTACATGCTCTACACCGGCGGCACCACGGGAATGCCCAAGGGCGTTATGTATCCAGCCGGTGCCTTTGCAGGGTTTTTGCTCGCCATGGGGGCAGCCGGCCGAGAACTAGAGCCGCCGGCCGATATGGCCGCCTTGAGCAATTTTCTGGATCAGATTACCGAGCCACCCATAGCGCTTCCTGCCTGTCCACTGATGCACGGCACCGGTGTATGGCTGGGCAGTTTTGCCACCATGCTGCTTGGCGGCACTGTGGTTACCACGTCGAAGCTGGGGCTAAACCCGGACGCACTGCTGACTATGGTGGAACAACATCGGGTCACCGACATGGTGATTGTTGGCGACGCCTTTGCGCGACCGATTCTCGAGGCTCTAGACGAGGCGGAAAAGCGCGGCACTCCTTACCGCATCGATTCGCTGAAGCAGATTTCCTCCAGTGGCGTGATGTGGAGTCAGGAAATTAAGCAAGGCCTGTTGCGGCATCACGATATGGTGCTGGCCGACGTCATGGGGTCCACCGAGGGCGGGATGGGCAGTTCTATAACGACTCGGGAAAGCAGCGCCAGCACTGCCAAATTCGAGCTTAACGAAGGCGTCGTGGTGATTACCGACGATGATCGTTTTGTGCAGCCGGGTTCTGGGGAGATGGGTAAGATTGCCACCTCTGCTTTTGTGCCCCTGGGCTATTACAAAGATCCGGAGAAATCCGCGGCCACCTTCCGCGAAGTCAACGGCGTCCGCTACAGCTTTCCCGGTGACTACGCCACGGTGGAAGCCGATGGCTCCATTACCCTGTTAGGCCGGGGCAGCGCCTGTATCAACACCGGCGGCGAAAAAGTGTTCCCGGAAGAAGTCGAAGAGGCAGTGAAACGCCACCCGTTGGTCGCGGACTGCTTGGTGGTGGGCTTGCCCGATGAGCGTTTTGGGCAGCGAGTCGTCGCAGTGACATCGCTTAAGGAAAATACATCGGTCAGCGCGGAAGACGTTATCGCGTTTACCGCCGATCATCTGGCTGGCTACAAGCTGCCCAAGCAGGTGCTATTGGTGCCCCAGGTACGTCGCGCGCCGAATGGCAAGGCCGACTACAAATGGGCAAAGGCCGCCGCCGAGCAGGGATAAAACCAGTACGTGGCGGCTAAAAGTAACCATCGCAAATAAGGAAACCCCATGACCTCAGACCAAAGCAACGGGCCATTAAGCGGCATTCGCGTAGTGGACCTCACCAGTATGATCTCCGGGCCCGTGGCCACCATGATGCTGGCGGATCAAGGGGCTGACGTAATCAAGGTGGAAGCCTTGCACGGTGATTTGGTTCGCGGTGCCGGCGCTACCCGGGCGGGCGTCACTTCCACTTTTATCTCCTCTAATCGATCCAAACGCGCGCTGGCCATTGACCTGAAAACTCCCGAAGGAGTCGAGGCGCTGAAGAAGCTCCTGGCCACCGCCGACGTAATGGTGCAGAACTTTCGTCCGGGTGCTATTGAGCGCATGGGATTTGGCGAAGAGGTCGTGCGCGGTCTCAAAGAGGACATCATCTACGTTTCTATTAGCGGCTTTGGTGACACCGGGCCCTACGCTCATCAACGAGTCTATGACCCGGTGATACAGGCTTTGTCTGGCCTGGCGGCCATTCAGACTGACGGCGAAACCGGTCGCCCAAAAATGATTCGCACGATTATTCCGGACAAGACCACGGCGGTAACCGCGGCTCAGGCGATCACCGCCGCTTTGTTCTCCCGAGAACGCACGGGCAAAGGCCAGCACATTAAATTGGCCATGCTCGACACCATGGTGGCCTATCTTTGGCCCGAAGGAATGGGCGGATTTACCTTGGTTGGCAAGGAGGTCAAAAATGCCCGAGCTCAATTGTCGCCGGATTTGATCTTTAAAACGCAGGACGGCTACATCACCGCTGGCGCCATGAGCGACAAAGAATGGAAGGGCATGTGCACTGCGCTAGGCCATCCAGAGTGGTTGGAAGACCCGCGCTTTCTAAGCGTCAATGATCGGGCCGTTCATGCCACCGAGCGATTGACTCTCACCGGTGAGGTATTAGCCACCAATACCTCGGACTATTGGCTGCAGCGGTTGGATGCCGAGGGCGTGCCCTCAGCACCAGTGCTCTCCCGTGAGGAAGTGATTACTCATCCGCAGATTGTTGCCAACGATTTGATCCACGAATACGACCACCCGATTGCTGGCCGTATTCGCCAGCCGCGTCCTGCTGCCCAGTTCGATCAGACTCCCGCGGGGATTCAGCGTCCTGCACCGGGTCTTGGGGAGCACAGCACCGAGATTCTCGCCGAGCTCGGCTACAGCGCCACCGAGATCGATGGGCTGATTCAGGGCGGCGTGTTAGGCGTGATGTCATCGACAAACTCCTCCTAGTTGTCCAGGGCTAGTTGCTCAGGGCCGGGGATTCGGTGGGTTGCTGCAGCCAAAGCTGGGCCAGCAGGCCAAGGCCGACGATGGTAGCGGCTAGGTTAAGGGCGCCGCCGATCAACGGTAAGCTCACTGCCGCGGTGATCAGAATGAGACCAACCAAGAGCGACAGGGCCGGGCTAGGGTCTCGGTGACGGCTGGCAAATATTGTGCGGCCAACAACATGGGCTAAGATGATTTTTGCCAGATACCACGCCACCAGCCAACTGGCCATGACGATGAAGGACAAGGGCAAACCCACCAGGGTGATGGCGACGATAAGGGCCATCACGGGCACGCTGACAAGAACCAAAAAACCGATCCCCGCGGTTTTCAGCGCCTCTTTTCCGGCCCCAAGTTGAAGTTCTCCCAGGCTTGGGAACAGGGTCAGGGATAGCCAGCCGACGATGAAGGCCGCTAGGAACCAAACCAAGCTCCAAAGGACTACGTCGCTGCCGCCGAAGTGAATACCCCAATCCAGGTCTCTTGGCCGCCCTTGATAGTCGACGCCGCCTTGTACCGAACTGTTAGCGCCGACGGCAAGAGCATCTTCCTCCTCGGCGTGGTAGGTGATGTTGCCGGCCACCGAGGCACCATCGGCGATTTCAATCAGTTTGCTGGCGGCCTGCACGTTTTGGCCGACGTTACCAGAAACATAAATGCGCTCGGCCAGGGCCACCAAGTCTTTACCGACACGCCCTGAAAACTCCAAGGAACTGCTGGCGCTGGTCAGGTTGCCATCAATCTTTGTGGCGGCGTCAATATCAATGGAGTCCCCGGCAAGCCACAGGTCACCCAAAATCGCTGCGCTGGTAAGCTCCAGTGAATCTCCTGCCGCCACGATCATACCGTCGACATTGCCAGAGACCTGAACGTCATCTGCAAAGGTAATCAGGCTGCCAGACACGTTGCCGGTAATTTCCACGTCTTCGCCGGCGATAAGTAAGTTGCCGTTGACGTTGCCATGCACGGCCACGTCTCTGGCAGTTATGACCAGGGTATCGTCAACGGTTTGGTCGGCACTAATCGTGACCGCTTGGTTTTCCTGAATTAGCTCCAGCGCATGACCGGCTGGAGCCAGGCCCACCAGTGTGGTAGCCGTGCCCAGGGTTAAAATAATCGCGGGCAAAATGCCCGGTTTTCGCCATATGCTGCGTAGCCCCACCAATGCAGCCAGAGCAAGGCATACCACGAGAATAGCCAGATAGTCAGTTAACATGTCAGCTCCTTTTTCCTGAAAAACTAAAAACAATTCGTTGCTCACCGAATACAGGCTGGGCGTCCAAGTGGACGCCGCCCAAATGACGCCGCTGAAAACCGCGTCCTCGAATAGGGACTTCCATGACCACTGCACGAGCCAGGTGACCAGTGCCGCGGTAACCGAAGCCAAGGTGACATCGCGCAGCCGCGCGGGTTGTTGAAAAGATCCCGCCGAGTTGGGGCTGTGCTGGTAATCCAAGGCCATGGCCTCGGCAATGGCTTGGCGCTCAAGGCTCAGCGCGGTAACGGCCTCCCGGCAGCTTGCGCAAATCGCCAGGTGCTCGGCGACCCGCACCTGGGTTGGGTGATCTGCTGCGAAGGCTTCTTCGGCGCAAAGCATCAAGGCCAGTTCGGTAGGATGGTTCATTCCACCGGCCCTCCAGCGGTCATGGGTTTTAAGTGATCGCGCAGTTGCTGTCGTGCTCGCAACAGCAGCACGCCGACGTGGTTGGGCGTGATTTCCAGCAGTTGTGCGATTTGGTCGTAGCTCAAATTTCCCAGGTAGGCCAACACCAGTGGTACTCGATACTTTTCCGGTAACTGGTCAATGGCCCGGCGCAGTCGTTGTTGGTCCTCGCGGATAATCAAAGCATCAATGTTGACGGGTTCGGGAGCCTGCAGCCGATCAATGACCTCTTGGGCGTCGCCCTCAAGTGGCCGCCAGCGGTGCCGTTCACGCAGCTGATCCACGCAGTGGCGATGAGCTATGGCTGAGATCCATTGCCAGAATGGACGTCCCGGTGTGTATTGGGCAAAGCTCCGGTAAGCGCGGGCAAAGGTCTCTTGGGCGGCGTCCTCGGCGCTATGTTGGGACGGCAAGAGAAAACGACACAGAGCGAAGACCCTGGGGTAGTACTCCTGATAGAGAATTTCGAAGGCAGCAGTGTCCGCCATGTGTATTCCAAACCTTTGGGCACGAACCGATGCAAAGAGGTACGGTGCAACGCTGCAGTTATTACAGCTTTCTAGGGAATCGGCCTCGGAAAAGTCGGCTAAGAGTTGGAATCGCGAACTGGATCACAGGGGAGTTGCTCTGGGGAGGACCTTCAGACGGGGTCTGGATTTAGCCGGTTTGCGTCTGACTCTTGCGACGCAAACGGTCGCTGCGACCGCCCACGGCGATGAAGAAGGGACCCAGACAGCAAAAAAGCATTAGTCCCGCCAATACCAAAAAGGCCATTTGGTAGCTGCCGGTCTGGTCGTAAATCAATCCAGCGATCGGGGAGGCCAGCAGGGCCCAGGGCATTTCAACAAACCGTAACAGCCCGGCCGCGGCTCCAAAGGAGCGGCTGCCCAGGGTGCTGGAAATGGCGAAGGTTCGCAGGGGAGACATGCCTGAGTAGCCGAACCCGTAGAGACAACCGGCTAACACTGCGGCAAGGGGGGTGTTGGCGAGGCTGAACAACAGCAGTGCCAGTCCCTGACAAATCAGGGCCAACCAGATGCTAACCCGTGCACCCAGATAGTCGGACAGCCATCCCACCACGGGTTTCCCCAGGGCGGCAAGTAGCGCGGTGAGCGACAGCACCTGGGCGGCCTGACCGCCGTCCAAACCGATGTCTTTCAGGTGCGAAAACAAATGCAGCATGACCGCCGCAAAAACGCAAAACATAGAGCCGAAAATGACGCTGATGGCCCAAAACCCTTTGTGTCGCAGTAGCCCCCTGGTGGTCCAAATTACGTCATCCTCTTCGATTTCGACCATTTCCTGTGGGTTAGCGTCCACGTAGCTGCGGCCATCTCGCACCTCGCCGATTTCCTCTGGACGGTCTCGCATGAACAGGTACAGGGCCGGGAACAGCATGATCGCCGTGGTGGCGCCAAAAACGAGGTAGGCGTTGCGCCAGTCGATGGCTTCAATCATGGCGTTGACCAGAGGCGGCATAGCGATGCCCGAAACCGACGCCCCCATAACAGCAAATGCAATGGCACGTCCGCGCCAGTGGTCGAACCAGTTAATAACCGAGCGATGCCAAACCTGACCGCCCATGGTGGCCATGCCCAGTCCCATACAGACGCTGACCACAAAGTAGAACTGAATGAGGTCTGACACGTAGGCCAGCATCAGATAGGAAGCAGAAACCAAGCCTACGCCGCAAAGCATCACTTTCTTCGGTGATCCCGAGTCTAGGTACTTGCCCAGATAGGGGGCCACCAAAGCGCCAGTGATCACTGCGCAAGAAAAGCCCATAGAAATGCTGAAGCGGTTGCCGTCGTCCAGGGTGTTGGCTAGGTGGGGTAGAAATAACCCCCGCGAATAGGAATAAAAGCCGGTGCCAAGAAAGCCCAGTAATGCCGAGACGGCAACGATTATCCAACCGTAGAACAGCGGTTTTTTTGCGGTCTGCTTGGTCTCGGAACTGCTGATGAGGCCTCCAACGGTCAGAAAACCGCCCTGGCAAACAAACTTTCGCCAGTGCAATAGGGGTTGAGCGGGTCACCGAGCATAACCCAGTTTAAGGACCAGGTGGGGTACGCCGGGCCTGGCGGTTTTTTCCTATTGCCCTGTTCCTCTTACAAAGGTCTGGCAGAGTAGCGTTTGCCATCGGCGTACAGTCAATGTTCCGCGGCTATATCACCTCAGATCACGGTGATAGACTCAGGCCGTTTTAGCTGCAAACCAAACTCGGAGGAGAGAGCGCCATGGCGATGCAACACACGCCCTTATTGATGTCCAATATTCTAGATCGCGGGGCCAAAGTGGCGCCCAACGAAGAAATCGTCACCCTGACCGAAAACGGCGTGCGCCGGCAAACCTACAAAGAAACTCGGGATCGCTCCCACCAGTTGGCTCACGCCTTGGCCGCTGCTGGCATCAAGGTTGGCGACCGCGTGGGCACCTTTATGTGGAATGGCTCCCGCCACCTGGAGGCCTACCATGCTTGCGCAGGTATGGGCGCGGTGCTGCATACCCTGAACGTGCGGTTGTCCGAGAAGGACTTGGAATACATCATCAACCATGCACAAGATCAGATCATCATCGTTGATGCTGACGTTTTGCCTTTGCTGGAAAATCTGCAGGGCAAAATCCCCACGGTTCGGCAAGTTGTGGTGGCAACAGAAGAAGGCTTCGAGGGCTGGACAACAGCACTGCCGGATGCCATCGATTACGAAGCGTTTATTGCCGGTCAGCCGACAGATTACGAATGGCCGCAAATTGACGAAAATTCACCCATGGGTCTGTGCTACACCAGCGGCACTACGGGGAATCCAAAAGGTGTCGAGTACGAGCATCGGTCCCAGTACCTGCACACCCTCACCCAGTGCATGACCGACTCCATGGGGCTTTCTGGCACGGATACGGTCTGCGGCATCGTGCCCATGTTCCACGCCATGGGATGGGGCATTCCTTGGTCTGCGCTGATGCTGGGCTGTAAGCAGGTATTGCCCCATCGATTCATGGATCCGGCGCGCTTGATTGAGCTGATGGCCAGTGAAAAGGTTACGCTCTCGGCGGGTGTGCCAACCATCTGGCAGGGGGTAAAAGGGCTGTATGAGGCCAACCCCGGCGCCTACGATCTGTCGTCGCTGTCTCGTCTGACCTGCGGCGGCAGTTCACCGCCGCCGTCGTTGATACGCTGGTTCTGGGATGAACTCGGCGTGGAGATGATTCAAGGCTGGGGTATGACAGAAACGTCGCCTCTGGCAACGCTGTCTCGGCGGGTTATGAAGCGCTCGCAACTATCCCTGACCGAGGATGCTCAGTTTGAAAACGTAGCCAAAGCAGGCCAGTTGATGCCCGGTTTGGAGCTGGATATTTTCGACGAGGACTTCAACCGGCTGCCTCACGACGGTGAGACCGTTGGCGAGATTTTGGTGCGCGGCCCGTGGATTTGTTCCGAGTACTTTAATAATCCCCAGCCAGACAAGTTCCACGACGGTTGGTTGATCACCGGCGACGTTGGCAAGATTGATCCTGAGGAATACCTGATTATCGCCGACCGCTCCAAAGACCTCGTAAAAAGCGGCGGCGAGTGGATATCCTCTGTTGACTTGGAGAACCACATTGTTGGCGTCGACGGTGTTGCCCAGGCCTGTGTGGTTGCCCAGCCGCATCCCAAGTGGGATGAACGACCGGTAGCCCTGGTCATCACTGAGGCGGGTAAGGAAGTTAGCCAACAGGCCATTCTGCAGCATTGTGAAAGCGCCTTCGCCAAATGGCAGTTGCCCGACGAAATCTTATTCGTTGACGCGATACCGCTGACGTCCACGGGCAAGATGGATAAAAAAGTAGTGCGGGCAGATCTGGAAGCCAAAGGCTATCAGCTGCCCTCGTTGCGCAGCGAGAGCGCCGGATAAAGCCAAGCCCGAGGTTGACCGCAGTACGCTTTTTTCAGGGGGACGCAAATGTTCGACGCCACTCATAATTCTGCCTTCGATGTGTCGAGCCTAGACGATCGATTCGATCATTCGCTATCTGCCCAGCACAGTGCGGATCCTTTTGCGTGCCCCTGTTGCGCCAATGTATTTGCGGAAACCCTGCGACTGAGCGGAGTGGATTTGGCGGAACAGGCGCAACGCCTGCCAAAAATGGCGGATCCAGCCGCCGCCGCACCGGTGCTGGTGGTTGGTGCACAAATCCTTACCATGAATGCTGCAGCGTCCGCAGCAGATGCCATGCTGGTTGAAAACGGCCGTATTGCGTGGATTGGTAACTTGACGGATTTGCCCGAGGCAGCGGCGGGCGTTGAGCGCTTAGACCTTAGCGGGAAAGTGGTGGTGCCGGGTTTTGTAGAACCGCACATGCACCTGCCGCCCCTGGCCATGCTCCACGGCTTTTCCAATATTGGCCCAAACCGCTTTGCGACCAGCGAGGCCGCACTGGCTCAACTGGCTGAGGATGCGGCGAAAACCCCACCGGGGGATTGGGTGGTGGGGCGTCAGTTTGATCCCTCCTTGCAAACCGGGCCAGCGTACCTGACGAAAGACCTGTTGGATCAGGTTAGTACCGATCACCCGGTCTTTGTCTATAACACGTCCCTGCACCTGGGATACTGCAATTCCGTAGCGCTAAACATCGCCGGAATTGACGCCAGCACGCCAGATCCCCAAGGCGCAGAAATCGGCCGGGACCAGGAAGGCAATCCCAACGGCGTGCTAAAAGCCGGGCCGGCTATGGCCTTGGTGGTACGGCATAACACCGCGCTAAAACAAGGCAACATTGCTGAAGACTGTCTGAGCGTGCTTGGCCAGGCCAACGCCGTGGGGATAACCACACTGTGCGACCAAGGAACTGGCATGTTTCAGGGTGTTAAAGAGCTGGACGTATATCGGAGTATGCGCGACAGCGGCCGCATGACCGCGCGCTTTCGCTACAGCGTCGGTCAGGCCATGGCGGATCGCTGGGATGAAGCCAACCTGACCTGGGGCGAAGGGGACGAGTGGGTCCGGCGCACCGGCTGGAAAATTGTATCTGACGGCTCTAATCAGGGGCGCACTGGATTACAGCGTGAGGCATTTTTGGGTTCTGAGGGCGAAGACGCTCGCGGCATGGCCTATATAGAAAAGGATGAGCTGGACGCGGCGGTAGAGCGGCGGTTACGAGAAGGCTGGGCGGTCTGCGTTCATGCCAACGGCGATGCAGCCATCGACCGCGCCCTGGACGCCTTCGCGAAAGCCAAGGCCAAGGGGCTGGATCCGGCCGCTAAACGCTGCCGTATCGAACACTGCAGTATTCTGCACGACGAACAGATAGAAAAAATGGCCGAGCTTGGCCTGTCGCCCAGTTTTTTAATTGGCCACGTCCACTACTGGGGTAAAGCCTTTGTTGAGGACATTTTTGGGCTGGAGAAAGCATCCAAGCTGGATCGTACCGGCGCATGTGAAGATCGAGGCATACGCTGGACCTTGCACTCTGATGATCCGGTAACCGAAATGGATCCACTACGCTGCATGGAAAACGCCGTGGTGCGTAACATGTGGCGCAGCGATGAGCTGCTGGCTCCGGAGGAGCGCGTGTCTGCGGCAGCAGCACTGCGGGCCATGACCATTGACGCCGCCTGGCAGTGTCATTCAGATCATGAAGTAGGCAGCCTGGAAACGGGAAAATTCGCAGACTTCGTCGTGCTGGCCCAAGATCCGCTTACCGTGGCGCCAGAAACTTTAGCGAGCATTCAGGTTCTAGAGACTTGGGTTGGCGGCAAGCGCGTGTTTGCGTCGTCAGATTAGTCGTGGTCTCGGCATTGGGTCATGACGAGTTGCGGCCTGCCCAGGCCGCAGCCCCGTCTCAGCGAACTTGGTTTAACCAACAATATTGATAGGAATCAGGATGGAATTTAATAACCGCATCACTCAATTACTGGGTATCGAGACTCCCATCGTGCAAGCGCCCATGGGCTGGATTGCCAGATCCCAGCTTGCTTCTGCGGTGTCGAATGCGGGTGGTCTGGGAATTATCGAGACCTCGTCCGGGGAGCTAGACGCGATTCGCGAAGAAATTCTAAAAATGCGCGCCCTCACCGACAAACCCTTTGGTGTGAATGTGGCCCAGGCGTTTGTTCGCGATCCGGATATCGTCAATTTCATCATCGACCAAGGCGTTAAGTTCGTGACCACCTCTGCGGGCAACCCCCAGCGCTACACGGAACAGCTCAAATCTGCCGGGCTTACGGTATTTCATGTGGTGCCCAGCTTAAGCGCCGCGGTGAAGGCGGTAGAGTGCGGCGTTGACGGCTTGATTGTTGAGGGTGGTGAAGGCGGCGGCTTCAAAAACCCCCAGGAGGTAGCCTCCATGGTGCTGCTGCCGTTAGTCCGATCGAAAGTCGACGTGCCCATTATTGCAGCTGGGGGTTTCTTAGATGGAAGCACCATGGCTGCGGCTTTTGCCCTTGGCGCCGAGGCCGTACAGATGGGTACTCGCATGGTTTCTGCGACGGAAAGTCCGGTGCACGACAACTGGAAAAACGCCATTGTTAATGCCGCCGAGACCGACACCGTGTTCTTGAATCGAGCCCATTCACCGGCCCTGCGAGCCATCCGCACGGAAAAAACCAGTCAGCTTGAGTTTTCCTCAGACAACGTCATGGGGGAATTTGGCAAGGCAACAGATCTGTATTTTGGCGGCGACATGGAAGCCAGCATTGCTCTTACTGGCCAGGTGGCCGGGCGAATTGATTCCGTAAGGCCCGTGGCTGAGGTCATCGCCGAAGTCCGACAGGAGTTTTTTACCGTGATGAATGCCATGGCCAAGCAGTATTTGTAGGATTGGTCATGGGTCAGCGCTCAAGCCACAGCCGTTTTAACGTCAGCGTATCCAGTGCGGCCATGATGCTGCTTGGACTTGCCGTGGCCATGGCGACCGGCTGCAGCCACTGGGCGCCAAACTCCTCGACCCCAAACAGCTCGATTGCCGAGTCAGCCGACCCCGGGGATTTTTCCTACCTAGGGCTCACCCTGGAACAAGCGCGGATTGCCGCGCGGGAACGAAATCGGCGGTTCCGCGTGGTCAAAATAGACGGCATGGATTTGGCGGTTACCTACGACTTTGTACCGGGCCGTATCAATGCCGAGGTCGTCGACCAAGTGGTGGTGGCGTTCACCGTAGAAGGTTGTGGTCCTGGAGCGCGGGCCATGCAGGTGTGTGGCTCGAAGTGATGCACCCTTGCTACCGCTAGCGTTGATAGCGCAAAGCCTGGCCGTAGGGGCCATCCAGCACGCTCTGTCCGTCGTAACGCTGATGGCCATTCACCCAGGTGCCGGTGATGCGGTGTTTGAACGGATAGCCGCTAAAAGGGCTCCAGCCGCATTTGCTCAGTACGGGTTCTTCGACGCCGTCAGGGTTTGGACCGATTAAGGTGAAATCGGCGAAATAACCTTCCCGCAAAAATCCGCGTTCCGCTACCTGATACAAAATTGCTGGGGCGTGAGAAGTCTTGCGCACCACTTGTTCAATACTAAATGTGCCGTCTGCTACCCGCTCCATCAGCGATACCAGGGCATGTTGTACTAGCGGCAACCCTGCCGGCGCTCCAGCGTACTTGCGGCTTTTTTCTTCCAGCGTATGTGGGGCGTGATCTGTTGCGATGACATCAATGCGATCTTCCGCGACGGCCTGTAGCAGAGCGGCTCGGTCTTGTGCTGTTTTGATCGCCGGGTTGCACTTAATGAATGCGCCGCGCTGGGCGTAATCGTCTGCGCTGAAAAACAGATGATGAACACAGGCCTCTGCGGTAATGCGCTTGTTTTCCAATGGCCCGACGTCAAATAGCTCCATCTCTTTGGCGGTGGTCAAATGCAGTACGTGAAGTTTGGTGCCGTACTTCTTCGCTAAGCCAACGGCCAGTGAACTGGAGGCATAGCAGGCATCCACGGAACGAATATTGGGGTGTTCGCCAAAGGGTACGTCTTCCCCGTATTTGGCAGCGGCGGCCGCTTCAGCCTCAAGAATCATGGGCGTACTTTCGCAGTGCGTGGCCACCAATAAATCCGTTGCCGCAAAAATGCCTTCCAAGGTTGTCTGGTCGTCCACAAGCATGTTGCCGGTGCTAGCGCCCATGAAGATTTTGACGCCGCAGGTCAGGCTAGGGTCGACGCTTTTTACCGCCTCAAGATTGTCGTTAGTCGCGCCCAAATAAAAGCCGTAGTTGGCAGCAGAGCAGTTGGCAGCGCGCTCGCGTTTGTCGATTAAAGCACTCTGCGAAATAGTAAGCGGGTTGCAGTTTGGCATCTCCATGTAGCTGGTGATGCCGCCAGCTACAGCGGCTGCGGATTCGGTGCGAATGTTGCCTTTGTGCTCGAAGCCGGGTTCGCGGAAGTGCACTTGGTCATCAATCATGCCGGGAATGAGGTAGGCGCCCTGGGCGTCAAAAACCGTAGCATCGCCCGGTGCGGGCACATTAATACCCTTAATGCGCTCGCCTTCGATGACAAGGTCACCTTCGGTGATGACGCCTTCGTTGACGATTCTGGCGTTAACAATACGTTGATTCATGATTGGATTTTTACCTCGGCTTCGATTTCTACGGGTACGCTAAAGGGCAATTCTGCCATGCCCACGGCGGATCTGGCGTGGCTGCCAACGTCAGGTCCGAAAATCTGCAAAATTCTGTCAGAGCACCCGTTGATTACCCCTGGGATGCTATTGAAGCCCGGTGCTGTGTTAACCATGCCAAAGACGCGCAGCCACTTGGAGATTCGATCTAAGTCGCCAAGATATGCCTGCAGGCTTGCGCACAGGCCGAGAGCGATAGTGCCAGCAATGGCGTAAGCCTCCTCGGCACTGACCTGATCGCCCACTTTGCCGAAAGGTCCGCACATGCGTCCGCCCAGATCCGTGGGTACGTGCCCCGAGAGATAGAGGTGATCGCCATCAGCTCTGACCAAATCAAAGGGCAGACTAGCGGTACTCATAGGTTGGGGCATTTCCAGGCCCAGTTCGGTTATACGCTGTTCAATACTCAAAATGTTGTTCTCAACGGCGGCGCGAAGACTGGGCAGAGCAGGAACTCTGCGTCGTCAAGCCATGGGCCTGCATCACGACAGTAGCGGGCACTATAGAAGGTTCCTCGGGTGGTTACATCTCAGTTTTCGGCCGCGCGTCCTGCGCCAAGCACCGAATTACCGGACAAATGCTGGGAATGATGGTCAGTACTTGTCCGAGGCCAGTCATGTTCGGCTGGCCTGGGCTGCGGCATACTAGAGCAATGAACAAAGCACCGGAAATTAGCGCGCTAACTGGGCCCCATGGGTCGCCTGAGCAAAGCGCTCCTCACCAAGCGGTATTGCAGGGCCTGCAAAGCCTGCTGCCAGCCACCAGTATCATCACCGATGACGCGGGTTTACGCCCTTACGAAACCGATGGTCTCACGGCCATTAGGGAAATGCCCTGGGTTGTGGTCCTGCCAGAAACCGAAGCTCAGGTAGCTGCTGTGGTGCGCTGCTGCGCCGAACATGGGGTGCCGGTGATTCCGCGGGGTGCCGGTACTGGATTGTCCGGCGGGGCCCGGCCCCATGCCCAGGGCGTGGTATTGGGGCTGTCGAAAATGGCTCGCATTGAAAAAATCGACGTGGCCAATCGTGTCGCCGTGGTGCAGCCCGGCGTGCGCAATTTGGCCATCAGTCAGGCCGCTGAGGAATATGGCCTGTATTACGCACCGGATCCTTCTTCGCAAATCGCTTGCAGCATTGGCGGTAACGTAGCTGAGAACGCAGGCGGCGTGCACTGCCTCAAATACGGACTAACCGTGAATAACGTGCTGGGCGTTCGTGTAGTGCTTGCCGACGGCAGCATTGCCGAGTTGGGCGGCGCGTTGTACGACAATCCCGGACCCGACTTGCTGGCCCTGTTATGCGGCTCTGAGGGCATGCTGGGTATTGTCACTCAGGTCACCGTGGCTTTGCTGCCCGTGCCTGAAACCAAGGCAGTTCTGTTAGCTGGCTTCTCCCAGGTGGTGGATGCGGGCAATGCGGTGGCGGATATTATTGCTGCCGGCATCATTCCTGCGGGCATGGAAATGATGGACAAGCTGGCGGTTCAAGCGGCGGAGGCTTTTGCTAAGGCAGGCTACCCCTTGGATGCCGAGGCGATTTTGATCATCGAATTGGACGGAGCCGAAGCCGAGCTGAGCACGCTGACCCAAGACGTGACCGAGCTATTGGAACGCAACGGCGCTTATCAAATCGACCAAGCCCACGACGCCTCTACGCAAGCGCGGCTGTGGAAAGGGCGAAAGTCGGCGTTCCCGGCAGTCGGCCGCCTGTCTCCAGATTATTTGTGCATGGATGGCACCATTCCGCGTAAGGCTTTGCCTTCGGTGCTGTCTGAAATCGACACCATCTCGCAACGCTTTGGTCTGGCCGTTGCCAACGTCTTTCATGCTGCGGACGGAAACCTGCACCCGCTGGTGCTGTTTGACGCCAATGAGCCGGGACAAACCGACCAAGCCATGGCCATGGGCGCGAAGATACTAGAGGCCTGTGTTGCTGCTGGCGGTACCATCACCGGTGAGCATGGAGTTGGCGTCGAGAAGCTGGACACCATGTGTGTTCAGTTCACCAGTGCGGAGCTGGAGCAGTTTTTCCAGCTGAAGTCCGCCATGGACCCGCAGAGCCTGTTAAACCCCGGCAAGGGTATTCCTACGCTGACTCGATGCGGCGAATTGGGCGGCATGCACGTGCACAACGGCAGACTGCCGTTTCCCGAACTGGAGCGCTTTTAGTGAGCGTCGACGCCGCGCCGCAACTTATTGAGCAAATCAAAACCGCCAACCAAGCCGGCCACAAACTTCTGATTCAAGGTCACAGCAGCAAGCGCGGTTGGATGGCCAGTTCTCGGGGCGACGATGTGCTGGATCTGACTGGCCATCACGGCATTTTGCAGTATCAGCCGGAAGAGCTGGTGATTACCGCGCGCGGCGGTACTCCGCTTACCGTGATTGAGGCTGCGCTGGCGGAGCAAGGTCAAATGCTGGCCAGTGAGCCACCGTGTTTTGGCGCGAACCCCACCCGCTCAGGAACCCTGGGCGGAGCCGTTGCCAGCGGGCTCAGTGGTCCTGGCCGACCGTGGCTAGGGGCAGTACGAGATGCGGTGCTGGGCGTGGAGTTGATCAACGGCACCGGCGAATACCTGCGCTTTGGTGGCCAGGTCATGAAAAACGTCGCGGGCTACGACGTGTCTCGTTTGCAGGCCGGTGCCTGGGGCTGTCTTGGGCTGTTGTCCGTGCTGAGTTTGCGCGTGCAGCCGCGCACGGAACTTGAACGTACGATGAGCGCAACCTTGGACGCAGCCGCTGCAATTCAGCTGTGTGCCGAGCTTGGCCGGCGTAATTTGCCCATTAGCGGAAGCTGCTGGTATGCGGGGCTGCTGTATTTACGTTTGTCTGGCAATGCCAGCGGCGTAGCGTCGGCCTGTCAGTCCCTGGCTGCCGCAGGGTTCA
The DNA here is from genome assembly GCA_038104735.1 of Gammaproteobacteria bacterium. Classification (GTDB taxonomy): domain Bacteria; phylum Pseudomonadota; class Gammaproteobacteria; order Pseudomonadales; family Azotimanducaceae; genus UBA4421. Next base: position 48,887 of record JAYOBI010000010.1, on the reverse strand, counting down.
CCGATAATGATGCAGCAACCGAGCTGTGGCATCAGGTGAATTCCCATCAGCACGCGTTTTTTCACAGAGCGCCGTCTCAAACCCAGGGCGGTGATTTTCGCGGCCGGCAGAAGGAGGCAAAGCTATGGCGGGTCGTAACGCCCCCTGCAGCGTCAATGCCGAGTTTTCTTGCCAGCCCGGAGCAAAGTCTTTTGGTGATGTGGAGCGGTGGCTTACGCTGGCTTTATCACGACGATGCCCAAGCCGTGCGTGACTACAGTAACGCCGTGGGCGGCTGGTGTTGGGCCTTAGGTGAGATCATGCCCTTAGAGCCTGCCCAGCGTCTGATTACCCAGCACCTCATGGCGGCTTTTGATCCCAAGGGTGTGTTTGCCAACCCGCTTGGCTTGGTGGCCAAGGAAAACATCGACTTACGCGGAGGTGCCTAAGTCATGCAAACCCAGCTGCCGGCAGAATTCATCGCCACAGATCGCGGGCGTCGGGCCAACGATATTTTGCGAAGCTGCGTTCACTGCGGGTTTTGCAACGCCACCTGTCCCACTTATCAACTCAGCGGAGATGAACTGGACGGCCCTCGCGGCCGGATTTATTTGATTAAAGAGCTGCTAGAAGGTGCCCAAGACCCGGCCCGGGTTACCCAGCATTTAGATCGCTGTTTAACGTGTCGCGCCTGCGAGACCACGTGTCCTTCCGGGGTCGCCTACGGGGAGCTGGCGGAAATTGCCCGAGCAGAGATTGGCCCCCAGCGGCGGGGCATGCAGGGTGCTCTGCGCTGGCTGCTGAAGTGGATGGTGCCAAAAGCCAGCCGTCTGCGCTTGCTGGCGGGCCTTGGCCGTTACGTGAAATTCGCCCTGCCGCGGGCGCTGGCGGCCCAAATCCCTGATCGGGTTACTCGAGGCCTGAGCAAAGACACCTATGGCTCTAAACAAGTGCTGGTGCTGCAGGGATGTGCACAGCAGGTAACCACAGGTCAGGTAAACCAAGAGTTGCAGCAGTTGCTTGGGCTTTTGGACATTGGTGTAGTGACCGCACCCAAAGAGGGTTGCTGCGGTTCCCTAGACCTCCACCTTGGTGACGAGGCCAGAACTTTGCAGGCTGCCCGTAACAACGTGGATGCCATCCATCCTTTCCTGGCGCGGGTGGACGCCATTGTTTCCACGGCGTCTGGTTGCGGGGTAACGGTTAAAGACTATGGTCGCCTCTTGGCCGGTGATCCGCGCTACGCTCAGCGCGGTGCCGAGATTGCCTCAGCAACCGTAGACGTTAGCGAGTATGTGGCAGATCTTGCTGCTACCAAGGCTGCTGGGGCAGGTCATGGAAAAACTCTGACAGCCAAATATCCCGGCAAGCGTATCGCCTGGCATTCCCCCTGTAGTCTTCAGCACGGCCAGCAGTCTGAGGGTTTAGTGGAAACGTTGTTGACCGCCGCGGGCTATGAGTTAGTGCCGGTGCCAGATGCCCACTTGTGCTGCGGGTCTGCGGGAACCTACTCGGTATTGCAGCCTGAATGGTCTGCCCAATTGCGGGAGAAAAAGCTGCAGGCGCTGGAGTCAGCAGGGCCAGACATCATTGCCACTGCTAACGTTGGCTGTCAGACCCATCTTGCCGATGGCACCGCTACCCGGGTCATGCACTGGATCGAACTCGTCACTTAACCTAGTCTAGAGTCATTCCAACCGGGGGGAAGGAAATGATGGAACAAGACCAGGGTGCCTCTGGCCGAGACTACGGATTCTTGATGTTTTTGACGTTACTCAACGTCATGAACTTTGTTGATCGGCAATTGCTGGCCAGCTTCGCAAATTGGATCGTGCCGGACTTGGGGCTGACCAACACTCAGTTTGGGCTTTTGACCGGTTTGATCTTTATCTTTTTCTACTCGGTAGCCGGCGTGTTTATGGGCGTGCTGGCGGATCGGGTGAATCGCACCCGGTTGATTGCCGCCGGTTTGGCGCTGTGGAGTGCGCTGACCGCGCTGTCGGGTATGGCCAAGGGGTTCGTTAGCCTGGCAATACCCAGACTGTTTATCGGTGTAGGCGAGTCCATCATGACGCCAACGGCTATGTCGCTGCTGGCAGACCGTTTCCCTTCCAGTCGCCTGGGTTTTGCTTCCGGGGTGTATTACATGGGCGTGCCCATTGGGGTCGCAGCGAGCTTGTTTGTTGTCGCTTACCTTGAGCCGCTGCTGGGCTGGCGCGGCTGTTTTTATGCCCTTGGTGGTGTGGGTCTGATGTTAGCGCTAATCATGTTTTTCATGAAAGAAACTCCTCGTCGTCACGAGGTTGAAGCCCAGGCCAAGCAGACTGCGGCAATTGAGCGGCCGGCGGTGAAAGAGATGTTGGCAACTTTGGTCCGCGCCTTCAAAAGCTCGCCTGCGTTGCTGATGACGGTGTTAGGTGGCGTTGCTTTTCACTTCATCCTGGGTGCGGCCACCTTTGAACAGCTCTGGTTCGTTCAAGAGCGAGGCTTCGATCGCACTGAGATCGCTGAGCTGAGCGGTTGGCTGGCCTTTGCCGGCGGCATTGCAGGCAACCTGTTTGGTGGCGTCGGCGGTGACGTTTTTCTGCGTAAAACTGGTATGGGCCGCCCCATGTTTTTGTTTTGGATCATGCTGATCCTCACGCCCATATCCCTGTACTACCGAGTGGTGGATCCTTCCTCCTTATTCTTCTTATTCGGGATCTTTATCGGCTACTTTCAGCTGGGCTGCTTTTACGGCCCGACCTTTGCCACGGTTCAAGAACTTGTGCCGCCCCAGATCCGCGGTACCGTCGTGGCTTGCTATATCTTGTCCCTAAACTTTTTTGGCTTAGGGTTGGGGGTTACTGGCGGTGGCATTATGGTGGACTGGATGATCGCGGAGGGGATCGCCGAGCCTTACACCATGACGCTCCTGGCCTTTACCGCATTGTCCCTAGTCGCGATTCCTTTGTTTTTCTTCGCCGGTCGGCGTTTTGAGCGGGATCGTGAGGCCCTGTATGCCAGCGTGGCGTGAATAGGTAATGCATAGGTTCGAGCACGATTTTGCAGAAATTGCTCAGTAGTAAGGAGAGAAGGGTGTCAGAACAATCAATGGCGGATGCGCAAAAACCAGGCGATAACCCCGTAAACCCGATAGATAAGAAGCAGGCCCGGGTCGATACGCTAATGAAGACTAGCTGGTATCGCTGGTATGCCCTAGCAATATTGGTACTGGTCTATTGTTCCAGTCACGTAGATCGCCAGATCATGGGCATTCTGCTCGAGCCGATTAAGCTAGAACTGGGGGCCAGCGATACCCAGATGGGCTTTTTGATCGGTCTGACCTTTGCGATTTTTTACGCCACGCTAGGCATGCCTATCGCCATGCTGGCGGATCGCACCAATCGCCGCAACATTATTGCCTTAGCGACAACAATATGGTCGGGTATGACTGTGGTTTGTGCTTTCGTGGGCAGCTACGCACAGCTGGCCATGGCCCGTATAGGCGTAGGCATCGGTGAAGCCGGATCCAGTCCGCCGTCCCACTCAATGATTTCCGATTTGTTTCCCCAGGAACAGCGGGCCACGGCCATGGGGATTTTTGCCATGGGCATTAACCTTGGGCTGTTGATTGCTTATCTCGGGGGCGGCTGGATGAGCGAGCACTGGGGGTGGCGTACCACCTTCATCGTTGTGGGATTGCCGGGTATTTTAATTGCTCTGCTGGTTCGCTTTACGCTGATTGAACCTCCCCGCGGCGCGTCGGAAGCGGCCAAGCAAGACCGCACTGATGCACCGGGTTTGGGTGAGGTTTGGAAAACCATGCTCAAAACGCCGGCTACCCGACACGTGGTGTTTGGGTCTTCCCTGGCAGGCTTTGTGGGCTATGGCATGACTCTATGGCTGCCGGCTTTTTTCGTTCGCTCACACGGGCTAACCCAAAGCGAAACTGGTCTAACCCTGGCCCTGCTGTCCGGGATTGTGGGTGGCCTTGGCACCTTCACTGCGGGCCGCCTGGCCGATTACCTATCTCAGCGCGACCCGCGCTGGCTGGCATGGATAGTCGCCGTTGGTAAGGGGGGCTTAGTACCGTTCTTGCTGTACTTCTTCTGGGTAACAGACTTTACCTCGGCGCTGATTATCTACATTGTTCCGGCGTTTTTTGCCGGTTGTTACCTGGCACCAACTTTTGCCATGGTGCAGCAGCTGGTACCGGTGCAAATGCGTTCCGTGGCCGCGGCCATCTGCTTATTTTTGCTGAACATTATCGGCATGGGCCTAGGGCCCCAAGGCGTGGGTATTCTCAGCGATGTATTTTCGGAGCAATACGGGATTGAGTCTCTGCGCTATTCGCTCATGGTCTTCAGTTTGGTAAACGTCTGGTGTGCGTGGCACTACTTCATGGCGGCCAAGACGCTGCAGCGAGATACCCAACGGGTGGCGGAGATGACGTCAGCCGGTAGCTGAAAATAGAGCGGTAAAGAAATTGGGCAAACCAGCGCGCCGTAGTTCCCAACAGGGTCTACCCGCCGAACACCTGCTGGATTGCTGTCACAACCACCTGAACCTGGCCCGACCCTGCTGCTACGCCCGTGGCCAGGGTTGTGACCTGATTCGGCGCTAAGACGCTGATTCGTCGGTCATAGGTGCGCTGCCTGCCCAGGCTATCGACTACGCTCACGCGCAGATTAACGCCCTGCAAACTTCGGGGCGTTTTATTCGTCGCTTCAACCAAAACCGTGCCATCAAGATCCAGCCCCCACCGCAGCCCCACCACGCTTTGGGGACGCTCTTGGCTGCGCAGGGCAATCAATGACGTCAGCGCAGCTTGCCCAGTAGCGCCTTGGTCAGTTGCAGCTTTGGCGTAGAGCTCTTCGGCTTCACGGGTATTACCCTCGCGCTCGGCGATGGCGCCCAGGGTGCTATAGGCTTGAGCGGTTTCCAGTAACTGCAGGCTGCGGTTCAACTGGCGCTTAGCCTTGGCGGTTCGTCCCTGCTTTTCGTTAACCATGCCGCTGCGCAGCAGGGGATAGAAGAAATTCGGGTTCAAAGCGATGGCCTGATCGAAGGCAGCATCTGCAGCGCCCAGGGAATTTTCTCGGGCTTCGATGTCTCCGAGCAAGGCAAAAAAGTGACCCTCCCGAGGTTCAATATCAATGGCTTTGTTGACCAATCGGCGAGCCGCCTTTGCTCGATTGTCCTGCAGCGCCTGTTTTGCCTCGTCGTAAGCTTCGTACCCTGGCTTGGTCTGGGTGAGCCGCCGCATGGCGGTTTGATAACGCTCTCGTCCTTGGACACCTCCCGTCGGCAGCGCTGCCGCATGAGCCCGGTTGGCATCTAAACGCTCTTGGGAGGGAGGGTGGCTGGCGAACAGACCCTGTAAAAAATCCAGCCGTTTGTTGTCTTTTAGATCCACAAAGGTTTGCTGTAAATCCACGGCACCTTGGGGATCGTAGCCAGCCCGGCTCATGTAATTCATACCGTACAGATCCGACTCCCGTTCGGCGTCCCGGCCGTATTTTGAATTCAGCAGCGCGGCACCGGCACTGGCGCCGATAACGGCTACCTGGCTGTAGTCGCTGTTCGCTGTTGATGCGCCGGCGGCAAGCACTGCCGCCTGTAGCAATACCCCGCGCTGAACCGACTTAGCACTGTGTTTAGCCGCCGCGTGCACGACTTCGTGACCGAGCACCGCAGCCAGCTCCGCTTCGCTTTCCAGCTCTGTCAGCAGACCGCGATTAATGGCGATCTTGCCGCCGGGTAGTGCCCAAGCATTGGGCGTCGAGTCGTTGATGACAGCAAACTCATACGGGAGCTGTCGATCGCTGACGGCCGCAACCTTGTTGCCAACTTCTTGCACATAGGCCTGAACGCCGGGGTCGGCTACGTAGTCGCCGCCTTGGGATTGGCGAGCCGGAAGATATTGCTGGGCACCGGTTTTCAGTTCCCAGCTCTCAGACACTAAGCTGAGCTCGCTTTTGCCGGTGACTGGATTGGTCGCGCAGCCCGCCATAATCTGCAGGGTGAGGAATACGCTTAGCAGGCCGATGCGTTTCAAGCCTGCCACGGGGATAAGGGACTGTGTTGCCTGCATTAATTGAGTCATGGGAAATCTCCTTGGGTTCGGCCTTTAGCCTCTGCCACGGCGGTAACGCTGGCGTATCTGATTGGCTTCGCTGGTTTTTCCCTGTGCTTGGTAAACCTCGGCAAGCTGCAGCCAGGCGGCTGCGGATTTTTCCAAATCACTGCCGGCTAAAGCCACTGCTTTGCGCGCGTGCTGGAAGGCGATCAGGGTTTCATTTTTACTGAGATGGACTTGGCTCAGCTTGATCCACAGCGCAGCTTCTCTGGGTTCGATGCGGATGGCACGTTCCAGCAGCACGACAGCGGTATTCGGCCGTTGCTCAGCGATGGCCCGATTGGCTTGGGCGAGCAGAGTTTGGGCGCCGCTACTGCGCGGCGGGGCTACAGTGGGTGCGGTTGGCCTGGGGAATTCTGTTTTAGCGGCAGGAGCCGCTGCGCCGGGTGTAGAGGTTTTGCCCGCCTCTGACACCGGCACGCTACTCGACGTGCTGACGCACCCTGCTAGCAGTAGGGCGGTCAATCCTGTGTACGTTCGCTGCCAGAATTGATCGTCCCCGGCGCTGCCAGGATGAGTTTTATGGTTTGTGTTATCGCTCACGCTGCCATTTCGCCATGCGGTTGTTTCACCGGTGTGTCCTTGATTTTAAACGGTTGCCCTCACCCAACAGCCGCAAAGGGTATGTTGGCCTTTGGCTGCACAGTTTCCTAATCCAGGCTTCTAATCCAAGCTCCTAACCCAAGCCCCAAATAAGTGCCCAGATAACGCTCGATTCAGCGCCTGAAGATTGATCGCAATCGGTCGCCTAAGTTGGGCCTAATGCCGCAACCCGGCTTTATCTTTAGAGTATCTGGCTGGGCGATAGGGAGTACAACCACATCTGCGCACTTATCCGTGGCGCGCAGACCGGTTTCATACTCAATTGAGACAGATTTCTCACTGGGCGGGATGATGAGCGGGTCGGTGCCGTCTGCGCGCATCATGGCATTCCAAATACGCATTGCGCCGGTAGCGCCGGTCAATCCCGTGGGCTGGTTGTCGTCCCGGCCCACCCAGACCACGGCAAGTTTGCTGTTATCGAAGGCGGCGAACCAACTGTCGCGGTTGTCATTGGAGGTGCCGGTCTTACCGGCAACACCTTGCTTGCTGTAGGGTGAGGAACGACCAGTACCGCGCCGCATGACGACTTCCAGACCGCGATTCAGGCTAGCCGCGGTACCAGGATCAATGGTTTGGTCCAGTTCAAATGGATAATGGGATAGGGCGTTGCCCCGTTCGTCGAGAACGGCGACGACGCTTTTCGGCGGCACGCGAAAACCGCCGCTGGCAAAGTTGCCGTAGAGTTCCAGCAATCCCAGGGGCGACATGGCTTCGGCTCCAAGGAAAAACGACGGGTAGGGATTTTTCGCTGAATAGCCAAGCAGATCCGCAAACCGTTGCTGGATATTGCGCAAACCCACCCGGTTGCCCAGGTCTACCATTGCCAGATTCAGTGACAGCGCAAGGGCTCGAATCATCGGCAGCTCACCGCGGGTTTGACCGTCGTAGTTGCGTGGACTCCAAGGTTCGCCGTTAGCCGGCGTTAGCGTAATTTTTTCGTCGTTAACAAGACTCGACCACTCATACCCGTTCTCCAGCGCAGTCAGCACAATTAAGGGTTTGATCACCGAACCCACCGGCCGTTGGGCGTTCAATGCTCGATTAAAACCGTCCACTCGACCCCTGCGGCCCCCAACGAGTGCCAGTACTTCTCCGGTTTGGGTGTCTGTCACCACGGCGGATGCCTGCAGATCCCGCTGGGTGAGACCCCGCTCGCGCTCAATAGCCGCCAGGGTTTGGGTAACCGCCTGCTGGGTAATTTCCTGGGTGCGCGGGCGCAAGGTGGTGAAAATGCGCAGGCCCTGAGACCGCAGGTCTTGGGGAGAATAGCGCTTGCTCAGTTCAAGTCGCACTAAATCCATGAATGCTGGGTAGTAGGCGCCGCCGCTGTTGGGGCTGTCCACTACCCCCAAGGGGCTGGCAACGGCTCGTTGGTGGACTTTCGAGCTGATTAATCCATCGTCACGAAAGGTATCTAAGATGCGGTTGCGGCGTTTCTTGGTGCGCTCCGGATGGCGAAACGGATTGTAGTAGGACGGACCGCGGATGATGCTGATTAGCGTCGCAATCTGCTCCGGCGGCAGCTCGTTCAGGGGTTGATTGAAGTAGTACTGAGCACCTAAGCCGAATCCGTGAATTGCGCGCGCGCCATTTTGGCCTAAAAAGATTTCGTTAATGTAGGCGGTCAGCAGATCTTCTTTGGAAAAACGCAGCTCCAGGATAATGGCCATAGCCAGCTCGCGCAGCTTACGCTCAATAGTGCGCTCGTTGGTTAAAAAATAACTTTTGACCAGCTGCTGGGTCAGGGTGCTGCCTCCCTGCTGGCGCTTGCCGCTGCGGAGATTTACCCAGGCTGCACGGGCAATGCCGGTGATGCTGAAACCTTTGTGCTCGTCGAAGGTTCGGTCCTCGACCGCCTTCAAGCCGTTAGCTAGCAGCTCGGGAACCTGATCCGGCGCCAGGATCACCCGGTCCTCGCCGTGGGAGGGGAAGAAGCTACCAATGATGGCGGGCTCCAGTCGAATCAGATCCACGGGGCTGCCGTCACTGGACATGCGCTGCACTTGGCGGCCAACGAACATAACCTGCAGCCGGGTGGCTGGCCGGGTCGCCTCCATGAACGCGAAGCCACGCAGATGAACGTTGACGCCACCCGGAATGGGTTGGTAGGAACCGGGCGCTGTCAGGTCTGCGGTTTTGCGGTAGCCCAATCGCGCCAACTCGTCCTGCAGCTGGCGATTGGTAAGGCGTTTGCCGGGAAACAGCTCCAGAGGTTGGGCATAAACCTGAGCCGGAACCGACCAGCGGCGGCCCTCAAAGGTTTTGCTGATGTTGCGGTCTAGGTAATAAAGGTAGCCCGAGCCAATAAGCAGGAGGATAAGGGAGCCCCAAAGGGCGCTTTTGGTCAGCAGCCTAAACAACCAGCGTCGCAGCCTAACGGCCCAGCGATCTTGATTTCGCGCTTTGCCTCGTGACGCCTTGCCAGGTGGCGTTTTCTGTTTCGGTGGTTTTTTTCTCACCATTGGGCGTTTTGTTGATCCAACTTGTTACGGCGACGCAATGAACAGTGTAGCGGAAGAGGGGAGCGAAGTTATTCTGAGCCGACCCTTTAGTGTGTGCTCTATGGCCGGGGCGCTGACGCAAACCATGCACGGGTACTCTGGCAGAAGGTCTAACTGGCTAAAAATGGTGCCTTTGTGAGCCTCATCACGTCCACGACATATCGGCGACCATTGCGCTCGGTCAGAGCTTGAGCCTGCGCAACAAATTACCGAGTCTTCGATGCCCAGCGTATTCTGCGACTGAGTGAATCGGGGACGTTGCGGCCGATGCCAAAAAAGCGACCGCAGCTTGCAAGAGAATCAAAAGAATCAAAAGAATTAACAGAGGTGGTTGTTCCCATTGACCGCCAAATTCGGGGAGTAAATGGCATGGCGTCCCATGACAACACAAAAAACGCATACGGTAATGATGCGTTGGGGACGCTGGATGCTACCGGCGTGGCACAGCGAATTAGCGCCGGGAAAATTTCCGCCCTAGAAGCAGTCGACGCTGCCATCGCAAGAGCTGGTGCTGTGAACACACACTTGAACGTTATTGTTGCTGACTCATTTGGGGCGGCACGGGCTGCGGCAAAACTCACCAGTGACGGGTTTTTTGACGGTGTGCCCACTTTCATAAAAGATACCGAGCAGGTGGAAGGTTTTCCTATGCGGCTGGGCTCTCGTGCGCTTCCCGCCACGCCCTGTACGTTCAACTCCAAGTACGTGGATCAGCTATTATCAACGGGGCTGGTGAGCCTTGGGAAAACCACCATGCCGGAATTTGGTTTGTCCGGTGTAACGGAGTGCCTATTGACTGGCGCGACCAGAAACCCCTGGAACACTGACCACTCTCCCGGTGGCTCGTCTGGAGGATCCGCAGCATTGGTTGCCGCGGGCGTCGTCCCTATCGCCCATGGAAATGACGGGGGTGGTTCTACCCGAATCCCTTCGGCGTGCTGTGGTTTGGTCGGTCTTAAGCCAACCCAACACAGGCTTCATGAGATTTGATTTACAGAGGCCGCACCGCTCCAAGTCATGTGCCAGGGGATCATCACCCGCTCTGTTCGCGATACAGCAAATTACTACGCGGCCTGTGAACAACATTTCCAAAACCCAAATCTGCCGCCGCTGGGACTTGTTGAACACCCGGGCAAAGAACGGCTCAGAGTCGGGCTTTTCACGGACAGTTTTGATGGGGAGCCAAGTCAGGAAGAAACAGTCCAAGCCGTTGAGCAAGCGGGCAAACTCCTTGAATCGCTGGGCCACACCGTGGAGCCCATCAAACCACCTTTCAATAGTCAGCTGGTTGACGACTTTTTTCTTTACTGGGCAGCCTCCGCTTATGGCACAAAACTCAATGGCAGGGAACTTATCTCCCCAGACTTTGATCCACAATTGATGGAAAAAATCTCACAACAGGGTTTTGTGAATACTATGAAAAACGGATGGATCAGACGGAAGCCGTATTGGCACGGCTGATGGACGTGCCGAATGAGATGCGGAATATCTTTTCTCAGTACGACATCCTGCTCTCTCCAACGCTGGCTGATACGGCGCCGGAGATTGGATACCTTGGAACGGCCGTGGATTTTGCAACTCACTTGGAAAGAATTCGTAAGTGGGTTGCGTTCACACCGATCTACAACGCAGCTAATAACCCGGCCATAACATTGCCTCTTGGAATGAGCAGCAATGGTCTTCCCATCGGCGTGCAATTTGCTGCGGCTCACAATCAGGAGCGTCAACTTCTGGAGCTGGCCTTTGAGATCGAAGCAGCGGCCCCGTGGCCTAGGCTCGACCAATATCTGTAGGTCGCGAAATAAAAATGTTAGTACAAGCCAGGCGGCGAAGCGGGACGAGACACGGGCGTAAAGCTCCGGTGGTCGCGATTACAAACTGTTGAAAAACTTTTAACGATAGGAGCAGCAGCCAATGGATCAATTACCGTATCTCGAAAGAGTGAAGATTCAGATTGAGATTCTTTGCCGTTTTATACAAGGATCAGGGCAGAGATCGGCGAGGAACGCGCCGCTGAATTGCTGCGCGAAGCCGTGGATGAATACGGTTTAGCGATGGGGAACGCAGTGGCTGACGCCATGCCAGGAACGTCGTTGGATAAATTGCGAGGGCTGATGCCAGTTATGGCGGCAAATGGCGCCTTGACCGTCGAGCCGCTGGTCGACAATGAAAATGAGTTTTCAATGAATGTGCAGGAGTTCAAGTACGCTGACTTCTTTCAGGAACTCGGCGAGTCCAGGTTTGGCTCGATGATTACATGCGATTTTGATCCGTCACTGACGCAAGGCGTTGGTGACGATTTAACGTTCAGCCGCAGTCAGACAATTATGAAGGGAGGTTCCCACTGCGACTTTTGCTGGAAGCTTGGTTAACTCTGGAGAGGTCTCTGTGGAATGATCGCGCGAGCTTTGCGATACATCCCAGCAAAATGTTCACTGCAAACCAGCGGTGAAAAAACATTCTGGACAATGGCCATTGCCGGGCTTATGGTCGGTGAGCCTAAGGGGTGGCGAGAGCCTGAGATAGCACGAATTTGCTAGACCCTTCGAACCTGATCCGGCTAATACCGGCGTAGGAATAGGAAAGAGCGCGTCCGCTGCTGCGGGCGCTGCGCTACCAGCCTTGGGCATCCCGCAACTTTGGAGCCCATACATGTTTAAGTCCTCAACACACCACCCCTCAGTGCGAAGACGCGCCTGGATCTCTCGATTTGGCTTGTTCGTTTTGTTCGCTCTTCACTTGTCCGGTCACGCCGCTGCTCTTGAAGAAGTGGTGATAACCGCTGAATTCAGACCTATGACCGCAGCAGAAGTACCGGGCAGCGTGACGGTTGTGGATCCCCAGTCAGCTGCAGACACGGTAAACCATCTGGACGAACTGTTGTCCCGGGCGGCCAACGTTAACTTAACCAGCGGCGCGTCTCGGGCTAGGTATATCCAAATCCGCGGTATTGGCGAGCGTGGCCAGTTTGCCGAGCCGTTCAACGCCTCGGTGGGATTGATTGTGGATGGGGTAGATCTTAGCGGTATTGGCGGCGCTGCCACGATGTTCGATATTCAGCAGGTTGAAGTGCTGCGCGGACCGCAAGGCACACTGTACGGGGCTAACGCCCTGGCAGGTCTCATTAATGTGGTGACCCCGGATGCGACGGACTCGCTGTCCGGGTTTTTGCAGCTTGATGCAGGTAATTACGACGCCCGAGGCGTTGGCGGCGTGATTAGCGGCCCCTTGAACGAAAACATCGGCTTCCGTTTAAGTGCAAGGCAATATCAAGACGATGGATTTCACTACAACACCTATCTTAAGCGGGACAACACCAATGACCGAGATGAGCAAAGCCTGCGCGCCAAGCTCCAGGGGGATTGGGCAGACGGCGGTTCCTGGCAGCTAGCCGCCGGCCACGTGGATGTGGATAACGGCTACGATGCGTTCTCCTTAGACAACGACCGCAACACCCGCGCAGATGAGCCGGGTCAGGACGCCCAAAAAACCGCGTACCTTGCGTTGAATGCCAGTCGTGAACTGACCGACAGCATCCTTAGTGAGGTGGCCATTGGCTGGGTTGATAGTGATATTGCCTATGGCTACGACGAGGACTGGACGTTCGCGGGGTTTCATCCTGCCGGTTACAGCTCAACGGACCTTTATCTGCGAGACGTAACCACTGCCACCCTTGATTTACGCCTGCTCTCGTCACCCGGACAGGGATTGGCCGGTGGCAAAGTAGACTGGGTGGTTGGCATCTATGCACTGGATAAGGAAGTTGATCTTGTTCGGGATTACACCTTTGCCGACCGGCAACTGCGTTCCAACTACGGAGTTGAGCGCTTGGCCGTTTACGGCGAGCTAGCTGGAAACGTTGCTGACTCCTTGCGGGTAACTTTCGGGTTACGAGTTGAGGAACATGAGTCCGAGTACGACGATTCTGAGGGCGTACAGTTTTCCCCCAGTGATGATTTGATCGGCGGCAGATTGCTGGTTGAGCATACGCTAGCCTCAGGTCACCTGCTGTATGCCAGTGCGACTCGTGGCTATAAGGCCGGTGGATTCAATACCGACGGTTCTTTGGAAGCCCGACTTCGAATGTTTGAACCAGAGGTGCTGTGGAATATGGAAGTCGGGTTTAAGGGCGTGTTACTCGAGGACCGACTAGCGTTATCCGCAGCCTTATTTCGAATGCAGCGGCGCGACGTGCAGATTTCTACTTCGACCAAGGTACCGTCTTCAGAGGGTTCGACTGAGTTCATTGCTTTTACCGGCAATGGTGCCGAGGGTTTCAACCAAGGATTGGAGGTGGAGCTTGCTTTCCAGGCGTCCGATCGTTTGCGCCTAACCGCGAACCTTGGTCTGCTGCACACGGAATACGAGGATTATATTAATGGTGAGGGTCAGAATCTGGACGGCCGCGACCAAGCGCAGGCCCCGAGCTACCAGTTTTACTTAGGCGGGGATTATCAGTTGGCAGACAATCTGAGAATTAACGTAAACCTCGAAGGCAAAGACGAATATTACTTTTCCGATGGACACGCGGAAAAATCCCCCAGCTATGCCCTGATCAACACAGCACTTTCTTACGAGGTTAACGACTGGGAACTGTCGCTTTGGGGCAGAAATCTGGCGAACAGAGACTATTATCTGCGAGGCTTCAGTTTCGAGAACGATCCAAGAGACGGCTATACGGCCACTCGCTGGACCCAGCTTGGGTCGCCTCGCCAATTCGGGATCAGCGCCAAGACCTCTTTTTAGGGGTTTCGCAAGGCCCGGGGCCAGGACCCTCGGTATTCATGGTTCGCTGCTGCCAACGCGGTGAACCTGGCCCTCGGGCTGGCGTTCTGGATACGTGAAATTCGACCTGTCCGGATGGTTTCGTGAAGACCTCGTCTCGCTAGTTTGGCTTAAACCAAGTACAGTTTTGCCTCTTTTGCGGCTGGCGGTAACGGTCAACGACGAGGAGGCGTCTCCGCCGCGATTGGTGTGGGGTAGATAACGCCCTTCACGAAAACCAAAATAGAAACAGGGGCTAATATGCGTTCTTTCGGACTCCGGCGCAGTGTTGCGATATTTCTTTTGGCATTGGTCGCCGCACAAACCCTGGCTGGCCCTTCAGCCTATCTGCCCATTGGTGTTGATTATCGTCTTGAGGCGAAAGTCGACCGGTTGTTTGCCCTGACGACCTCTGCACCGCTGACCAAACCTTACCGCATTCCGCAGATCGTTAAGGCCTTAGACGGCATTCGCGCCTCGCATCCGCTGCTCCATGAGGCGATTAGCAAGGGTATTGAACCCTACCTGGGGCAGGCCCAGGTAGTTCAGACAGGCGTGCGTTTGGCGGTGGATGGCGACCAACCGGCAACACTGCCAAACCAACGGGGCTTGTCCTCCACTGAGTGGGCGCAAGCTTCCGTGGATGGAATCTGGCGTCCTGCCGAAAATTTGCTCACCCAAGTGGGTGCTAGTTATCGTGCCGACTCTGGGAAGCTGGTGAACTACAACACCTTCGTCTCTGCAAATCTTGGGCGCCTGCAGTTCGACCTTGGCTACAAAGAGCGCTGGTGGTCACCCTTCGATCACAGCGCCATGCTGATTAGCACCCATGCCCAGTCCTCGCCGTCTCTCAGCGTGTCTCTTAGTGAGCCTCTGGAAAAATACTGGCATGCCAATTTTGAGCTGTTTTACAGCCGGCTTAACCGTGTGGAAGAGGGTATTCGCTGGCAAGGGAGTTTCTATGACGGCAGTCCAAATTTGGTGGGCACACACTTTTCGATAAAACCCTTTCAAGGGCTGCAGATCGGGTTTAATCGCTTGTTCCAGCTTGGCGGTGGGCCGCGAAAAATAAGCGTTGGGGATTTTTTCGAGGCGTTTGTTGATCCAGTCAGTGCAGATAATCTGGCTGAACCCGAGCAGGAAGCCGGTGATCAAATCGCGTCGATCAACGGGCAGCTGGACTTTTTTCTGCTCGGCAATCCTATGGAGCTGTACTACGAACACGCTGGTGAAGACACCGTCAATAATTCCAATACCGAGTTTGGTAACCAAGGGAATTCCATAGGTCTTTTTGTTCCTGAACTGAGCAAAAACCTGGCCCTTCGTTTGGAGGCGAATAAGTGGAAAACCGCCTGGTATTTGAGCGGCGTATACCGCTATGGCAACACGAACTACGGTAACGTTTTCGGTCATTTTGCTGGCGATGAACGAGTCTTCGGCGAGGGGGTGCCGTCACTGGTGCATACATTATCGTTGGATTACTTCGCCTCCCAGCAGAATTTCTGGCGGCTCAAGCTCGCAGTAATTGACAACGATTCCAACATCCTGGGTAGGCCCACGGCGGTAGCCTATGAGACGGGTTACAGCGTTGGCCTGTTCAACGCACGGGATTGGCGGGACTATCGCCTGGAGACTGAACTGACTCTGGGCAAAAGCGTGTTCGACGAGAACTACCAACATTTGTCGGTGTCGCTGTTCTGGCAGTAGGCACAAACTGCGGCCTGCCCAGGGTGGCAATGGCTACCCCTGATATCGGTTACGACATCTGCCCCAGATCGTTGGGGCGTGGCGCTGCCGCGCTTGCTAGGGACTTGGCAAACCCCAGTGGTCGATGACTCTTGCCACCAGCACGGCAACATCTACAGCATCGATACTGCCTTGGCATTCCACAACCTGGCTGTCGCCCAGGGGCTGCCAATGTTTTGCCGAGGCTCTTACCAAAGCCGTTTGCCGGGTGCCAACGCTGGCAGCCAGATGCATGATGGCGGTTTCCACCGTAACCACGTAATCAACGCAGCCCAGCATGGCTGGCAGTTCGTAAAAATGCTCGGTGGCGGTGAAAGGCAGAATGGTAATTCCCGTACCCTGATGTTCCTCGTTTTGCTGATGCAAGCGTTCTTCTAAAGCCAGGAATTGGTCTGGGGGAAAATTCAGGACGAAGCTTAAGGCTGGGTAACGTTTATGTAGGCCTTTGATCAGTTCTAGGGTCTTTGACCAACTCAGATCCCGTTTGACGCTGGTAGACAGATGGTTAATCAGCACCCACCTGCGAGCACCCTCTGGGTCTAAAGCGTCGAGGCGTTGGCGGGTGCGCTGGCGCCACGCCGCAGGTGGTGAAATCGCCAAAGTAGCGACCTCAGACTTAACGCCTACCAGGGCTTGAAATCGATGCCCGTAAAGGCTGCTGATGTGTTGTTGGGCGGTGTCGGGTACGCGGCTCTCATCTAAAACCCCGTTGATCTGACGAAATCGCCACCACTTGCCCAGCGGGTTTTGGTATCCCTTGGCCTGGGTTCCGACGATATAGGCGCTTCGAGAAATTGCGCGTGCTGCCTTGGCGAACAGATCCGATCGCTGGGTGGCGATAAAAATAATCGCATCATAGTCCCGCTCCTGGGCCTGCCTGATCAGCGCTTGGCGATGACTGTTGTTTGCGGCAATGGGGTAGATGTGATTAATGAAAGGCTGGTCCTCAAGCCACTGGCACAACGTGGTGTTGCGGCCTTGATGCCAAGTCTTGCTTGTGCCGCGGAGATCGTCGATCCAAATATCGAGCTGAATATTTGGGTAGGCTTGCTGCAGCGCCTGCAGGTGGGGCCCCTGATAGACAAAGTCACCAATGGCTAGGTGGGTCATGTACAGAACACGATGTGCTTGGTTCAACGAATCCGCTGGCATCAAAGCTAACAAAGCCTGTCCTAGAAAAAGCGCGCGACGCGACGCTGGCATGGTAGAGAGGCCGCCACCGAAACTCAATCTGACGATTACGCTTTGTAGGTGGCGATTTGTTTCTGCGCCCCGCGTCGTTTTGCGATAGCCTGTGCGCCGTGTTCCAAGCGCGACCCAGCGCACGCAAGCGAAAGGAGATTTCATGGCAAGCTCGCCCTCGGAGCCTCGCTCCAGCAATCAGACGCTGCTTTTAGGCCTCGAAAAGCTCAACGAAAGTTTTGGTGAGAGCTTGGATCGTCACCGCACAGTGTTCGCGGAGATGACAAATTACCAGGGGCAAGTCACCGAGCTTGCTCAGCGCTGCATGGAGTGTCTGAATCGAGGCGGCAAAATTCTCTGGGCCGGTAATGGTGGTAGCGCCGCGGACGCCCAGCATCTGGCGGCGGAATTTATGGTCCGCTATAGCGCTGAACGAGGGCCGCTGGCATCCATTGCGCTGACCACGGACAGCTCTATCTTAACCGCTCACTCCAACGACTATGACTTCGCGACGGTATTCGCTCGTCAGGTTCAAGGGCTGGCTACGGATCAAGATGTCATCATCGGTTTATCAACGTCCGGGAATAGCGAGAACGTCAATGCCGCGCTGCGCGCTGGCAACGAGTTGGGTGCCTACACCGTTGCGCTAACTGGTCGCGATGGCGGCCAGATAAAAAACATCGCTCAACTTGCCATTGTCATCGGGTCCAACGAAACCGCTCGCATTCAGGAAGCACACATGTTTTTGGGCCATTGGCTTTGCGAAGCCATTGATCTGGCCTGCAGCTGATTGAGGTAAACCGTGGATCTGTCCCTGTTAAATAAGTTGGATCAAGTGCGTGTTTTGGTTGTTGGTGACGTGATGCTGGATCGGTACTGGCTTGGCGATACCGGTAGAATTTCTCCCGAGGCCCCAGTGCCGGTGGTTGCGGTGAACCGACTGGAAGATAAATTAGGCGGCGCGGCTAATGTGGCGCGCAACATTGCGCATCTGGGCGCCAAGGTAAGTTTAATCGGGCTGGTGGGCGACGACGAATACGGCCACAAGATAACGGAGTTGCTGGCCCAAGAGCGTATCGAATCCCAGCTGGTGATCCAGGATGCTCAGCCAACCATCGTGAAAATGCGCGTTGTCAGTCGGCAGCAACAGGTGGTTCGACTCGATCTGGAGGAACCCTTCGCTGCTGAGTTCGGTGACCAACTGCTCCAGCGCCTAACGGCCTGCTTGGACCGGTGCGACCTGGTTATTTTTTCTGATTACGACAAAGGTTCATTGGGCGGAATTGCAAAAATGATCAAGCAGGCCACAGACGCGGGCAAGCTTGTTTTGGTCGACCCGAAAAGCGCAGACTTACGGCGCTATGCCGGTGCTGACTACGTGACGCCAAACTTAACTGAATTCTTGGCAGCGGGAGGCCTAACAAGTTCCGAAGAGGCCCTTACAGACTCGGCTCGCAGCTTGCTAGTCGCCAGCGATATCGGTGCCATGCTGCTAACGCGGTCTGAGAAGGGTATGTCGTTAATCGCTGGATCGGAAAAATTCGACTTTCCTGCCCAAGTCAGAGAGGTGGCCGATGTAACCGGCGCTGGAGACACGGTGATTGCAACCTTAGCTGTAATGTTGGGTGCTGGCTTTAGACCTGAGCAGGCTGTGGACATTGCCAACATTGGGGCCGGTCTCGTTGTTACCAAGCTGGGTGCAGCGGCGGTTTCTCGAGCTGAGCTGGAAGCTAAGCTTAGCGAGCGCTTTGCCCCCTCAAGAGATGCAGTGGGAGCTTCCGCGTCAGATGCGCTAGCCCAAATTGCCGCGGCCCGGGAAAAAGGCGAGAGAATCGTGTTTACCAACGGGTGCTTTGATATTTTGCATGCCGGTCACGTGGCGTATTTGGAGCAGGCGCGCCGACTGGGTGACCGGTTGGTCCTTGGGCTGAACAACGATGACTCCATCACTCGCCTCAAGGGGGCAGGCCGCCCCATCAACTCCTTAGCGGCTCGGGCGCGGGTGCTGCAGGCGCTGAGAAGTGTCGACTGGGTGATTCCTTTCGGAGAACCTGAAAACGACGATACGCCAACTCGCCTGATCGAGCAGGTATGCCCTGACATTTTGGTGAAAGGTGGCGACTACGCCGCTGATGAGATTGCCGGTGCTGAGTTTGTTTTGGCCAATGGTGGCCAGGTGCAGGTGGTAGATTTTGTTGAGGGTTATTCGTCAAGCAAAATCATCGACGCCATCAGGGCAGGCGAGGAGTCATAGGCCTGGGAACCTAGCCTGATCAGGCATCGCTTCAAAGTAGCTGTCAGTGAGCAACTGCCAGTGATCTTGGGTCCAGTGCAAGTCCTGGTGCAGCCGCTGCTGTTTGGAGAAAGAACGCTTCAAACGTTTCATGTTGCGTAGCTGCCATCGAGGGTGAGACGGACGCAGACGACCGCGATCAAAGTCCACCAAATGAGGCTGGCCAGCGGAATCTAAAAGCACATTGCCGATGTTTAGGTCAGCATGGTCAACGCCGTTGCTGTGAAAAATAGCTAGAGTGCGACCCACGACCCGGATCTCGTCATGGGTTAATTGGCGCTGCTGCAGAATTTCTAACAAATTCAATGAGCCAGGAATGGCTTGAGTGATGATGCTGCCTCGATAAAACACGCCGCGTTTTTGCAAGATGGCGGCCACTGGCTTGCTAACCGGAAGCTGCATCTGATCCAGCTGGCTTAATAAGACCAATTCCCGGTAAATCCGGGATCGCCGGATGCCACTGAATAGATAGGTTTCCTTAAGTAATTTTCGAACTAGGCCGCCGCGCCAGTAATGGCGCAGCACGTGTGTGGCACCTGCTTCTTTAAAGAAAAGGGTGATGCTGCGACCGCTACGGCGGTCAACGGTTTTGTTCTGTGAATCCCAAAATTCAGGATCGAACCACTGCTGGGTGAGTGTCTTTGGGGTTGCCGGCAGCCGCAGCAGGATGGTTGAACCATCTACCCGGTACAGCTCGATGGGCGTGCTCTGCTGATCCGGCTGCCCTACGGTCCGGCGGCTGTCACCAAGTGATGTCATCGTGTAGCTCGTTTTCCATGGTCTTCAATTCGGAACAACTTTTGACTCCGCGCCGAGTGCATCACAGAATGTTTTTAAGACCAAGCAAAGAAAACAAGCCGTGACGGAATATGAGACCTTGAACAATATTTGCGTCATCCGCCTTTCTGCTATCGGCGACGTGTGCCATGCGGTCAGCGCTGTTCAAGGAATCCAGCGCCGCCATCCACGAGCATCCATCACCTGGATAATCGGTAAGGTAGAATACCAGCTCGTCCAGGGACTTCCCGGCGTTGAGTTTGTTGTTTTTGATAAAAACGCCGGTCTTGGTGGTTACCGCCAGCTGGGACAGCAATTACGGGGGCGACGTTTCGACGTGCTACTGCACATGCAGGTGGCGCTGCGAGCAAATCTGGTTGCCGCCATGGTGTCCGCCACGGTCAAAATCGGTTTCGACAAGGTGCGGGCAAAAGAGGGGCATGGCTGGTTCATTTCGAAAGCTATTGCGGCTCAGCAAGAACCCCATGTGCTAGAGGGATTCGCGCAATTCGCACGCGCCATTGGTGCGGAAGAGGCTGGCCCTAATTGGCAGATGCCGTATCAAGAGCAAGACGAAATCTGGGCTCAGCAGGCACTGCAAGGACGGCCACGACCTTTCGCCATAGCCCCGGCAGCGAGTAAGGCAGAGCGTAACTGGACCGTAGAAGGCTACGCGGCGCTGGCCGATTACGCAGCCCAATCCGGCTTTAGCCCAGTGTTAACAGGAGGCCCAACTGACATGGAGCGGCAGCTGGGCGAAGCCATCAGCCAAAAAGCCAAATGCGGTATTCTCAATCTGGTGGGAAAAACTTCCCTGAAGCAACTGTTGTGTGTACTTAAGGAATCGGCGTTGCTGTTGGCTCCGGACACAGGGCCTGCGCATATGGCCGTGACCGTGGGGACACCGGTGATTGGACTTTATGCCCATTCAAACCCCGGGCGTACCGGCCCCTATACCTGTTTGCCCTATGTGGTGGAGGTCTACCACGAGAATCTAGCGGCTCAGCGCGGTGAGTCGGCCCAACCAGTACCCTGGGGTTACCGGCTCAAAGGTTCCGATTTAATGGCTCAGATCACCGTGGATCGGGTGTGCGAAATGTTCGATCGGGTAGCAGCCGCTGCGCCGATCGTCGGGGATCAAACGTCGCACCCGAGTAAGCAACCATGAGCAAAGCGGTGTTTCTTGACCGTGACGGGGTGATCAACGTAGATCGAGGCTACGTTTACCGCAGCGAGGATTTTGAATTTATTGGCGGTGTTTTTGACGCATGTAAATTATTTGTGGCAGCCGGATACCGATTAATTGTGGTTACTAATCAGTCAGGGATTGCGCGGGGATTGTACAGCGAGCATGATTTTCAAAGCCTGAACCGGTGGATGACAGCCCAGTTCAAGGCTCAGGGTATTCATCTCGACGCCGTGTATTTTTGTCCGCATCATCCTGAGCATGGACAGGGCCAGTATCGGCAGCGCTGCAACTGTCGAAAACCGCAACCTGGCATGTTGCTGCAAGGGATTGCGGACTTCGAGCTAGACCCGGCTCAGTGCATCATGTTCGGCGATAAAACCTCGGACCTTGAAGCGGCTCATGCGGCAGGGATCGGCCGCAGAGTGCTTATCGACCCAGAGCGTCGGTCCTCTAAGGGTATTGCCGCGGTACCGCTGGCGGACCAAGTGTGGCGATCTATTGCTGAGGCCGACCAGGGTTTTCTAGCAAGCTGAGCGGTGTTTCCCCCGGTTATTGAGTGTTCTGCATGAGTGCGCGCTCGCGGTCCAGCAGGTAGTCGGCGACCTCGAGGGTTCGATCAGCGCCGTTGGCCATATCGACTCGGTACTTGCCCGCGATGACCAAGGTTGGCACAGCGCGTATTTCATTGCGCTGGGTGTCAGAGGCGGCTTTAGCCAGGCGTCTGCTGACGTCCCGGCTGTTAAATGCCCGCATAAATTCCGCAGCGGGCAGCTCCTCTGAGTCCAGGTAATCGGCTATGTCTTGGCCGTCGGCAAAGTTGCGGCGGCCATTGTGAATGGCTTTGAACAACTGCTCGTGATTGCCGTCAAGGGCATCCGCTTTATCCAGCGCGTAGTAACCTTGGGCCAGTACGCTCCAGGCACGGGAAAAGGCGGTAGGCTTGCGCTGAAATTCAACGTCCTCGGCGAGACTTTGGCTCCATGCCTCCAGCTTTGGGTCAAAGTTTTTGCAGTGAATACAGGCATAGGAAAAATATTCTTCAACGCTGAGCGTGCGGGCTGGGGTATCGATGTCGGCGCTGCCGATTACTTCGTAATCGCTGCCCTCCTGGGGTATGGCGTTTTGCGACAAGCCTGAGCCGAAATACAACGTGCCGATGACAAAGCCGGCAACCAGTACGCCCAAAAACCCCAGCACCATGTTGCGGGTTCGCTGAACGGCTTGTGCGGATGTTCTTTTCTTTGCAGCCGGTGCCATATTTACTCTTCCTTCACACAGAATTTGCTTTAGTGCCGGAGTCTACTCACCCAGCCCAGCGCGGTCACTGTTTGCCTGCGCGAATCCGGCCTGTACTATCGACGCGTCGACAGGGATCAGAGAATCATCAAGGAGTCGCTTTGAGCGAGACATACCAACTGTTCAAGTCCGATACCTGTGGTTTTTGCCATCGGGTTAGAGGCCACGTCGCGCAACTGGGCATGGAGCTGCCGTTGCGAGACATTCATCAGGAGGCTGACGCGTTTCGCGAGCTCCTTCAGGGCGGCGGCCGGTCCATGGTGCCCTGCCTGCGAATCGAGCGCAGTACCGACGCCGGTACAGAGGTCGAGTGGATGTACGAGTCCATGGATATCATGCAGTACCTGAGCAGTAGGCAAGGGCAGTAGGCAGAAGCGGCAGACAAGCCGATTAACAACGAGTAAGACAACAAAGCAGAGAGGTCACTATGAAGCTGGGAATTTTAGCCGGGTATTCCGGTCGCAAATTTAACATCGCGATGGATGCCATCAAGCACGCGGAAAACTTGGGATACGACTCACTGTGGACAGCCGAGGCCTATGGTTCTGACGCCGTTACGCCGGCGGCCTGGATTCTGGCTCAGACCGAGCGGCTGAAGGTAGGTACCGCCATTATGCAAATGCCTGCTCGCTCCCCAGCGATGGCGGCAATGACGGCGATGAGTCTGGCCGAGTTGTCAGGAGGCCGCTTCATTTGCGGGTTGGGCGCTTCGGGTCCACAGGTAGTTGAAGGTTGGCACGGCGTGCCTTATGGCAAGCCAGTCAGCCGGTTGCGCGAATACATCCAAATTATGAAGGACATCTTTGCCCGGGAAGGCGAACTGACCTTTGAAGGCAGCATGTACAACCTACCGTATAAAGGTGAAGGCGCCACTGGTTTGGGTAAGCCGCTGAAAAGTATTTTGCATTGCGAGGAAGACATTCCGATTTTCGCGGCAACTATTACCGATAACGGCGTGGCCGCGGCTGCAGAAGTTGCCGACGGCTTTTTCCCGGTGTGGATGGATCCAGAACAGTATTCTGTATTCCAAGGTCCTATCGAAAAGGGTTTTGCGAAAGCGGGGGAAAAAGATCTCACCCAGTTCGAAATAGCACCCTTCGTTACCGTAGTGATGGGGGATGACGTGGATCAATGCATGATGCCTGTGCGCGGTTCCATGGCCCTATATATCGGGGGCATGGGCGCCCGGGACAAGAACTTCTACAACGATTACTGCAAGCGCCTGGGATTCGAGGACGCGGCGGTAAAAATTCAAGACCTGTACCTGGCCGGTAAGAAAGATGAGGCGATGGCCGCAGTGCCTAAGGAACTTATCGACGCCTGTGCTCTGGTGGGACCTGCGGATCGCATCCGCGAGCGACTGTCCCGCTGGAAGGCTGCTGGGAGCCACGGCCACGTATCTAGCATGCTGCTTGGCTGCCAAGACCCTGCTGCCCTGCAGGTGGTCGCCGAAGAGATGCTCTAGTCCAAGCTGCTGCGGCAGCGGCACAGCATAAAAAAAGCGGAAGAGCAAAAACAGAAAAGGGGGCTAAGCCCCCTTTTTTCGTCTTCACTTTCCTGATCCTCGCCGGGACCCTGGTTTTTCGCCGCAGGGGAAATCAGCCAGCACTTGCCTCTACCAGTGCCCAGCCGCGCTCGGACCTCATGCGCGCCGCGTCTGCGTACTCGAGGGCTTTAGCAGAACTGGCGTTGCCATCAAGCCCGCGCTTGTACACGCCCTGAATAATGCCGGCGGATCGGAACATGTTGTAAATCAGGTAGAAGTGCCAGTTGGCGATGCCGTCCCGGCCTGCGTGCTTGCAGTACTCGGCGACGAATTCGTCCTCCGTCGGCAAATTCAGCGCGGCAAAGTCTGCACCTGCAAGGCCCTCGTCATCGTAAGCGTCACCATGATAGTCCTGACACAAATAACCTAAGTCCGCCAACCCATCGCCTAAGGTGGAAAGTTCCCAATCCAGCACCGCAACAATGCGTGGCTCCGTAGGGTGAATTAGGACATTACCCAAACGATAGTCGCCGTGAACGATGACTGACCCAGCCTCTTCGGGAATGTTGTTGGGTAGCCACTCCATGAGCTTGTCCATGGCGGGCAGCTCCTCGGTTTTCGAGGCAATGTATTGCTTGCTCCATCGACCGATCTGGCGTTCGTAGTAGTTCCCAGGGCGCCCAAAAGATTCAAGGCCGACGGTTGTGGGGTCAACGCTGTGCAATAGGGCCATGACTCTTGCCAAATCAAGATAAATGGCCCGGCGCTCTTCACCGCTTAGGCTCGGCAGTCGGGTCTCGGTAAATAAACGGCCTTCGACCATCTCCATGACGTAGAACTTAGTGCCAATCACAGTGGGGTCTTCGCAAAGGCAAAACATTTTGGGTACCGGCACCTGAGTTTCCCAAAGGCCGTGCATGACTCGGTACTCTCGATCGACCTGATGGGCAGACGGCAGCAGCTCACCTGGTGGTTGTTTGCGGAGCACGTAGCGCTGGTTAGGGGTGATCAGCTGAAAGGTTGGGTTGGATTGCCCACCCTCAAACTGCTTGACCTCCATGGGGCCAGAAAATCCCTCAACATGTGCCTGCAGGTATTGTTCTAAGGCCTGAGTGTCAAATCTGTGGGCCTCCCTTACCGGGGTTAGTTCTACGTCGCTCATCTCGTCCTCTCCTCATAGGAAAAACCGGAGGATACGGCTTGATCTCATAGAGGGCAAAGTGCGAGGCTTCTGCTTTTAGATTTAGCGATGGGGGATTTTATGTCGAGGAAACGTATAGCGGTCACGCTACCTGCTGGGCCAAGAATTGCCGATACGGTAGAGCGGATCCGTTGGGCCGAGGAAAACGGTATTCCTGACGCCTGGTTCAGTGATTCCGGCGCGCCGGATACGCTGACCCAGGTAGCCGCCATCGCCCATCACACCCAGGCCATTCGCATTGGCACAGCGGTAACGCCGGTTTACACCCGCTCTCCTTCGGTGCTGGCGGCGTCAGCCAATGTGCTCGGTCAGCTGCTGCCTGAACGCTTCATTCTTGGTTTGGGGTCCTCAAGCCAAACCATCATGGGCCAATTTAACGGCATTCCGCTGGATAAACCGCTGACCCGAGTTCGCGAAACTGCCGAGCTGGTAAAAATTATGCTTACCGGTGCCAAAACCGATTACGACGGCGAGACCGTGTTTAGCCGCGGGTATCGTCAGGCGCCCATGGAAAATGCACCGCCCATCTACCTGGCCGCGCTGCGACCGAAGATGATTGAAATGGCTGCCGACGTAGGCGACGGCGTGATCTTCAATCTTTGGCCCAAGGCCGCGCTGCCAAAAATGATGGAGCATGTGGCAGTGGGCGCTAAGGCCGCAGGCAAAGATCCAGCGGATGTGGAAATCGTTAACCGAGCCATGGTGCTGTGCACCGACGACAAAGAATACGGCCGCAATCTCTTTCGGGCTGCCTTTGGGCCTTACTACGCAACGCCTGTATACAACAACTTTCTTGCTTGGGCGGGATACACCGAAGCTGCCGCGCAAATTGCCGAAGGCTGGGCGGCCAAAGACCGAGATAAAACCGCCAGTGCCATGTCCGATGCCATGATCGATGAGATCGCCATCATCGGTAACGAGGGAGAGATTCAAGAGCGTATCCAAGCCGATGCGGATGGCGGCGTTGACACGCACATCATCGCGCCGTTGGCAGGCAATCGCGAGGATGTTGAGCGAACCTTTGCCGCCTTCACTGCTAGCGCCTTCCGGTTCGCTTAGTGGGAGTACCAGGCAGCTTAGGTAACCTTCGCCTATGACGGCAAAAAAGCTTTACCTTTTCCGCCATGGGGAGACCCAGTGGAACGTCGCGGGAAGAATGCAGGGGCGGTTGGATTCGCCCCTAACTGAGCGTGGCAGGCAGCAGGCCCTTGCCCATGGCAGGCTGGTCAACCAACTGGCCAGGCCCGACTGTTGCTGGGTGTCCTCAGCAAGCCGCACCCGGAATACCGCGGATCTGATTAACCAATCTCTGGGCGTACCCCTGCATTATTCTGACAGCCTGGTAGAGCGAGATTGCGGCTCTTGGTCCGGTAAGACCTTAGAACAAGTGCAACAAGAATATCCCCAGGATTGGGCGGCGCGAAACGCTGACGCCTATCATCACCGGCCCGGCGGCGGGGAAAACATTCCCGACCTGGTGAAGCGTTTCACCTCGTTAATGAACCAATGGACGCAACCCGAATGCCTTGGCATCGTTACCCATGGCGTGGTTTCCCGAGCAGCGTTAAGCCATTTTCTGGGGTTACCGGCTCACCAGGTGGGTCAGATTAAGCACCCCAACGCGCTTGTGTATGAGCTGACCTTTGATGCGGATCGAGTGTCGGTTTGTCACTATTGGGCGGAGCTTCAGCCCGATGGCCGGAGTTACGAGCATAGCGGCGAATCCATTGAGGGTCTGTGTGCGCAGGCGCTCCATCAGGGGTTAGCCTCGGAATAGCGCTCGGGCAAAAGTGCGCTATGCTGGGCCGACACAGTGGAAACGCTGATGGCACGAAACCGATAACAATGACGGCGATGGGAGAAAGCAATGAAAGTGGATGGCGGTGTCGGTCTTAATCTGAGCACGGTTGGTGCCCAGGCTGCTGAGTTGGAGGAAATGGGATATGCGGGTGTTATGACCGCTGAGACGGCGCACGATCCTTTTTTTCCTTTGCTGGTTGCTGCCCAGAACACTGAAAAAGTGGAGTTGATGACGTCCATCGCGGTGGCCTTTGCACGCTCGCCCATGACGCTTGCCAACATCGGGCATGACCTGAACGCCTATTCCAAGGGGCGCTTCGTCCTGGGTCTTGGCTCCCAGATTAAGCCTCATATTACCAAGCGGTTCTCCATGCCTTGGTCCAGTCCTGCTGCGCGAATGCGTGAGTACGTTATGGCGATGCGTGCCATATGGGACTGCTGGCACGAGCAGCAGCCCCTGGAATTCACCGGCCAGTTTTATACCCACACCCTGATGACGCCGTTTTTTTCCCCCACCAATAACGAATACGGTGCCCCTAAGGTTTTCCTCGCTGCGGTAGGGCCGCTAATGACCGAAGTGGCTGGTGAGGTGGCGGATGGGGTAATCGCTCATGCCTTCACTACGGAAAAATATTTGCGTGAAACTACTTTGCCTGCCCTGGAACGAGGGTTTGCCAAAGCAGGGAAATCTCGTGCGGATTTTGAAATCAGCTATCCGGCCTTTGTGGTGACCGGCCAGACTGAAGAAGAAATGCGCGAAGCCGAAGTGGCAACCTGCAAGCAGATTGCATTTTATGGCTCCACCCCAGCCTATCGGCCGGTGTTGGAGAGTATTGGTGTCGGCGAACTGCAGGACGAGTTGAACACCATGTCCAAGCAAGGGCGCTGGGATGAAATGGGTGAGTTGATCACGCCGGACATCATGAAGGAGTTTGCGGTGATAGGTGAGCCCGAGACCATTGCCGGGCAGATGAAAGCGCGCTATGGCGACATTGTTGACCGCACCTCGGCTGCCTACGCCAACATACCTAAGGACAAGCGTCTTGAGATCATTCGGCAGCTGTCTGCCTGACCGACCACTGGCCTTAAACGAGTTAACGAAGAGGACGATATGAAAGTTGATACCGGTATTAATCTTGATTTGCACGATATTCCCCAGGCGGTAAAAGCCATCGAAGCTCAGGGATACGATGGCGTTCGCACGGCAGAAATGAACCACGATCCGTTTTTTCCCCTGCTGTTGGCAGCGGAACACAGTGAAAAGCTAGAGATTGCTAGCTCCATTGCCGTTGCCTTTGCGCGCAGCCCCATGAACTTGGCCAACATCGGTCATGATCTAAACGCGTACTCCAAGGGGCGCTTTACCATGGGCCTGGGTTCCCAGATTAAGCCGCATATCACCAAGCGTTTTAGCATGCCTTGGGGTGGCCCAGCGGCCCAGATGCGGGAACTGATTTTGGCCATGCGTGCAATTTGGGCAAATTGGTATGAGGGCGAGCCACTGCAGTTTGTGGGCGAGCACTATCAGCACACGCTAATGACCCCGGCCTTCACGCCGAAAGACACGGAATATGGCGCTCCTAAGGTGATATTAGCCGCGGTGGGGCCAAAAATGACCGAGGTTGCTGGCGAGGTAGCAGACGGCATGATTATTCATCCGTTCAGCACCCAAGCCTACATCGACTCGGTAACGCTACCCGCCATTGAGGCAGGCTTGGCGAAAGCCGGTAAGAGCCGCGAGGGCTTTGAGCTGTCCTACTCCTGCTTCGTGGTCACTGGCCGCGACGAGGAAGAATTCGCGGCCAGCAAGGTAGCGACCCAGGAGCGTATTGCCTTTTACGGCTCCACTCCGGCCTACAAAGGCGTACTGGATTCCATTGGCATGGGAGACCTGCAGGGCGAACTGAACACCATGTCCAAGCAGGGCCGCTGGAAAGAAATGGGCACTCTAATTACCGATGACATGATTAACGCCTTCGGCGTTATGGGGGAGCCACAAGAAATTGCCCCTGAGATGCTGCGTCGCTACGGAGGCTTCGTGGATCGCACCTCAGCATCGTTCCCAGTGTCCAATGAGGAACAGCGGGCGGGTATCATTGAGGCTTTGCGCGCCGGCTAAACGGTTGCCGCTGTACTGCGTGGTGCGGCCCAAAACTCTGGGTCGCCTCCATTTTTTCTACAGATTTTTTCACTTTTTCATCACATTCCCTTGGGCAGGCTGCAGCACGAATCGATATCACCCTAATTGACGGTTCCAGGATGCGGGGAGAGCGACATGTTTGTGCATAAGAAGTTCGCCAGGCTGTTGGCAGTGATGACCCAAGGCATGAGTCGCTTGGCGGCAGTGCGCTACTGGGGCGCTTTAGCGGTGCTAGGCGCAATATTGATGCTGGAACACCCTGCGCCCAGCCAGGCTGCTGTAACGACTCAAGGCTTAAGCCTCTCCGCTCAGTCTCAGCTGGCTCAGCATGGCCCCGTGCGTCGTCAGACATTGACCCTACCGAAGCTGGGGAGCAAAACCCACGACCAACAAGCTCAAGAATTTGCCAGTAGGCTGGTGGCCGGATTTGGACTGAGGCCCAGTGTGGCGCTGGAGTTTGCTGACTGGATTTTGGAAGCCGCCGAGCGCCAGCATTTGCAGCCGGACCTGGTTGCTAGTTTGGTGTTTGCCGAAAGTTCGTTCCGCAAATCGGTGCAGTCTCACGTTGGCGCCGTGGGGCCCGCCCAAGTTCGCCCTAACTATTGGAGTGAGTTTTGTGGCCGCACAGATTTAACCGACCCTGAGCAGAATATTTACTGCGGCACCCAGGTGCTGGGTTATTTGCTGGAGCGCTGTGCTGGCGATCAGACCTGCGCGCTGGCGGCTTACAATATCGGTATAAATTCAAAGCGGCGCGCTGCCGGATTGCGCTATGTAGCCAAGATTGATCGCAACATGGCTCAACTACGCTCGGCCGCACTCTGAGTCCAACAGCCTGGGCGATTTGGTTTAAGCTCCCGGTATGAGTAAATGGGAGACGGACTATGGATTTTGGACTCTTCATCTTTGCGACAGATTACGCCGTCGCACCAGACACGCTAGCGCGAGAGGCAGAAGCCCTTGGCTTTGAATCCCTTTTCCTGCCGGAACACACCCACATTCCAGCCAGCCGCCAGTCACCCTGGCCCGGTGGTGCTGAGCTGCCTCGTCAGTATTGGCACGCACACGACCCCTTTGTGGCGCTATCTATGGCGGCAGCGGTTACCACGACGTTAAAGATTGGCACGGGCATATCCCTGGTGACGGAGCGAGATCCGATTTTAATGGCCAAGCAGGTGGCCAGCCTGGATTTTCTCTCTAATGGGCGCCTGCAGCTGGGCGTTGGCGCGGGATGGAATGCCGAGGAAATGGAGAACCACGGCACCCCATTTGCTCAGCGCTGGAAAATCTTGCGCGAGCGCATACTCGCCATGCGTGAAATTTGGACCCAAGAGGAAGCTGAATTTCACGGCGACTTCGTTGCTTTTGACAAACTGTGGGCGCACCCGAAGCCTGTGCAGGCTGGTGGTCCGCCCATTTTACTCGGCGCATCTTCACGCTTTGTCTATCAGCGCATCGCCGAATATGGAGACGGGTGGTTTCCTATTTACCAAGACGCACGCCGAGCCGGTGCCAGCGGTGCCGTTGACTATGCTTCAGGCATCAGCCAAACCCGGGAAGCCTGGGAGGCAGCGGGTCGAGAGGGGCAGCCTAATTTCAGTATTTTCGGTGTGGGCCCAGACGCCGGGGCCATCGAGTCACTAATCGAAATGGGCTTTGATCGCGTTATTTTCGCCTTGCCCTCGGGATCAGCGGACGAGGTGCTGCCGATGGTGGAGAAATACGCCGCGTTAGCCCATCAGTTTAATCAGTGAAATGCCGTTCAGGTTGCGGGGCCTGCTGTATTGCGCCCAGCATCACCTCAGCCATTCCGGGTATGCCTCATGGCAAGCCTGCTGGCGTTGCCTGCATTCATTTGGGCACGGATATGGCCTGCGCTCTATTCGGCTCTCCGGACAGACCCAATGTGTGTGCAGGCTTTGCACCAGAACCTAGCGTATGCGGAGCGACTCGAGACGAGGGCTTAAGGCTCATTGCGGCGCTGGAACTGGCTAGCGGCGAGTCCCGGAAGCGCTCGCCGAACTAGCTCTAAATCGACTGTAGAACCTGTAGAACTTCGGTTTCGCCCCGGGTGAGAAAGGCCGTTAAGCCAGCCTGGCGCGCGCCATCGACATTCTCGCGGCTATCGTCAAGGAAAATGACCTGGGACGGGTCGGTATCTAATAACGCGCACACTTGGGTAAAGGCGTCGGCACTGGGTTTGCGAAAACCCACTTCGTGAGACAGGTAAAGCTCATCAAACTGGCTTATGACTTCCGGGTAGCGCTGTAAAAAACTCTCCGCATGGACGGCGTTGGTGTTGCTGAACGCGCAGAGCCGAAAGCGTTGTTTGAGTGCTGGAAAAAGTGCGGCCACTTCAAAGTGAGGGTCGGTCCATAGGGCATTCCAGCCGTCCCGCCACTGGTCGTCGCTCATGCAGACATTCAGCGTTGTCGCCAGATGTTGGGTATAAGAGCGAAAATCCCGATTGCCAACCTCATGTTCCTCGTAGGCCCGATCCATACGCCACTGATCGTAAAAACGCGATGGCTCGACGGCGGCGGCCTCGGCCCAGCAGCGAAACACCTGATGGAAATCAACACCAAGGACCACCCCACCCAAATCCAGCAGCAGGGTGGGCAGGGCTGCTGCGGCCTTAGAAGCCGGCACTGGCGCTGTTGAGTGCGTCGACGTAGTCCGCCTGCAGTGGTGAGTAAGAGGTCTCGCCATTCTTCATGACATAAACCGGCCCCGGGATTTGCGCGATGTCATAGCCCTGTTTGCGCAGATCACCTTTCAGCATTTTGAAGGTGCCGGTGACGTCAATGTCCTCGTCTAGCCGCAAAAACACCGGTACCGCGTAGCTGGGCAGAGCCTCACGAACAAAGGCTGAAAATCGCTCCAGGTCCAGGCTCTCAACCCCTTCATTGAGGGTGAGGGACGCCATGCCTGCGCGACCATCGGCGCCGGGGATGGCCACGCCGTAAACGTTGCAAAACTTGATCTGATCGAAGCCGTTGATGATTTCCCCCACTTCGTTGGTCGAGACGTTTTCTGACTTCCAGCGGAAGGTGTCGCCAACCCGATCCACGAACTGATAGTGGTCATAGCCTAGGGTGTAGCCCACGTCCACAACCCGCATTAAATCGCCAGTATTAAACCAGGCATCGCCCTCACTCAGGGCGTTGCGTAAAATCTTCCCTTCGGTGGCTTGGTCATCGGTATAGCCCTCGAACACCGTGTCCGGCGTGATTTTGCCGAGCAGCAGCCCGGGTTCGCCGGGACTGACTTGAACACAGCGGCCGTTGGCGTCGCGGATGATTTCGTCCTGATCTACGTCGTACTGCACCAGGGCTACTTCCGCGGAGGTCATGCCCACGGTGAGGTCTTTATTCATCAAGTTCGCGAAGGCAACGTTACCTTCGGAGGCACCGTAAATCTCGCAAACCCGCTGAATGCCGTAGCGATGTTTAAAGCTCATCCAAATGTCCGGACGCATACCGTTACCCATGATGGAGTGCAGCGGAATGTTGGCATCGTCAGCCTCCGCCGGGATGTTGGTTAGGTAGCGGCAAAGCTCGCCGATATAAACCATGTGAGTGCAGTGGTTGTCGCGAATGTCACTGCGGAAGGCACTGGCGGAGAAGCGCCGCCGGACATACATGCTGGCACCCGTGGACAGTGAAGAGCCAACGCCCAAGACCAGTCCTGTTGCGTGGTATAGGGGTAGGCAGAGATAAATCCGGTTACCGGGCTTGGTTTTCAGACCCGCGGTACCGGACATGTCCGCACTCATCAGATAACGACGATTCGACATGACCGCGGCTTTGGGCAGACCCGTTGTGCCCGAGGTGTAGATATACAAGGCAGTTTGTCCCAGGGTATTCAGACCGGTTTCGCTGGGGTTTTGGTCACTAGCTTGAGCCTGCAAAGCGTCCAAATCCAAGGCCCAGTTTGGGCAGGGGGCGTCATGGTTTGGCGCGTCACTGATGAAGAGAAAATCACTGCCGGAAGCCAGGGCCAGTTCGTCCTGAACCTCCTCTACAGCCGCCACGCATTCGCCGCCGAAAATACACTTTTTCGCCTCGACGACGTTGATGCAGTGCGTTAGGGATCGCCCAGTGAGGTTAGTGTTCAGCAGACCGGCAGTGACCCCGAGCTTGTTCAGGCCCACCAGAAGGGCAAGAAACTCGATGCGGTTTTCCAGCATCACGCAAACTCGATCCTCACGAACCAACCCTTGGGCCTTGAGTGCGTCAGCGTATTGATTGGCAAGAGCATTGAATTGTTGCCAATTCACTTCTTTGCCTTCACACACAACGGCGCTTTGGCTGCCGAACTGCATAGCGTTTTTCTCTACCCGCGCGCCAAAACAGTCGGCCACATCGGCAGACCGAGGCGTCATGCCTTTTTTTAACTTCAAAAGCGCAGGTATCTGACCGAGAGTGGCAATGTCTTTCAGCAGTTGCACGAGTTCGTTCCTTAGGTTGCGAATTTAGAGGCCCAGCTTAGTCCTTGCGTTGAGCCCCGGAAAGCCCTAAAACGTAAGCTCATGGATTCAAAAAAGCCCCGTCTCGCAGTGATTTTTTTGCTCGTGCGGTAGGGCATAAATGAGATCGCGGCAACATTGGGAGGTGCTTAGTAATGCAGCAGTGGAAGGTTGGCGATGTGACAATTACGCGAGTGGTAGAACTGGAGAGTCTTGGTGGTTCGCGGTTTATCCTGCCCGACGCGACCCGGGACGCCTGCTTGCCCTACGACTGGATGCAGCCTCATTTCATGGATGAAAAAGGCAACCTGCTGATGAGTGTTCAGGCGTTGGTGGTGGACACAGGCTCGCGACGGATTTTGGTGGATACCTGCATCGGCAACGATAAAGAACGGAACGTCCCGGCTTGGTCCCATTTACAGACCAAATTTCTAACGGACCTCAGCGCGGCGGGTTACGAACCCGAAACTATTGATACGGTGCTTTGCACTCATCTTCACGTTGACCACGTGGGCTGGAATACCATGCTGGTAGACGGTGAGTGGGTGCCCACTTTCCCCAATGCCCGCTATCTTTTTGCCAAGACCGAATGGGAGCACTGGGATGCCAATGAAGATGAGACTGTTTACGGCCCGGTGCTAGCGGATTCAGTCAGGCCAGTGGTAGAGGCTGGGCTGGTGGATCTAGTTGAAATGAATCATGAGGTTTGCCCTGAGGTGTGCTTAGAGCCAACCCCGGGGCATACCCCAGGCCACGTCAGCGTACACATACGGTCCGCTGGCGCCGAGGCCCTCATTACCGGTGACTGCATTCACCATCCGGTGCAAATGAGCCGGCCAGATTGGTGCTCCTCAGCGGACGTAGATCAAGTTCAGGGCCAGCAAACACGCGAGTCGCTGCTGCAGCGCTACGTGGACGAGTCCGTGCTGATCATTGGAACCCACTTTGCAACGCCCACTGCCGGGCACATAAAACACCTGGATGGCGGCGGCTATTTCTTGGACGTTTCTGGTTAACAAACGGCATTTCCGGTGAGATTGAGAGCGAGCAGGAAAGCACGCTTTCGACTTTTAATCTCACCATCCCAGCGCTTTTCCTCCCCAATCCACAGTCAGAGTAGTTCGCGGGGTTGAGAGCAAAAAACTACCGGTTATCCGGTAATACATACCGCTGGGTATACGCGGCATTTCTTGCCGACTGAAAAAGCGCGACTTTTTGAAGGTGTAATTCTCGAGGTAGACCTTCATGTCGTTTGCAGCGGTCTCAATGGCCACGTTTAGATTGAGTTGCTGTGTCGCAGCTGACTGGTCGATTCGCCGTCACTTTTTGGTTGCCTACCCACCTTTGGGCGAGAGTGTGCCAGGTGAGTGAGACACCATTGCTGTCACAGCTGCTGGCTATGCTCGGGCCTGACATACGCTCTTCCCTGGGAGAACTGCAGGGCACACTTCATCTGATTGCTCACGATCTCGCGGGGCATCAAGACGAGGACGTGGGCGCTCGGCGGCGCCAGGAACTGATCACCAACGCCCAAGAGCGTGTGCATCAGTTTACTTCCATGTTGAGCATTGTGACCCACCTAGACGCACTGAGTCGGGGTGGTCCGAAAATGCGGCCTGAGCAAATTGATTTGCGCCGGGTACTGGATCGGCTTGCTCATCAGCTTAACGCTCAGAGCACTGGCGAAAACGTCGGCCTTGAGGTGCGTCTGGATCCTGGGTCGCGTTTGGCGCTTACCCAGGTGTGTTTGGACGCCACCAACCTTGTTCAACTGTTGGGCTACGTGCTGCGTTTTGCTTGGTTCACCACCCAAGAAAATCGTGTGTCGGCCGAGGTTCACTGTGACGGTAGCCAGCTTCAGGTCAGCATCGCCAATCACGGCACGGTGATGAGTTCTGCTGAGCTCAGCCAGCTGTTTAGTCTGACACCTTGGGCTAACCAGCTCTCCCACCGCGTTCAGGGTGACGATCCGACGGTGAGGCTGGGTTTAAACCTTGCCATGACAATCGCTCGAGCCATTAACGGACAGTGTGAGGTCAGGTCAGACCCGCTCCTTGGCTCAGTTTGGGATATATCCATTCCAACGCTGCCTGCGTCTGCGTTGAGCGCCGAACTGGCCCCAGACGGCAGTTTTGAGGCCAAACCGGTATCAGGCCTGGAGCCCAAGGCGAAGAGAGATTTTTCCGATCGTCCCCAGAGCCTGCTGCTTGTGGACGACTCTCATTCAAGCCGGCTGGTAACCAGAGCCTTACTAGAAGATTTAGGACACAACGTGGCCGAGGCGGCGAATGGCATCGAGGCGCTGGTGCGGCTGCGAACAGACCCCTTGGGCCCTTTTGATGCTGTGATTTTGGATCTGATGATGCCGGAAATGGACGGCTTGAGCGCCGCCAAAGCGGTGCGGGAATTGCCAGCGCCCCAGGCTCAGTCAGTCAAGCTCATTGCTCTGACCGGACACAATTCTCCCACGGAAATCCAAGCTGCTAAGCAAGCCGGGTTTGACGATTTCCTTAGTAAGCCTGTGGATCGTACCGCGCTTGAGCAGTGTTTGGATCGTCTCTTGGGTGAACGTGAAGACCCTGAAAGCAAGGCCATGATTAACGCCCAGGCCCTGTCAGAGCTTGAGGCGATGCTGGGGGAGGCGGCTATGGATCGGCTGTTGAAGCAGTTTCTGGTAGAACTCGATGAACGCATGCAAACGGTAATGAGCATTGGTGATGGTGACGTGGACGACGTCTATCACAACATTCATATGATGCGTTACAGCGCCGAGCATTTCGGTTTTGAGCGTCTAGCCGAATGCGCCAAACGTCTGAGTCAAATTCGCTTATCTCTGGAAGACGTGTCTTTTGCTCGTGTGACTTCCGAGCATCCCCAGGTTGTTTTCGAACCATCCGCAGCAGCTCAAACCGCGCTCCAGCAACTGAGCGTTCAGATAGAGGCTGCCCGCGAATATCTTGAGGCGCTTTTTGCTTCCCGCTGCAGGTAATGGTCGAGAACAACACTCAATAACAATAAACGATGGAACAATGAAAAGACTGCTACACACGAAATGGGCTCTTGTTATTGGCATTGCAGCTTTGCTGCTGGGCCTGGGCCTGTGGGGTTTAGGGGTCTTGGACCTGGTCAGCGTTAACTCTGAAGTATCGTCGCGGATACTGGTTGTATCCCTAACGCTATTGCTGGCCATCGCCATTGTCCGGCGCACGAGTTTCCTGGAGCGCAAAGCGGCTGAGCAATGGTTCCTCGAACTACCCGACAACGGCCGTGCAGCGTACATGCTGCTCAGCGGCGATTTAGCAATTTTGGGTGCCAGTGAATTAGCCCAGCGTTGGCTGCCGGTAACAGACTTTATCGGCGGGCCTCTTGGCGAGCTGATATCCCATTGCCCTGATCTGGCTGCCCTGGAACAAATCGCTAACGGTGTTTTGAGTCGGCCAGGCCAGGGCGCCAGTGGTGATTTTGAAATGCTTGAGCCTCTGTCTCGAGTGTCCCATCAAGGTAGGGTGCTGGTGGTGAGCGTCACGACCTTGGCAAGGCCAGGAGGGAAAGTTGCCGTGCTGCTGCGCTTTTCTCAGCCCGAAGACGAGAACTTGCTAGAGCAGCACGCGAAACCAGTAGGGCTTGAAGCGTTGCTTGTTGAGCACAGTCTCATCGCGAAAATTATCTGTAACGAAAGCGGCTACATCGTTGACTACAATCCGGCCTCGGAGATTTTACTGGGCTACGATCGCGACGAGATGATCGGTGCTTCGATGGCAGAGTTGATTCTGCCCGAGCGCGATCGCAAGGCCCATCGCGCCATGGTCAAACGCTTCCTGGCAACCAGAGAATCAAAGGTTGTCAATCGTCGCCTTGAACTTAACGGGCTGCATAAGAACGGCCACGAAATTCCGGTAGAGCTGATGGTTAGCGCACTTCCTACCGAACACGGGGTCTACTTTGCTGGCGAGCTCCGAGATCTGCGAACCTGGCACGCTATGGCCCAGGAATTGCGCAAAGCAAAGAATGAAGCAGATTCAGCAAACGTGAGTAAAAGCCGCTTTTTGGCAGCTATGAGCCATGAAATACGCACACCGCTAAACGCCTTGCTGGGCATTTTGAGTCTTGTGCAGGCTGATGAGAGGGATCCCCATCAAGCCGAATTATTGGCTACCGCGGAAAACGCTGGAAAGCGATTAATGGGCCTGCTGACCAATGTTCTCGATTATTCAAAAATTGAATCAGGAGAAATGTCTGGGGCGCAGGAACCCTTTTCCCCTGCGAACTTGATACAGGACGTGTGTGATCTCTACGAACCGAACCTCAGCGCCGAAAATGTGTCCATTCGTATAGATTTGCACGAGCACGAGGACCTTTGGTTACTCGGAGATCGGCAAAAGGTGGGTCAAATCGTAACTAATCTGGTCAGCAATGCCGTTAAGTTTACTGAGCGGGGCCGAATCGATCTTTCTTTAGAGCGAGACACTGATACCGACGCTAAACCGACTTTCCGCATTGTGGTGGAGGACACCGGCATCGGTATGACTGGCTCCCAGTTAAGTCGCGTTTTCGATGCTTTTGTCCAAGTGGACGACTCAGATAGCCGTAAGTACGTTGGCAGTGGTCTGGGGCTTTCCATCAGTAAGCAGCTAGCTGAGCTGATGCAGGGAACCTTGACGGTCACATCAACGCCGAAACAAGGCAGTAAGTTTGTTCTCTCGCTGCCCATGGTGATAGCCAGTAAACCTGAGCGTGAAGTCGGACCCGAATACCCTCTACCCCGTGGCGACAGCAGTCGCCGCGTTCTCGTCGTTGAAGACAGCAAGCCAAATCAACTGGTGGTCCAAGCTATGCTTGAGCGCAATGGCTACGAGGTAGACATTGCTAATAATGGAATTGAGGCGTGTTCCTGGGTGCGCAAGAAAGGACGAGGTGATAGTGCCTACGGCCTGATTCTTATGGATGTGCAAATGCCGGGCATGGATGGTCTCGAAGCTGCGCGGTGGATCCGCAACAATGGCTACACGACGCCGATTATTGCGCTCACGGCGAAGGCTTTTATCGAGGATGAAAGACTCTGCCGCGACGCAGGCATGAATGATTTCATGACGAAGCCCGTCAATTACACCGCGCTGCTAAGCCGCGTGAGTATGTGGTTAGATGGTGAAGACACTGTGGTCTTGCTACCCGGCGAAAAGATTCAGGAGCTGCGATCACTTATGGGCGAGCAGGCTTTTGCCGACGCGCTTATGGTGTTTGCTGAAGACGTGCAGCAGCGCATGTCGGCCCTGGATAAAGCGCTGATGGCAAAGGATTTACAGGGCGCATCGGCTGAGCTGCATACGTTATTTGGTATATACGCCGGGTACGGTTTCACGGAGCTGCAGCATTTGTGTAAAGCGCTAGAGGAGTCCTGTCAGGCACAGCTGCCACCCCCCAGTCAGTCATTGGCTCAGCTGCAAACGCTGTCCGACCGATTGCTGGGCAAAATCGAAGCGCATTGCGCTAAGGTAACGGCGGCAAACGCGCCATAATGAACCGGCGTCTAGCCCGGGTTGTTTGCTGTGGCGCTGTCACCGAGATCCGCCAGCATGCGGTCTACGGTTGCCTGCATTGTGTCCCATTCGGCGAATAGGAATTCTTGCACATTTTCCGTTGGCAGCTGATCGAAGGGTATGCGCCAAAAATGCAGTTTGACGCGCTGACCTAACCAGCCGCCGCCGAGCAGGTCGTGGATATCCGCGGAGCCCTCAAATCCCGCATGGGCGAGAAACACCAAATCCTTGCCAGGGTTGGCCTCAAGCATACCTAAGACCCCGCCCAGTCGTGGCGGCAGCAGGCTCGGCCAACGGTCGAGTTGGGGCGAGAGATTGGGGTATTTCTGGCGCAGCGCCTGGTGTTTTTTGCGAGTAAAGCGAGTGCCTTCGGGGTAAATCAACACCGATTCGTCGCTGCCAGCGGTGGCGATGAGATCGCTGACCTCACCCACGGCCTTAGCAGAGTCGCTACCGGATCGGTCAACAAAAACGTTGGGTAAACCATGACCGCCAATGTCGAGACAAGGTAGGTAACGTAGCTCCTGCTTGAGCACATAACGTAAACCTTCTTGACGGGCCTTGCCGAAGAATAACAGCGGCAGAACGGTGTCACCCATACTGGAGTGTCGGCACAGAACCAGCGCACAGTTGCCCTGCAGCGCTTCTTCCCCGGAGATTTCGATTTCCAGTCGATACAGCCGCTTACCCATGTCGAACAGGCGCTGGGCCCACCAAAACTGAATTTCTCGATAGCGCTCAATACGCTGGCTTTTGGGATAGCGAACTACCGCCCAGAAAAAACGAGCAAGCCCGGCCCACTCGTGGGCTAGAAAACCGTACATAAAAGTCAGCGCCTGGGGGGTGGCCCGGTATTTAGGCGCAAAGCTCAGGATTACAGCGACGACAATGACAGCGGGCAGAAGGGCCAGCGCCAGGACCGTTATCACGATGAGGCTGGATAGTGTAATGAGACGACGCTGGATCATGAAGTCAAGCTCCTCTGGGTACTGCTGGGTTGTTAAGTTGACTTGTCATGAGCCGCAGGCGCCTGGAAAACCAGCGCCAGCCCAGAATGCCAAATAAAGCATTGCTCAGAGCCGTCGCGACGAAAATGCCTACGTAGCCGAACGCACTATTGAGCAAGGTGGCTAGTGGAATGTAAACCACGATCATGCGGCCGAAGGAAAGTGCAGTGCTGGGCAGCGGTTTACCCAGGGCATTGAAGGATGCAGATGCCATCATTAAAACGCCCCACAGCCCGTAGCTTAGTGGCACCAAGGCAAGGTAGGTGGCGGCGACTGCAATTACCGGTTCCGAGGAATCGATTAACGCCGCAATGCGGCTGCCAAAAAAGAACAGCGGTAAAGCGATGAGAACGCCCCAGACCAAGCAAAATTGATAGCTGACCTTGACGCCTTCACGCACGCGATCGACCATGTGAGCACCCCAGTTCTGGCCAACAAATGGGCCAATAGAGCCTGACAGGGCGAACATGAGCATGGCGGCTACGGCTTCAATTCGATTGGCAACGCCGAATCCCGCCACAGCGGCTTCACCGTAATCGGCAATTAAGTAGGTGATGTAGGCAGCGGTGATAGGGCCAATCAGGTTCGTTGCCATGGCAGGGATGCCCACGTGCAGAATGCGCTTGGCTGAGGCGAGCCAGCCGTTAAAAAAGCGCTCTTGCAAAACCATTTCGCCGCCAGCGACGAACCACAATGAAACCACCAGGGTGCCAAAGCGGGTGAGGGTCATGGCGGTCGCGGCTCCCGCTAGCTCCATGGCCGGGAAACCAAACCAGCCGAAAATGAAGATTGGGTCCAGGATCAAGTTAACGATGGCGCTGATGGTCATTATCGCGCCGGGAATGTTGGCGCTGCCGTTGGCGCGCATGATGCTGCCGCAAACCATGCTGGCGGTAAAAAATACGGTTCCGGGTAAATAGATATCTAAGTACGAGTGGATCAGCGGCAGCAGTTGGGGTTCCGCGCCAAGAGCAATAAAGAGTGGGTCGATTGCCAGCCAGCTCAGAGCAGAAAGCACGAGCATGACGCCAATAACAAGAATCAGGCTGTGGGTGCCCATCAGTGCCACATCATCGGTGTATCCGGATGTACCGCTTGTTTCCCTGGTGTTGGCCGCGTCCTCCTGGTGAGACTTCTGGCGGGTGCCAACACTGCGGGCGATCACCGAGGAGGTGCCAATACTGATCCCCAGGGCAATGCTGGTCAGGACCATAACCAATGGAAAGGTGAAGGTAATTGCTGCTACGTGGGCGGTGCTAAGTTGACCGATAAAGCCCATTTCGAGCATCTGCACCAGGATGCTGGAGGAAACTCCCATCATCATGGGCGCGGTCAATCTCGCCAGCGACGCGGGGACCTGGCCTTGGGTTAAATCGTGATGGGACATTGTGAACAGTATCGCACGTTGAGGTGTTGAAATTTGATGAAATCTTCTTTGACCCAAATGAGATTTCCTCTCGGTGCACGCCCCACCTGTCGCCCCGGCGTATTTTCGCCCCTGGGCATCGGGCAGGTCTCGTAGTCCGCAGCCGGGCTGAGTACCATGGGCGCTGATTTAGGAGAAGCCCATGCCCGCTAACCTCGAATTCAGCAGCGCCGTCACCTTGTCGCCGGTGCAGCGCCAAGAGTATTTGTCCTTTGCCAAGCAGGCGGCTCGATCTGCGGGGGCAGCCATCCTGCCGCACTTTCGATCCTCGCTGCAGGTCACCAATAAGTTGGCCGACCGAGGGTTTGATCCAGTAACCGTAGCGGATCAGGCTGCAGAGAGAGTGATTCGAGAAGTCATCGAAAGCACCTACCCAGAGCACGGAATTTTTGGCGAAGAGTACGGACTGAAACCGGGCAACGGCCTTACCTGGGTAATTGATCCAATCGATGGCACCCGGGCCTTCATGACGGGCATGTTGCACTGGGGAGTTTTGCTGGCCCTGTTTGACGGGCAGCAGCCTGTGGTGGGCGTTATGTATCAGCCGTATACCGATGAGCTTTTTTGTGGCGACGGTGACAGCGCTTGGTTGGAGCGTAGCCAGCAATCGACGCAGCTTCATACCAGTGCCTGCCAGCGCGTGGCGGAAGCGAGCCTGTCCACTACGGGTATCAGTTGGCTCAGCGCGGCAGAACAAAAGCAGTTTGCTCAGCTGAGCCGTCCGGCCAAGCTGACGAAATTGGGTGGCGACTGTTATTTGTTTGGCATGTTGGCCATGGGCCACCTAGACCTGGGTGTAGAAGCGGGCCTCAAGGCCTACGACATACAGGCCCTGATGCCCATTGTCCGAGGAGCTGGTGGTGTCATCACTGCCTGGGATGGGGGTAACCCCAGTCTCGGTGGCTCGGTGGTGGCGGCGGCAACTCCCGCATTACATGAGCAAGCGTTGCAGCTATTGGCTGAAAGCAAGAATTAAGCCCCACGCGTCATCAGAGCTTGGGCAGCAATTTGCCCTGACTGATGTCTCGTAGGGTATCGATAAGCAGTGCTTGCTCGGCGGCTTTTACCCGGG
Organism: Gammaproteobacteria bacterium; assembly: GCA_038104735.1. GTDB lineage: Bacteria > Pseudomonadota > Gammaproteobacteria > Pseudomonadales > Azotimanducaceae > UBA4421. The sequence continues at coordinate 6,299 of JAYOBI010000010.1, read as the reverse complement.
CCTCAATGGCGTCCACGCTGTCCGCGGGGAAAACCGGTACCTTGGTTTGGGCAATAATGGGGCCCGTATCGTAGTCGTTGCCTACCAAGTGCAGAGTGGCCCCAGATTCAGAAACCCCTGACGCGTGTACTGCTTCATGCACTTTGCGACCGAAAAAACCCTTGCCACCAAAATTCGGCAACAGCGCCGGGTGAGTGTTGATGATTCGGCCGCCAAATTGGGCCAGCATTTGGCCACCCATTTTTTTCATGTAGCCAAGCAACAGCACCCAATCCACATTCGCCGCAGCGATGGCTGCAACCATCGCTTGATCTGCGCCGGTCTCACCTTGGTGGGTTTTGCCGCTGATATGCAGTGCGGCAATGCCCGCCTGCTGTGATCGGCGCATGGCCCCTGACTGGCTGTTGTTGCTGATGACCAGTGCGACGCTGGCGTCTACTCGCTGGTTGGCACAGGCGTCAATTAGCGCCTGGAGCGTGGAACCCTCATGGGAAGCCAAAACCGCTAAGCGCACTACTGGGCAATCCGGAAAATAGCCTGGTGTTCGATGTCCACGGCGACGCTGTCGTTGTGCCAAAACGTCAGGTGGATGGCGATGAGTTGATGGCCCTTCTTTTCCCATCTGTCGGTGACCACACTGCGCAGCACGACTTCGTTGCCCACTCGCAGGCTTGCTCGGTGAGTGGTTTTGGATTTCACGTGAATCCAGGCAGGCATTTGGTATTCCTGCATCAGGGCCTCATTGGCCAGGGATAACAAGTAATGCGGATGGATCAATTCTGCGTAGATAGGATCGTCGTCGCCAACCTCGGCGCAGTAGCGGGCGTTTTCCTTGGCGCTAAACTGTAGGGCACGAGGAGAAAACACCTCGCCGACACAGACAGTGTCCCAAGTAATTTCTGGTCGTCCCGGTAATTTCAGATCTCCGGTCAAACCAAGCTCCAGAGGCAGAGGTGATACTTCCATTGGGGTCAGTAACGCCAATAATTCACCGTCCTGATTGGTGATGGATGCGGGTTGGGTTGGATCGGGCCAATGGATGCTGAGGGTGTCACCGTCGTAGGTCGGTTTGATCAGTTTTACTTCGGCGCAGCTATTGCCCAGCCATTGAGATCCGAAATGATCGACAAAGGGTTTGACCAGGTGGCCGTAGATAGCGACGCCAGGCACCAGAGCGCCCTTAAAGCCATAGCGATTGGCCACTTCGTCGCTATGCATGCGGTTTTCGCTACTGGTGCTGAAGTTCCGGGCCGTTACCTGATAGGCGGTCATTGTTGTATCCCCCAATACGTGCTGATTCTGTTCTAGCTATTGTTTTAGGCGCTCTTTTTATCGGCGCGGGCGTTAGTTTATTGGCCCTACCAGAACAAGGGAAATGATTTCCCCAAAATGCCTGAATGGATTAGCCGTAGGCCTGGGCCGGCAGCCAGGTGACGATAGCCTGCCAGTTAAAAATGATCAGCATGCCGACTACTTGCAGGGCGATAAATGGCACTACACCGCGATAGATGGTGGTGACCTGTATACCCTCCGGCGCCACGCCCTTGAGATAAAAGATGGCGAAGCCAACCGGGGGCGTCAGGAAACTCGTTTGCAGGCACACGGCAAATAAAATGGTAAACCACACCGGGTCAAAGCCGAGATTCGCCACCACTGGAGCCACCAGGGGCAGAACGATCAGGGTGAGCTCAATCCAATCCAAGAAAAAGCCAAGCAAGAAGGTGGCGACAAGGATGGCCACGATGATGCCCGTGGGTTCAAAGGGCAAAGACAACAGCGCTCCCTCAATCAGCTCATCACCGCCAAGGCCGCGCAACACCAATGAAAAAGCCGTAGCGCCTAACAGAACCGCAAAAATATACGCCGTCGTGCGAGTAGTTTCCTGCAGTACCTCCCGCATCACGGCGGCAGAAAGCTGGCGTTTTAGTACCGCCAACAGCAACGCTCCGGCTGCACCGACACCAGCGGCTTCGGTGGGTGTTGCCCAACCTTGAAAGATGCTGCCAAGGACTGCGAGGATCAAAAAGCCGGGCGGCAGAATGGCCCAAAATAAGTCTTTGATAGCCGACCAATCGAAGGGTTCGGTGGGGGCCGCTGGTGCTCGTTCTGGCTGCAGCCAACCCACGAGCAAGAGGTAGGCAATGTACAGGCCGCCGAGCAACGCACCGGGGAACACCGCGCCCAAAAATAGGTCGCCAACGCTCATGGACATGCGGTCTGCCATGAGCACCAACATAATGCTTGGCGGAATCAAAATGCCCAACGTACCCACGGCGCAGACTGTGCCCGCTGCCAGGGACCTGTCGTAGTCCTGCTGCAGCATGGCGGGCAGGCCGAGTAGGGCCAGCAGCACCACTGAGGCACCGATGATGCCGGTAGTGGCCGCTAGCATGAGGCCAATGACCGTCACGGTAATTGCCAAGCCGCCGCGCAGGCTGCCGAAAAGCCGCGCAAAACTGTGCATGAGTTGGTTGGCGATGCCGGAACGATCCAGTAGCAAACCCATTAAAATGAACATGGGCAGCGCCACCATGACCCAGTTCTCCATCACGTTCCAGATGCGCTCCACGGTGAGGGAGGTGTAGTCCCAGTCCAGTCCTGTCGCCAGATGAAAGTCTGCTTCCAGCACGATAGCCAGAGCGCTGAAAACCACCGCCAGCCCACCCAGCAGCCAAGCTACCGGGAAGCCGGTAAAAACCAGGGCAATAAAACTGACGAACATGCCAATGGCCAGCACTTCATTCGCTGCCATGGCGAAATCCCGGGTCATCAATGAATAAGAAATGCCACACGCGAACGAGGCGCGAAACAACGGTGAGCAGCAGCAGAGAAAAACCCAGAGGCAGAGCGGCTTTAATCAACCAGCGCAGCGGTAATCCTCCTGGCGCGTTGGAAACTTCCGCTGCGGCGAAAGAGCTGGCCACGAACGGCAGGCTGTAGATCAGGATCAGTGCGATAAATGGCAGCAGCAGAAGCATGATGCCGTAGAGTTCAATCCAGGCCTTGGTGCGGTGGCTAAAGCGCTCATGCAGAATGTCCACGCGTATGTGGGCATCGGCTTGGTAGGCGTAGCCAAGGCCCAGCAGAAATCCTAGGGAATAGAGGTGCCATTGGAGTTCCTCCATTTCAATGCGCCCCTGATTCAGGGCGTAGCGCAAGACCACGTTGGCTACGATCACGCCGAGCAGCAGTAGCCAGATGTAGGAAGTGAGTCGCCCTATGCCATCTGCGGTTTGGTCCATGCGCCGAGACCAGGGCGTGTGTGGCAGATAATCTTTCGCCATTACCAAGACCTATCCATCACAAGTCCCATGTATAACAAGATCTGTTTATCACAAGACCAATCTCTTAAAAGTCTCGCGGTAGATAGGCCCGGGATTTCCACTGTGCATACTGACGGCGGAAGGCTTGTTGGGAGGCGAGAATTTCGGCGAAGTCCGGATCTCTGGCCGCCTCTTCCTGCAGAATCTGATCCGACACCTTGTTCAGTTCCCGCAATAGGGGCTCCGGCAGAATCTCCGCAGATACCCCAAGATCAGGGAAGCCCGCAATGACCTCTCCTTGGGACGCTTCGGCCTGAGCCAGATTGCGAGTCACTGCCGCCGTGCAGCCAAGCTCTAGCATGGCTTGATCGGTTTTTGACAGGGTTTGCCAAGTTGCTCGGTTCACAACCAAGTGCGAGGAGGTAAACGGCTGATGCCAGCCGGGATAGTAGTTATAGGGCGCCACCCGGTTGAATCCCAACGATTGATCGACCACGGGCAGGGCGAACTCTGTGGCGTCGATAGCGCCTTTTTCCAGAGCCTGGAATATTTCACCGCCGGGCAGCATGGTAACGCTGGCCCCTAAACGCTCGATGACCTGTCCGCCTAACCCGGCAAAGCGGATTTTCAGGCCTTTTACATCATCCAACGAATCGATTCTGCGGCGAAACCAACCGGCGGTTTCCGGGCCGGTAATGCCGCAAAGAATTGGGTGAATGTTGTGCCGCTGGTACAGAGTCTCGGTAAGCTGGCGGCCGCCGCCTTCATACCACCAAGCGGTGTACTCCCAGGGCTCCATGCCGAAGGGCACAGCTGACACCAAGGGCGATGCGGCGATTTTGCCTTGGTCGTAGCCAAGCCAGGTGTAGCCCGCTGACACTTTGCCATCGCGCACTGCGTCGGTAATGGAAAATGCAGGAACGATTTCTCCGGGCTCAAAAATCTGTAGGTCGATGGCGCCGTCGCTGGCGTCTTTGATCATGCGCGTGAAATACACCGGGTTATCCCCGAGCACAGGCATGGTGGTTTGAAACACCACGGGCAGCCGCCAGGCGATGCGGGCAGCGCTAGAGGCAACATCGTCAGAGGTTGCTGTGACCGTGGCCGGGGCATGGACGGGGCGGATGGCCAAGCTGCCCAGAGTGCCTACCACAAAGGCCGTCAGCACCGCGAACAAGGCAGCACGGTTGCTAATGGAATTCTTTGACAACTGAAATCTCCCCAAACCCAAAAGCGCTGCCGCAGCCGCTAAAAAACCAGGTTCTGATTGTGAGAAGGCTGTGTAACACATGCAAGGTTATCGTGGAGAGTTTGCGGTGTTTTTTACACGCGCTGAACACAATTGACCCAGTAAGTTGCGTGGCGCCGGAGGAACGTTGTTTTTCCAGCAGGGAATGTATTGATTGTGAGTTATTCCTTTTTCTAGACGTGGGCAGGCTGTTAGCTTGCCGCGCTCAACGTAACCAAGGTTTGGACATCTCCAAGCTGTGAGGCTGATTCCACGGCCTTTTTCTGGTCCGTTGAGCTTTTTTTGACCAATTATTGTTGGGGGCTTTATGCAGATCGGAGTACCGAAGGAGACCTGGCCGGGCGAAGTGCGCGCAGCCATGGTGCCTGCAAACGCGAGCAAACTGATCAAACAAGGATTCAGCGTTGCCGTCCAAAGTGGTATCGGCCTAGCGTCTGGTTATTCAGACGAGGCTTATGCCGAGGCCGGCGCTAGCGTTAGCGACGATCGCGGTGCGCTGTTGGCCGGCTCAGATATCGTGATGTCGGTACGCAAACCCGATGCGCAAGACGTTGCATCGCTCAAGAGCGGGGCGCTGTACGTCAGCTTTTTAGATCCCTTTAACGAAAAGCCTCTGGTAGAGAGCATTGCCGCTCAAGGGGCTACGGCAATTTCTATGGAAATGGTGCCGCGCAGCACGCGCGCCCAGAAGATGGATGCGCTGTCTTCCCAAGCCAACTTAGCTGGCTACGTCACGGTCATCCAAGCGTCTTACCACCTACCAAAAATCATGCCCATGATGATGACGCCTTCAGGAACCATTCCGCCGGCACGGGTCTTCGTTATTGGCGCCGGGGTTGCCGGACTGCAGGCGATCGCCACGGCTAAGCGCTTGGGAGCCAGAGTGGAAGCCTTTGACACCCGGCCAGTGGTTGCCGAGCAAGTTCAATCGCTGGGCGGCAAGTTTGTTGAAATCGATTTGGGTGACACGGGTCAGACCGACCAGGGGTACGCCAAGGAATTGACCCCGGAACAGGTCGAGCTGCAGCGCGAAGGTCAAAAGGCTGTCATCAGCCAGTCCGACGTAGTGATTACCACCGCGCAGCTATTCGGCCGACCAGCGCCACAAATTATTAGCCGCGACATGGTGGAGTCCATGAAGCCCGGTAGCGTCATTATCGATATGGCGGTAGAGACAGGTGGCAACGTTGAGGGCTCAGTCATGGACCAAGTGGTGGACATCAACGGTGTGAAGGTCGTCGGTCAAGGCAACTTGCCCGGCGAAGTGGCTCGCAACGCCAGCGATATGTACTCCAACAACCTGCTGAACCTTGTCCTGGAATTTTGGGACAGCGAAGCAAAGACCCTGAATTTGGATCCCGAAGACGAGATTATTCAGGCCTGTGTCATTACCCGGGATGGGGCCGTGGTCAACGAAACCATCAAAAACATCTATAGCGGAGGATAAATAATGGAAGCTGTATTTCTTGCCATGGTTTTAATGCTGTCGATTTTCCTCGGCTTTGAGCTGATATCGAAGGTGCCAGCCACCCTGCATACGCCGCTAATGTCCGGCGCTAACGCCATTTCTGGCATCACCATCGTCGGCGCGCTGATCTCAGCCGGCGGCGAGTCCGGCGCTATGTCCAGCTACTTGGGTGCAGCCGCGGTGATGTTCGCCATGATTAACGTCGCTGGCGGCTATTTGGTCACCAACCGAATGCTGAGCATGTTCAAAAAGAAAGATACCAATCAGCCGGGAGGTAACTCATGAACCCAGTGATTATTAACCTGTGGTACGTGGTTGC
>JAYOBI010000031.1:0-28363 GCA_038104735.1 Gammaproteobacteria bacterium | reverse complement strand
TGCGATCGAAAAATACTTTGAATACGGCTAAGTCCTGACAGCTGAGGAAGGGAATTTTGCTGCCGGCAAAGTCCTCCCAGTGAACGCGCTCGAGCAAACCCAGATGAAAGTCTGTGCTGTTAAAAAACAGGTCCAAGGGCGTTTGCTGCCACCACAGGCGATGCTGCATATCCCGCTGCAGCCGCTTGATATCAGCGCCCGTCCAGCTCACCTCTTCGGGCAGCGCATCCAGCACAGTTTGTATGTGTTCCTTGCCGACAAATAGATTGACGTCGATATCAATGGTGCCCCGGGCGCTGCCGGTACACCATGCCAAGGCCAAGGCGCCGCCAAAGGCGTGGGGGATGTCCGCCGCGGCTAGGGCCTCGTGACAGATACGAATTTTTTCCACCAGAGTCATGGCGCAAGCCTAGGAGGCCCGTGGAAACACGGGCAAAGGTTGGGCTTTGGATTGTGACGCCGGGGTTTGCCGGATCGGAAACTGCTCAGCCAAGGTCAGTACCTCTGCCAGCTCTTCACCCCGAGGCACACCGTTGCTAAAGCGAATGCGGGGCCGCAGAGCAATGTCCATGGTGAAGCCACAGGCGCCAATGATGCGCTCTAGGGTCGCGGTGCTGGGTGACTTGCTGCCCTTGATATAGGCATTCAAGGTCCCGTGAGAGGTGTTGGCCTGACGGGCCAGCTGGCGCAGGCTCAGACCACTGTCTTGCCATGCTTGGTACAGCAGTTTGCTGCCAAAGCTGTTGCTGACTGGGTTCATCACTCGCTCATAATGGTATCCAATTGAATACCATTATGGTGAGGTTTATCCGGGCTGTAAACCGGTTCAAGCCACCGGTTGTAGCGCTCTAGAAGTTAACAATCATCTTGCCGGTGTTGGCGCCGGTGAACAGACCGATAAAGGCGTCCGGGGCTTGGTCGATGCCTTGGTACACGGTCTCCTTGGTGGTGACCTCACCGCTGGTAACCCACTTCTCCATATCCGCCCGGAACTGAGGCGCCATGTGCATGAAGTTGCTGACGATGAAGCCGCGCAGGGTCAGACCCAGACCAATGGCCATGGACAGATTGTTGGGGCCAGGGCGTGCCTCGGTATCGTTGTAGGTGGCAATGGCACCGCACAGGGGAATACGCCCATTGGGCCGCATGCACATGATGGCCGCCTGTAGGTGCTCGGCGCCGACATTGTCGAAGTACACGTCGATGCCAGCAGGCGCGGCTTCTTTGAGGTGGCCGACAATGCTGCCATCGTTGTAGTTAAAGGCGTAATCGAAGCCCAGTTCGTCTTTGAGCAGTTGGGCCTTGTCGTCGGAACCCGCGCTGCCGATCACCGTGCAGCCCTTGATCTTGGCGATTTGGCCCACGATGCTGCCCACGGCGCCGGCGGCACCGGAAACAAACACGGTTTCGCCGTCTTGCAGGGCACCAACTTCCAGCAGGCCCACATAGGCGGTCATGCCAGGCATACCAATGGCACCAATGTATTGGGACGGCTCGGCGACAATGTTGCCCAAACGCTCAATACCCGCCGTGGACGCGGTATAGGCCTCGCGCCAGCCCCAGCTGCTGGAGACGTAGTCGCCCTCGGCGAAGTCAGGGTGGGCTGATGCGGTAACCTGACCGATGCAGCCGCCGGTTAGCACCTCGCCAATTTGGAAGGGCGGTACGTAGGATTTGCGGTCATACATACGGCCGCGCATGTAAGGGTCTACGGACATACAAACGTTTCTAACCTGAATCTCGCCATCCTGAGGTGCGGGAACGTCCACCTCGATGATGTCAAAGTCCTCGGTTTTAGGCATTCCCACTGGGCGGGATTTCAGGGCTACGGCGCGTGCTTTCATGGCTACTCTCTTTTGGTTTATGCAATGCGTGATGAAACGCTAACAGACGTTATTCGTTAGAAATATCAATTTCCTGACTGGTAATGAATTCCAGCAGAGCGGCTTGGCCGTTGCGGGTGGCTTCGATGCCTCGCTCCAAGGCCGCTACGATGTCATTGGGATCTGTAACCCGCTCGCCATAGCCGCCGAAGGCTTTGGCCATGTCGGCGTAGTGACCGGAAATTTCAATGGCCCCGTACTTTTCTTGGGACACCGGCATGATCGGGATTTCAATGGCCATGGAAAAGTTGTTAAACAAAATCGACAAAATGGGGATGTTCTCGCGCACGGCGGTTTCAAAGTCCATGCCGGTAAAGCCGATAGCGGCGTCACCCCAAACATTGATGCACAGCTTTTCCGGCGCTGCCAGCTTGGCCCCCATGGCCAGACCCAAGCCATAGCCCAGCTGGGTGGTCTTACCCCAGCCAATATAAGACAGCGGCGAGGTGGATTCCCAGAACGGGGTGGTTTGATCCCGAGGGCTGCCGGCATCGTGGGTGATGACCACGTTGTCTTTGTCTACCAAGCGATCCAGTTCGGCAATCACCCGATAGGGGTTAATGGGCGTATCGTTGCTGGTGAGTTTGGGCAGCCACTCGCTGCGCCACTCGGCTTTGATGGCCGCAATTTGCGCAGGCGCGTCGCGACGGCCCTCGGCCGGTGCCGTGGGGTAGTCCTGCATGGCGCTGCTTAGGGCCTGCAGGGTCAGCTTGGCATCACCAATCAGGCCAATTTGCGCCGGTACGTCTTTGTTCAAATCCATAGGGTCCAAGGTGGCGTGAATAATGGTTTTCTCGCCGCTTTTATTCGCCGGCATGGCCACGCCAAACGCCGTCAGCGCAAAGGACACGCCCACACCAAAGATCACGTCCGCCTCGGCTAAATAGCGCTTCACCTGCCGGGAGTTGGCGCGACCGCCGCTGCCCAAAGAAAGGGGGTGGTTTTCCGGGAACGCGCTTTTGCCTTCGATGCTAGTAGTCACCGGAATGTTCCAGGCTTCCGCCAAGGCTTTCAGTTCGTCCCAAGCCTTGGCGTAGTGCACGCCTTGACCTGCGTAAATTACCGGACGTTGAGCTTCGGCCAGCGCCTTAGCCGCGGCGCGAATGTCGTCGGGCGCCGGAGCGGTTTTGGCGCTAAAGGAGGGCACGTAAGTCCAGTCATCGGGCACCTCTTCGGTCATCACGTCCAGAGGCACTTCCAGCATCACCGGTCCCGGGCGGCCATTACGCAGCTGAAAAAACGCCCGCCGCAGAATTTCCGGCACCGCCTTGCCCATGGTGATGGGCTCCGCCCACTTGGTGATGTGCTGCATGTTCAGTGTGGAGTTGAAGTTCGGGTAGTAATGGGCCAAGCGGCGGGGGTAACCCGCAGGAATAACCAAAATCGGCACCGACTCCGAATAAGCCTGAGCCACACCGCCAAAGGCGTTTTCAGCGCCCGGGCCGTGCTGCATGCAGAACACGCCGATCTTGTCCCCGGAGGACAGCCGGGAATAGGCATCAGCCATGTGCAAACCGATACGCTCCTGCCGCACGATGACGGTGCGGATATCGACCTTAGCCGCCGCCTCGATAAGCGGGTTCACCGGATAGGCAAATAGCATATCGATCCCTTCGGCCTTCATCGCATGGGCGATGGCGTCAACTACATTCATCACACTCTCCTCCTAATGAACCCTGCATGTTGCCAAAGAGTGGGGCTGTGGGCCAATGACGAAGAGAAAGAGTTGTTTGCGGGGAAATTGTCTGAGTGGTAGCAAAATAGCGACGGATAGCGTTGCGTCGAGCATAAAAAACTCGTTGGATAGGTGCTGAGGGGGCAGATGCTGGTTGTTTAGATAATCGGGTCTGCTGGACGAAAAGCCAGGTCGAATCATAAGTATCTGATTCAAAGGTATTTGTTTCAAAAGTATTCGATTCACAAGCATCAGGAATAACGTGGAGCCAAATAGCGAGCAGCAAAAAATAACAACAAAGATAACAACAAGAAGTAAATAAGTGCGCTGAAGCCAGGTTCCGAAAAGCCGTTTGCCTGACGCGACGCCAGTTCTAGTGCGCCGGTTCCTCTCAGAGTCCAGCGGGACAAGACGGGCAGAGTAAGAGCGCTCCAGATCCTGAACTCGAGGCCAGGCGAATTGACGAAGCCTGGGCGGAGGCTGATAGGTTAGGCGTGCCAAAAGGCGACGTACCATATGAGTATACAGGTGAAGTTTTAGAATGCGCCGGTAGTGCCGCCTGGGGTTGTAACTATGGCGGTGATCGAATTTCGTTTGGTTTGGGTTCAGCGACAGAAACTAAGGGGCGAAGGTGGTATCGGGGGGGCTTGGATTAGCGAGTCTCGTAACGATTTTGAACAGGCCTTATACGTAGTTGCTCATGAAAGAACACATTCAACCCTAGCTAATCAAAGATTGCCCTCGAAACCAGAGTCGCCCTATGGATATAACAAAGAGACACATGCAAATAGGGAGGCTATGAAAGTCCTCCAAAAATATAGGGATAGAAGATGAAGATAATACTTATTTTGTTTTTTTTGGTTGTGCCTCTTCCTTGTCTTTCGTTTACCCCAATTCCAAAAAACTTCGATAATTTAGTGGAGTCGGCACAATTTATATTGTCTGCCAAGGTGGAGGACAAAGCTCCAGTATATAAGTGCGTTGGGAAGGCCTGCGAACAGGGATATTTATATTTTCTGGAACCAGAGAATATTTTAAAAGGTAGTGAACAGAATATTTATTTTTGTTCGACTTACAGTTATGAAGAGGACAAGACATACCTTTTCTTCTTAACGGATTTTAATGGATATTTGATGCTCGAAGATGGCTCCGTAGGCCAAACGTGCGATTGGTCGAGTGTATTTCATGAAGGTAATGTTTTTCGGTTCTCTGCAATAAGTGGTGAAACAGTAATTGATATCGCTAATCCTCCGCAGATTTTTTTCCCAGTCGAAATAAAATATTATGAAGCTAGAGATGACGACTCGCGAAAGAAAGAGGTTTATTTTTCTGCAGATTGGTCTGAGCTTAAAAAATATAGTGAAGACAAGTTATCTGAATTTTGATTTTTCGAAATTTACATTGCACTTGATAGCTGAACAAAGATCACACGACGCGGTGCAGCGGTGGCCGGAGTTCGCGGCATGCCAGTGAGGAACGCGTGCGCTACCTGCACACAGATCACTTGGGCAGTGTGGTGGCCATTACCGATGAACGGCTGCATTGGTTAGGCGCTCTTGCTGGGGTTTCGACGCAAGATTAAAAGGCAGACACAAAAAAGGGCGGTAAACCGCCCTTTTTCTTTTCCAGCATGGCTGGGTTGTATTGAACCCCTAGAACTGGTTCATGGTGTTGGCGGCGCCGCCTGCCAGCAGTGCTTTCTCGCCAAGGAAGTACTCTTTGTGGTCGTCGCCCACGTTAGAGCCAGCGAGGTCTTGGTGCTTCACGGAAGCCAGGTTCTTGCGGATTTCCTGACGCTGTACGTCACGGACGTAGGCCAACATGCCCAGGTCACCGAAGTAGCCTTCGGACAGTACGTCCGTGGACAGTGCGGCGGTGTGGTAGGTGGGCAGGGTGATCAGGTGATGGAAGATACCGGCTTCCCGGGCGGCATCGGCCTGGAACGTACGTACCAAGGCGTCGGCGGCATCGGACAGCTCGGTGCCGTCGATGGCGGCGTCCATGAGTCCCATTGGGTTAACCTCTGGATCCGGGTAAGCAGACAGGTCTTTGCCTGCAGCCTTCCATTCGCCGTATACCTGCTCGCGGAACTTCAGCGTCCAGTTGAAAGACGGCGAGTTGTTGTACACCAGCTTGGCTTCCGGGCGCACTTCGCGGATGGCATTAACCATGGCGGCGATTTGCTCCACGTTGGGTTTTTCGGTTTCGATCCACAGTAGGTCGGCACCGTGCTCCAGGCTGGTAATGCAGTCCAGTACCACACGGTCAAACCCGGTGTCTTCTTTAAAGGCGTACAGGCCGTTGTCCAAACGCTTTGGCTTAGCCAGCTTGCCGTTGGCGCGGATGGTGATGTCACCGTCCTGCAGTTCTGAAACGTCCTCGATGATCTCGGTGTCCAGGAACTCGTTGTACTTGCTGCCCAGGTCACCTGGCTGGATGGAAACCGGCACTTTTTGCGTCAGGCCAGCGCCCAGGGAGTCGGTGCGGGCTACGATGATGCCGTTGTCGATGCCAAGCTCCAAGAATGCATAGCGTACCGCGTTGATTTTCGAAACGAAGTCTTCGTGAGGTACGGTGACTTTGCCCGCCTGGTGACCGCACTGCTTGGCGTCGGATACCTGGTTTTCAATCTGAATGGCGCAAGCACCGGCCTCGATCATGCGCTTGGCCAGCAGGTAGGTAGCTTCTTCGTTACCAAAGCCTGCGTCGATGTCGGCAATAATGGGCACAACGTGGGTTTCGTAGTTATCGATGCGCTGAATGATGGAATCTGCGTCGTCGCCGTTGGCGCGTGCTTCGTCCAGCTCCACGAACATGTGGCGCAGTTCCCGTGCGTCAGCCTGCTTCAGGAAGGTGTAAATCTCTTCGATCAGATCCGACACCGTGGTTTTTTCGTGCATGCTTTGGTCAGGTAGCGGGCCAAACTGCGAGCGTAGGGCGGCAACCATCCAGCCTGATAAATAGATGTAGCTGCGATCGGTAGTCTGCTGATGTTTCTTCACGCTCATCATCACCTGCTGGGCGACGAAGCCGTGCCAGCAGCCCAGAGATTGGGTGTACTTGCTGGAATCCGCGTCGTAGTTGGCCATGTCTCGGCGCATGATGTCGGCGGTGTATTGGGCGATGTCCAAGCCGGTTTTGAAACGGTTTTGCAGCTGCATGCGAGCAGCGTATTCAGCGTTGATGGCGCTCCACTCTTGCTTGGCACTTACGGTTTGACGGTTTTGTTCGATAAGGTCGAGATAGGCTGACATCAAAGATCCTCAATTGGGTTGTGGTGGGTTGAATCCCGTCCAAGTGCTGTCTCTAAAAATCAGCACCTCAACGATGGCGCGGCACTGTACTCGGGGGTGTTCGGCAAAAAAATGGAATAACTGACAAGCAATATATTCTTTGAAGGAAATCCTTCTAGTCCTCTCGTTGCTACCTACAGCGGCCTGGACCTAAAAATCTCGATTTGTTAACACTGTTGAACAGCGCTTTAACGGGATCCTTGGCGGCGGTCCAGGCGCCATGGTCTATTTCCCAGCATCTTTTTAGGTGTTTGCTGTGGGAAATGGGGGAAACCAATATGGCGATTCGGTTCAGAGTGTTCATCGTTGTCGCTGCTGTGATGAGCGGATGCTCAGTCACCCAGGTTGCCACTCAGGGATTCAGCGCTCTGCCCGACAGCGCCCGAGTGGCCATCGTGCGGCCGGACATAAAGTACTATCGCATCACTGCCGGTGGGGTTTCCGAGGCCGCCCCGGATTGGACTGAAACTGCCCGGCAGAAGTTCGACCTGGCGCTAGCGGCTTACGTGGCCCAAAACGCCATGAACATCAGCGCACCCGACGCCGAAAACATCGGCGATACGCTCTTTGAGTTCACCCGCCTGCATGCGGCGGTGGGTAGCACCATTCAGCACCATCACTTTGGCCCGACGAAAATGCCCTCCAAGCGTATTGGCCGCAGCCAGGACTACACGTTCGACTGGTCCTTGGGTGAGGGCATGTCGGCATTGGGGCTGGAGGCCGACTATGCCCTGTTTATCTACTACCGGGACTATCAAGCCAGTGGTGGCCGCGTTGGCATGGCGATTTTGGCGGCGGCATTGAATGTGCCGCTGTACTTGGGTCACCAGGGCGGCTTTGCCTCGTTAGTGGATTTACAAACGGGCAACGTGGTTTGGTACAACAATGTACCCGCGGCGGCGGGGGATTTGCGTACCGATACCGGTGCGCAGCGTGTGGTGGGGCAACTCTTTGCAGGCCTGAACCCAGAGCAGGGCTGATATACGGTGTTGTTGCGCTGGGTGATTTCCGTGATTGCAGTATTCGCCACCAGTTTTGGGCAGGCGGCGGATTCGGCTCCTGGGTTGCTCGGGGATTTGCCGCTGCCGCCCCGCATTGAGCCTGGGTACACACCGGGGCCTGAGGCCGCCAAAGACGTGCGGGGCCTGTGGATGGAAATGGCGGATGCCGAAAAAATCCTCAAACGCTCGCCGCTGCGAGTCCGAGACCCGTTGATCAACGACTACGTGTCCCGCATCGCCTGTGAGGTGTCCCACCGGTACTGTCAGGACCTTCGGGTCTTCGTGGTGCGCAATCCCGACCTCAACGCGTCGATCGCGCCCAATGGTTTGATGCTGGTGAATACCGGACTGCTCGTGCGCATGACGTCCTCGGATCAGGTGGCCGCGGTACTGGGGCACGAGTTCGCTCATTACACCCAAACCCACACTCTTGAACTGTTGCGTAAGGCCAAGAGCAACTTTGCCATTGGCACCTTTGTTGAGCTGTTTGGAATACCGGGGATTTTGGCTCTCACCAGCGTGCTGAGCTTCAAACGGCTCCAGGAAAGTGAGGCCGACGAACTGGGGGCCTACTACTCGGCGGCGGCGGGGTATCGGCCCGAGGCGGCGGCCGCCATTTGGCGTCTGCTGGATGAAGAAGAGGACAAAGCCACCGTCAAGCTACCCAAGGGCCCCCAGTTTCTATCCAGTCATCCAAGATCCAAAGATCGCGCCAGCCAACTGGAGGCGGTCACCGATCGGCTTATGCAAAGCCTGCCCAAGACAGACTCGGCGGCGACGGCCCCGGTAACCGATCCGCTGCAGGCGCTGCTGCAGGAGCGGTATGCGCTGTTCATGGATGAGCAGGTTCAGCAGCGGGACTCTGGGCGTTTGCAGACTCTGCTGAAGCGACATGAGGCCATGGGTATTCGAGCCACAGATCTGGCGTTTTATCGCGGCGAGGCTCTGCGCATTGGTAGCCAGCCCGAGGACTTGGCGGCGGCCATGGATGCCTATCGGCAAGCGTTGCAGGCCGAGCGTCCAAACCCTCGCGCCTTCCGGGAACTGGGTTACCTGGAATACAAACACGGGGACCGTCAGGCCGCCGAGCAATATTTTCGCGAGTTTTTGGCCCGAGAGCCGGACGCGTCGGACAAGGAAATGATCGAATTCTATTTATCAGGAGGTTGGTGATGAGGCGACTAATCTTAGTGCTTGGGCTGCTGGGTCTCAGCGGCTGTGTGTCCACCCAATTCAAGGCGCTGGCGCCGGGCCCTGTGGGTGTCGGCGATATGCAAGTGGAGGTGATGGATGCGCCCTGGAATAAAGCGCCCGGGACCATGACCAAACATTTGCACAAAGGCAGCCAGCTGTGGACGCGGGACGGTGTGCTGCTGGACTACCTAATGCTCATCCCAGCAGTGGCTGATGGCGGCACCTTGTTTATAAGCCGGCATAAGTCTCTTGTGTATCCTTGCTATGCGGCTGGCATGCTGCCCAACGAAATCGTTGAGCTAACGGAGTCGTCTCTGGCAAAGCTCAACGGCACCGATGTGGTGGTCAGCAGTTCTGGCCTGCGGCCATTTCGCCTTGGCCAACAGCGGGCGGTCATGTTTGATTTGACCCTGGCCAGTTCCGAGGGGCCGTCGCGCCGGGGCCGCGCCGTCGCCTTTGTTGAGAACCAGGCTCTCTATCTGATGCTGTATGTAGGCACTAAGCGACATTACTTTGATAAGCACTGGGACTCGGCTCTGGAGACTATGAAGACCGCCCGGCTATCGTCCTAAAGGTTGAGGGCCAAACGAAAAACGGGGCGCAAAGTAATCTGGCTAACGTAAAGCGTTAGAGGCGAAAGCCCAGCCGACCCAATTCGCCAAAGTCCGCCAGGTATTGCCCCGGTGTCCCCGGGTGCATGCTGCCAATTGAGCCTGTCATTAATAGGTGGCCGGCCTGCAAGTCGTAGCCTTGAGCCAATACACTATTCACCAGCCAGGCCAGCGCCTGCCATTGGCCCGTCATCACCGTGCCCGCAGCGAAGCGGTGCAGAGTCTCGCTCTCTGTTCCTCGGCGCGTTAGCGAGACTTGTAGGTCATCTACCCCAATGCCAGCTGGGTCTGTGGTGATCGCGGCGGTAATGAAACCGTAACTGGCGGAGTTGCTGCTGATTAGATCAACCCCAGATGCTCGCTGCTGTAAATTCGGGGCGGCCAGCTCGATCATGCCTTGGCAATGACGAACCTTGGGTTGAATGCTTGCTGCGGTAACCGGCGCGTCGATGGCCTCACCGAGGGTAAAGCCTAGTTCGGTTTCTAGCAGTACCGGTCGGTCGGCCTTGATCGCCAGTGAGCCTTCAGCCCCTGCGCTGTGCGCGCCGTGGTCGAACAACACCCCGATCACGGGTTCGTGCACGCCCATGGCTTGCTGGGCGGGCGCCGCTGTGAGGGCGGCTTTGTAGCCACAAACGCCGCCCCAACCCTGGTTTTCCCGTAGTCCCTTAACGAGCTCTCTCTGCAGGGCATAGGCTTCTGCGGTGCTGATATTCGGCTGGCTAAGGCTAATGTTTTCCACGGGCTTGCCCGCGAGCACGTTGTCGATAGCCGCATCAATCCATGGCTGTTGGGAGGCATTGTTCATGGCTGGTCCTTGCTTGATTCTGGCGTCGGCGGTTTTCCGCGCTTTTCTCCGCTTTTCTTTTGGGCCATCTTCTGCGGCCACTTTTTTCGGCGTAGACGATGGACGCTTGGCGTCCTGTGTTTGCAGGGGCTAGTATCACGCTGGCTCGGGCGCGGCACAACGTCGCGGCCCGCTCGCATCCACTCGTTCGCCAGAGAAGTCATATGCCGGAAGCCGCACTCAGTCGTGCCAGTAAGCTGCTCAAGGTCTTAGACCTGACGCAGATTGAAGAGAATCTATATCAGGGCCAAAACGAAACCGAAAACGGTAGCCGCCTGTTCGGTGGGCAGGTGCTTGCCCAGGCAGCGGCAGCGGCCTATCGCACCGTAACCAAGGTGCACCTTCATTCTTTGCATGCTTACTTTCTTCGGCCGGGCAGTGTGGATCGACCGGTGCTTTACGAGGTGGAGCGTGTTCGAGACGGCCGCTCCTTTGTTACTCGCCGAGTGGTCGCGATTCAAAACGGTCAGGCGATTTTTAACATGGATGCTTCCTTCCAGCTGCAGGAGATCGGTTTTGAGCACAGCGCGCCTATGCCCAACGTGCCCCTGCCCGAAGAGCTGCGCGAGGACGTCGAGGTGGCGCGAGAGCTGGGTGGACCCAAAGCCGACCCGCGTATGAGTCCAATGGCAAAGGTTGATCGACCCTTTCATTTGCGTTCGGTATTCGAGTTAGGCAGCACGGCGTGGGGTGGCGACCGATTCTGGAATCCAACCTGGATCAAGTTCCGCGAAGCAGTCACCTTACCGGCGCCACTGGAGGATGCTGACGAGACCGCCTATCGGTTGCAGGCGCTAGCGCGCTGCCTTGTGGCCTATGCCTCGGATATGGGTTTGGTCAGCACCGCGGTGCTGCCTCATCAAAGCGCCGTTGTGCGCAGCGATGTGCAGATGGCGAGCCTAGATCACAGTTTGTGGATTCATCGCCCGGTGTCTATGGACCAGTGGCTGTTGTTCCACAAACGAACCTCCACCGCTCAGGGCTCTCGCGGCATGGTGCACTCCGAGTTCTTTGCTCAGGACGGTGCATTGATCGCGTCTATGTCTCAGGAGGGCCTACTGCGCCAGCGCCGAGACGTTTCCTAGCCCGCGCTAATCGCCTTTTCGGACGTTGTTTGAATTGTGCGTCTGTAGCCCGGCGGGCGCAAAACCCCGGATTTATCTAATCCGCTGACGAGTAGCCCCAAGCGGTGGGCGTCAGCGTGATGCTCTGGCGCTGCATGGCGCTGGCCATAGCCGCCATGGTTTGGTCGTTCATGGCGATGTGAGTTGCGTCTGCCGAGGACTGGTCCCATGTTGGATCCAGCGCATGCCAACCTTGGTCATACCAAATTTCATTCCAGGCGTGAAAGCGAAAACCAGGCTCCGGTAGCGGGCTATAGGCAATGCCATAAACCGTGCGGCTGGCGATGCCCTGAGTGCGTGCCAGGGTGGTGAGCAGGTCGGCGAAATCCACGCATTCACCGCGGCCAGTGGCCAGCGCGGCGAGTACAGATCCGGCGGGTTGGTTGGCGCTGTAGAGCAGATGCCCCCGGGTCTGATCAATCAAACGCTGGGCTAACTCTGCGGCGGAGCTGGCGTCGGTAATGGGGTCTTGAGGTAGCTCCTGGAGAATGCTGGGGTGACCTACTGGTAGCGCTAGTGAACCCTGCAGGTACTGTGCGCCAGCAGCGGGCGCGCTGGCGGTAACAGCGCCGTGGCTCAGCGTAGCTGGAAGCCCCTGATCCTCAACGGTTTGCTCCACAGTCGTTGCAATGGCCAGGGTGAGGCTGCTGAGGGTCTGTGGCTTCGTTAAGGGCCGGGTCAGCGGCACTACCGCCAAGCGCTTGGACCACTGCAAACTCAAGGACTCGGTGAGTTGATGAAGGTCGCTGTCGGCCATCGAGGTCAGGGCGAAGCTGAACTGGTAGGGGGCGTCAAAGGCCACCAACCGCAACTGGTTATCCAGGGTGGTGACATTGCCGTTTGCTGGCGTGGTGAGGGTATAGGACAGGCCATCGTATGCCTTCAGCAGCAGCTGTCGCTGGCTGACGTCGAGCTGCTGTAGGTCCAAATAATCCCAGGTATAGGTAGCGCCCTCCACAGCCTGCTGGCTTAGCTGATGCTCCAGACCGAGCTGGTCAGTCAGGGTGAACACAATGTTCGGGTACACGATCTCAGTGTCGCCGTTGCGCTCAATCCTGGCCGAGTAAGCATCGTTGGCGCGCCTCAGGGTGATCTGCTGGCGATGATCTTGTCGATCTTCGCGATACTGGGCGTGGAGCAGATGGTGAGGTTCCCGGCCGGCAAAGGTCAGGGTTTGGCTAGTGGACAGGGCCGGCGCGTTGAGCATATTTATGTGCAGCTGTTGGGCCAGCACCCAGGTGCCGTCCGGGGCTTGTTCGGTACGCGAACGCAAGTAGCCAACGCCTTGTCCTTGCTGCTCCACGGCATAGCTGCGCTGGCCGACCAAGCCTTGGGCAAGGCGCTCGGTGGCCGACGGCGCCAGCGGAGCCACCAGCGCTAGCAAACCGGCGGCTGTGCAAACAGATAGGGCGACGATCAGTCGGGGCGATGGCATGGGTTAGTTAATTCTCTTTTTATGGTGATGGCTTTGCGGATATTCGGACCGTTTGAGTCGTCCTCGGTTCAACGCGGTAAACCGACATGGGCCGGGGTCGGAATCCGCGTTATCGATAAAATTCTATCGGCAGGCATGGTTTTTCCAGCAGCGACCTTTCACAATTAACGTCTTCTCAGGGGCTCGAAGTCTCTCACGCAACGCTCAAGGTAGTAATGGAAAACGAAACCACAGACTTTATTCGTCAGCGCATCGAATCCGACTTGGCTAACAACGCTTTAGACAAGGGCGTGATCACGCGCTTTCCTCCAGAACCCAACGGATTTTTGCATATTGGTCATGCGAAAAGCATCTGCCTGAATTTTGGCGTTGCCCAGGAATACGGCGGCGCGACCTTCTTGCGCTTTGATGACACCAATCCGGTGAAGGAAAGCAACGAGTACGTAGAGTCGATCCAGCACGACGTGGCCTGGCTGGGTTTTCAGTGGAAGGCCATCACCCACGCATCAGATTACTTCGAGCAGATCTACGGCTACGCAGAAGGCCTGATGCGAGAAGGCATGGCCTATGTGTGCTCATTGAATGCCGAGCAAATACGAGAAACTCGGGGCACTCTCACCGAGCCCGGTAAAAACAGTCCTTACCGTGATCGCAGCGTTGATGAAAATCTGGACCTGTTTCGGCGCATGCGTGCCGGCGAATTTGCTGACGGCGAGCATGTGGCACGGCTGAAGATTGATATGGCGTCAGCGAATCTGAATATGCGCGATCCGGTGATATACCGCATTCGTCACGCCACCCATCAGCGCACCGGCGATGCCTGGTGCATTTACCCCATGTACGACTTTACGCACGGTATTTGCGACGCCATCGAGCACATCTCTCATTCCCTGTGCACGCTAGAATTTGCTGACCATCGCCCGCTCTACGATTGGGTGCTGGAAAAAATCCATATGAACTACCATCCGCCGCAGATCGAGTTCTCGCGCCTTGGCTTGGAATACACGGTGATGAGCAAGCGTCTGCTGCACCGCTTGGTAGACGAGCAGTTGGTCAGTGGCTGGGACGATCCGCGTATGCCTACGATTGCCGGTTTGCGCCGCCGAGGTGTACCGGCCAGCGCTATCCGCGAATTTTGTCAGCGCATTGGTGTCACTAAACAAGACAACGTTATAGAAATGAATCTGCTGGACTTTTGCATTCGCAAAGAGCTGGAGGCCAGTGCGCCCCGAGGCATGGCGGTGCTGCAGCCGTTGAAGGTGGTCATTACTAACTACGAGGGCAGCGAGACCTTGGAAGGCCCATGGCATGCTCAGAATGAAGAGCTGGGCCGGCGGCAACTGCCTTTTAGCGGTGAGCTGCTGCTAGAACAAGACGACTTTGCCAAAGAGCCGCCGCCAAAGTGGAAGCGCCTGTCGCCCGGGGAAATGGTGCGCCTGCGCTACGCCTACATTATTCGCTGTGATGAGGTGATCGAGGACTCAGCGGGTAATGTAGTGCAGCTAAATTGCAGCTACTTTCCCGATTCCAAAAGTGGCCAAGACACCTCAGGCCTTAAGCCCAAAGGCGTGGTGCATTGGGTAGACGCCAAGGCTGGCGTGCCGGTGCGGGTAATGGACTATGGCCGGCTCTTTAACGTGCCTGATCCGTCCTCGGCGACTTTTTTGGACGATATCAACCCGGATTCGCTGACGCTGCTGGACGCGGTGGCGGAACCAGCGATTTTGGCCCATCCGCAACAGCGTTTTCAGTTCGAGCGCCAGGGATACTTTTGCAAAGACTCCGAGGCTCAGGGTGACCAGCCCGTGTTCAATAAAACCGTTAGCCTGCGCGAGGGTTTCTGATGCAGCTGCCTGAGTCCGTCACCGTCATGGAGGTCAGTCCTCGGGACGGCCTGCAAAATGAGGACGTGCTGCTGTCTACCGAGCAGAAGCTGAAGCTCATTGACTATGCCCTGGCTGCGGGCAGTCGGCGTATTGAAGTCACCAGCTTTGTGCATCCCCAGCGGGTGCCCCAGATGGCGGACGCCGAGGCGGTGTGTGCAGGACTGCCCCAGCGCGATGACGTGTGCTACACCGGGCTGATCTTGAATGAGCGGGGCTACCAACGCCTGCGCGAAACCTGTCTGGACGAAGCCGGCCTGGTGGTGCCCGTCAGCGACACGTTCGGGGAACGCAATCAAGGCCAGCGGGTTGCCGACTCTGTAGCCATGGCTCGAGAGGTGATTCGGGACGGCAAAATTACGGGCTTTCCGGTGCAGGTTACTCTGGCCGTTGCTTTCGGTTGTCCCTTTCAGGGCTTGGTGCCAATGCAGGACGTGTTGCAAGCCGCAGAGGCGCTGCTGGAGGCCGGGCCGGTGGAGATTGCGCTAGCGGACACCATCGGGGTTGGCGTGCCACGGCAGGTCCAGGAAACGTTCACCGCGCTGCAGGCGGTGGCCGGTGACGTGCCCATGCGCGCCCATTTCCACGACACCCGCAACACCGGCATCGCCAACGCTTACGCCAGCTTGCTGGCGGGAGTCAGCACTCTGGACGCCAGCATTGGCGGCATTGGCGGCTGTCCATTTGCTCCTAACGCCAGTGGCAACATTGCCACTGAGGATTTGCTGTATCTGCTCAATCGCTGTGAGGTAGACCACGACCTGGCCATGCCAGCCCTGCTGGAGGCTGCAGGTTGGCTTGAAGAGGCCCTGGGCAAAACGCTTCCGTCTATGCTGCATAAAGCGGGTGATTGGCCGAGTGGATTGTCCTCCTAGGCCAAAGCGCTGGCGCGCCAGACCATGCGGCGTGCGCGGTGAAACTCAGGTAATTTAAAATTAGCAACGTTGAATTTCAGGAACTTTAGAACCCAGGAAAGCTAGCCATGTTGAAAATGAAACCCTGCTGCGAGCGATGCCAACAAGAACTGCCTGCCCAAAGCACTGGCGCCAACATTTGCTCCTTCGAGTGTACGTTTTGCGACCCCTGTACTGCACAACTGGGTGCCTGCCCTAACTGCGGCGGCCAGCTAATGCCTCGGCCTCCGCGCGCTCCGGAGCTGCTGGGTAAGTTTCCCCCTCAAGATGGCTAATCCGGGCATTCACCTCGTTCGGCGCATTAGCAAAGCCTTACGTTACAACCTGACGTTACAACCTTTTTTTACAAACTTTTGCTGCAGACCCTCGCGCTAACTAAGGACACACCATGACGGCAACCTCGACAGCTTTTTTTGGCCACCCTGGCGGTTTGAGAACGTTGTTCCTTACCGAGATGTGGGAACGCATGTCCTACTACGGCATGCGCGCTTTGCTGGTGCTGTATATGACCGGCGCTGTCACTGCAGCCAACGCCGGACTGGGGATGAGTGCCCTGGAAGCCCAGGCCGTTTATGGCATTTACGTGGGCATGGTGTATTTTTTGGCGGTGCCCGGTGGCTGGCTTGCGGACAATCTGCTGGGCCACCAGCGAGCGGTGCTCTACGGTGCCATCATTATCGCGCTGGGACATCTGACCTTGGCGGTGCCCATCGAATCGGGTCTGTTTTTCGGGCTGGGCTTGGTTGCCGTTGGCACGGGCCTGCTAAAAAGCAACATCTCCACCATCGTCGGCAAACTGTATGCGGACAATGACCCTAGGCAAGATGCCGGCTTCACCATCTTTTATATGTCCATCAACATCGGTTCCGTCATCGGATTTTTGGTCTGCGGTTACTTGGGCGAGAAGATCGGTTGGCACTGGGGCTTCGGTGCCGCCGGTGTGGGTATGCTGTTGGGGGTTATTCAGTACGCACGCACTCGCCATGCCCTGGGAGATGCGGGCCTTGAACCTAACGCCATGCCAGAGCAGCGGCGGCGGCTGCTCAGCCGGGGTGCCATCCTCGTCGGCGCTGGGGCCGCGGTTTTGGTGGCGCTGTTTGGCACCGGCGTCATTGGCGTTAAAGCCAGCGTTTTTGCGGAAAACTTCGCCTACTTCTTGACCACGATTGCCGGCCTGTACTTTGTTTACCTCTATGCCTTTGCGGGCTTGAATGCAGCAGAGCGAAAAAATGTGCTGCTGCTGTTTTTACTCTTTATCGCCGCCGCAGCGTTCTGGTCGGGATTCGACCAATCCGGCGGCAGCCTGAACTTGTTCGCCAGAGACTTCACGGACTTAAACCTGCTGGGCTACGACATGCCGGTGTCATGGGTGCAGTTCTTTAATCCCATTTATGTGGTGATCTTTGCGCCGATGTTTGCGGCGTTTTGGGCTTGGCTGGGGCGCCACAATTTAGACCCCTCCTTACCGCTTAAGTTTGCCCTTGGGCTGTTTTTTATGGGCATGAGCTTTTTGGTGATGTTGTTGGCCGTGGGCGTGGCCCTGGAGTCCGCCCCCATTGGCCTGCAGTGGCTGCTGATTACCTACCTGCTGCAAACCTGGGGTGAGCTGGCGCTGTCACCCATTGGGCTGTCCGCGTTCTCGCGCTACTCACCGAAACGCTACGTGGGTCAAATGTTCGGCCTGTGGTTCTTGGCTTCTGCTATCGGCGGCGTCCTTGCTGGCCTGCTAGGCGGCGAGGCCACCGACGGTGGGCTGGCCAGCATGTCGCCGATTTTTTCTTACATGGTGAAATACTATCTGGGCATCGCCGCAGTCCTCGTGGTGCTGGCCTACTTGTTCCGAGAGACCGCGAAAACCCCAGATTCCTAAAGCGCTGGCGACCAAGGGTGGCATTTATCCGATGGGCGGTGCTGCGCTTGAGCCCGAAGTGCTCTGCAATAGAGAGAAACCACAAGGATCTCCCGTGCAGGTCACCATTCGTCCCTTTAGAGCCAGTGATGCCAGTAACCTTCAACGCAGTGTGCTCAGATCCGTGGGCCACGTGCGGCCGTGGCTGGATTGGTGCACCCCCCACTATGTGCTAAGTGACGCGAAGTCTTGGATTCAGCAAAGCGAGAGTTTGTGGCGGCAGGGCCAGGCGTTTCGCTGGGCCATTGTGGCGCATGAAGAGTCTCAGTGCGGTAACAAAGACATTCTGGGCTGCGTGGAAATTAAGCTGCCTGTGCCCGGATCCGAGGTGGCGGAAATGGGCTATTGGGTAGCGCGGGATGCCACCGGCCAGGGGGCGTGTACCCAGGCGGCGGTACAGGCCCTGCAATGGGCCTTCGCTCACCTCACGCTGGAGCGGGTGGAGTTGCTCATTCAACCAGCCAACTACGCCAACGTTGGCGTAGCCGAAAAGGTAGGCGCGAGCTTTCAGGAGCTCAGAGAGGGCGCTGTTACCTACCAGGGCGAACCCAGAACCGCAGCTTGCTACGCCGTCACCCTCGAAGCGCTAGCCCAGCCTCCGCTGTCTAAGTCCCGGCGTTCCTGGCCCCTGCAGGTGGCCTATACTGCGGCCCGATCCTAGGCCGGGTTGAACCTCAGTCAATAAGCTCTGCGTTGAAGTAGGCCAGGGCATAGTCATCAACCCAACTTTCCAGTCCCCAGTTTTTGATGTACGCCGTGTGACCGCCCTGGGCGGTGAGTTCGATAGTCAGCGTTGACGGTAAATCCTCATAGTGCTGGGGCGGAATGATGGGGTCATCCTGAGCGGCGAGAATGGTGGCTTTAACGCCGGCTAGCGCCTGGCCACGTAGATCGTAGGCGGCGTAGTAGTCATCGATGCTGGCAAAATCCGTGTGCTCGGCAATAAAGATTTCGGTCAAGGTTTGAATGCTCGAATACTTGGCCATGGCGGCAAAGTCGTAGCTATTGGGAAATGCCCGCTGTTTCTGCTCCCACAAGGTCCGCCACTTGCCCATGAAATAGCGTTGATAAATCAGGCTGCCGCCGATTTGCTCCACGGTATGGGCGGGGCTGATGGCCGGGCAAATGGCCAGGGTAGCCAGCTGCGGTAGTTGCTGCGCCAGACGCAGGGCAAAGTTTCCCCCCATGGAAAAACCCATCAAGCCAGCAGGGCTGTGGGGGAAATCCGCCATGATGAATTGGGCCGCGGCCACCACCTCGTCGGTCATGGCGGAGTGGAACAAACCCTCGTTGAGGTCAGCGGTGCCGCCGTGGTCGCGAAGGGTCAGTCTGACGACCTGAAAACCTGCCTGATGCAGTGCCTGAGCAGAAGAGAGGACGTAGCTGGAATCGGCGCTGCCCAGCCAGCCGTGAATAATAATAATCACTGGCGCGTCGGCTTTGCTGGTGCGGCTGTACTGAGCGGTTAGATGCTGGTCCAGCACGTGAATGTCCCGATGTTCAGATCGGGCGATAAACCCGTCAAGCCACGCGGGTTTAATGAGCTTTCGGCCTACGCTGCTCACGATGGTTTGCATATTGGGATTAGCCAGCCCCCAAGCTGGCCGAAACGGGGCAGGTCGAAATGGCGCAGACCCAAGCCGGGCAGCTGGAGAAGGGGTGTGCTGAGGTGGGGGCTGGTTCTGCATGAATCAGTGCTCGCGGTGGTCGATGGATTGATTGGCATGAATACGCTGGCCTTGAATGCCCGCTCTGCCAAGCTCGGCAATAATACTGCTGGGCCCTACCAGGTGCCCAGCGCCGACGAGCACCAGATAGCGATGGGGTGTTTGCAAATAACCGGCAATGGTCTTTGCCATGCTGCGATTGCGCTGGTCCATGAGCTGGTCGTTAAAAGCTTTGACCAAGGGGTGGTCGCCGGTTTGCTCCGTCATCGTCCTGAGCAGGGCGTCATCGTCACCTCGAAAGTAGGCGGTCATTAACTGGCTGACGTTCCGCTCAACGTCTGCCATGTCGTCCAGAGCCTGGTCCAGCACGGCCAGCTGGGTGTCGATGGGCTGGGTAAACAACAGCTTGAGCTGAAAATCCAGGGTCTCCAGCTGCAGGACGTCGTTGGCATCGCGTTGGCCCAGCTGCGTAATCACATGCTCTACACCGAAGTCACTGTCATAGCCTAAGGCGCTCATACCAAGCGCAGTCAGCTGCTGAGATGCCAGCATGGGTTGATAAGACTGTAGCTGCCCCACCGGTAGGCCGTAGGTCAAACCCGCCGCTACCAATCTTTGGTAAAGATCTGCGGGCATGACCTGGCGCAAAGCCTCATTGTCCAGGGTGGCGTAGCGAAGGGTTGTTGCCTGAACCTGAGCTTGCGGGTAACGGCTTAGGTCCACCTCTAGCACCAGTTTGTCAGTTTGCTCATAGGCCTGGATAAACTGATCCGGCAGGGGCAGCAGGGCTTCTTTGAGTATGTGCACGGTGCCCGCCACAAAAACCGTGGCGCTCGGGGACGCAAATCGCCAGAGATACAGCGGGGTGTGGTCGGATTTGGCGCGAATGTCCCTGGCCGAGGTGATGGTTTGGCCATTGCTAAGAGATAATTCGCAGACGCTATCGCTGGGGTTGTTCTCGGCCAACGCTTGACGGCAGCGGGCCATGGCAACCTGGGCAGCCAGGGTGCGATTGGGCTGGGCACCACTGCTGAAGCTGCGTTGGGGCTGATTCGTGTGAACAGCTGTGGCGGTATGGGTGTCTGCGACTAGCGGCTGTCCACAACAGATGCAGCCGAAAAGCCATGCCAGCAACCCGGCCCGGCGTCGCCAGCGCCTGCCGCTGGCTGGGGTGATGGGTAGCTGGAATCGGTACACGCTCAGCGCTGCGGAGACCGAGGGACCGGCTTACGCACTGGCGTCGGCGTCCAATCCCAAATCTTCCGGTGTCTCCCCGAGGTCGCGCACGGCATCCATGACCGCGTCAGCAATTTGCCGCAACAGCGCCACGTCAGCACTGCGAATCACTAAGTGCGTGCCGTAGCGGTCTTCGCGCAAAAACGGATAGCTGCCAATATCCGCACCGGGATGCTGCTGTTGAATCAACGCCAGCGCATCGGCGATGGAGCTTTCGCCGGTGTAGGCGCGCACCGTGTGGCTGTGGATCACAGGTCCAGTGGTGAGCTTGCCCGCTAAAGTCGAAAGCATGGCCTGCATGACCCGAGGTATGCCAGCCATGACATGGACGTTCTCCATGGCGAACCCCTGGGGGCCACCGCTGGGGTTATCGATTAGCTCAGCGCCCTCCGGCACTCGGGCCATCAGCAGGCGCGAGGCCATAACGTCGTCGGGAGCCGGGCGTCGTCGAATCCGCTCTTCAATCTCCGGGTGCTGGACAATGGGCACCCCAAAGGCTTTGGCGATACAAACTGCCGTGATGTCGTCGTGGGTGGGTCCAATGCCGCCGGTGGTGAAGACGTAGTCGTAGGCTGCGCGCACCTCGTTGATGGTGTTCACGATGATGTCTTCGTCGTCAGGGATAACCCGGGCGTGATGCACCTGAATGCCCCAACCACCCAAGGTGGTGGCGATGTGGTTCAGGTTTATGTCCTGAGTGCGTCCAGACAAAATCTCGTTGCCAATAACAATAACGCAGGCACTGACGGCTTGGCTCATGGTGTCGCCTTAACTGAAGAAAAACGCGATGGTAGCAGAAGGTCCCGTCAAGACAGCGTAAACGCCCTAGCAGTTTTTGAAACGAGGTTTGCGTTTGGCGGCGAAGGCCTTGCGCCCTTCTTTGTAGTCTTCGCTGTTAAAACATTCATCTACCAAGGCGCGAACTCTGTCTACCTCGTCGCTGCGACTGCCGCGCTCCCAGGCATTTAGCGCGGCCTTGGCGGCCTTCACCGTGAGGGGAGCGTTGCCGGCAATGGTGGTGGCGTAGTCGATGCAGGCATCTTGGATGTCGTCGCGCTCATGGATGAAGTTCACCAGTCCCATGTCCTTGGCTTCACTGGCGGGCATAAAGCGTGCTGAGAACATGATGTCCCGGGCGCGACTGGGGCCAACCAGTCGGGCCAATTTCGATAGGCCTTCGTATTCGTAGCCCAGCCCCAGCTTCGCTGCCGGAATGCCAAAACGTGAATCCGGCGTGGCGAAGCGCACGTCCGCCGCGAGCGCCGTGGCAAGTCCGCCGCCAATGCAGTAACCCTCAATCAACGCGATCAGCGGCTTGTCAATTTTTGCCAGCCAATTCGTGGCGCGTCCGGCAATCACTCCGTAGCTGGCGCGCTGCTCCGCGTTGCCGCGCTCTTTATCAAACTCGGAAATGTCCGCGCCGGAAACAAAAGCCTTGCCGCCAGCACCCCGCATAATGACGACCCGCACCTCCGGGTGCTGTGCAAAGTGCTCGAGAATGTCGCCAATGCCTTCCCACATTTCCAGCGACAGGGCGTTGTGTCTGGCGGGATTGTTGAAAATCATCCAGCCGATGCCGCCCTCCACTTTGGCCTGCATACGTTCGGTTTTCAGAGTCAGCGTGTGTTCAGATGTCATAGATTCCTCTGCTGTGGATGATAACGTTGGCGACTTAGGAATTGTTTTATACTTTCTAAGTCGCCGCGCCAATGGTTTGTCCCGGATTCAAAAACAGGGGTTGTCGCGCGGTTCATCATAAAACTGGGGAGAGTTATGGATTTTGCACCGACTGAAGAACACGATTTGATCCGCGCTGCGGTAGCCAAAGTGTGCGAGGATTTTCCCGACGAGTACTGGGCGCAGAAAGATACGGATCATGAGTTCCCCTGGGATTTCTATAACGCCATGTCCGAGGCAGGCTGGATTGGTGTGGCTATTCCTGAAGCCTACGGCGGCAGCGGCCGGGGCATTACCGAAGCAAGTATCGTGCTGGAAGAAGTGGCCGCTTCTGGTGCCGCCATGAACGGCGCCACACCACTGCATCTGTCCATGTTCGGCATGGAGCCAGTGGTGAAATACGGCTCCGAAGAAATGAAACAAAAGTACCTGCCTGCTGTGGCCCGCGGCGAGCTGCACGTGGCGTTTGGCGTTACCGAACCTGATGCGGGCACGGATACGACTTCCATCAAGACCGCTGCGCGCCGGCAAGGCGATGAATACATTGTGCGCGGACGCAAGGTTTGGACGACCAAGGCGCTGCAGTCTGAACGGGTGCTGCTGCTTACCCGCACCACGCCGCGGGATGAAGTAGAGCGCCGCACCGACGGTATGACTCTGCTGCTAGCGGAGCTGCAGCGAGACGAAGTGACAATTTCGCCCATCGATAAGGTCGGCCGTAACGCCGTGGCCACCTGTGAGGTGGTATACGATGATTTGCCGGTGAGCGTGACAGACCGAGTTGGGGAGGAAGGCAAAGGCTTTCAGTACCTGATCTCTGGCTTGAACGCTGAGCGCGTATTGATCGCCGCCGAAGCCCTGGGAATTGGTAAGGCTGCACTGCGCAGGGCCGTTGGTTATGCCAACGAGCGGGTGGTTTTTGGTCGCCCAATAGGCAAAAACCAAGGTGTTTCTTTTCCGCTAGCCGAAGCGAAGATGCGTTTGGATGCGGCGGAGCTCATGATACGCAAAGCCGCTTGGATGCTGGACAACGGCATCCCCTGCGGCGCGGAAGCGAACATGGCCAAGTGGCTGGCCGCGGACGCGGGTTTTCAGGCGGCAGATCAGGCCATGCAGGCTCACGGTGGTTTCGGCTATGCCAAGGAGTATCACGTGGAGCGCTACTGGCGAGAGGCGCGGTTGATGCGAATTGCACCCATCTCCCAAGAGATGATTTGTAACTTTGTGTCAGAACACGTGCTGGATTTGCCGCGATCCTATTGAGCGGGGAAATTCCCGCCGACATGAGAGCACAGCGAGGGGGACACGATGTCGGATAACGCACAAACTATTCGAGACTTTGTCGCGGCCTGGGCGCGGTTGGATGCCGACGAGTTAGCCAGCTATTTCTGCGAGGACGGCTGCTACTACAACATACCGGCTCAACCCGTGAAGGGGCGTGATAACGTTCGCCAGTTCATCGCAGGCTTTACTGCGAATTGGACCGCCACGGACTGGGAGATTCTAAACATCGCTGTGGCTGGCGATGTGGTGTTCTGCGAGCGGATAGATCGCACCAAGTTTGCCGAGGGCGGCGTTGACCTGCCCTGCTTGGGTGTTTTCGAAATGTCTGACGGCAAAATCAAAGAATGGCGAGATTACTTCGATCTCAATACTTTTATGCGGGCAGCGCCTTCCCAATAGCCAAGCCCGCTTAGGAACGATCTTGCAGCAGCGTCGCTACCCGCTCTCGCACTGCCGGCACGACGATGTCTTCAATCCAAGGGCGCTGACGTAGCCAGTGGGTGTTGCGGGGGCTGGGGTGCGGAAGCACCACCACGTCGGGCCAGCGCTGTTGCCACGCGCCAACGGTATCGCTTAGCGATTGGTGAGGTTTTGGCAGATGCCAGCGCACAGCGTGGCTACCCACCAAAAGCGTGAGCTTGACGTTCGTTAACCGGCCAAGCAGCTCTTCGCGCCAGCGCGGGGCGCACTCCGGGCGTGGGGGCAGGTCGCCGCCCTTGCCCCTGCCGGGATAGCAAAAACCCATGGGCAGCAGGGAAAAGTGCTTGGGATTGTAAAAACTCTCGGGGCTGACTCCCAGCCAGCGGCGTAGGCGTTCACCGCTGGGGTCATTAAATGGCTTGCCGCTGTGGTGAGCCGCGGTTCCTGGGGCTTGGCTGACTAACAAGATTGGCGCCGCGGGCCCGAATTGAAATACCGGCTTCGGGCCCAAGGGTAGGTGGGCTGCACACTCGGTGCAGTTTCGAATTTTGGCAATTAGCGTCGCGGTTGATGCCACAGCAGCCTACAGGCCCAGTAGGTCTGCCCGCTCGATCAGGCTTTGCACGATGCGAATGCTGGCCGCATCCACCATAACCCCATCCACGTTGATTGCCCCTAACCCTTGTTGTTGGGCCTGCGCATAGGCGGCTTGCTGTTTGCGCGCCTGAGCAATGCGTTCTTTAGACGGCGTAAAAACCCGCTGGATGGTGTTGATTTGCGATGGGTGAATGGCCCATTTACCGCCCATGCCAATGAGCTGGGCGCGCTGGGCCTCAGCGCTCAGGGTTTCCAGATCGTGAAAATCCGCATAGGGCCCGTCGATGGGTTCAATGCCGTTGGCGCGACAGGCCATGGCGATTTTGAAGCGTGGGTAATGCCAAAGATCACCTGGGTAGCCGTCGGTGCTGCCCACAGACTGTAGCTGCATCTGTTGGCTGGCGGCGTAGTCACCCACGCCGAAGATCAGGGTTTCGATACGGTGGGAGCTTTGTGCAATGGCCTCAACCTGTAAAAGCCCCTGGGTCTCCTCAATGAGACATTCGATACCGATAGGCTTGGTGATGCATAGTTTTTGCTCAAGCTGATCCAGCAGCAGGTGCGCAAAGCGGACATCACTGGCGCAGGTGACCTTAGTCAGAATGATGGTGTCCAGGCGTTGGTGAGCCTGGCTAACCACCGCAATGATGTCGTCGTGACACCAAGGGGTCGTAACATCATTGACGCGCAGGCTCAGGGTGCGGGCTAAAAACCGCTGGTGGTTGAGGGCCTGAATCACCTGTTGACGGGCGTCTTGTTTGAGGTCCGGGGCCACAGCGTCTTCGAGATCAAAAAATAGCTGATCCACCTCAATAGCCTCGGCCTTGGCAAGCATCTTGGTGGAGCTGCCTGGCACGGCCAGGGTGCAGCGCCGGGGACGATTGGCTTGCTGAAACATCCCTGTTCTCCTTAACCTTCGGTGGGCGAACTGCCAGCATGCTGGCGAATAAAGTCACAGACCCTGCGGTTAAAATCCTCTGCGCCCTCCATGTTGACGCCATGACCGGCTTCGATTTCCACAACGGATAAATTCTGCATATGCGCTTCAGCCCAGGCCCGGTTATCGCCAAAGCGCCGCTCCTTGGTGCCGTGGCACAACAGCGCCGGGCGGGGATTTGTCGGCGCAAGTTCACGAACGCTAGTAAACGGGTTGGTGTGCTGCAGGGTGTTGGCCACACCTTCGGGTTTCAGGTTGGCGCAGTCTGCCAGCAATTGAGTCTTTACCTGGTCGGGTAAGTTGCGTGCCCGGCGCGGGTGCACGGGGATGCGATCAATGGCGGCAAGACCGCCTTCACGGATGTTAGCCGCTGACTTGGCCGCAGTGTTTTTCCATTCTTGGATTTGTTTCTCGTCGGCTAACGCAGAATTGGAATTGGTAAAAATGTGGCCGTAAACCCGATCCTGGTGTTCACTTGCGTAGCGAATGGTTAGGCCAGCACCCAAGGAGTAACCGCAAAGGAACCAGCGGCCAGCTCCCAGCTGCTGGCGAATTTGCTCGAACTGATCCAGGTAGGCTGCCGGTGAATAATGCTGGCTATCGACAGGCGCTGGTGAACGGCCATGGCCCCACAGTTCGGCCGTGACCGGTCGGCAAACCTCTGCAAGGGCGGATAGGTTGGCCAGCCACTGGGCGCTTGAGGATAAAAATCCGTGCACCATCATCAGGTAAGGGCCATTGCCCGGATGCACTTGAAAGGCAATTCTTGGTGAGTTTTCTGTGTACTGCATGATCGACGGCGCTGTGCCAGCCAAAGGAATTGTCATGCTACCATGCCAAAGACTAGGGATTTGCGCATGCGGAGAGGAATATGGCTTACGACTTAGTGATTAAAAACGGCAGCGTCGTGGATGGCTCGGGTAACCCCCAATATCGAGCTGACGTCGCCGTTCAGGACGGCAAAATTGCTGCCATCGGCCGCGTTAACGAGCGTGCCAAACAAACCATCGACGCCGAGGGTCACGTGGTGTCACCTGGCTTTGTGGATGGGCACACCCACATGGACGCGCAGATTTTTTGGGATCCCATCGGTTCCTGCTCTTGCTATCACGGCGTCACTAGCGTGGTCATGGGTAACTGCGGCTTTACCCTAGCGCCCTGCAAGCAGGAAGACGCCGATATGGTCTTTCGCAATTTAGAGCGGGCTGAGGATTTGTCTCGGGACGCTATGCTGGAGGGCATTGATTGGCGCTGGGAAACCTTCCCGCAATTTCTCGATGTGATCGACGAGTTGCCCAAGGGCATAAACTACGCCGGCTACATTGGCCACTCGGCTCTGCGCACCTACGTTATGGGTGAGCGCGCATTCACCGATGCGGCCACCGAGGACGACATGCGCGGCATGCAGCACTTGGTCAAAGAAGCTGTGCAGGCAGGGGCCATAGGCTTTTCCACCTCTCGCACCTTTAATCACCTGACGGCAGATGATCGTCCGGTGGCGAGCCGATTGGCCGAATGGGACGAAGTGCGAGCCATTGTTAACGCCGTTGGCGAAACCGGTAAGGGGTTGTTTGAGATTGCTGGCGAAGCGCCAGGCCGGGACCCCGAGCGTATTGCCGAGTACCACGGCCGCCTGCGCGATTTAGCGGTGGAGTCTGGGGTGCCGCAAACCTGGGGCATGTTCAGCGTGCGCGCCGCGCCGGATTTGTGGCGGCCTTATTTCGATCTGCTGGACGAAACGGCCGCCGCTGGCGGCCGCATGTTTGCTCAGGTACACAGTCGGGCCCTATCCAGTTTGCTGTCCTTTGAGAGCAACACGCCGTTCGATAACTGGGAGTACTGGTCTGAATTCCGCCAGCTGCCGCTGGCCGAACAGGCAGCGAAGATGCGCAACCCTGAGATCAAGGCCAAGCTGGTTGAGATTGCCAGTCGCGAATACACGGGGCCTCGGATCGTTGGCGCTGAAGCCCGGCCGCCAGAGTGGGACTTTATCTACCCCATGGACGACATGGTTTACGACAAGCCCTCCATGGCCGAGCTGGCACGGGCCAAGGGGGTGCATCCGGTAGAGCTGATGATCGACATGGCGTTGGAGCGAGACCTGAAGATGTTCTTCC
Source organism: Gammaproteobacteria bacterium (assembly GCA_038104735.1). Lineage (GTDB taxonomy): Bacteria > Pseudomonadota > Gammaproteobacteria > Pseudomonadales > Azotimanducaceae > UBA4421. Next base: position 659 of record JAYOBI010000031.1, on the reverse strand, counting down.
GGCAGCCCATCGCCAACGAAGATCAGTCCCAGGTGCTGGATATGATGAAGCACCCGCGTTCGGTGATTACTTTCTCGGATTCCGGCGCTCACGTATCCCAGATCATGGACTCGTCACTGCAAACCCATTTGCTGAGTTACTGGGTTCGGGAAAAGCAAGCCATGACTCTAGAAGAGGCGGTGAAGCAAATTACCTACAACACGGCGACTATGTGGGGACTGCACGATCGAGGCCTGGTGCGCGAGGGTATGGCGGCGGATTTCGTGGTGTTTGATCCCAAGACCATTGGCGCACGCATGCCGGATGTGGTTCACGATCTGCCAGCGGGCGCCAAGCGGTTGAAGCAAACGGCGGATGGCATTTTGAATACCGTGGTGAATGGCGAGATTTTGCTGACCAACAATGAGCACAGCGGCGAAGTACCGGGGCGACTGCTGCGTAGTTAGGCAAAACCGTAAGTAAATGGCGCCCTGCGCTTGCGTGCGGCAAAGTGCTGGTGCACCATGCGGTTCCTCGCGTGATTCATCACGCCAGTCAGCGCACCTGTAGTTCAACTGGATAGAATACCAGGCTTCGAACCTGGGGGTTGCAGGTTCGAGTCCTGCCGGGTGCGCCATTTCCCTTCTTACAAAGCAAACAAGCAGTCGTGTACGTCACCA
>JAYOBI010000009.1:54577-99155 GCA_038104735.1 Gammaproteobacteria bacterium | reverse complement strand
CCTAAATGGGAATTATTATCATTTACAAAAGTGATTGAAATGTGAAACCTCATAGACTGTGTCTATGTCTACGATCTAAACATTCAAATAGAAACATTCAAACTAAGGCCTATACTGCCCCACATTCGATAGGTCTTAGGCGTCTTCGGTCATTCACCGAAGCGTTCTTGGCGTATCTGATCGAGCAACCTCAACCAAGATGGAGTTCATGCACAATGGATTTGAAGGACAGCGAAACTTTGCAAAACCTGAAGGACGCCTTTGCTGGCGAATCTCAAGCCAACCGCCGTTACCTCTACTTTGCAGCAAAAGCTGACGTAGAAGGCGAGAACGACGTAGCAGCGGTATTCCGTTCTACTGCCGAAGGTGAAACCGGACACGCTCACGGACACCTTGAGTACATGGAAGCCGTCGGCGATCCCGCCACCGGCCTGCCCATGGGCAACACTGCTGACAACCTGCGGGCCTCGGTAGCCGGCGAAACTCACGAGTACACGGACATGTACCCAGGCATGGCAAAAACCGCTCGTGATGAAGGCTTTGATGAGATTGCGGATTGGTTTGAAACTTTGGCGAAAGCCGAGCGTTCTCACGCTAACCGCTTCCAAAAAGCTCTGGATGCTATGGGCTAAACCCCTTGGGTATCCGATCAAGAAAGGGGCTTTAACCGGCCCCTTTTTTGTTGGTCACATAAAGATAGTCAACGTTAATCAACGCAATAGAGGTCTCCTATGAGTGCTAAAGAAGGTAATTTGCAGGCGCCAAAGCGCGATGCCCTGGACTGGAAAAATCCAGAGTTCTACGACGAAGCATCCCTGCACGCGGAAATGGAGCGCGTCTTCGACGTATGCCACGGCTGCCGACGCTGCGTAAGCCTGTGCGATTCGTTCCCAACGCTGTTTGACTTGATTGACGACAGCGAAACTATGGAAGTTGATGGCGTTGATAAGGCCGACTACGGCAAGGTGGTGGATCAGTGTTTTCTCTGCGACCTGTGCGCAGAAACTAAGTGCCCCTACCTGCCGCCCCACGAGTGGGCGTTAGACTTCCCCCACCTCATGCTGCGGGCCAAAGCGCAGAAATTTAAGAATAACGACACCAAGTGGCGCGACCGGATCATTACGTCGACGGATCCGATTTTCAACGCCATATCGACTCCCGGCATTGCTCAGCTGGCCAACGCTGCCGCTGGCTCGAAAACCCTAAGAAAAGCGGGCGAAGCGCTGTTTGGCTTACATCAAGACGCCCCGCTGCCCCACTTCAGCACCACGGCTTTAACCAAGAAGCTGCCCAGCACCATCGGGGACGATACCGCTGTCACCGCCACCGAACGTACTACCGGCAAAGTCGCCATTTACGTCACCTGCTACGGCGATCATAACGAGCCGCAAATGGTGGAGGATCTTATCGCGGTACTGAACCACAACGGCGTTCCGGTAAAAGTTCTGCAGGACGCCAAGTGCTGCGGCATGCCCAAGCTGGAACTGGGCGACCTAAACAAAGTTGAGCAGATGAAAGACGCCAACATTCCGGTTTTTCAGCAGGCTATCGCTGACGGTTACGACATCATCGCGCCGATTCCATCCTGTGTGCTGATGTACAAGCAAGAACTGCCGCTGATGTTCCCAGAAGATGCCGATGTCGCCCAGGTTAAAGCACACTTCTTTGACCCATTCGAATACCTAATGCTGCGCCACAAAGACAGCTTGATCAGCACCGACTTCTCGGCACCCTTAGGCAAAGTTGCCTACCACGTGGCCTGCCACCAGCGGGTCCAGAACTTTGGCATGAAGACCCGGGAATTCCTGCAGCTCATCCCCGACACCGAGGTCACGGCGATCGAACGTTGCTCCGGTCATGACGGCACCTATGCGGTGAAAGCCGAAACTTATGACAAGGCCAAGAAAATCGCCCGGCCCGTAGTGAAACGCGTTCAGGACAGCCAAGCCGACACTTTCGGTTCTGATTGTCCAATGGCTGGCAGATTGATCGCTGACGGCATGGATGAGGGCGATGCTCAGCATCCCATCAGCATGGTACGAAAGGCTTACAACATTTAACTGCGCTATGGCGCACTAAAAACTACTTCGGAGACAACACATGACGCTTACCCGCTCTGACCTTTGGTCCTTGGAAGAGTACGCTGGGCACCGACCCGAGTTCCGGGCTCAGGTCATAGCCCACAAAAAACGCCGCAACATCGCGTTGGGGCCCCATGCCACGCTGTACTTTGAAGATCAGCTGACCATGAAATACCAGATCCAGGAAATGCTGCGGGTAGAGCGCATTTTCGAAGCCGCGGAAATCGAGGAGGAACTGGCCTCCTATAACCCTCTGATTCCAGACGGCAGCAACTGGAAAGCGACCTTTATGATCGAATACGGTGACGTTGAAGAGCGCAAAGTGGCGCTGGCTACTATGGGTGGCATCGAGCAAACGGTTTGGGTCCGGGTTGGCGAGACTGGCGAGAAAATCTTTGCCATCACTAATGAGGACATGGAGCGCACTCGAGACGAAAAAGCCGCCGCCGTGCACTTTATGCGCTTTGAACTGAGTGACCCGGACATTGTCCAACTCAAGGCAGGAGCGCCATTATTCATGGGGATAGACCACGACTCTCTGCCGGGCAGCTATCAGGTGCCCGACGATCAGCGCGCAGCGTTACTGCAGGATCTCGCCTAAAGGGCCTGCATACAGCCTTTTAGCACCGAAGCGACTTCCTGCAGCAGTTCGCTCCGGGTAGACGATGCGCGCCAGCACAGACCTAGGCTGCGCATGGGTCTGTCGCCCCCTCGGGCCTTAAAGGGAATGTAGCGAACGCTGTCCGATGGGGACGCATCTTCTGGCACCGCCAGCTGGGGAATCAACGTGACGCCCACGCCAGCGGCAACAAGCTGGCGCAGGGTTTCCAGACTGGTCGCACTATAGCTTTTGTTCTCGATACCGTAATGCGTCTGGCAAACTTCTAACGCCTGATCGCGGAAGCAGTGACCGTCTTCAAGCAACAGCACTTCCTCGCCCTCTAAATCATTGGCGTCCACCTCAGCTAGCTGCGCCTTGGGGTGCCCTGCCGGTACCGCCAGCACAAAGTCCTCATCGTACAAAGGGGTTTCATCCACGTTTTCTTCGCCCAAGGGTAACGCCAGAAGCGTGGCGTCCAGCTCCCCCTGTTTCAGCATCCGCGTTATGTTGGCAGTTTGCCCCTCGGCCAGCTGAATCCGCAGATTTGGAAAAGCCTCCCGCAGCGGTGCGAGGACCTTAGGCAGCAGGTAGGGGGCGATGGTGGGAATAATGCCAACTCGCAAATCGCCACCCAAGGGATCACGCAGCTGTTCTGATAACGCCGTTAGTGCATTCAGCTCCACCAAGATTCGCTGGGTTTGTTGCACAACCTGTTCGCCTTCGGGAGTTAACATCACTCGACGATTGCCCCGCTCAAACAGAACAATACCCAGGGTTTCTTCGAGTTTTTTTAGCTGGGTCGACAGCGTTGGCTGGCTGACAAAACAGGCCTCCGCAGCACGCCCGAAGTGTCGATGCTCGGCAACGGCAACTAAGTAGCGTAAGTCGCGCAGATTCAAAGCGGGTCGCCAACGTCGGATTGTTCAAGAATGTAATCCACAGCGTGGCCAAGCTCCTCGTCGGTGCAGCGCCAGCACATGCCTTTGGCAGGCATGGCGTTTAAACCATTGATCGTCGATAACACCAATGCCTCACGACCTTTGGCGGCTCTGGGTTGCCAGGCATCAACGTCCCCCAGCCGCGGTGCGCCGCTGATGCCGGGGTTATGACAGGAAATACAGGCCTCATTATAAATCCCCTGACCCGGGTGGCCGCTGGCCTGCATTTGCGAGGACTGTTCTGAACAAGCGCTGAGCAGGGTCAACAAGCCAAACAACAGGGCTGTCTTGGCCCCCCCTCGCTCTACCGTTGATGTGAATACTGCCAAAGGACTCTCCTTATCGGATTAAAAGACGTGGGCGGGCGCTGCTTCATGGCCCCCGGTAGCGAATGGCGACCAGCAGCCTTCACACCTCAATTGAGAATGTATCTGCGTCCAATGTTACCGGAAAGGTCTGTCGTAAGGCTGTCAAAACCTCACCGTCTAAGTTGCCCTGCAGGATCGTTGCCGCGTCGCCAGCCTCCACCACCGTAGTGCCGTCCGGGGCGTAAATACCGCTTCCACCACCGTGGGCTAGGCCGCTGCCATCGACACCGACGATGTTCACCGCCACGCAGAAGGCTTGATTTTCAATGGCTCGCGCGCGCAGCAGGGTGTGCCAAGCCTGTGCCCTGGAAGCAGGCCAATTGGCCACGCAGAGGAGCGCGTCGTAGTCATCCTGATTGCGCAGCCAAACCGGAAAGCGCAGGTCATAGCAAACGCTAAGGCACAGCCGCCAGCCGCGAAAGGTAACGATCACGCGCTCCGTACCAGCGGAGAAGTTTTCGTGTTCCCCTGCCATGCGAAACAAATGCCGCTTGTCGTAATATTGAACTTGTCCGTCCGGTGTAGCCCATATCAGCCGATTGAAATAGCCGTTGTCCTGCACAATCAAACTACCGGTAACCGCAGCCCCCAGGGTTTTTGCCTGGGCACTCATCCACGCCACCGCAGGCCCATCCATGGGTTCGGCATGGGTCTTAGACGCCATGGTGAAGCCGGTGGTAAACATTTCTGGCAGCACGTAAACATCAGCTGGGGGTAGGTCCTGAGGCTGCATCAACAGCGTCTGGAAGTGTTCAAGGTTCCCGGCCGGGTCCTGCCAGCGGGTGGGACTTTGCAGCAGGCGCACGGCTAAAGGCGACATAGAATTTCCGCAGCTTGAGCAAGAGTTGCATCGTCCTTGGCAAAGCAAAAACGCAGGGCTTGGTGCCCACACTCTTGAGGGTTTTTGTAAAACACGCTGATGGGAATGGAGGCAATTCCCTGCTCGCAAGTCCAACGCCTGGCCAAGGCATCATCGTGTTCAGCGGTGATTTGCGCGTAGCCCAAAAGCTGAAAATAGGTGCCCTGACTGGGCACTGCAGTGAATCGCGATGGCTCCAGCAGCCGGCAAAACAGGTCACGTTTGGCTTGGTAAAACGCCGCAAGCTCGAGGTGGTGTTCGGGATGCTGGCGCAGAAAATCCGCAATCCCCAGCTGTACAGGGGTATTAACCGTGAACGTCACGTACTGATGGATGCGACGAAACTCTAAGGTTAACTCAGGCGGTGCAACGCAGTAGCCAACTTTCCAGCCGGTGACGTGATAAGTCTTACCAAAGGAGGAAATCACAAAGCTGCGGGCGTAAAGATCTGGAAAGGCGCATAGACTCAAATGCGTTTGCTGATCGAACACCATGTGCTCATAGACCTCGTCGCCAATCAGGTAGATGTCATGCTCGGTGCATAGCGCCGATAGCGCCTGCATGTCGTCCTCCTGCATCACCATACCCGTGGGATTGTGCGGACTATTCAAAATCAGCAGGCGGGTTCTGGGCGTAATGGCGTCGCGAATACGCTGCCAATCCATGCGAAAGCCCGGTGCCCTAAGGGGCACATGCACGGCCACACCACCCTGCAGCCGGATGACTGGATCGTAGCTGTCGTAGGCAGGATCCAGCACGATGACCTCATCGCTAGGATGCACCAGGGCAGCGATAGCGCAGAACAGGGCCTGAGTCGCTCCAGCGGTGATGGTAACTTCGGTTTCTGGATCACAGGTTAGCCCGTACAGATCCTCCACTTTTGCGGCGATGGCCTCGCGCAGTGGCGCCACCCCAGCCATCGGCGGGTACTGATTTCTGCCATCGCGCATATGTGCCTCAACGCGATCCAGCAGCGCTGGCGGGCCATCAAAGTCTGGGAATCCTTGGGAAAGGTTCAAAGCCTTTTGCTCCGCCGCCAGAGCACTCATCACTGTGAATATCGTGGTCCCCACGTCGGGTAATTTGCTTTGGGGATTAATCATCGAATACATGGATTTCACCGGTAACTCACAGCGGACTCTATTTACTTGCCGCATATCTGCCCCATACCTGCCGAGTAGAGCCGGTACAGGGCCAATTGCCGCCATACTGCCAGACAAACCCTAGATAGTCTTTGTCCCTGACAAGCGCCATTGGTAGACTTCGCCGCCGCTGGCCCAGGGCAAATGCTCCGAGCCGCGCCCGAAAACCGCAGCGACGAACGCACTGCAAAAGGAGATCTTTATGAGCGACTACAAGGTAGCCGACATCAATTTAGCTGAATTTGGCCGCAAAGAAATTGCCCTGGCGGAAGCTGAAATGCCGGCACTGATGGCGCTGCGCCGGCGCTACGCCAAAGAGCAGCCTCTTGCGGGCGCTAAGATCATCGGCTGCATTCATATGACCATTCAAACCGCAGTGCTCATCGAGACCTTGATGGAACTGGGAGCCCAAGTACGCTGGTCCTCATGCAACATCTTTTCCACCCAAGATCACGCTGCCGCTGCCATGGCCGCCAACGGCGTACCAGTTTTTGCCTGGAAAGGCGAAACTGAAGAAGAATACGAGTGGTGTATTGAGCAGACGATTTTGCACAACGGCGAGCCTTGGGACGCCAACATGCTGCTGGACGACGGCGGCGACCTAACCCTGATTATCCACGAGCGCTTCCCGCAGATGCTCAACAACATTCACGGCATCAGCGAAGAGACCACGACCGGGGTGCACCGACTTTATGAAATGATGCGGGATGGGCAGCTGCGCGTGCCTGCCATCAACGTCAACGACTCAGTAACCAAATCAAAAAACGACAACAAGTACGGCTGTCGTCACAGCCTTAACGACGCCATCAAACGAGCTACCGACATGTTAATGGCCGGCAAGCGGGCCCTGGTGATTGGCTATGGTGACGTCGGCAAGGGCTCAGCCCAGAGCTTGCGTCAGGAAGGCATGATTGTCCGCGTTACGGAAGTCGACCCCATCTGCGCTATGCAGGCCTGCATGGACGGATACGAAGTGGTGTCTCCCTATCAAGGCGGCATCAACACCGGTGAGATCACCGACATCGATACCCGCCTGCTGCAGGATACCGACATCTTGGTGACCTGTACCGGTAACGCTAACGTCTGTGACTCCGCCATCCTCAGCAGCCTGAAAAAGGGCGCGGTGGTTTGCAACATAGGTCACTTCGACAATGAGATTGATACGGCATTCATGCGCGAACACTGGCGCTGGGTCGAGGTCAAAGAGCAGGTGCACATGGTCTATCGATCGAATCAAGACCACGATTACCTGATCCTGCTCTCTGAAGGTCGCCTGGTGAACCTGGGTAACGCCATGGGCCATCCGTCACGCATCATGGACGGATCTTTCGCCAACCAGGTGTTGGCGCAAATGTACTTATTTGAGCAGGGCTGGGCGAATCAAGACGAAAACCAGCGTCAGCCCGTCAGCGTGGAAGTTTTGCCGAAAAAACTGGATGAAGAAGTGGCGGAACTCATGGTCGAGGGTTTTGGTGGCGTCATGACGCGCCTGACCAAGACTCAGGCAGATTACATCGGCGTTGCCCAGCAGGGGCCGTTCAAAATTGATGCGTACAAATATTAGCCGGTAGGAGCCCAACCCAGCCCTCTATGCAGCCACTGAACAAAATCATTGAGATCCTCGATTTAGAGGAAATTGAGTTAAATCACTACTTGGCGACCAGCCCTAATGAGGGCTGGCAGCGGGTGTATGGCGGCCAAGTCATTGGCCAGGCCCTGGTGGCAGCATCGCGCACGGTGGAGGCGGACCGCAGCGCCCACAGCTTGCATGGGTACTTTTTACGAGCCGGGGACACCAGCATTCCCATCTTGTACAAAGTCGACCGCATCCGCGACGGCAAGAGCTTCACCACCCGGCGGGTTGTGGCCGTGCAGCGGGGCCAGGCCATTTTCACCATGTCCATATCTTTTCAAGTGGACGAAGACGGTTTGAATCATCAGTTCGATATGCCCGAAGCACCCGGGCCCGACTCGCTGCCAACTGAGGCAGAGCTTCGTCAGGAACAAGCCAAGAGTTGGCCCGCGGAGCTGCAGGACAGCTTTTCCGGCTCTTTAGCCATTGAGGTCAAGCCCATTGATCCTGTAGACCTACTGCATCCCGAACCCGCCGAACCAGTGCAGCGGTGCTGGATGCGATGCGCGGAATCACTGCCTGAGGACCCGCGCATTCATCAGTGCGTGCTGGCGTATTTATCGGACTGGTCATTACTGGACACCGCGACTCGCCCCCATGCGGTGAGCTTTATGCAGGACAATGTACAGGTCGCCAGCCTCGACCATGCCATGTGGTTCCATCGTCCTTTTCGAGCCGATGAGTGGCTGCTTTACGACCAGGATAGCCCCAGCGCCAATGGCGCCAGAGGCTTTAATCGAGGGCTGATTTACAATCAGGCTGGTGAGTTGGTGGCATCTACCACCCAAGAAGGTTTGGTGCGGCTGCACCAAACCTAAACAAGCAATCGCTGGATTATGCGCTGGGAAACGCCAGCTGACGCCAGAAGCTGCGGTAGTCGTAGTCGGTGTCTAATGCCAAGTTGAGGCGATTGTAGGAGGCAAAATCACTGACGATATGAGTAATCTGGACGATGCCCAGATCCGTCAGTCCAAGATCGCGCAATCCTTGCACATCCTCATCAGTAACCGACGCCGCGTCACGATTTACCTTCAGAGCGTAGTCCAGCACGGTTCGCAGTCGAGGGTCCGCTACGGCCGTGGGGCCGTTGGTCAGCAGCCCTTCTACCTCGGCTTCTGCGGTTTCTAAACCATGATTCAAAATCGTGCAGAAAGCCGCAGTGCAGTATGAGCAGCCGTTCGCCTGGGACACCAAAATACCAATGTGCTGTATTTCCTCCATGGAAAGTTCCCCTTCCTCCCACAGCACCTTTGTGGCCCCTAGCTTGGCGGTAAAAAAGGCTGGGAAATTGAGCTCCACGTAAAAATGGTTGGGCACGCTGCCTTCCATTTGCGTTACCCACTCAAAAATCCCGGCAACCGCAGGGTCATCCACCCGATCCGGCTTTGCAATTTTTACTCTGGCCATCGACTGCTCTCCAACGCCAATTGACTTTAAAACTCTCTGCGAACTTCCAGGCGCACCTGGCGACCCCGATCAAACAGACCTTCCAAGGACTGGAACGCCGTGCCGTAAACACCGCTAACCAGATACTCTTCGTCGCTCAAATTAGTGCCGCTGAGAATAACGGTCCAGGCCTCATCCGCACTAAGCCAACGCGCGCTGGCGTCCAGCAAATCCGTAGAATCGGTCTTAAGCAGCGGCGTGTTATAGGCGTCGTTAAACGTTTCAGAACGATAGCTCCAGTCACCGCGCAAAATCAGGGTGCCATTGGCGCCCAGAGACAGCTCTTTGGACAGGCCAAGACTGGCTGCCGTATCCGGCACCCGCTCGAATTCATTGTTTTTGGCAATGAGCGTGTTCGCCGTGTCGATTTGGTCATAGCCAGCATCCAGCAGAGACAGACTGGACTCCACTAGCCAGCCATTCCCAGGCGAGGCCAAAACCTCGATTTCAAAGCCATCAATGGAGGCCTCACCGATGTTTTGAGTTACCGGTGCAACGCTGTTAAACACCTGCACCTGAAGGTCTTGGTAATCTGTGGAGAACACCGCACCGTTCACTCGCAGGCGTCCGTCCATGAAGGTGCCCTTGAAGCCGAGTTCTATCACTTCCACGAACTCGGGCTCGTAGGTGGGGATCAGCTCCAGATCTGGCGTGCCCGCTGGCGCGGTGAAAGGCGCGACGATGGGCGGGAATACTCGCTGAGTGAAGCCACCGGACTTAAAGCCCTCGGAGTAGGTCAAATAAAGCATCACGTCATCGCTCAGGTCATAGGACAAGTTCACCAAAGGGGTAAACTCGGAGATGTCTATGTCTTTTTCCAGCAGCGGCAGTATACGTTCACCAGCTTGCAGAAACGGCGCGTCTAGTTTTGCCAACGGGTTGTCGGCTGGCACCAAGTTGCTGAAGCCCGCGTAGTAGTTTTGGTAAATAATCTGATCCGGCGTAAACGCCTTCTGCTCATCGGTATAGCGCCCACCCACGGTCAGATGCAGAGCATCGCTAAGATCGTAAGTCGCTTGGGCAAATACCGCCCAGGCTTCGTTATCGAAAGACCCGCCGGAGCGGAAGTTCGATACCGTAAAATCCAGCGTGTTGACGTTGTTGCCATCCTCATTGAAGTAATAGATGCCGGCAATCCAGTCCAAACGATCCGCGGTACCCAGCAGCTGCAGCTCTTGAGAAAACTGATCTTGATCTAGGTCATCGTGGAACTGGGAGATTCTCTGCGGTGAGTGGTCACCATCCCGGGCAAACTCAGAGTCCAGGCTGCGAAGGGCAGAAATCGATTTCAGGGTTAGGGTATCCGACAGTTCATAGGTAAATGTCGCGGCAAGGCCCCAAAGATCCGTTTCAGAAAACGCTGGCGCCGTGCCCTCGTTACTGCCGTCAGCGCCAATGTAGCGATCGTCGTAGCAATTCGCCGAGGCCGGGTTAGACGTTACGCCCTGTCCGGTAACGTCGGTTACTGCGCAGGGTTGACCTGGCCCAGGGGCCGCGGTGGTAACGTTATGCACAAAGGCCATGGGAGGCGGTGGCTCCAAGACAACGCCAGCTAGCTGGCTTAGGTCGGTAAAGTCGATCCCGATCAGCTGCAGGGCAGGACCATTTTCCCGATCCCGAGTCATGTCCAGGCTGATCTCGCCGGACAGCGCGTCGCTGGGCTGCCAGTTCACCGCTAAGCGCGCGGTCAGGGTGTCATCATCACCGAGGTCTATGCCGTCGATGCGCTGGACATAGCCATCCTGATTTAACGATGCGACGCTCAAACGGGCGGCGGCAGTATCGCTCAGCGTGCCCTCGACGCTACCCACCAGGTGCATCAGGCTGTCCGAACCCACGCTGGCGGACATACTGCCCGCCATCTCGCCTCCAATCTCAGGCTGGCGAGTAACCACGGATATGGCGCCGCCAATGGTGTTACGACCAAACAAAGTGCCCTGAGGACCGCGCAGCACCTCTACTCGCTCTACATCAACAATGTCCAGAATAGCGCCTACCGAACGCGCAACATAAACACCATCAACATACAGCCCCACTCCCGGTTCCGTGGTGGGCAAAAATTCTTTTTGACCGATACCGCGCAGGTAAATGGCGGCGGAATTAGACGCACCACCAAAGCTCGGGTTGTTTTCAAGGGTTAGGCTGGGAGCAAATTTCGCAATCTGATCCAGTTTTGTGATGCCTCGGTAATCTAGGGAATCACCGGTGTAGGCGGATATGGCGATGGGCGCGCTTTGCAGCCCCTCTTCACGACGCCGGGCGGTTACCACGACCTCTTCCATTATCATGTCGGCACCGGTAGTCGGTGCACTTTCTTCGGCGCTTACCGATGCGGCAAGACTCATCGTCATCGCACCCGTGGCAAAGGCCAGGGTGTACCATCGCTTTAACATAACGTCTCTCCTCGTCTTAAAGCTGTTTTTGATTAGTTCATCTGTCGTCGGATTTACGACGCATCTCTCCCCATCACTGGTTTGTTCCTGTCAGCCATTGATAACAGGAACCGACTCCATGGCCTGAGCAATCACCTCGTCGGATAAATCCGCGTCCACCATGTCGCCGTTTAAATACTTATCGTAGGAAGCCAGATCTAGGTGCCCATGACCGCAGAGGGCCGTCAGGATCACCTTCTCTTCGCCGGATTCTTTACACGCCAGGGCCTCTCGCACCGCTGCGGCGATGGCGTGGGTAGGCTCTGGCGCCGGCACAATGCCTTCCATGCGCGCAAAATCCAGGGCACCGGCAAAGCATTCTTTTTGTGGAATGGATATGGCTTCAACCAAACCCAGTTCATAAACATGAGATACCAGCGGCGCCATGCCGTGATAACGCAAACCACCAGCATGGATGGGTTCAGGAATAAAGCCATGGCCCAAGGTGTGCATTTTCATCAGCGGCGTCATACCGGCGGTGTCACCAAAATCGTAGCGGTACTCGCCCTTGGTAAGTGTCGGGCAGGCGGCAGGCTCAACACACCGTATGGTCGGATTCATGCGTCCCGCCAGTTTTTCCCGCAAGAATGGAAACGCCAGACCACCGAAGTTCGAGCCGCCACCCGTGCACCCTACTAACACGTCGGGAACCGCATCGACCTTTGCCAACTGCAGCAAGGCTTCCTCGCCGATGATGGTTTGATGCAGCAACACGTGATTGAGCACGCTGCCTAGCGCGTAGCGAACCTCAGGGTCTTCAACCGCTTGGCTCACTGCCTCAGAAATGGCAATGCCGAGGGAACCAGGGTGGTCCGGGTCTTGGGCCAAAAGACTGCGGCCAAATTCCGTTACCGATGACGGACTCGGGTGTACCTTACCGCCCCAGACTTCCATCATGGTGCGGCGGTAGGGTTTGGCCAAATACGATGCGGCCACCTGCCAAACTTCACATTCCAAACCAAATTGAGCGCAGGCAAAGGCCAACGAACTGCCCCACTGGCCGGCCCCGGTTTCCGTCGTCAGTTTACGCACGCCCTCTTGGGCGTTGTACCAGACCTGGGGCACGGCGGTATTGGGCTTATGCGATCCCGCGGGGCTTACGCCTTCATACTTGTAGTAAATCTTTGCCGGCGTATCGAGCATTTGTTCCAGACGGCGGGCGCGAAACAGCGGACTAGGACGCCACAAGCGATATACGTCGAGGACCTCACCGGGAATGTCGATGTATCGCTCGGCGGACATTTCTTGCTCGATTAGGGCCTTTGGAAATAACGGCCCAAAATCCTCCGCAGTGGCCGGCTGATGTGTTCCCGGATGCAGGGCTGGCGGAGGCGGCTCTGGCAGGTCGGCCACGATGTTGTACCACTGGGTGGGCATCTCATGTTCGTCTAGGAGGATTTTATAGTTGTCGTGCATGACGCCTTATTCCTTTTTCGTTTTCTTGGCGGGCAACCTCTTTGATGACGGTCTTGGCACCGACACCCTATCCAGCCAGGGGCGTAGGTCGCCGACAGGGGCGCGCAATGATAGGGTCTCGATTGCGCAAATGAAAGTTAGCAGAACTTGAGCCATTAGCGAGTCAGGCCGCCGGGATGGATTCGATGAAGTGCCTTATTGTAGCCTTTGGCCTCAGCAAGACTTAGGTACCGCAGAAAGACCTGCGGCAGGGCCGAATCGTCAGTTGTTGATCGAGTCCCGCTAGTAGTCCCTGTAAATGGATCGACCCGCTGGACAGACAGATCACGAACACACGCATCCAAGGGAGAGGATTCATGTGCAACACAACACCAGGAATACGACAAACGACAAAGTCCGCACAGGCGGTTAAATCCAGTTTGGCTGGCTGGACGCTCAGCATGGGTCTGGTTTGCGGACTCTTCGCCTGCAGCGCTGATCAGGCCCAAGAGCCCGAGGTCACACCGCGTTTTGGAGCCATCGCTCTGGAGATCGCGCCACAAACCCTAAGCAGTCAGCCCGCGAACCGTAACGCCCTGCGCAATGCTTACTTTGGAGATCTGCATGTACACACAGATTACTCCTTCGACGCCTACGCGTTCGGCACTGTGGCGACGCCGTATGACGCCTATCGCTACGCCAAGGGCGAGGCCATTGCCCACCCTGCCGGTTTTGCGGTGCAGCTTGGTCGGCCTCTGGATTTTTACGCCGTGACGGATCACGCCATGTTCCTTGGCGCCCTGAAAGCTGCCGCGGACACGTCTACAGCTTTCAGCCGCGAGCCCCACGTAAAAGATTTGCACAACATCAACGCACCGGAAAATCAAAATACCGAGAGCTTGAGTCAGCGAGTGACGGCCTTTACCCAATTTCTGCCTGAGACCGTTCGACGCATTCTCGGCGGCGACACCGATCCCGCGGTCCTAGACAACATAGCGAAAAACGCCTGGGCGGATTCGGTCGCCGCTGCCAACATGCATTATCAACCCGGGCGATTTACGACCTTCGCTGCCTACGAGTACACCTCCTCCACTGACGAGCGCGGCAATCTGCATCGGAACGTGATTTTTCGCGATACCGACAAGCTGCCCGTAATGCCGTTTTCTCGATTTCACAGCCAAAACCCTGAAGGGCTATGGGACTGGATGGACAGCCTGCGCGCCCAAGGCATTGAAGCAATGTCGATTCCCCACAACTCTAATGGCTCCAACGGCGCCATGTTCCAAATGGTTGACTGGGCTGGGGCTCCTATCGATCAAAACTATGCGAATCAGCGGATTCGTAATGAGCCGCTGGTGGAACTTACTCAAGTGAAGGGCACATCGGAAACTCATCCGCTGCTGTCACCAGAAGACGAGTGGGCAAATTTTGAAATCATGCCCTATCGCATTGCCACCACCCTATACAGCGAACCGAAGGGTTCTTACGCCCGCGAAGCGCTGCTGAACGGATTAACCTTACAAGACCAGGGCTTACCCAACGCCTATCAATTCGGCTTCATTGGCGCTTCAGACACGCACAATGCCGCCTCGTCGCTGGAGGAAGAAACCTATTTTTCGAAAGTTGGTTTGCTAGACAGCAATGGCGGCCTGCGAGGTTCGGAACCTTTGTCAGCCGGTGACGCTGAACTTATTGAAGCCGCAGGCAGAGTGCAGATCAAAGACGTGGGGGGTAAACAATACGCCTCCGGAGCCTATGAGAGTTGGGGCGCATCCGGACTGACCGGCGTTTGGGCCGAGGAAAATACCCGCGAGGCGATTTATAGCGCATTTCGGCGTAAAGAAACCTTTGCCACCTCCGGGCCGCGCATGCAGGTGCGCTTATTCGCTGGCTATGATCTAAGCGATGCCAATCTGAACAATCCTGACGTCATTGCTAACGCCTATGCAGCCGGTGTGGCAATGGGATCTGAACTTCACGGTCACCAGGACCGCCCGCCGCAGCTATTGGCCTGGGCCTTAGCGGACCCCAACTCGGCAGCGCTGCAGCGCCTACAAATTGTTAAGGGATGGACGGTAAATGGTGAGCATCAGGAGCAGGTTTATGATGTTGCGTGTTCGGACGGCGGAACAGTTGATCCAGCCACCCACCGCTGTCCAGACAATGGCGCGACCGTCGACTTATCGAATTGCTCCATTAGCGCTAACCTGGGTGCGGGAATCCTGCAGGCTAGCTGGACCGATCCAAGCTTTGATCCCAGCCAAAGGGCCTTTTACTACGTGCGCGTACTGGAAAATCCCAGCTGTCGTTGGTCAACCTGGGACGCGCTGCGAGCAGGGGTAGCACCCCGAGAAGACCTGCAGGCTACGATCCAAGAGCGGGCGTGGTCGTCACCCATTTGGTACGTGCCTAGATAGACGCTAATAAGGCCAAATAGAGGCGCGTGATCGCGTCAGCGAGATGTGCAACAGCGGTTACACCTGCCCAGAGGCACCAGCATAGCTATCCTCGACGGCTTCGCGGATCTGCGTAGGTATCGCTTTGCGCAGGTTCTTGACTTGCCCCACGAGCGCGCTCGCTTAGCCTAACCTCAACGCCCTGAGATTGAGCCTGAGTGGGACGCTGGCTCTCTGGCTCTTCCCGAGTTCTGGCCTGGCTGCGCTCCGCTGTCGACGAGCGCTGGGTTGTTTGGGTAGCCGCCCCGCGGGCTGCCGCATCGCTGTATCCAATTCCTTCGGGCATATCTTGTTCCTTCGAGATGATCTTGCGTGCTGCCAAGCCTAGCACGCTGGACCCATCACCGCGCCATCTTCGCCAGTAGGAAGAAAGCGGCAAACTCAGGCACACCTTGACTGTGTCCCACCGAATCCGCGTTGGGCAGGAATTTGAGACGTTCCTCAATATTTCTTATGTGGAATATATTTGTTTTGAATTATTCCTTTTACCAATGACGAGCGTTTCGGTTTACTGCTCCCCATCGCATCTGCTACCTCAATTATCGTTAGGAAAAATCATGCAACAGCCAGCGAACGACAAGATCCTTCCTGAGCACTTCCAGGTGGAACTACCGGAAATTAAAAAGAGCCTGCCCCTGCGTCAGATCGACGAGGAGCTGTCTGAATTCGAACGAGCCCGCCAGGCCAGCAAGACCTGGTCCATGGGTCAAGACTAGTCTTTTGCGGTACGGCCCTATATCCAGGGCCGC
Organism: Gammaproteobacteria bacterium; assembly: GCA_038104735.1. GTDB lineage: Bacteria > Pseudomonadota > Gammaproteobacteria > Pseudomonadales > Azotimanducaceae > UBA4421. Next base: position 83,055 of record JAYOBI010000009.1, on the reverse strand, counting down.
GGGCGAACCTAATAAAAGCCCCCGTCGGTGAGCACAATTGCCGGCTCGAATGCCACACCGCTCAGAGCCCGCCGCGGCATTCCTGAGCCACCCACCCACTTCTTGACCCGTCCATCCAAGTAGCCCCTGCTACTTTGCCAACGACCCGCCGCTGCCGGAACCGCGCCGGCATTCACGCCATACAAGGCCCGGTTTGGTTTAAGCTAAGACCTCCATCGAAGCTCAGCGATAAACCTATGTCGGATGTCACTCACAACACCCTCTTGGCTAAAAGCCTCACGCTTCCCTGCGGCGTCACCGTGCCTAACCGTATTTGCAAGGCTGCAATGACCGAAGGGCTAGCAACCCCTGAAGGCCTGCCGAGCGAAGAGCTCAATCGGCTTTACGGTTTGTGGAGCGACGGCGGTGCCGGCATTCTCCTCTCAGGCAACATCCAAGTGGATCAAGATCACCTTGAAAGGCCTGGCAACGTGATTGTTGACGGCGTGCCCAGCAACGAAATGCAGTCTGCATTAGCCCAGTGGGCACAAGTCGGCACCCGACATGGCAATCACTTCTGGGCTCAGGTTAGCCACGCTGGGCGACAAACTCAGACCAACGTTAACAAACATCCCAAAGCCCCCTCTGCCGTTTCGCTTGGTCTACCCGGCGGTCAATTTGGCAAGCCTACTGCGCTGACGGAAAGTGAAATTGAGGACATAGTGGAGCGCTTCGCGATCTGCGCCAAAGCCTGCCAGGAAGCCGGCTTCACCGGCGTACAGGTTCATGCGGCTCACGGCTACCTGTTGTCACAGTTCCTTAGTCCACGAACTAATCTGCGCCAGGACCAATACGGCGGCTCGCTCGAAAACCGGGCTCGCGCCCTGCTCAACGTCGTCAACGCCATTCGCGACAAGGTCGGTCCCGCCTTTCCCATCTGCGTGAAACTCAACAGCGCAGACTTTCAAAAAGGCGGCTTCGACTTTGCCGATAGCCTCAAAGTGGCGGCTTGGCTGCAGGAGGCCAGTGCCGACATGTTGGAAATCTCCGGGGGCACGTACGAGCAACCCCGGTTATTAGGCGTTGAAGGTATGGAGGAGATAGAGCCGCAAAACGTTCCGGCTAGCACCATCGCGCGCGAGGCTTACTTCGTGGACTTTGCACTGGCTATGCAGAAAGAAGTTTCCATTCCGCTCATGGTCACCGGCGGCTTCCGCCGCCGAGAGACCATGGAGGAAGCCCTGGCAAACGGCGCAGACATGGTGGGTATAGGCAGACCAATGTGTGTTATGACCGATGCGCCCAAGCAGCTTCTGGCGGGTTTAGAGGAACTGCCCCGCTACGAGGACTCGCTAACGTTTTTCCCGCCCTGGCTGAGTTTTTTGAATCGCTTTAAGAGCCTGCGCGCCTTGAGTACCTTCGGCGTCCAGTACTGGTACTACGCGCAGCTGGAGCTGCTGGGACAATCTGGTGACACACAACCAGACCTGTCGACCCTGGCTGCCAGCAAACGTGTCATGACCCAGCAGCGGCAATGGTTGTCGGCCAGGAGGACTCACTCATGATTGACATCCCGCGGCGACTGCTGAAAGTTTTCTGGCTTATCGGCACGGTAGTTTGGGGCTTAGTTTGGGGCTTGGCTCCAGCCAACGCTTCCCAAACCAGCGCTGCCACGATTAAGAGTCAAGAACATGGCAACGCCGAGCAAAGTGCCGAGTCCATGCTGTTTTGGACTGAGGAACAGAAAATTACTGGATTCTCGGCCATTGACCAGTTCTTTCCCACGCGACCCATTGCCGGCAACGCCAAGGCTAGAGTGCTCCCAGAAAAATTTGCCGATCTGGACGGCTTCTCATACCAGTTCGAGGGCCGCAGCTGGGATCTGCAAAGCCACATGGAAGCTCAGCAAACTGCCGGCATTTTAGTTATCCAGGACGGCCAAATTGTCCTAGAGCGCTATGGTCTAGACCACAGTATCGATGCCCCCTGGGTTTCATTTTCCGTGACCAAGTCCTTAGTCAGTCTGCTCTATGGCGCCGCCCTCAGAGACGGTTTTATTACCTCCAGCGATGCGTTGATTACCGATTATTTGCCTGAATTCCATGGCACCAGCTACGCTGGTGTCAGCATCAAGAACATTTTGCAAATGGCTTCGGGGGTGGCCTGGAACGAGGACTACGCCGACCCTACGTCCGACATCGCAAACCTGCCCATTGAGCAAAGCGCCGGCTTCGCCTACATGGGCGCTCTGCCTAGGGTAGCCGCCCCGGGGGAGCGCTTTAACTACAACACCGGCGAAACCAATATCGCCGGCGCTGTGCTGAGAAAGGCCATTGGCGGCAACCTAAGCGAATACGCATCGACCAAGCTGTTTCTGCCTGCGGGCCTGACAAACAGCGCGCACTGGATGCTGCACTCTGCAAATGGTAACGAATTTGCAGGCTGCTGCATTAGCGCCACGCTGCGGGATTACGGACGCTTAGGCCTGTTTGTGATGGAACACAGCGCCAGCGCACCTAAGGACAGCCCCATGGCGCCTGGCTGGCTCCAGGAAGCCATCCAACCTTCAACGGCTAGCGCGAGCTACGGATATTTTTGGTGGCTGCTGGACGACGGCGTCTTCGCCGCAGAAGGGATCTTCGGCCAGATCATATTCGTGGATCCCAAACGTAATCTGGTGATTGCCTTGCAAAGCGCCTGGCCGGAGGCTTGGAGCGATCAATCCGAAGCGCAAACCTTCGCGCTTTTTCAAGCGTTGACCGCGTTCCTCACCGAGCCTCCCGGCTAAACCACTACTGCATTTCAATGGCCGTTTTGAACGCCGGCCGGCTAGCCACTCGCTCTACGTAGGCCTTGAGTGCCGGCATCTCGTCGGGCACGCAGCCCAGGCGATTACTCATAAAGCAGGCATGACCTAACATCACGTCCGCGGCGGAAAAATCGCCAATCAAGTAGTCTTTGCCTTCAAGCGCCTCATTGACGGGCTCCAATGCCTTGGTCAGCAAACGTTGAGCCTGCTGTAACGCCTTCTCGTCGCGACGCTCCGGCGGTAACAGCACGGTTTGAACAACAATGGTGTTAACTGGCGGCATCACCATGCCCTCACAATAGTGGAACCACTGTAAATACGCGGGAAACTCGGCAGCGTCGTCGCTAGGGCGCAGGCCGCCGTTCTTATGCCGAGCCAACACATATTCCACAATGGCGCCGGATTCGAAAATCCGCACGTCGCCATCATCCAGTACCGGCACCCTGCCTAAGGGATGGCGGGCGCGATGCTCATCCGACTTTAGATCTTGGGGGTGAAAGGCCATCTTATTAATGTCATAGGGCAGTCCCAGTTCCTCCAGCAGCCAGACAATTCGACCCGCGCGGGAGTTAGGGGCAAAGTGCAGCGTCAGCATGAATTCTCTCCAAACGTCAAATTATTGAGCCTGAATCATAGGGCTAACCGACCAGCGGGCAAACTCCTTCGGCAAAGTTTATGTCACACAGGCTGCTGAAGGCCGGCAGGGGCGCCAACCTAATCTGCGGATTTTTCATTCACCTGCGTGGCACCCAATGTTTTTGCTAACGATCGCAATTCAGCGCCGTCCCCCAACACCTCATCCTTAGGTACTAGCGAGGGCCACAGGTTTTTTGCCGCGGCGAGCTGCGCTGACACACGGGCTTGCTGACCGGACTCATTCGCCAAGGAATCACCGACTGCCGCCTTGTCTCGCAGCCGCACCTCCGCTATCTCAACAAAGCCCCGGGCATCCTGATATTCCTGAAGATCGACAATGCCGCCAGCTTTGACGCCGGCCTGGAATTCCACAGCCGCTTGCTCTACCAGTCTCACGGCTACCTGGAGCAAGCCTTGGCTGTTGAGGCCTTGTGCGCGGACAATGGCATCAATGACCCCCATCACCTCGACATAGGCGCGCCGAAACTCGGCAGCGGAATTCGCGTGAAAGGCGCTGGACATAGCCTGCAGCTCCCGCGCAAACCCGGCGGAGTTTGTGACCGCCATAAAGGGCATGAGTTCCTGATAAACCTCTTGCTCTGGATGCTTAGCGTGCCTTGCACCCAGGTCTGCATGCCCGGCTTCGACCAGCTGGGCTGCGACCCAAAGATGCCCCTGAATCAATGAGAGCTTAGTCACGTAGTCAATCCGCGCAGCTGAATCTAAAGTCCCAGAGCCGCCTGCAGCACCAGTTTTTGCCGCTGCCGGCATGTTAAGCGGCAGGCATAGCAGCAATGTGCCGCCGACCAGTGCTAGGTTCAAAGCCCTAAGCCATAGTGATTTCATCGCAATCCCTAATATCAAGTTAATGGCGCAAACAGCTGGTCATTCTATGGTGTTATGAGCATCAGCGCTGTGAAGGACTACCCAGGCTTGAGGCAAGCAGGGGCCGAGGTTTGCGCACAGCTGACTGATGGGGCGGAAAACCGCGAAGATTTGCAAATATCGCTGACGACTTTTTGGCGCTATTATCCGTTGTCTGTTGAATCTTGGCCGGCGGGCCGTTGCCGCCAGCGAGGCTGAGTTATTGGGAGAGAACATGCCTGAGCTGACCGATTCTTCGCGAACGTTGCCTGGTCGCGCCATCACTTTAATCACATCCTTAGGTTTGCTGCTGCTGTCGGGGGCAGCGGTGGCTGACACGGAATTTCGGGTGGCCGTCGGTAGCTACGCCAGCTTGGAAAATGCCCGCAACGCTGTGGCGACAGCAGACTCGACCCTTGGCAGCGGCCATCAGGTTCTCCAAGCCGACACTGCCAATGGCCGAGTCTATCGCGTTGTTTCCAAAGCCTATACCAGCCGGGTCGCAGCTCGAGAGGCCGTAACAGCAGCCAAGCGCGCCAACATCAGCGGCGCGTGGATCGTTACTACAGAAAAATCATTGGCAAAGCGCATGGCGTCCACTCCAGCGCCCAAAAATTCCGTCATCAGCCTGGGCACTCCCCAAGCCAGAGCAGACCGACGAACCCCCACCAACACCGTAACCCTCAATGGCGCCCCCGGCATCAACCTAGCGTTGGAGGAGCAGTCCACGAGCAGCAGCCAAAACGCTATTCGCATTAAAAAAACCAGCGAGACGGAAGCCGCCATCAAAATCGACGGGCGCCTGGACGAGGGCATTTGGGCCACACTGCCAACCGTTGGCAACTTTGTCGTGCTGGAACCGGATACGTTGGCGGAAACACCCCACGCAACAAACATCAAACTGGCCTACACGGATAAAGGTTTATATATCGCTGCGGACCTAGAGCAGCCCAAAGACACGTTAATCCGCCGTCTGTCCAGCCGGGACATCTACGCAGGTCTCAATCGGGACAGCATCAATCTGACCCTGGACACGTCAGGCGAGGGCAAGTACGGCTTTTGGTTTGGCATCAATCTCGGCGACTCACTCATGGACGGCACCGTGCTGCCTGAATACCGTTTTTCTAACGAGTGGGACGGCCCGTGGCGCGGTGCGTCGGTGGAAACCGATACCGGATGGTCTGCGGAGTTTTTCATCCCCTGGAGCGCCGTTTCCATGCCAAGCTCCAAGGATGTGCGCAACATGGGCGTGTACATGTCCCGAAAAGTGGCCTACCTGGATGAACGCTGGGGGTGGCCTGCTTTGCCCAGCACCCAACCAAAATTCCTGTCCGTGTTGCAGCCAGTCGAGCTACGGGGCATTAACCCGAGACAGCAGTACAACATTTACCCTTTTGCATCGGTGACCCAGGACAACATTGACGACGACACTCGCTATCAAATCGGTGCAGACCTGTTTTGGCGCCCGTCGAGCAATTTCCAGCTCAACGCCACCTTGAACCCGGACTTTGGCAACGTGGAATCCGATGACGTTGTAGTCAACCTCTCAGCTACCGAGACGTTTTTCCCGGAAAAACGCCTATTTTTTGTCGAGGGACAAGAAATCTTCGTCGCCTCACCCCGAGCCGATACTCGCAGCAGCGGCGTGGGCCTGTCGGGGCCGCCTACCACCCTGATAAATACTCGCCGCATTGGAGGCAGCCCCCAGGCGCCAGTACTCGGTGACGATCAGACGGTTTCCAGCCGTGAACGAGGATTGCCCGCTGAACTTTTGGGCGCAGCCAAAGCCACGGGCCAGTTTGGTAACTTTCGCTACGGTTTACTTACCGCTTTCGAGGATGAGGTTCGATTCAAAGCCATGCAAAACGGCGAAGAAGTCCGTGTGGCCCAGGACGGCAGCGATTACGGAGTCGCTCGCTTTTTATATGAAAACAACTCAAACGGGTACAAGGCTATCGGCGTCTTAACCACTGCGGTCCAGCACTACGACCGTAACGCCTATGTCACCGGGGTGGATTGGCATTTGCTGACCCCCGACGGCAAACTCAAGGTTGATGGCCAGGCCTTCCGCTCGGACTTGGACGGCGTTAAGGCTGGTTACGGCGGCTTCGTGGACTTCGAATACACCTTCCGACAGGGGCTACGCCAACGCTTTGGCATCGACTACTTTGACAAGTACATAGACATCAACGACCTGGGCTACCAGGCCCGCAATGCCTATCGACAATTCCGCACTGCCCACACGCGCACGTCGTCGAACCTAAGCTGGGCTAGAAATAATCAGTTCGATATTCGCGGTGCAGTACAGGAAAACAGCGACGGCTTCTTTACGAGAGGGGCCATTGCGGTATCAAATCGAGCCACCTTCAAGAACCTCACCACGTTAACGGGTCGATTGAATTTTGGGCCCGGGCGATACGATGATCTCAACAGCTTTGGCAACGGCATTTTCCGCACAGAAGAAACCGTCGGGGCTTCGGTGAAGTTTGAGTCGAATACGGCCAAAGCCCTGAACTACTCCTTTGAACTAGGTTATGCCACAGAGGACCTAGGTGGGGACCAGTTCACCTACAAAACAGCGGTGAACTGGCGGCCTTTGGACGGGTTAAATTTATCTGCTGGTCTTGAATACCAGGACCGAAACGGTTGGTTGCTGCATCAAGAAGACCGCAACATGACAACCTTTGATGCCCAAGGCCTCATTCCCAACATCACCGCCGAATACTTCCTCAATGCAAAGCAGCAGTTCAAGCTGTCGGTGCAGTGGGTAGGCATTGAGGCTGAGGAGGATCAGTTCTACCTGATCCCCACGACTCCCGGCGATTTAATCCAAACCGTCAAACCCAATACCGAATCTGACTCTTTTGCCATTTCCGATTTAGTCTTTCAGGCCAGATACCGCTGGGAAATTGCCCCGCTATCGGATCTTTATGTCGTCTATGTTCGGGCATCTGACATCTCGCGTTCGCTGCAGCAAGATAACTTCAGCGACCTGCTGGACAGAGCTTGGGCGGACCCCATAGCAGATCAGCTAGTGGTTAAAGTACGGTACCGATTCGGTTCCTAAACCCTCACTACTGCCTATTAAGGAGAGCTGTTATTCGTCTGTTAGTTTTCGTTGCCACTCTTACATTGTCCGCACTGAGTCTATCCGCCCACGCCGTTTATCAGCTGCAAACCGTCGCGGACAATCTTAACTACCCATGGTCTATCGCGTTTTTGCCTGATGGCGGTTACTTGGTGGCCCTGCGCAGCGGCCAGGTAAAACGGCTGGACGCCACAGGACAGACTGAGGCTGATCTGGCAGGACTGCCTGACAGCTACGTGCTGAGCCAAGGGGGTTACTTTGATATCACCCTGGATCCGGATTTTGCCGACAATCAGCGTATCTACCTTTCACTGGCCCATGGCACCCCAGAGGCTAACGGCACACGTATCGTCACAGGCACGTTGAATGGAAACCGGGTTGACGATCTGACCGCAATATTCACGGTGTCTCCGCTAAAAGACACCGCCGTTCACTACGGCGGAAAAATGCAGTTTTTGCCCGACGGCACGTTGGTCATGACCACAGGGGACGGCTTTGAGTACCGCGAGGCTGCTTTGGATACCTTCAACTTGATGGGCAAAGTAATTCGCATCAACCGCGACGGCAGTATTCCCCCAGACAATCCCTTTGCGGACGGCGCTCAAGGTCACCCAGCGGTGTGGTCCTATGGCCACCGCAACCCCCAAGGCTTGGTCTTCGACCCGGCAACCGGCGAGCTCTACGCCCACGAACATGGCGCCAAAGGCGGGGACGAGTTAAATCGCATCAAACCCGGAGCCAACTACGGCTGGCCAGCGGTAACTAAGGGCATCAACTATTCCGGCGCTTACGTCTCGCCCCTGCGCAGCGCCCCTGGCGTTGAGGAACCGCTAAAATTCTGGGACCCCAGCATTGGCGCTTCCGGTTTAGCGGTTTACCGGGGTGATGCGTTCCCGCAATGGCAGGGGGCGCTATTTATTGGCACCTTGGTTGATTCAGACGTGCGCAAAATCACTCTCGCCAATGACGCGGTCTCTGAGGAAATTCTGTTTAGCGAAATTGGCCAGCGAGTTCGCGACGTGCGCGTTAGTCCAGATGGCCTGCTGTACATTCTTACCGACAGTAAACAGGGCAAGGTCATTCGCGTGGTGCCCGAGGGTAATGACGCCACCATCGCCAGCAACCAGCAGGAGGACTAACCGATGGCCAAAACACTGGGTTCATACGTAGCGGCGGTTTTAATCGCCTACATCTTCGGCGCGCTGTTCATCAGTCAAGGCAATATCGCCGCAGTCACCAGCCTCGGCTTTGATGTGAGCATGGCGCAACGCTTGGACGCGATGGCACACGACATCACCAACATGACGGACATCTATTTGCCCTTGGTAGCCATTAGCCTGCTGCTTGGCCTGCCGGTAGCCTTTGTCATCGTGCGGAAAAACCCGCACCTTCGCACCCTTGGCTACGTTTTAGCGGGCTTCGTAGCCTTGCTCGCGATGCACGTCATTATGAAAGCCGTCCTAGGCTTGTCAGGTATCGCGCCTACTCGTAGCTTTTGGGGCTTATTAGCCCAAGGTATCGCTGGAGGCATCGGCGGCTACTTGTTTTGCCGTCTCTCCGCCAAGCGGGATGCTCTATAGGCGCACTCAGGAGAATCAGTATGGATGCGATTCTTGACCGCCCGGCCAAAATCCTCAGCCAGCAGCAGCGCCAAGCCTATTTCCGTGATGGTTTCATCGGCGTTGAAGGCTTGGTGAGCGAGCCTTGGCTGAGCAAACTGCAGGCGGTGACCAATGAATTTATTGAGCTTAGCCGCAGCATTGAAGGTAGGGATAAGCGCTTTGATCTAGAGGCCAGCCACACCGCCAAGGAACCGCGCATTCGACGCCTGAACTCCCCGACAGACTTTCACGACACCTACTGGGAATTTGCCAGCCAAGGCCCCTTCGTCGACGTCGCCGAAGACTTGCTGGGGCCAAACGTCAAATTCCACCACTCAAAGCTGAACTTCAAATGGAGCGGCGGTGGCGAGGAGGTTAAGTGGCATCAGGACATTCAGTTTTGGCCGCATACCAACTACCAAGTGCTGACCCTGGGCGTCTACCTCGACGACGTCACCGATGATATGTCCCCCATGGGGGTTATACCCGACAGCCATAATGGACCTTTGTACAACCTGTACGACAAATCCGGCCAATGGACCGGGGCGTTAAACGACGAGGATATAGCGGGGCTAGCGCTGGACAGCGCCGTCTATCTGGGTGGCCGGGCCGGTTCCATTACCGCCCATAACTGCCGCTGTGTGCACGGCTCTGCCCCTAACCGAGCGCCAAGGCCGCGTCCGCTGCTGCTGTGCGCTTACTCAGCGGCCCACGCCATTCCCATTACGAATCTCACAGCCAAAAGCAAGTATGGAGAGGTCATCGTCAGAGGCGAGGCCGCACAGTGGGCAGAATTTGACCCACGCCCGGTGCTACTGCCACCAGACTGGTCTAAAGTCGGGCATAAGTCGATTTTTGAGCACCAGCAAGGTGAAGGTTAACGACGGTCAAATTGCTCAGAAGACCACCAAAATAAAGAGGCTATGATCGAAAGAACTGCAGGGGTGTGGATCGTCTGCAAGAAGGCCCTGGAAAAAGTTCCCGCTAAACCTTCCCAAGAAACTCGGCCCCCTCACGTGATTGGCACTAAGCTGATCTGACTCAGGCCACTTAGTCTGATCTTTGCATCCCGCTCTCGTATCGGCAGGACAATGTGGCAAAGAAATTCAACCCGGCACAGGAACTGTTGGGCGTTTCTTAAAGGCCCAACACGCCCTTAGCCATAACATTGCGCTGAATTTCATTGGAACCGCCATAAATCGACGCTGCGCGGCTGAAGTTCATGTCTGCGACCGCGCTCACCGCATAGTCAGGGCCCGGCGCAGGTAAGTTGCTCTCACCTCGAATCAGCGGCACCTCGAAAGGCAGGCTGTAGTAGCCGATGGCTTCCACTCTCAATGCGTGTAGCTGCTGCTCTACCTCGGAGCCGATAATTTTCAGCATGGAGGCTGCGTCACCGGGACTACCGGTCGACTCCATGCTGGCAATAACCCTGGCTTCTTGTGCCGCCAGGGCGTTTAACTGCACCTCAACACCCGCCAGACGCATCATAAAATCGGAGGAGTCCGCCAGACTTCCGCCCATGCCGTCGGCTTCAGCATTGGCAATGTTTTTCAGCTGTCCCGCCAGTCGCTTGGAGGCCGCGACATTGGCGATGCCGGCCCTTTCATTACCCAGCAAAAATTTCGCGTAGGTCCAGCCAGCGTTTTCTTCGCCAACAAGGTTTTCAGCTGGCACTCGCACGTTCTCGAAAAACACCTGATTGAGGTGGTGCATACCGTCGATTGATACAATGGGCTTCACTTCCAGGCCCGGTGTGTTCATGTCGATTAACAAAAAGCTGATGCCGCGCTGGGCTTTAGCGTCGGGATCCGTTCTTACCAGCGCAAAAATCCAGTCCGCCTTGTGTGCGTTGGTGGTCCAGATCTTTTGACCGTTTACCACGTAGTGGTCGCCATCGCGCACCGCACTGGTTTTTAAAGACGCTAAATCAGAGCCGCTGCCGGGCTCTGAGTAGCCCTGGCACCACCAGGTGCTGCCGTCCAGGATGCCCGGTAAATGCTGATCTTTTTGCGCCTGTGTGCCAAAGGTGTAAATAACAGGCCCAACCATGTCGATGCCAAAGGGCATGATCATAGGCGCTCCGGCTAAGGCCATGGCGTCAGAAAACACCTGCTTCTCGCGAATGCTCCAGCCGGTGCCGCCGTGCTCAACCGGCCAATCCGGCGCGATCCAGCCTCGCTGATGTACAGCTTGATGCCAGCGTGTCCCCAGCTCTCGGTTGATGCCAAAGCCCAGGCGTGCGCCTTGGACCATCTCATCGGTGAGGTTTTCCTTGATAAAGGCACTGACTTCTTGCTGCAGGGTTTCTACCTGTTGTTGCGTTGCGTTGGCTTCTGACATTATTTCTTCCTCGCTGAATTTCGCGTGTCGCGCTTAGGCTGGTTGCTCACCCTTTATCGTCACGCGATGCATATGACGCCGATGGCCGTGATAGTCGTTAAGGGCGTAATGAAACACGCAGCGATTGTCCCACAGCACCAGCGAACCTTTCTGCCACTTAAACCGGGTCACAAATTGGTCTTGGGTCAAATGCTTGTTCAAATAGCGAAAGATCGGCAGGCTGTCTTCCCGGCTCCATCCCTCGATATTCACGGTGTGGGCCATTCCACAGTAGATACTCTTTTCGCCGGTTTCCACGTGGGTTCGAATCAGCGGATGCACAACCTCGGTTTCAGCGTAGCTGGCGTCACCACCATAAGATTTACCCAAATTTTCTTCGGCTTCCTTGGACTTATAGGCCCCGGAGGCCCCGTGCACGAGCTTTGGTGAGTACACCCCCTGCCAACGCAGCAAGTTTTCTTTCATGCCCGGACTGAGGGCCTCAAAAGCTGCCGTCGCATTCGCGAACATGGTATCCCCGCCCTCGTCGGGTACCTCAACGGCATAAAGGACCGTCGCCTTTGGGGGAATCGCTTGGTAAGAACCGTCGGTATGCCAGCCACCGCCGAAATTCAGCTTGGCGTCTGGCTCCTTGATAATGGGGATGACATAGGGGCTTTCTTCCACCGCCTCCATAAATTTGTACTGGTCAAGCTCACCAAAATTCTCGGCAAACTGGGCCTGTGCGGTGGGCGTCAGATTTTGATCGCGAAAGCACAACACATGATGGGTCAGCCACGCCTGGCGTATTTCTTCTATCGCCTCCGGCGGTAAGGGCTGACTCAAGTCCACCCCACTCACCTCAGCGCCTACCGCACCCAGTGACCTGTTTATGCTGATGTGCTGATACTGAGCCATGCCTTTTCTCCTCCGCCAAGCTTGCGTTGGCATACTATGATGGCGCCTGGCAAAACGAAACATCATTTTCCGTCAGTCAATGAGTTAGCATGAAGCGGAATTCCAGGGGCCGGTGAGACGTTATGGGCAACAAACAAGTTGCAGTTTTTATGGGAGATGACGCCTCCCCAGAAGTGATGCAACCAACGGTTTCTTTATTGCGCGACCTCAGCCCAGACATCGACTTTATCGAACCCTTGGTCGGACAAGCCGCCAAGACCCAATTTGGCACGCTGTTCCCGGACGAAGCCAAAGCTCAAATCGATACTGCTGACGCCACATTTTTCGGCTCCACTAGCGGCAATAGCACACCGGTCTTGTTCTATCTTCGCTGGGGCAAGCAGACCTTTGCTAACGTGCGTCCCTGCACTTACCTGCCAGGCTTCAACTCACCCCTGGCTAAGCCTCAAGGCATCGACTTCGCTATTGTGCGCGAAAATCTTGAGGATCTTTACTTGGGTCTAGAGGGTGATACTCAGGACTTGGCGGGACTGAATCTTTACTCCCGCCACGCTCGGGCAAACCTTGGCGACCTGGGTCCGGGCAAGTACGCCATCAAAGCCATCACGGAACAAGGCTCAGAGCGGGTTATCCGCTATGCCTTCGAGCTTGCGCGAAAACGCGACAAGCAGCGCAAAGTGACGATCACCTGCAAATACAACATGCTGGCGGTGGCTGACGGTTTGTTCCTGGATATTGGTAAAAGCGTCGCCAGGGAATACCCGGACATCGAGTTCGATTACTACATCATCGACGACTTTTTGTGCCGAATGATTACCAACCCTCAAGCACTGGATGTGGTCGTCATGCCCAACCTTTATGGCGACATCATGTCCGATGGCGCTGCCGGCCTGATCGGCGGTCTGGGGCTGGCGCCTTCGGGTTGCTACGGTGTGGACTATGCCTATTTTGAGTCCGCCCATGGCACCGCCCCTGATATCGCCGGGCAAAATGTCATCAACCCAACCGCGACGGTCCTGTCCGCAGCCATGCTGCTGGATTATCTGGACTTAGGCGGAGCCGCGCGCCAGCTGCGCGATGGTATTGCCAGCGTCTATGCCAACCCCGCCAACCACACCGCAGATCAGGGGGGCAGCGCGTCTACTACAGATTTTTTCCACGCGCTGCAGCAGGCCGTTTCTGCTGACTAACGGCCGTCAGCTTCCTTGATGACTAAGCAGACAGTTCATCCATCATGGCGTCGCGCATTTTAAACTTCTGGATTTTCCCGGTCACGGTCATGGGGAATTCGTCGACAAAACGCACCGTGCTGGGCACTTTGAAGTGAGTAATCTGATCCGCGCAGTAAGCCTTCACGTCAGCTTCTGTTAGCTCGGCGCCAGCGCGCAGCTGCACCCAGGCACAAACCAGCTCCCCGTACTTTGCATCGGGCACGCCAAAAACCTGCACCTCTTGAATGTCCGGGTGGGTGTACAGAAATTCTTCGATCTCACGAGGGTAAACGTTCTCGCCACCTCGAATGATCATGTCTTTAATGCGCCCGACAATTTGCACATAGCCCTCATCATCCATTACCGCCAGGTCGCCTGAGTGCAGCCAACCCGCAGCATCAATGGTCTCGCGGGTGCGCTCTTCGTCGTCCCAGTAGCCACGCATTACCGAATAGCCGCGACAGCACAGTTCACCGGTAGCGCCAATGGGCAGCACCTGTCCCTGCTCGTCGATGATCTTGATTTCCTGATAAGGACCCACGCGACCTACGGTGCCGCAGCGCTTTTCCGCCGGCGCGTCGATATCGGTCATATGATTCACTGGGCTGGTCTCGGTTTGACCGTACATGATGGTGATCTCGCTCATATTCAGCTTTTCAATCACCTGCAGCATCAGCTCCAGCGGACAGGGAGCCCCCGCCATGACTCCGGTTCTCAGGGACGACAGGTCAAACTCGGCGACATTGGGCTGATCGGTTTCCGCCACAAACATGGTGGGCACCCCATGCAGCGCCGTGCACTGCTCCTCCTCAACGGTCTTGAGCACGGTTACAGGATCAAACCCCTCATCCGGAAACACCGCACAGGCAGCGTGCGTGAGACAGGCCAGGTTGCCCATGACCATGCCAAAGCAGTGGTAAAGGGGCACCGGAATACATAGACGATCCTCGGGCGAGAACCGCATGCCCGCACCAACCTGCAGCCCGTTGTTCAGAATGTTGAAATGACTGAGCGTGGCGCCCTTGGGGTTACCCGTGGTGCCGCTGGTGAACTGAATATTAATGGCGTCATCTGGCTGCAAGGTCGCTGCGATTTCCGCCATTGTTGCTGCGGCAGATGCGTCGCCCATCCGGCACACCTCAGCAAAATTGAACATGCCGGGGCTTTTTTCGGTGCCCATGCGCACAACGCTCTGCAAATGCGGAAGCTTAGCTGCCTGCAGCTGGCCCGGCTCACATTGCTCAAGCTCCGGTGCCAGGGACTGCAGCATGTTCAGGTATTGACTGGTTTTGAACGACTCTGCGGTAATCACCGCCTTACACGCCACTTTGTTCAACGCATATTCAAGCTCGTACAGACGATAGGCCGGATTAATACAAACCATGATGGCGCCAATCTTGGCCGTGGCGAACTGGGTCAAACACCACTCCACCCGATTAGGCGCCCAGATTCCTACTCGATCCCCGGGGCTAATGCCTATTTTCAGCAGCCCGGTGGCCAGAGCATCGATATGCGCCTTGTATTCGGCAAAGCTCCAGCGAATGTCCTGATGCCGAACCACCAAGGCCGGGCGGTCAGGGTGAGCCGCAGCGATGCGGTCTAAACAGTCACCAATGGTTTCGTACAGCAGCGGTTCGTCCGCCTGGCCACAAAGATAGCTTTGACCATTTGGCAGGTTATCTTTCATGTCTGTTCTCCTTTCCCGATTCCGCTCGATTCTATCGGGATATTCGGCTTACGCCACTTGGGTTTGGGGCTTTGGTTCACAGTAACGATCACCTATTGTGTTTGACCAAGATCAGTAAGGAGTCCCCGTGAATACACTGTTTATGGTGCGAAGCAATGCCAAACCTGGCCAAGAAGCGGCCTATAACGATTGGTACAACAACGTACATCTGGCTGAGGTTCTTAGCATTGAGGGATTCAACTCCGCTCAGCGTTTTGCTTTGCACGAAACCCAAGTGCAAAGCGACCAGCCTCACGGCTACCTGGCAATTTATGAAATTCACGGCGACCAGGTGAAACAGACCCTTGGCCGTTTGGCCAATGCCACCTGGCTAAATATGAGCGATGCCATAGACCCTGACAGCATTCAAATATCTTTATTCAGCGCGGCCACAGCGAAGCTTCAAAGCGGTGACTAAAAACTCTCGACCAGCTCTAAAAACGTACCGTCGGGATCCTTGAAGCAAAAGAACCGGCTGCCGTGGTCGGCATTGGCGTAGACCGTCGCTGGCGGCGACAACACCTCAACCCCCTGAGCCACCAAATAATCGTAATCTGCCTGCAAATCCGTACTCTCCAGAGCCAAACGCGCCATCCCAGGCCGATACAGATTTGGATACGGCGGTGAGTGATCTTCAGGCTGATGCCACTGCAGCAGGTCAATCAGCACCCGGGGTTGGGCACCCTGCAGAGCCAGGATCGCGCCGGTGACCCGGTAATTCTGCATCCCTACCGCGGCGTTAACCTCAGCAGAATTGGTGGCGGGCACTTGCCAAACTTCCTCAAACCCCAACATTTCGTAGAACGCCTTTGAGCGTTCGTAGTCCGTACAGTTGATGTTGACGTGAACCAGACCTGAAATATGCATGGCACCCCCCTAAATTACCGTGTCGGCGTTATCCACCACCATTTCTGCTCCGTTAATGTGCTTGGACATGCTGCTGAGCAGGAAAGTAACCATATGCGCAACGTCGTCAGGCTCCCCAATGCCCAGCTTAAGCCGCGCTCGCTCCGGGTCCTCAGCCTGATTTAAATCCACGTCCATCAGCTCTCGCAAAGCCGTTTGCACCATGGGGGTATTGATACTGCCGGGGTGTACCGAGTTACAGCGGATGCCATATCCGTTGCGCCTGCAGTGAATGGCAATGGCCTTGGTCATGGAGCGAATACCGCCTTTGGCCGCCGAATAGGCAAGGTAGTCGGGTATGCCCACAAGCGCAGCAGTAGATGACATGTTGACGATTGAGCCGCCACCAGTGGCTTTCATCAGCTTAATCGCTGCCTGACAGCCGAAAAACGCCGCATCCAGATGAATGGCCAGGGTGGACCGCCAAACCGCCGTCGTGGTGGTTTCAATATCGGCAATGGGTGCAATGCCGGCATTGTTCACCAACCCATCCAGTCGGCCGTAGCGCGCCTGAATCTCTGCCATAATTTCCGACCAGCGTTCTTCGTCGGCTACATCTTGCACTAAAAATAAACCGTCTAGGTCTGCCGCCAGCGCCTGGCCCCGCTCTTGGTCGATATCGCTCATGACCACCCGGCAACCCAGTCCTGACAGCATCCGGGCATCGGCATAGCCAAGACCGGAAGCGGCGCCGGTGACCAAAATCACTTTACCGGCCATATCCGCGGACAAACTCAATTCAGGTTGCTGGGTCGCGGTAGGATCACTCATCGTTTGCTGCACTCTTTGCTACGGGTTCTTTGCATGGATTGCTTGCACAAAACATATCAGGGTATTTCTCCTAAAACCCGTGTTATAAATAACGTGTTCACTCCCTAAAGGTTGTTCGTGAAACTCTACAGTTTTCCCAGTGCTCCGAATCCTCGACGCGTGCAAATTTTTGCTGCGGAAAAAAAACTTCAGCTCGAAGTGATTAATGTTGACCTGCGATCCGGCGGCACTAAAACACCAGAATTCCTGGGCAAAAACCCCAGCGGCAAGATTCCGGTTCTCGAGCTCGCTGATGGCACCTGTATCGCCGAGACCGTGGCTATTTGTCGCTACCTGGAGTCCTTAGCTCCAAATCCGAACCTTTTTGGCGCTGACCCTTTAGAAACCGCGCTAATCGAAGCGACCCATAGGCACATTGAATTCGAGCTGCACCAGAACATTGGCGCGGCTTGGGTAAACGGCCCTATTGTGGCTGCCGCAGGATTGGTTAAGCCCATTGAAGCACAGCGCTTGCGTGGTGCCGGGTTAACGCGTAAACACTATGAGCGGATGAACGCGGAGCTGGAGCAGCGCCGCTACGTCGCAGGCGACCGATTTACCATCGCAGATATATCCGCCATTTGTATGATCGATTTCGCCAGCACCATGGTGGATCTAAAACCTGCAGAAACACTGGAAAACCTTTGGGCTTGGCACGCATTGGTCAGCGCCAGACCCAGCATACAAAGCGCCTGACTCTGAGATGATTCTCACCTTGATCGCGCTACTTAAACACTGACCAATACAGCAAAGGTTTTGCCCTACATGACTCAAGCAACCTCACCCGCCAGCCCCTATCAGAGCAAGTCTTTTCCAACAGACCGCCAAGCTCTGTGCGCTTCGTTATTAGACTGCGTTGAAAAAATACGGCCGGTCATCCTCGCGCATAAAGACCAGTCTGAGGAAGAACGCCGGTTAGCACCTGAGGTCGTAAACGCCATGCGCAATACCGATCTGCTGATGATGAAAAGCCCGCGAGAAGTCGGCGGTGCAGAAATTCATCCGGCGGATCAAATGGCTATTGTCGAGGCCGTTACCCACCTTGACTCAGCCGCAGCCTGGTCCATGTTCATCACGGCCACTGTTAGTGGCCGAGCATTAAGCGTTCTCAGCGACAAAGCCATCGAAGAAATCTTTGCCAATGAGCGCTTTCCCATCATGGCCGGTAGCCTAAAGCCATCGGGCAGCGCCACCGCAGTTGCAGGGGGCTATCGTATCTCTGGCCAGTGGGCCTGGGGCAGCGGCGTGCACCAAGCCGACTATGTGGTGGTACCAGCGCTGGGCAAGGACCAGCCCGGTTTAGTCACCGCCGTGGTACCACGAGACCAGGTACGGGTAATCGACAATTGGCACGCGCTTGGCATTAACGGCAGCGGTAGTTCCGACTACGCCTTGGACGACGTTTTTGTGCCGGAGCATTTCGCCGTGACCAAACCCGGCCGCCTTCGCGGCGGCACGATATTCAACATGGGCTATGGCTTTGCTAGCAACGAGCATGCGATTTTTGCGCTTGCCCTGGGGCAACTGGCCCTTAATACCCTCACCGAAACCGCCATGGAAAAAAAACGCGGCTATGGTGCGGGCATCAGTATTGCTGATCGAGAGATTTTCCAGCGCACGGTGGCGGAAGGTGAGCTCCGACTGCGCGCCTGCAAACTGCTGATGACCGATACCCTCGAGCGTTTGTACGATGCCAGTCATGACCGCGAGGCGCCCATTGCGCTACAGGCTGAAGCCCGAGCAGCTTCAGTGCTTTGCACCGATGAAGCCATCGCCATCACCAACAATCTGTTCCGATACGCCGGCGGCAGCGCGGTAATGCTCAACGATCCCATGCAGCGCATTCTCAGAGATCTGTACACCGCCCAATCTCATCTCATGGTCAGCGATGCAGCCTACGAAAGTTTGGGCAAACTGCGGCTGGGCCTAACCGATGTTGCGCCTTTACGATAGCCATTAGGCCTGCCGCCGTGATTGAAGCCACCAAGTCAGTCCATCTCATTAGCGTGGATTGGGGCACGACCAATCTCCGGGCATCGCTGTTGGACCACAACGGCAAAATTACCGACCAGTTAACCAGCGACCGGGGCTTGCTCAACAGACCCGATAACTTCCAAAGCTACTTGGGCGACCTGATTCAACCCTGGCTGACGCGCTTTCCCAGCGCCAAAACCGTCATGAGCGGCATGGTAGGCAGCCCCGGAGGTTGGCTGGAAGTACCCCACGTTCCCTGCCCAGCCAGTCCAAGGAGCCTCGCTACCGGGGCACGGTGCATCGAAAATTTCGGCTACGGCGGCGCTTGGATCTTACCCGGTGTGGCCGGTCGCGGCGCAGCAGGATTGCACGAGGTCATGCGCGGTGAGGAAGTACAGTTCTTCGGCGCCCAGCACATTTGTGAATCCCGAAATCTTCCACAGCCCCAGCGCTGGTGCTTTCCCGGCACCCACAATAAATGGATCGAACCAGGGCAAGATCTCACGCGGTTTTCCACCAGCATGGTGGGCGAGATCTTTGATCTCATCCAGCACCACTCCTTGCTACAGCAATCGTTAGCCGCAGCACAAGTAGAAGCCCGGCAGGACGATTCTGAAAATTTATTACGGGGCTTGACCGTCAGCCAGCAACCCGGCGGGCTCATGCATCATTTATTCAGCGTAAGAACCCTCCAGCTCAGCGGCGCCCACGAAAAACATCAAGGCAGATCCTATCTGTCAGGTATTATCATTGGCCATGACATCGCTGAGCAGGTGTCTGACGCAGACGCGTGCATTGGCATCGTCGCAAGTCCGGCCTTGGGGAACCGGTATCATTTAGCGCTGACGACCTTAGGCTATCAATGCTTCGTTATCGACGCTCAGGAAGCCACGGCGCAAGGTGCGCACATGGTGGCACAACATCTAACGACCCGTGCCTAATCCGGCGCTTAACCGAAAAGAGAGTGAATTTGACCACCCTACTGCAGCGCTACCTAGACGAAATGCCGCTTATCGCGATTTTGCGCGGCCTAACCCCCGAGCAGGCTGAACCCGTAGCCCATACCCTTTACGCTGCCGGCATACGCATCGTTGAAGTGCCGCTAAATTCCCCTCAGCCCTTGGACAGCATCCAGCGAATTGCCCAAGGGCTGGGCGATTCCATGCTAGTTGGCGCAGGCACCGTGCTGAACGCCACTGCGGTGGGCGAGGTGAGAGATCACGGCGGCCAGCTGTTGGTGGCACCAAATACCAACACCGAGGTTATTCAGGCCGGGGTTGAGGCAGGAATGACCGTTATTCCTGGAGCGGCAACACCAACAGAAGTATTTGCCGCCTTGGACGCTGGCGCTCACGCGGTTAAGGCTTTTCCCGCAGAAATGATTGCTCCTGACATTCTGCGCAGTTGGCGCGCCGTGGTGCCTGAGAGCCTGCCGCTAATCCCTGTTGGAGGCATAGATTCCGGCAGCATGGCAGCCTATTGGGACGCCGGCGCAAACGGGTTTGGCTTAGGCGGCGCCCTCTTCAAACCCGGTCAGAGCCTGGACGAAATTAGTATCAGCGCCACAAAGTTAGTCTGGAGTATGTCCAGCGCAATGAAAGCCTAAACGCCCGGCTATTGATTCCAACACTCGAACTAAGGAACCGTCATCACACCCGCTGAGCCACAACCTGACACCCTGAGCGTGCCCTTCACCGATCCCGAGCGCACAGCTGCAGGAGAATTTCGAGCCAAAGTCGAATTCTGTGCACTGACGACCCTGTGGCTGAACACCGGCACCCTATGCAATATCGCCTGCGAACACTGCTACATCGAATCGACGCCAGCCAACGACCGATTGGCATACCTGACCCTAAGTGAAACCCTCCCGTTTTTAGACGAAATACAATCGGAAAACCTGGGTACTCGAAACATCGGCATCACCGGAGGTGAGCCGTTCATGAATCCCCACATCCTCGACATCATGGAAGCCTGCTTGGAGCGCGGCCATGACCTGCTAGTGCTAACGAATGCCATGCGACCAATGATGCGGCCAAAAGTTCAGGCAGGGCTGCTGGATCTGAACCGAGCGTTTCGTGAGCAGCTCACGCTAAGGGTGTCCATCGATCACTTTGAGCAAGCCATCCACGAGCAGGAGCGTGGATTCAATTCTTGGCAGCCCATGGTTAACGGCCTGAAGTGGCTGCAGCGCAGCGAGATAAATTTCCACATCGCCGGCCGGACCCGCTGGGGAGACAGCGAGGGCGAACTACGGCAGGGCTTTGCCCGCGCTTTTGAGTCCCTGGGCATAGCGCTGTCTGCCTATGACGCAAACGCCCTAATTTTGTTCCCCGAAATTGATCCTTCGGCGCCGGTTCCCGAAATTAGTCGGGACTGCTGGGAAATCCTGGGAGTCAATCCTGAGGAGATGATGTGTGCTTCCTCCCGTATGGTGGTGAAGCACAAAGGCAGCCAGAAACCATCGGTTATGGCCTGCACCTTGCTGCCCTACGAACCCGAATTTAACTTGGGCAATTCCCTGACCGAAGCGACTAAAGCGGTTGCGCTAAATCACCCCAATTGCGCGAAATTCTGCGTCCTGGGTGGCGGTAGTTGCGGCGACTAACAAATACCGTTTGCATTACCGCTCAAGGACTGCGAGCCAGGTCTTTTGCGTCGCGCTCAGGGTCTCCTTAGGCGTCAGTAAGGAACCAGCCAGTGCCTGGCGGATTTCCCTGGGGGTTTCCGTCAATGGCTGCTGTAACACTTCTGCGATCAGCTTCTTCGCTTTAGCCGTGGCTGCTTGAAAGGTTGCTAAAAAAAGATCAACGCTCACGTGCTGAGACGGATCATCCAGCCAACAATCATAGTCCGTAACCACGCAAATAGCGCAGTAGGCGAGCTGAGCTTCACGAGCCAAAAACGCCTCGGGCACATTGGTCATGCCCACCAAATCGCAGCTCGCTGCGTCGCGCAAAAAAAAGCTCTCGGCGCGAGTGCCTAAACGCGGCCCTTCAACGCAGCCGTAGGTTTTATCCAGATGGAGCGTTTCGCCAATGCGGCTCGCTGCTCTGGCAATATCAGCCGACAAACTCGGGCAGGCCGGATTAGCCGTGGACACATGGGCTGCGACGCCGCCGCCAAAAAAACTGTAATCACGCTTACCCCGAGTGTGATCAAAATACTGAGAGGCCAGTGCTAACTGCCCGGGCTCCAGTTCCTGTCGCAAGCTGCCCGCCGCAGAGACGCCAATGACCCGACGGGCCCCGAGACTTTTCAGGGCAAAAATATTTGCCCGATAGTTCACTTCGCTGGGCAAAAACTCGTGATTAACGCCGTGCCTGGCTAAAAACAGCACCTGCTCGTCCTGATAATCACCCTCAATGATTGCTGAAGACGGCTCGCCAAAAGGCGTCGTGATCTGATGCTGCTGATGAATCGTTAAACCATCCAACTGGTAGAGGCCGGATCCGCCGATGATAGCGAGCATAAACCGCTCCAAGTAATGTGATTGAAAACTACGCGTCAAACTCAGCCGCCGGGCCAGCATAACCACAGGGAGACTTTTTCGGCAACGATCGAGACTGGGTGGAACCGTGATTGTTATGATGCACTCTCACGATGTTGTAGCGAGAGTGAACGTGGCAGACCAACAAACAGTCCAAGACCTAGGTTTCGATCCCGACGCCCTGCGCGCCAAGTACCGAGAAGAGCGTGACAAACGCCTGCGCGCTGAGGGCAACCAGCAATACGTTGAGGTGACCGGCGATTTTTCTCGCTACGTCGATGACCCCTATGTTGACGCCCCGCTCAACCGGGCACCGCTAACAGATCATGTTGACGTTATTGTCGTTGGCGGCGGTTTCGGCGGATTGCTGACTGGCGCTCGGCTCACCGAAGCCGGTGTGGCCAAGGTGCGTATTATCGAGAAAGGTGGTGACTTTGGCGGCACCTGGTACTGGAACCGTTATCCCGGCGCCGCCTGCGACGTTGAGTCCTACGTTTACCTCCCCCTTTGTGAAGAACTTAATTTCGTTCCCAAGGAAAAATACACCCACGCCCCGGAAATCCTGGCCCACAGCCGAGCCATTGGCGAAGCCTTCAACCTGTACGAGCACGCCTGCTTTCAAACCGAAGTAGAGGGCATGAATTGGAGCGAGGAGAATCAGCGCTGGACCGTCACCACCAACCGTGGCGATGCCATGACGGCCCAATACGTGTGTATGGCAAATGGCCCGTTAAACCGCCCCAAACTCCCCGGCATCAAAGGCATCGACACCTATAAGGGACATACCTTTCACACCTCTCGGTGGGATTACGCCTATACCGGCGGCGGTCCAGAGGGCGGCCTGACCGGTTTAGCCGACAAACGAGTGGGCATTATTGGCACCGGCGCCACCGCAATTCAGTGCGTGCCTCATTTGGCCAAGGGTGCAAAGGAGCTGTACGTTTTTCAGCGCACCCCCAGCTCTGTGGACGTGCGCGCCAACAGGCCCACGGATCCAGCATGGGCGGCAAGCCTGCAGCCTGGCTGGCAGCAGGCGCGAATGGACAATTTCAACACGCTGGTTTCCGGCGGTTTCGCCGACCAGGACCTGGTTAACGATGGCTGGACCGAAATCATTCGTAATCTTGCCTCCATGGTGAATTTTCGCGGCCAGGGACGTTTATCGCCTCAGGAAATCGCGGAGAAAATGGAGCTGGCAGACTTTCAGAAAATGGAGCAAATTCGCGCTCGGGCAGAGGAACTGGTAAACGACCCCAACACCGCCGAGGCGCTGAAGCCCTACTATCGACAGTTTTGCAAGCGGCCTTGTTTTAACGACGAGTACCTCCCCGCTTTCAATCGGCCCAACGTGCATTTGATCGACACGGCGGGTAAAGGCATCGATGAAATCACCGAAAGCGGCATCATCGCCAATGGCCAGGCTTTTGCGCTGGACTGCATTATTTTCGCCACCGGCTTTGAGGTGGGCACGGACTACACCCGCCGCTCGGGCTACGACCTTGTCGGTCGGAACGGTCTGAGTCTTAAGGACAAGTGGTCTGCGGGCATATCAACCCTGCACGGCTTGCAGACTCGGGGATTCCCGAACTGCTTCATTATTCACACTGCACAAGCCGGGTTTACCGTGAGTTTCCCTCACGCCATGAACGAGCAGGCCAAGCACATTGCCTACATTCTGGGCGAATGCAAAAAGGCCAAAGCCAATGTGGTGGAGGTTACCCAAGAGGCCGAGGACGCCTGGGTACAGGAGGTTATCGCCAAGTCTCGGCTGAGCGAGTCATTTCAGGCCGAGTGCACGCCGGGCTACTACAACAACGAGGGCCAGCCCAATCCGATAAGCGTACAAAACGGCGCCTACGGTGCCGGTCCGAGCAAATTCTTCAAAGTCATCAACGCATGGCGTGAGGAAGGCAGCATGCAGGGTCTGGAGTTGCGCTAAGCGCTGGCCTCTAGAATCACCAAACGCGCCAAACCGAAGCTTTGGCGCTGATTAACCAGACCGCCGCGTCCATATAAACGCCATCACCGTTGTCGAAAGGTGTCAGCGCATCTTTCACGGCGGCTAGCGCCCTTGCCCGCTCGTCACCATCAAGCTCATTAATGGCCCGGGACGCGGGACCCAACTGCGTTTGAAAGTGCACTGCCTGGTCAACGTCATCGGCAACCCGAAGGCTATGGGGATAGGGACTGATCGACACCTCGCGAAAACCCGCTTGGCTCAACAAATCGGACACATAGTCGGCGTCGGCAAAGGCGAAGGGGCCTGGCGCACGAGGATCCGGCGCAGTCTCAGGTGCGGGCAAAAAGGGTGCTATTGCCCGGCCCGCTGCGGACATCCACGGATTAGCCGCGGGCGGCTGCCAGCAGACAAATAGCAAACGGGCAGTAGGGCTCATGGCATTGCGAATATTGATGAACGCCGGCACCGGGTCAGAAAAAAACATGATACCGAAGCGCGAAAACACCAGATCGAATTGCCTGCCGCTAAAATCTGAGGTGGCCGCATCCGCCTGCAGGTAGCTGACTTCAGCGTTACGGCTGCGTGCGTGGTCAAGCATGGGCCCGGAAACGTCCACGCCAAGGACATCAGCACCCAGCTTGCGCAGCGCAATTGTGGTGTCGCCGCAGCCGCATCCAACATCCAGAACGTGTTCCCCCGCGCGCACCCCGGCAGCCTTTAAGCCGGCATCAGAGAGAGGCTGAAGAACACGGTCTAGCCGCTCCTGCATGTCCACCCAGTTAGGGCCTGCTTTATTATTCCAGTAGTCGATTTGTTCTTGGTTGGCGTTAGTCACGGTCAGACCTCTTGGGTTGTGGCTAAGACTCTTTTTTAGCGGGGGTTAAAGCTGTCGCCTACGGCATCGCCGTTAAAATAGCGACGACCACGAAATTTTGCGTGACGCTGCTCCTCAGTGAGCTCTTCGAGTTCGGGATACTTGGTTGCGGTCATGAATCGAGCAAACCAATCAGCAATGAGGTCGTCGTCATTCAATGCCTGCCATAGCTGCTGCTTTGCTTGAGCAATAAAAGCCGGATCAATGTCTTGGGCCGCCATTTCCGGACTTAGTGCCGGGTCGCGATAATGCACGTCATAACCTTGACTGAGGAGTTCAACGGAAAGATCACCCAACATATCGGCAATGCTGGGTGAGCGAAAACCAATGGAAAACGTCAGGCAGGCAGTTTCCGCAACGCCCCAATGGGAAACACCCGGCGGCAGATACAGCATGTCCCCGGGCTCCAGCAACCAATCCTGTTGCGGGCGAAAGTCTTTGATCTGACGCAGCGGCAGGTCCTCTCGAAGCGGCGTGCGAGCATCGCAGGGCGCACCAACACGCCAGCGGCGCTGGCCTTCAACCTGCAGAAGAAACACATCGTACTGATCGAAATGCGGCCCAACGCTGCCGCCAGGACAGGCATAGCTGACCATAATGTCATCCAGACGCCAGGGCGGTAAGAAATCAAACCGCCCAAGCAAAGCTTTGACCTCAGGTACCCAGAGGTCTACCCCCTGCACCAGCAGCGTCCAGTCTTGTTCGGGTAAGCTGCGAAAATCGTCTTCTGCGAAAGGCCCATGACGCAGCGACCACTGATCCCCGGACGATGTCACCAGGCGAGATTCCACTTCTTGCTCCAGGGCCAGTCCCGCCAGCTCCTCAGGGCTGATAGGAGAGGTGTATTGCGGCAGCGCTTTGCGAATCAGCAGAGGATTACGCTGCCAGTATTCGCGAAGAAACTGCGCCGGTGCTGTGGCTCCCAGTACATTC
The DNA here is from genome assembly GCA_038104735.1 of Gammaproteobacteria bacterium. GTDB lineage: Bacteria > Pseudomonadota > Gammaproteobacteria > Pseudomonadales > Azotimanducaceae > UBA4421. Next base: position 56,957 of record JAYOBI010000009.1, on the reverse strand, counting down.
ACTAGGGCTGACCCAGCGGCTGATTTTGCACAGCAGCCAACGTCTGCCGCCGAATCCGCAGCGCGAATAAGGTCAGCACCACGAGATTGATTGAGCCGACCAGCATGGCGGCGATGAAAGACACTTCATAGTCTCCGGTAAAGTCGTAGAGCAGTCCGCCCATGAACCCCCCAGCCCCCATACCGAACCAGCCAAAAAACGACGTGATGCTCATGGCCCTGGCCGCATAGCCTGCCGAGACCATCATGCGCGTACAGACCAAAATCGTGGACATGACGCCGGAGTAGGTAAAACCAAAAATCACTGCGACAACATAAATCGCGAGGGTGGACTCCAAAAAGGGAAACCACACCACGGACAGGGTTTGCCCGGCGGACATGAGCATGTAGCTGGGTAGCGCACCGATAATGTCGCTGAGCTTGCCGCCAAGAATACGCCCAAGCGCGCCACTGAACATTAAGACCATTAACACGGTTGTGGCCTGCTCCAGGGGTCGGCCGGCGTCGGTTAGCAGCGGCACCAGATGCACAATGGGTACCGACATGCAGCTGCAGCAAAAAATAATGGCGACGCTGATCCATAGGATCACCTCACGCTCGGACAGGGGGAAGTCTCGCTGCTCCTCTTGAGGCTGCAAACGCGCCAGCTCTCGACCCGGCGACTCGCGGATCAGTAAGGCTGCGGGCAGCGCCAGCAACAAATACGCAGCAGCGGCAATTACATAAGTATTTTGCCAGCCGAATTCACTCAAACTTAGAGCGCATAAGTACGGCACCACAGCCTGACCAACCGCACCCCCGGAGGCGGTAATACCCAGCGCCAAACCCGGTTTTTGGTTGAACCAAAAACCCACATTGGCAAATAAGGGTGAGGTCACCATGGCATTGCCAAATGCCCCAAACAGAAAGTAAAGGCCATAGAACTGCAAAATGGAGTCTTGGCTACTTAGGGCAAATAGGCTGCCGGACATAGCAAAGGCGGCAATCAAACCAAACCAGCGCGTGCCGTAGCGATCGGCGACAAAGCCCCACAAAACGCCAAACAGCGCCGATGAAAAAGAGATGACCGTATAGCCGAAAGACGTTTGTCCCCGACTCCAGCCGAATTCGGCGGCCAAGGGCTTGAGGAAAACCGATATGGAGCCTAACGCTCCGAATGCCAGGGCGCTAAGCAAAAACACAGCAAACACCATTACCCAGCCATAAGCTGGATCGCGCTGTTGGGGGTGCATGGGTTCGACGGTCATGCTCTATGCTACCACCACATCCGCCCCGGCGTTGGGAGTGTCGCTAGCTCACCGGGGCGTCAGAGACCACGCGATTCGCAGCCTCGACGCTCCAATATCGGGCGCAGCTCGCGATAGGCGGCCGGGGTCTTGGTCAGGGGTATCCGTGGATATAGATGATGCACGATGTGGTACTGCATACCCGAGGAGCCGAGATTGCCAAGACTGCTGCGAAATGCCGAGGTATCCCGGTAACGCCCGGTTTCAACAGCCGGATGGTGAGGTTTCCAGCTCAGGTAGTAGCGAATGTAGATTTGGGACAGCAAGATCGGCACCCACCACAGCAGCGCTGCCTCAAGGGCATAGCCAGCCCACGCCATGGTAAAAAGCACCAGCAAATACACGGACCGAAAAGCGAGGGCCTCGAGAACCAGGTGCTCCCGGCCAATGCGCTTCAAGGTCTCTGGATAGGCCTGCTTGCCCTTGGCGCTGGCAGGCTGCATTTGCATCACGGCCTGACGGAAAAACTGCCATCGGTTTTCTGCGTGAACGTCATAATCGGGATCCAGCGCCGGGTCGTTGGCGTGGGCGTGGTGCTCGAAATGAGTGTGGCGCAGATAGCGGAACGGCGCGGCAAAAGGAATCAACGACACATGACCCAATAGCTCGTTAAGCCAGCGCAGCTTGTGACCCCGCCGAGCGATGATGCTGTGCTGGGCATCATGGGAAGGCAAATAGGCGGCGGTGACGTTAAACAAAGCGATGGGGAATGCCAGCCACAGTGGCATGGTGCCGGTTAACACTAATGGCCAAAGCGCAAGCCAAACCGCCGTGTTGGTGAAACCCCACAGCACCATGGTCAGCGGAAAGCCGCCCATGTATTTTGCGGCAATCTTGCGCTCCATGGCGTCTAATTGCTCATCGGTCAGCGCATCCCAGTTCGTCTCAGGCATTACTTCAGCCATAACCAGCTCCCCCGTAACTGCGCTACCAGCCCCCAACTAACCGCGACAACAAAGGCCAAGGTGAGATTTGACGCTATGGGCAAGGACCACTCCAGGGCATCCAAGATTTGCGCGAATAAGGGCGTTAAAAACGCCACGGCAAAGGTCAGTGGCGCGAACAAAAGTCGTATAATTTTTTCTATCATTTTTT
>JAYOBI010000009.1:0-54477 GCA_038104735.1 Gammaproteobacteria bacterium | reverse complement strand
TTGTGCCTAATCGGTACCCTTCTCATCACTACCAATCCAGATCGTCAGGCACCTCAAACTTGGCGTAAAACTCTTCATCGGAACCCGGCGCTGGTGGCTTAGCCTCGGCTTCATGAGCAACGATAATACGTTTGGGGTCACGCTGGGCGATTTGTTGCGCGACCTTTTCATCGACAAAGTGGTAGAGCCCATTGTTGTTCACCACCACTAGCCGACCACTGCTCAAGGCCTCGAGCTGCTGCTTTGTCACGAAGATTTTTTTGATCTTTTTACCGTGCACAAAGTTGTAGGGCACTGCATCGTCATCGGACACCTGAGTGCGCTGGTCATTTTGCACGATCAGCTGCTTGATCTGGGCCTGCAGCGCCTTGGCCTGAGCCTTTTCGTTGCGCTGCTGCGCCAAAGCTTTATCTCGCGCTGCTCGCTCGGCTCGTTGCTGGGCGGCTTTCGCTTTAACCTTCGCGGTGTCGGATTGGCTTGAAGTCGCCCCCTTACCTTTTTTTGTCTTGGTTTGGTGTCGCTCGGCGGTGGCTTCGGCACGTTTTGAGCGCTCGGCTTTTTTTGCTTGGGCACTGGTGGCTAAACCAGCCTTGACCAGTTGATCTCTTAAGCTTTGAGACACCGCTGCGGATCCTCCTGTTACCAGGGCGCCAGTTTACGTTTTCCTTAACGACCCTGATAGACCGGGGGGCGTTTTTTCATGGGGGCTCGCATGCCCTCCTGCGCGCCCTGCGTGCGAGAGCAGAGCAACTGGTACATGCTTTCTTTCGTAAGCCCAACCTCACTTTCAGTGAAAGCGACTGCTCTAAAAATCCGTCGAAGAACAAGAGGACCCGATACCGAAGGCCTATTCGATGGCCGATTGTTGTTTTGGGAGCCCGGCGCCATCGGATTAGACCAGCCAACCACTGACCCTTCTGCGAATTCCATCACGTGGAGAATGCATCGACCACGCTCGCCCTCGACCACCGTTCCCGTCTTAGAGATAAATCACCGAATCTTTTGTGGCCAACTTATCCAGCCCGGAGATGCAGCCAGCGATAAGAGGGGATTTGCGAGGGTGCCGAGGCTACCGGTGCTTTCCTGAAAGATGAAAAAGGGTGTTTATTCCTACTAACCACCCGCTTCAGTGGATGTCGGCGCTCGCACCGAGCGATGGCGTGGAGGCGACGGTGCGGGGTGGCAATCCGCAGCTGCTGCCGCTCTTGATCCTTCCACTTGCAGTCGTCTTGTCGACAATCGGAATGAGGAGGTTTGCATGGCGGGCGTAACACGCACCAAGATGTACATACTTGAACGCCTATGGTCACTGGTGCGTTGGTGGAATGTACGTCTAGACCGGGACTTCCGAATTCCAATTGTCTTGGCGAACGAGGGCGAGTATCTGCCTCGATTTGAAACTATTCTGTCTGGCTTTGGCCGCGATGCTGTGCTTACACGCCTGAACCTCCTTGATCGCTAGGGAATCGTTGCAGGAATCGTCCACGGCAGAGACCGAGATGGGCTTCAATCCATACAGCCCTTATTAGCTTCCGCCCGCGCCGGTCGGCGTGTCCTCGTGCTCAACCCACACATTGGACCGCCCACTGCCATTCCCACATCGTTGGTCTGTGGCGGTGCCAGGGTGGTGACATTGGCGGACAACGCTTCAGTCAGCGACTACGTTCGCGGACTTCGACTCCTGTTCGGCGAGCAAGTCTCATCGCGGGTCTCGTACATCTCAACCGAAAAACCTGCTCAGACGGTCGCGCTCCGTCTCGTGCGAAAGTTCGACGCCGGATCAATTCTACTCTGGCAGCCTGACGAAGCGTGCCTAGAGGTTGGAAAGAGCACACCCCAGTTCGCAACACCCTTGGGGGTGCACGTTGCGGCACACCCGATTGGACGCTACCTCATAGATCGGGCGGACGACGTCTACGTGGCCTTCGCTCTCTTGGCTGACTCCCCGCATGAGGCTCCGACCATTCGCTGTACCAGGCTTGATCTGCGCGGAGACAGGGAAGCGAACTACCAAGACGCCTTAGCCGCCTGTTGGTCCGAGGTTGCAGCCCATGTGGACGAATGGACAATGCTCGGATGTCGGCAGGACTGGGATCTGGCCCTGAGGAATCAACGTTGAGCAGGAGCTTTATCGTTAGCCGCCTGCTCGGCTGTTTCTCGCTTAGGCGCTGGTGACTAACCCGGCCGATCTCTCAAGCTTTGAGACACCGCTGCAGATCCTCCTACTGCCAAGGCATCGGTTTACGTTTTCATTACCGACCCTGATAAACCGGGGGGCGTTTTTCGATGAAGGCTCGCATGCCCTCCTTCGCGTCCTCGGTACGCGAACACAAAACTTGGTTGCGATTTTCTATCGCAATGGCTGCCTCCAAACCCGGGGCGTCGATAGCCACATTCAGCCCTTCCTTGGTCAGCCGCAGACCCATGGGAGACGCCAGCAACATCTCTTGGGCGTAGCGTTTGCCGGTCTCCAGCAGCTGTGCCTCAGGCACGACTTCGGACACAAGGTTCGTACTCAAGCACCGATCCGCGTGAATGAACTTGCCCGTGAGCATCAATTCTGAAGCGATCGACGTGCCGACCAAACGCGGCAAAAAGTAGCTGGTGCCCATATCGCAGGCGGAAAGCCCTAGCTTGATAAAGGCTGCATTCATCTTTGCCGTATCCGCGGCAATACGGACGTCACTAGCCAGCGCAAAGGCAAAACCACCACCGCAAGCCGGGCCTTGAATCATGCTAATGATGGGCTGCGGGCAGCGACGCATTTTGATATAGACCTCGGCCAGATAACCCTGGAAACCCATACCCCCGCCGAACGGCTTGGGCAGCGAAGCATCAGTAGCGGACTTAATATCCAAGCCAGCGCAGTAGGCTTTACCACGCCCGCCCATCAGCACCACACGAGTTTGTTCGTTTTCGGTCAAGTGATCGAAATAGTCCCGCAGCTCAGTAACCATCTGGGTGGTGATGGCATTGAGACTCTCGGGCCGGTTCAGCCACAGAATGTCTAGTGGCCCATCGCGTTCCACGGACAAGGTTTCGTATTGATCCAGTTGCATTGTGCTCTCCCCAAAAAGTGCCAAAAGCTTAGGCAGCTACACTTGGAAATGCCAGCCCGATCAAAAAACCGCAAAAAAGGCCTCAATCGTGCAAAACCGCTGATGGTTTTTTGATAGCGTTGTTGCTTGGCTAGAGAAAACGAGGGGATCACCATGAGCGCGAAGGACCAAATTAAATTTAACGGACTCCACCATCTTGCCCTGGTGTGCAAAGACATGGAGCGCACGGTGGATTTTTATACCAATGTGTTGGGCATGACCCTGAAAAAGGGCTTCGACCTGCCGGGTTACGGGCAGCACTTTTTCTTCGACATGGGCAACGGCAGCGAACTGGCGTTCTTTTGGTTCAACGACGCGAAGCCCGCTCAGCCCGGTGTAGCGGCGGTAAAAAACATCGTTGGCAGTCAACAGGGCAATATCAGCTCGGCCCACGGTTCCATGAACCATGTCGCCTTCAGCGTGGCGGCGGACGAGATTGGCCTGTACCGTGAAAAGCTCATGGCCAAGGGCGTGGACTGCACGCCCATTGTCAATCACAACGATGCGGTAACCGGAGCCGACGCAGGGGCCTATCCCGACGCCATGAACAAACCATGGCTCCAGTCGTTCTACTTTTTAGATCCCGACGGCATCATGCTGGAGTTTTGCGCCGACCTGGAGCCCGGCTTGGCCCATGCTGACTTGCCGGTCAACGCACTAGGAGTCAAATCCGACGGCAGCAACGTTACCGGGCTATAGCTGAACTCCCGGCTTAGACGTCTTCGTTCATGGCCTGAGATTCGCTGGCTGCGGTACCAAAAATACCCTTAGCCATAAGCGACGTTTCCAGGCCCCGCCGATGCTGGTAAACCGTCGCCCGCACTTCGTGGGCGTAACGATTTTCGGGTTCAGCCTGCACGGCCATTTCCACCAGATGACAAGCCAAGCGCGGATTACTCTCCATCACCGCCAAACCGCGATCAGCCAAGCTGTTGGCGCCGCCCGCAAGCTGGGCAACCTCCTTGGCCAAATCCGCATCCTTGGCAGGTTTCAAGTGCGCCGGATTACCGTCATACCAACCGCCGTACAAGCGCCAAATATTGCGCACCACGAACTCCGGTTCGTCGTAGGTAGGCTGCATGAAGGGCTTCTCCAGATAACCGGGGTCTAGCTTCACTTCGTGTACGATGTCGTCAAGACGCATCCCTGCGTTCATCCGCTCCACGGTTTCCTGGACTAAAAACTCCAGCGCATCCGCTACGTCGGTAAGAACACTTTTGATGCGCTTCTTACCCGCAATGGGCAATCCGTGGGCTGGTAGAAACAGTTCGGCCTCCTTTGCCGCCATAGCGCGCATGGCTGCCGCCCATTCTGCGGGGTATCGCTGCACCTTCTGGGGATTACCCGCGTTCGGGAAGGCCCAAATCAGAAAGTCACCGGCACAGATAGCGTTGTATTTCGGCAGGTAGGACCAGGTGTGGTCGTCGGTCTCGCCTCGCGCGTGCACTAGCTCAACATCCAGGCCGCCAATATGCAGGTCCAGCCGCTGCTGATAGGTCACGTCCGGTACTGGGGAACTGCTGGGCAGAAAGCGCTCTGCCTCCCCGGTGACGTCATAGCCCCGTCGCGCTACGGAGCCGAACTGACGCTTGTTGATGGTGAGGTTGTAGCCATTGGTTGCGTTATAGCGATCGAATCGAGGCTTGATGTTTTCATGGCCCACGATCTGCGGCCGCGGGTGGCCTCGATCCTGGGCATCCAGCAAAAACGTACCGCAGCCTCCCACATGATCCATGTGGCCGTGGGTATAGACCAAGCTGTGAAAAGGCTCCGTAGACCAATCTCGAATGGCGTCCACGACACGATTGGAGCCCTGCAGATTGCTGGTATCAAAAACCACCAAGCCTTCATCGGTTTTAAACACGATGGAGTGAGAGAAGGCCTCCACCATGGCCACATCATCGGCCAACTCCGAAAGCTGGAAATTGATGCGGTTTAACGGCCCGATTTCTGCCGTGCTTTTTCTGCCGTCGATAACGTCAGCGCTCAGCTGTAGTAGTGCTGCCATGATTTCTCCGCCGTATGATTTGCTGTTCGGTTATGCAGAACCTGGGTTTATCGGTTCTAGGCTCGCTGCCGCAAACGCCAAATCAACTCGTCCGGTCTTTGGGCATCTGCAGAGCAGTCCAGTTCCATAAAAGCTCGGTGCGAGCCAATCGCCCCTTTCCACAATTCTGTCCAGGCCACCAGCAGATTGTCGCGTACTGCCGGCTCCAAATCACGCAGAACCCGCAGGCCGGAGTGAATCAACACAACGCTGCCGTCTTGCTGAATCTGGGTAGTGCAGGCATCCCCCATTCCAGACATCATAGTCTGCAGAAAATCCGCGGCCTCGTTCACGCCGCCATCCACTGCGCCGACCTGATCCGCCATGATTGGATAATGCTGCAATCCGATCAGTCGAGCCGCACGCTGGGCTAATTCCAGCGCCCGAGGCTCACCCACCACTTGCGTAAGAGCGCGCATACCGTTGCGGATGTACTCCACCGAGTAGTTTCTATTTGCCTTGGCTAAACGCTCTGGTGTCCATTGATTGTCCGGCGGTGAGGGCTGAGCGTTAGCGTCGTAGTCCGGCACCCTTTCGTCGGGGGCAAATTGCAGGCGCTCTTCAGGTACAAGATCGTAGTCGTATTCTTTGAAATAGCCGCACAAGCCAAATTGACCCGTGACGTCTTCGGAGACGCAAACAAAACCCAGCCGTGGATTGCCTAAACTCACGCCGTTCTGGGCGTACCAACCGTGCAAAAAACCCCGGCTTGCCTCCACGGGAATACCGCAAATGGCAGGACCCGCGTACATCCAGCGAGGGTAGCGAAAGCGCACCCAAGCCTTGGTAGTGGATTCTTCCATGTACTCTACAGCAACGCCGCCAACGCCGTTAGAAAGCACGTGATACTTGGCACAGGCCACAGCGTGCGGCAGCCCCTCCAGTCCCAGCTTCATAAAACTGGAAAGAAATTTGTCTTCGTGTTGACGGCGGAACAGTCGGAACATCCAATCGTAGACCGTGTCCCTTCCCTCCTCGACGGCAACGAGCAGCTGCAGGCCGAGGAAATATTGATGATGCAGCCCTGCTTGGGCACCAATAGCTGCTGTTTCACGATTCATGGGCAGTTCTCCCTTGGCGGTTCACGTTAAATCTTTGGGCAGGACAGCGATGCCACTGCCTAATCAGAAGGGCCTTGCTGCCTCACTCTGATACTTACCGCTTGGTAAGTTTGTTTGCACACTACTTACCGAGTGGTAAGGTGTCAACAATTCGGAGCGTAGCCAGTGTCTGCAAATACCAAACAACAGCTTTTAGACAGCGCCGAGAGACTGTTCGCCGAACGCGGTTTTTATGGCGTTAGCATCGCTGCCATCGCCGCTGCCGAGGGTCTTACCAAGCAAGCACTTCTGCATCACTTCGGCAGCAAAGAAAAACTGTATGGCGAAGTACTGGCCCGCATCTCGGACCGTTTTGATGCCCTGGCCAAAGAGGCAGTCTCCCTAGACGCCGACCCTGTCCAAAGGCTCAAACACTACCTGCTTAAAATTCAGCAAAACCCTCGCGTCCAGCCAAACCAGACGACTCTGCTCTTGCGCGAGATCCTCGACAACAAACAACGCATTGACTCGGCGGGCACTTGGTATCTGGGACCTTTCCTCAATGGCCTCACGGATATGGTCATGGCTGTTCCCGGCTGGGAACGTGCATCTAGCGCTCAGGCATTAGCCCTCGTCTACCAGCTGTTGGGGGCCATCAACTACTTCAACATTTCTGGGGCAACCCTCAAGGCCATTGTAGGCGCTGAAACTTATGCTGAGCTAAACCAAGCCTTTCAGCCGCAGCTGGAGCAACTTATCACTGCCGGGCTGGCCACGCCGCCCCAAACCTAACGGCCTTAGATCCGGTCCAACAGCCAGCGGGCAACAAGATCTGCCACCGCGTTTCGGGCACCTTCGGGCTGCTGCAAATAGTGATCGCCGGGAATCATTTTCAGCGTTTTGTCTGCCGCACCCAATCCTTCATAAATGACTTGGGCGTCACTGGGGAAAACCCCGGTGTCTGCGTCACTTTGAATCACCAGAGAAGGCACGGTAATTCTCGGCAGGTGCAGTTCTCCTCGGCAGTGGGAATCACTCAGGCTCCACATGGATAGCCAGGTACGCAGGGTATTGGTAAGCCCAATTCCTCTGGGGCTGTAATTGGCCGTCTTCGGATCGCCGGCATAGCACCACGCCTCTCGGCGCTTTGACGGGTCAATGCTAGGATCCATCAGGCGTAAATCCGCCCAGGTCCGGTACAAATTGAACGCCCGGTCTGCCATACCCAGCCCTTCAAGACGGGCCAGCTCGTCATAACACCAGCGTGTAATACGCTCATTGCGAGCAACCTGAGCCTGACGGTAACGCTGGATAAACACCGCATTGTAGGGTGGTCCGTTGTCCGGGTTGTACATATCCAGTTCCGGCACCACGCTGGAGGCATCGGTTTCGTCCGCAACCGCTGGATCAAACCACGCAGTGAGCACTTCCGGGCGTCCGCCGTGGGCGTTCAATGAAATGTAGCAGTCCGCCCCAGACAGCTCGTGCAAGGCCTGGGGAATTTTCAGTCCCGGTGTGGCGGACATAGTGACGCCCAGGGCTTGGGACTGATAGGCAGCCATCAGGGAACCGCCACCGGAATTGCCTAATAGCACGACGGTCTCTACGCCTTGCTGACGCAGCCAATTCACGCCAGCGCCAATATCGATCAGTGCGTGTTCCAGCAGAAAAAAAGCTTCGTTGCCGCGAAAACGCGTATTCCAGCCTAAAAAGCCGAAGCCGCGCTGGGCCATTAACGGCGCTAGGTAGTGCTCGCTGAAATCTACGTTGTAATGGGAGGCGATAAACGCCACCGACGGCTTCGCTCCCTGGGGCCGGAAATACAGTCCCTGACAGGGATTAAAACCCGCGCCGTTGCGCTGACTGGTTGCAGACACCAAAGAAACAAATTCAACGTCGACTTCCGTCATGTTAATCGCCTTATATTCAACCCGTGCCAAGGCTCAACCGGCGTCTATTGGGGCGACAGTTCAATAACCACCAATTTGCCGTTAAGCCAGGCGGGCAGCCATCCGGGAACTTTCGGCCGCAGGCGCGCGAACACTTGTGCTACAAATTGCGGATCGTCTAACACCGCCTTACCGTGACCGCGGAGGCGTTGGTTCTGAATCAGCATCTCTACCCTCTGGCCGTCCTCCTGAAAGGCTCGCCACCACACGCCATCAATGGCCATAAATACCCGATCACCTTCACGCAGGTAGTTCACCGGATAGACGCGGCCATCGGCCAGAGTCACGATCATAGTGCGCGCCGCCCGCGCGCCCTGAGGGTTGGTCTTGATCTCATCTATGACTTTGGCATTGGTGACGGCCACACGCTGAGGCAGCCAAATTGTCAACGCCCCGACGAACAGTGCAGCCAAGAGCAGCCAAAGCCCTGGCCTATGCCAAATGCCCGCCATGATTAACCGCCTTCAATCCGAGGAATTAGAAACACTTCCGCCTCGCAAGGAATAGGCTGAGTCCAGTCGTCCCGGAAGATTTGCCCGTTAATGGACACCGCCACCCCGCGATCCAGCAGTTGCTGAAACTCGGGATAACGGTCAACTAGCGAGGTCATCAACTCGGCAATGGTCCCGGCTGTTACTTCCATCACGCTACCGGGACCGCCGTGAAGCTGTAGCGAGTTGCTCAGCCTAACCCGCATTTTCCAGGTCATCGATGGCCGCCAGCACTCGCGGCGGAGACATCGGCGCATGATTCATCCGCACACCTGTGGCGTTAGCAATGGCGTTGCCCACCGCCGCTAGAGGCGGCACGATGGAGGTTTCGCCAACACCGCGCACGCCGTAGGGGTGAAGCGGATTGGGTACTTCCAAGATCTTGGTGTCGATGAAGGGTAAGTCTGAGCAAACAGGAATGCGGTAATCCAGGAAGCCAGGATTTTGCAGTCGCCCGTCGCTGCCGTAGATGTATTCCTCGTTCAGGGCCCAACCAATACCTTGAGTTGCGCCACCCTGGAACTGTCCTTCTACGTAATCTGGATTAATGGCCTTACCCGCATCTTGCACCACCGTGTAGCGAATAATGGTTGAGCGACCGGTTTCCGGATCCACCTCCACATCACAGATGTGGCTGGCAAAACCCATGCCCGCGCCGTCTGCAGTGACCTCGTTATGCCCAGCAATGGGCCCGCCGGTGCGACCAGACTTCGCCGCAATCTCTTTCAGCGACAGCGGCGGCAAATTACCGTGACCAGCACCAGTAGCTACCGCTTGGCCATTTTCCCAAACCACGTCTTCTTCGGGTACGCCCCACATTTTCGCTGCGCGCTGCTTGAGCACGCCAATTGCATCCCGAGCAGCGAACACCGTAGCCATGCCGGATGAGAAGGTGCCGCGGCTGCCCTCAGTCATATCGTTGTGACCCAGCGATGTCGTGTCCGCGATATTCGCTCGCACCTGGTCATAAGGAATTCCCAGTTCCTCAGCCGCAATCATGGCCATGGACGAGCGCGAACCACCCACATCCACAGTACCAAGGGTAAGGTTCACGGTGCCGTCGACGCCAATGTTGAGGTCCGTGCAGGTTTGGCCGCCGATGTTGAACCAAAATCCGCAGGCAACGCCTCGGCCCTGATTCTTTTTCAGCTTGGCACGCATGTGCGGATGATCTTTCACCGCCTGCAGAGTGTGCTCGATACCAATGGGGCCATAGGTGGGACCGTAGGGTGCTACGGTGCCTTCCCTAGCCACATTCTTCAGCCGCATATCAATCGGCGCAACGCCTATTTTCTTCGCCAGAATATCGATGGTGCTTTCTACAGCGAACGCCGCCATTGGCGCCGAGGGCGCGCGATAGGCGGCAACCTTTGGACGGTTGACAATTACGTCCCAGCCAATCGATTTGTTGTTTTTGATGTCGTAGCAGGCGAAGGCAGTCATACAGGCCAGCATTGCCCAGTTACCGGGGAAGGCACCGCCCTGATAACGCATTTCGGCAACCGCCGCGGTAATAGTGCCGTCTTTCTTCGCGCCCATCTTCACATCAATGGACGTAGAGGACGTGGGGCCCGTGGCCCGGAACACTTCGTCTCGACCCATGACCAGCTTCACCGGGCGGTTGGCCTTACGGGACAGCGCCAATGCGACGGGCTCAGCCCATACGTGGGTCTTGCCGCCGAAACCACCGCCGATTTCCGATGAGGTGACCTTAAGCTTGGCGATGTCCAGGCCGAGCAAGGAGGCACACACATTGCGAAAGACAAAATGGCCTTGAGTGGTAACCCAGAGCTCTGCCGTGCCGTCTGGGTTGACCGATGCCAAACACGCATGAGGCTCAATGTAGCCTTGATGGGTTTGTTCGGTTTTGTAGGTTTTCTCAACGATAACGTCCGCTTCCGCAAAACCGGCATCTACGTCGCCGTAGCCCATTTGCGTTCGAGCCGAAATATTTGAAGGCTTCGTGGGTGCAGGCTCTACACCCCGGGTGAAGATTCGATCATGAATCACCGGGGCGGATTCCAGCATGGCCTCGTCAACGTCGGTGACATGGGGCAGCTTCTTATACTTCACGTCGATGAGCTTTAGCGCCTTAGCCGCAGTCTGCTCATCTACTGCAGCCACCGCAGCCACCGCATGGCCGTCATACAGGGCGCGACCTCGGGCCATGCAATTTTCCAAGATGTCCGCCAGCCCCTGATCACCAGCGGTTAAATCCGGCAAATCCTCGAAGGTGACGACGGATTTAACCCCTGGCAGTTTTTCCGCTTTCTTGGTGTTGATTTTTAAAATCTGGGCGTGGGCGTGCGGCGAGCGCAATACGCGACCGACCAACTGCCCTGGCGCACTGGCATCAGCCCCGTAGCGCGCCTTACCCGTTACTTTGTCGATGCCGTCAGGCCGATTAAAACGAGTCCCAACAACTGCGTATTCTTTGTCCACATATTTCTGATCGTGACCCATGGTTCTTTCTCCCTAATTCTTTCTTTTTACTCGCTGGCGGTTTTCTACTCGCTCGCGGCGCTCTACTCGCTAGCGGCGCTTTTGCTTCCGCATGTCCTTGGCTGCTGCTTGCACGGCATGGACGATCTTGTCGTAGCCGGTGCAGCGGCAAAGATTGCCAGCAAGGGCGTAGCGGATTTCGGTTTCGCTGGGATTGGGGTTTCGATCCAGTAGCGCCTTGGCTGCCACCAAAAAACCTGGAGTACAAATACCGCATTGGAGCGCAGCATGGTCAATGAACTTTTGCTGCAGCGGATGGAGCTCGCCGTCCTCAGACAGCCCCTCTACGGTTGTAACTTCACGGCCCTCGGCTTCTACGCCCAACACCAGGCAGGAGCAAACCAGGTTGCCATCCAGGGTGACGCTGCAGGCGCCGCAGTCCCCGGTGCCGCAGCCTTCTTTCACACCGGTGAGGCCAACGCGATTTCGCAAAGCGGTCATCAGGCTCTCATCGGTAGGACAAGCAAACTGCACCGGATCACCGTTTACGGTGGTTGAGACGAGTGTTGCATTACTCATAGGGCACCTCCTGCTCTTTTAAAGGCTATCTTGGCCGCGCGCTTGGCGAGCACGCCGGCGACGCGGGTCCGGTATTCAACGGTTCCACGTTTGTCGTCAATGGGGTTACAGGCAGCACTGCAGGCTGCGGCCAACTTATCCAAAGCCGCATCATCCAACTTGCTGCCTACTAGGGCTCGCGCCGCCGCCGGCACAATAATCGCCGTTGGTGCCACGGCACCAAGCACGACCCGAGCTTTCTTAACCACGCCTCTTTCGAGCTTCAGGCTGATGGCCACACCGACCACGGCAATGTCCATTTCTGTTCTTGGAATGAAGCGAAGATAAGCATCGCCGGTGCGAGGCTCGGGCTTGGGCAAGGTGATGGCTTCGATAACTTCGCCCTTCGCCAGGGCTGTTTTACCTGGTCCCAGTACCACCTTTTCAACAGGCAGGGTGCGCTTTTTCTGAGGACCAACAATGACCGCCTTGGCACCCGCAGCGATCATAGCTGGCACGCTGTCAGCGGCTGGCGAGGCATTGCACAGATTACCAGACAGTGTGGCTCTGCCCTGAATTTGATCGGATCCAATAAGGTTGGCCGCCTCAACAACACCGGGCCAGGCCGCCTTTAGTCCTTTGTGCTGACCAATGGCCGCTCCGGGTACTCCGGCGCCGATAGTGAATCCCTTAGCGGACGTTTGTATTTCGTTGATTTTTGGAATGCGCTTGATGTCGACCACCAGATCGGGTTCGACCATGCCCATTTTCAATTTCACCAACAAGTCGGTACCGCCAGCTAGCAGGAAGGCTGCGCCTTTTTCTTTGCTCAGCAATCCGGCTGCTTCCTTTGCGGACGCAGGTGTGGCGTATTTCATAACTCCCCTCTCTCTTTTATTTATCGGCTCCCGAGGAAAATACTCGCAGAAATTTCCCGGCGACGCACTCCTCTATAGGCAGGAAATCGAGATTTTTACGAACCCCTTTGACCGCTCAGCCTGGAGAGCTTTGCACCTAAACGCCGGGGGCCGGGGTCTTAGGTCATGCGACCGATCCAAACCTGCTTGGAATAAGCACAGCATTCCCCGGCTTGGTTAAAAAGTGCGGTCCCGGCAAAGTGTTTTTTGCCGTCTACGTTAATACGCCAGCCTTGAATCACGAGTTGATCGCTGGCAGGCACGGACCGAAGGATTTTCGCGGTCATGCGGCCGAGCAAACCGGTGCGAACGCCGTCCACAAAGAACGCAAATTGACCCGGGCAATCCAGTGCACCCCAGATAATTTCCGTTGGTAACTCGCCACTGTCATTGGCAAACGCTGGGTGGGGACGCCATGCTGCCGCTACGCCGTCGTAACCGGGAATCGTTGACGCAAACACTCGCAGACCCTGTCCCTCGGGCACATCGGCGCCGCAACAAAAACAGACCGGGTGAAAACCAAGCCCGCCTGGCACCACGTTTTCAATCTCAGGCCCCAGCGAGGGCGAACTATTTTGGTTTGCCAAGGCTTCGGCATAGGTTGGGGCTTGGGGCACCGCCAATTCGAAGGACGCGGCCACTGCCTCGCCGATCAGTGTCTCGCCATCATGCAGCGAGGCTTTGGCTTGGTCCCGCCTCACCACCAAGGGCTGCTCAAGGGGTGTGGGTGCCCGCAGGGTTACCTCAACCCCTGCGGCTAAGGCGGCTGGCCCCAACGATTCGGCCAGCAAGCCACAGATATACCCGCCATTACCAACCCCTGGCGGTCCTTGAAATCGTGTTGCCACAGTTATCGGTGTATCCAATGAGTCCTCTCCAGAACAAGACGCCAAAGTATACTGCCACCAGGTTGCCTTGACCTCCCCGTATCAGCGCGCTACAACCTGCCCTTAACGTTTTCGGGGAGAAATCAAATGACAGCAGTAAGCGGTTACCAATCCATTCAGGTTGACAGTTTGACGCCGCACATTGGCGCACAAATCAGCGGCGTTGCCCTTGGCGACGAACTGAGCAATGAGCAGTTCAGTGAGATCTACAAAGCGTGGTTGGACTGGAAAGTTCTGGTCTTTCGGGATCAAGAGCTGAGCGGGGAACAGCACAAAGCTTTTGCGCGGCGCTTCGGCACTCTGCATGTGCACCCCATGCAGCACAGTTACGGCGGCGACCCTGAAATCCTGCGCATCAAAACCACCAAGGACTCCAAGTACACGGCGGGCAATGGTTGGCATACCGACGTGACCTGCGACGAAATACCGCCCATGGCTTCGGCACTCTACATTACCGAAACGCCAGAGCACGGCGGCGGCGACACGCTCTTTGCGAACATGTACCTGGCCTATGAGCTGCTCAGCGACACCATGAAAAACCTGCTTGAAGGTCTAACGGCAGTTCATGATGGTGCGCTGCCCTACCTCGGCAACTATCAGGTTGCGCCGCCAGAGGGGGCCAGCTACCCGCGTAATGAGCACCCGGTTGTCATCAAACATCCTGAAACGGGCAAAAAAGTTCTGTTCGTCAATAGCGGTTTTACCGCCGGCATCAAGGGCATGCACCCCGCGGAAAGCAAGGCCATCTTGACCATGTTGTTTGATCACATCAGCAAGACCCATCGGCTGACCTGCCGAGTCAATTGGCAGCCCAATACCCTGACTCTCTGGGACAACCGCTGCACCCAGCACCACGCGCTCTGGGACTACTACCCCGAAAGCCGCTACGGCGAGCGCGTCTCTATTCTCGGTAACAGCCGACCAGCGGCGTAACAGCCATCGGCTGCCCTGGCTGGCTCAGCAAGCTGGCTAGGGGTTAGCGGGAGTGACTAGGCGCAGCAGCGTGTTTTCGTGATCTTGGCCTAGGCTGTCCAGTATTGGCGTCATTAGCTCAGCCATCAAAGGCAGGTAATCGGTTTTGGAGCCCCGGGAATCCAGCGATGCCACCCACACCGCACCGCGACGCTGATCCTTGGGATCCGTGTCTTTTGCCGCCTTTTCAGCCTCTTCCGCATCCAGAGCCTCCCTTACCACCAAATGAAAACTGCGCTGGTAGGTGGTTAACGAGGTTTCTTGATGCACGGTGCAAGAGCGCCAGTAGCCGTAACCCGAGCAAAACGTTGGCAGATGGGCGTGGTCTACGCGCTGATCGGTGGCTTCGAATGTCCACTCGACGATGTACGCGCCAGCGCCGCAGGAGGTGTCCAATCCCGCCTGGGAAAACATCCGATTGATGGTCTTGCTTGCATTGATCCGGCGGGGATCCAGACTTTTTTCTTCAATACAAAACCCTCTGTCTGTCTCAATCACCCCTATGGCACTGCTATTGAGGTAGGCGCTGGGAGCAAAACTTGAACACCCTGCCGCGGCAAAGACAATCAGGGCGAGACAGGTCAACTGTCTGACTACATTTCTGTGCATGATTTACCTCCGTTACGAATGGCTGATCGTATCACTGGCCAAGGTGGAAAAGCGCTGCAACCGACCTTGGTTTCATAAATTTTTGTCCAACCTCTCCCTTGACCTTGCAGCCGGCTGCGCGTTTAGTGGCCCCATGACCGACTCAACTCACGATCTTAACCCTGGCGAGACAGCAAGTTCTGGCGAACCCGCTGGCTTCCACTGGCGCTGCAAGCACACCTGGCGCCAAGCTTCGCAAAACACCCTTTGGTGTTTGCTCGGCTGCGCCATTGGCGATTTGGGTACCATCGCCTACTTTCAGGTAACCGGAACGCCCTGGCCTGTCTGGGCCATCATGTCCCTAGCCATCGTAAACGGCCTGCTGACATCGATTGCCCTCGAAACCGCGATTTTGTTTAGGCAGATGACTTTATCCAATGCGTTCAAGACCGCCATCGGCATGTCGCTGATCTCAATGATCAGTATGGAAGTGGCTATGAATCTGGTTGATGTCGCTATCACCGGCGGCGCTATTTTGACTTTGGAGGTGGTTCCCCTCATGTTGCTGGCGGGCTTCGTCACACCACTGCCCTACAACTACTGGCGACTGAAAGCGTTGGGCAAAGCCTGCCACTAACTTCCCATCGCTGCCTTTTGGTGTCTGACCTTTTGTAGCCGCTCTTTTGTAGCCGCTCTTTTATAGCCGCTCTTTCAGTCGGCACCGTGTCGCCTTAGGCGGTCGCCTGAATGCGTACCCCAAGACACTCCGGGTTACCCGGCAGAGGGTAGGGTGTTCAGCTGCACGTAAAGCCGCCATCCCAGCGTTAGCTGCCCCGCCGTTACATCGGCTAGCTGCAGTCGAGCC
This sequence comes from Gammaproteobacteria bacterium, assembly GCA_038104735.1. Lineage (GTDB taxonomy): Bacteria > Pseudomonadota > Gammaproteobacteria > Pseudomonadales > Azotimanducaceae > UBA4421. The sequence goes on along the minus strand of JAYOBI010000009.1, from coordinate 38,623 downwards.
TGCTGCAGGTCTCGGGCTGAATTCATCACGTCTAACCAGCTTTTGCGCCCGGTTAAAAACTGTCGCTCGTATGATTCGTAGACGTCCTGAGCGGTTTGTGTCGCAACGTTCAGTGCCTGCAGGCGCAGTTCAAAGGACTCGACCAAGGCCAGATCGGAGCGGATTTGCTCGCGGGTTGACAGCTCGGCGCTATCGCGCTGTGCCATTGCCGCCCCCAAGGACTCCCGGGCTTCGGAGATGCCGGAAAAGGTTGAAAGGCCTGCGCCCAACTGGCTGCGAACGCCAATCAGAAACCGACTGTCCGGACCACGGTCAGCAAACTGCAGGTTGTTGAACTGGCGCTCAAAGCGCACATACAAATCCGGACGCGTTTGCGATCGGCGATTCTTGATCTCTGCCCGAGCGCTGCGAATGTCCGCCTCCGCGCGCCGAATCGCCGGCGCGTGTTCAAGACCGATGCGAATCAACTCGCTTTCTGAGCCCGAAGGTAGATTGGGATAACCGCCTTTACCAAGCTCAAGAGCCTCACTGCTCAGAGGCAGACCAACCAGCTCGGATAGCACCGCCAAGGCGCGATACTCTCGGGCTGCGGTAGCCACTCGATCGGCTTTGACCGACTGTAGCCGCCCCCGCGCCAGCTCCAAATCGCTGCCGGTAGACACCCCACCTGCAGCCCTCCTCTCGACTTGCTCGAACAAGGTCTGATGGCGGTCTTCACTAATGCGCAGGCTCTGTTTCTGTAAATTGGCGGAAAGCCATTCGCCGTAGATCTGCACCACTCGAAAGGCCAACTCCCGCTGGCTGCCTGCTAGCGTCGCTTCCGCCACGTCCAGAGAAGCCCGAGCGCCCTGCATACCGCTGCTCAGCCGGCCGCCAGTCCACAGCGGCTGTTCGAAGCTTAATACCGTGGCGTAATCGTCCCCCCGATAAGAGGGATCGTCGTCATCCGCATAGGCTCGCTGATAAGACACGGCAGGAGTGGGAAAATACTGCCAGCGGGCAGACTTTATACGCTGAGTTGCGGAACGAACGCCGGCACGACCTGAGTCCACCAGCGGATGGGTTTGAATTGCTCGCTGCAGCAGTGACTGCAGGCTTAGGGAAGGCTCGGTTGTTCTGACTTCGGTGCCTATCGGACCCGTGGCCGCCTGAATGCTGAGCGATGAGAACACAATTAACCAAGCACCAACTAACCAAGCACCAACGGTAAACCGCGGCATGCACAAACGACTGAACACAAATAACCCCTAGCAGTGAATGAATGCCAGAGCATTAAGCGGGGCTGAGCCTGGGGGGTTGCAATAGGATCGACAGTCGGCATCAATAACCGGATCAGCGGTAGTTTTGTCCGAATCCAGCGTAATTGGTCCGGGTTATCGCATCCTGGCCGCCGTCGCGCCTAAGCGCCTCGGGCGGCTGTGCCGGAAAGGACCTGGGCGGCGATCTTAGGCCTTGCGGCTTACCTTCACCGGTAAGTGCGTATAGCCATTGACAAAGGAGGAGAAGGTGCGCTGTGGCTCATCTTGCACTTCAATTTTGTCAAAGCGCTGCAGCAACTCTTCCCAGAGAATGCGCAGCTGCAGTTCCGCCAGGCGGTTACCCATGCAGCGGTGGACGCCAAATCCAAAGGACAAATGCTGGCGCGCATTGGACCGTTCAATGTCGAGTACATCGGGGTTGTCAAATACGCGATCATCCCGGTTGCCGGAGGCGTACCACATCAACACTTGGTCGTGTTTTTTGATTTGCTTACCACCCAGCTCCAGATCTTGGTTGGCCGTGCGGCGCATGTAGGCCAGCGGCGTCTGCCAACGAATCACCTCTGCCACCATTGACGGAATGAGGGCTGGATTGGCCGCAAGCTTGGTGAATTGATCCGGGAATTTGTTTAAGGCGTATACGCTGCCTGACATGGTGTTGCGGGTGGTGTCATTACCGCCCACGATCAACAACAGCAGGTTGCCCAGGTATTCCATGGGGGATAAATCCTTGGTGTCTTCGCCATGAGCCATCATGGACACCAGATCGTGCCCGGGGTTCTGCATCCGCTGCTCTTTTAGTCGCTGGAAATATTGCAAACATTCCAACAATTCTTCTCTGCGTTGCTCTACGGTTTCAATGATGCCCCCGGGCTGAGGGATGGCAAAGGTTACATCTGACCAGCGCGTAAGCTTGCGCCGATCCTCGAAAGGAAAATCAAACAAGGTCGCCAACATCATGGTGGTGAGTTCGATGGACACCGTTTCCACCCAGTCAAAGGTCTCACCCTCGGGCAGCGCGTCGAGCACGTCGCAGGTACGCTGACGGATCAGCGCTTCCATTTTACCGAGGTTAGTCGGCGCTACAGAACCCGCCACGGCTTTACGCTGGGCGTCATGAACCGGCGGATCCATGGCGATAAACGTCGTTATGTTCAGCATACCCTCAGGCAGCTCGGCGCCCACAGGAAAGCCCAGGGTGATGCCGTTGGCGGAGCTAAAGTTCTTCCAGTCCGTGTCCACTTTTTTAATGTCTTCGTACCGAGTCAGGGACCAAAAACGACCCGCTGCTTCGGTCTCGTTAAAGTGAATTGGGTCCTCTTCCCGCAACCGAGCAAAGTACTCGTGCCAACGGTGTTCGCTGAACAGGCGCGGATTTACCGGCAGAATATCTTCAAGCGCCACATCCGCAGCTCTGGGCAACGGCCCTTTCGTGTTGGCTCCAGCGGCACCGGGCATTTTGATTTCGGCGTTCGCCGTTACCGGGTTCTCTGCTGAAGTGTCTTGGGCGCTCAGGGGCTGTTCACTCATTAAAATTTCTCTGCGCTGGTCGGTTTACGTTGCGAGCAACAGTGCCCAGAACTGCATTTGCTGTCAATTCAATCTCTCGGTGCGCAGCGTTGTATCTTCCACTAATGTAGCGCTGGTTCGCAAACCTACCCAGAGAGACCCAATGACACCACCGACAACCGAAACCAGGCCCTTTCTATTAGCAACCGCGACTCAGCGGATTGGGGAGAAGCTGGGCATCAGCCCTTGGGTACACATTGACCAAGTTCAGGTGAACGTATTTGGCGAAGTTACTCGGTGGCGCACCCCGGGACATTGCGATCCCGAACACGGCAAAACCACGCCTTACGGCGGCACCCTACTTCACGGGTTTCATGCCGTGAGCCTGATCACTCACTTTTACAAGAGCAGTGATCTGTGGCCCGCCGACGGTAAAGATCCGTTGAACTACGGCCTGGATAAAGTACGGATCCTCCAGCCCATGGTCATTGGCGACGGCATTAGGCTACGCTCCCACATCAGCCTACTGGATGCCCAGCCTAAGACTGGAAGCGATATGCTGTTGAAAACTCAGCATGATATTGAAGTGGAGGGCTTGGATGATTTCGCGGTCTACGCCGAGTACCTGACCTACTGGCACGGAGCCTAGTCAGCGCCCGTGGCCTATTCAGACAAAGAGCCTCACGGCGGCCGACTGCAGCGACCCGCGGGTCGCGATGGCACCTTCATCAACTCTTTCATGCAGGTCTGCCGACGCCACGGCGCGACCATGGGCTGTTTGGCCCTGGCAGGCCTGTTTTTACCCAGCGCCTGGGATCGATTAGGCGCTGTCTTCGCACCATTATTCAGCAGCCCAATTAACTACCTTGCCGCCGGTGCTGGCCTCGTCGTCTTTTTTCGCTTTCACCAGCGGCGAAAAACCCGGGAATCGAACTGGCAAAACCTCCTGTGGCTGGGCTACCTGCTTTTCATCAGTCTTGTGGAGGAAATGGCGTTTCGTTTGTTTCTGCCCAGCGAGCTTTCTGCAGCCGTGCCTTTTCTCGCGGCAGTAATCATCAGTAATGCCCTGTTCGCATTACTGCATTATTTCACCCTGCGCTGGCACTGGTGGAACTGCCTGTTCACCTTTGCTGGCGGCTTGGGGTTTAGTCATATGCTGCATCAATCTGGCGACCTTGCCCTGGTCATCCTGGCCCATTGGTTTTTTACGTTTATGAACACGCCACTGCCACCTGCACCGAGGCCAGCGGCGCTCTGACAGGCACACCTTGCACCCTGGGATGCTTTGGGTCTCAATAGAGAGACGATTTCATCAGCGTAATGCAAGGAGAGGACTATGGCTGAGGCACAACTGGGACTGAGCAACGATGATCTACTGAGCACCACCCGCGCGGTGCGCAAACGACTGGACTTTGATCGTCCAGTGCCCATGTCGGCTATTAAAGAGTGCATGGAACTGGCGGTCCAGGCGCCCTCCGGTTCCAACGCCCAAGGCTGGCAGTTCGTTTTCGTGACCGATGCAGACAAGCGCGCCCAAATCGGCGAGTTTTATCGCCAGGCATTCAGCCAATATCGCAACATGCCTTACGCCATTCACAATCTTCACTCGGATAGTGGCGATCAATCCCTGGCCAACAGCCAAGAGCGCAGCGCGTCCTCAGCCGATTACCTAGCTGAGAACATGGGCAAAGCCCCGGTCCTGATGATTCCCTGCATTGCTGGCCGCATTGACAATCCCGAAGGCGCTAACGTCAGCGCCCAAGCCGGGACCATGGGTTCCATCATTCCCGCCGCGTGGAGCTTTATGCTGGCTGCCCGCGCCCGGGGTATCGGCACCGCCTGGACAACGCTCCATCTTGCGCACGAGCAGGCTGTGGCCGAGCTTTTGGGGATCCCCTACGAGTCCTTTACCCAGGTGGCGCTAATTCCCATCGCCTACACCAAGGGCACGGAATTCAAACCCGCCTACCGCCCGCCAGTGGAAACGGTAATGCATGTCGATCAGTGGTAACCACCTAGCACCAATTACCCTGCACCAACTTCTTTGTTAAGGGGCTGCTTTGTAGTCGAGGATGAGTTGGGCCAAACGCTTGCCGTGGGTGTTTTGGGGAAAATGACCGGCGTCAGGGATCGCGTCGAAACCGGCGTTCATTTGTTTCGCCCACTGACGCCCCCAGTTTTCGGTGAAGACATCGTCGGCACAGCCCCAGATAAAGTGGCAGCCTTTGCCGTTTTGGGCCGTCCAATTTAGCAAGGTTCGATAGTGCAGGGTTTGAGCGGCCGCGTTGCCATTGTGATAGTTGTCCACGGGTATAGACAGCGGAAACCGGCGAAAGCCGTTATAGCCCTCATCCGAGAGGCCTTTATAGGGTGCCGAGTATCCTGCATACATGTCCGCTGCCGTACCCCTAAGATCCGGTTTGTTGCCGTCGACAAATGCCGCCATAAACGTGCCCACATCGATCAGCCCGGCGCTAAGCACCAACAGCAAGCCTATGTCGGGCTCCTGACGCGCGTAGGTGCCACCGGCATGCCAGCCAGCATTCCAGCGACGGATTCCAGGGGAATACTCGTACTCGGGGTGATGCAGCCAGGTATTCATGATCACCAGATCACTGAAGCGCTCGGGCATAGTGGCAGCTTGTGCCAAACCCGTTGGCCCGCCCCAGTCCTGGCAAACTAAGGTCACGTTCTGCAAGTCCAGCTCGACGATTAGTGACGTCAAAATCTCCGTGTGCCGAGCAATGGTGTACCAGTGAATATCCGTAGGCTTGTCCGAGCGCCCAAAACCCATGTGATCTGGCGCGATGCAGCGATACCCGGCGGCCACCAGCTCGGGAATAACGTCGCGATACAAAAAGCTCCAGGTTGGCATACCGTGAAGCAGCAGCATGACCGGGCCGTCTTTTGGACCCTCGTCCAAATAGTGCATGCGCAGGTCCTGCCACTGATGATACCGAGGCGCAAAAGCGAAACCCGGCAAGTCGGCAAAGTTTGCTTCAGCAGTGCGTAGGAATTCCGTCATTGTTCGCCCTCCTGCGGCGACGTGTTGTAGTTGCCAACGACCCCAGCCTAGGGCTCTGCCGGCAGATCTTTCAGCGCCTTTTTGTTGCGGAAAAGCACCAGCGGCAAAAAGATCAGCGGCAGCAACTTGTCGTAGTGCATGGGGGTTAGTCGCTGGGCTAAGTCCACCAGCTTTGCGTCTAAGCCGACAAAAATTCTGCTGCGCCGGGCTTTAACGCCATTAAGGATGACTTGAGCTGCGCGACTGGCGTGCATGCCGTGTTCACGGAAAGCCGCGCCTTGTTCTTCTTGGGAGGTATTTGGCCGCGCAAACATACCCTTCTGCTCTTCACCGTTCTGGGCCGGGTTGATTTTGGCCGACGACAAAATATTGGTGCCAATATGCCCTGGGTGCACACAGTGCACCTGCACCGAGGTCCCCTTCATTTCTTTGACCAAACTTTCGGTAAAGCCGCGCACGGCAAATTTAGTGGCGTGGTAAACGCTCTGCCTCGGCACCGCGATCATGCCGAAAATCGAAGAGGTATTGACGACCGCCGCCTCCGGGCGCTCGGCCAAATACGGCAGGAATGCTCGGGTCATGTTGATCACGCCATGTAAATTCACATCCATGACTTTTTCCCAGTCGCTCTCTGGCATGGAGGCAAAGTCAGAGTCGATGGTGATGCCGGCGTTGTTAAAGACCAGGTCCACCTTGCCATGCTGAGCAATAACCTTTTCCGGTAGTGCTTTGATGGCCTCGGGATCGCCAACATCCAGCAGGTGGCTGGACACGGCCACGTTATAGTTTTGCAGCATGCTCGCAGTGCCTGCCAGGGTGTCCTCATTGACGTCACAGAGCACCACATCACATCCGGCTTTAGCCAGCAGCACCGCAAGGTATCGGCCCATGCCTGAGCCTGCCCCAGTAACCACCGCCACTTTTTGCATGAAATCACGCATCTCTTTCTTTCTCCGTTACCGATTAGTTAGCTGTCGGACAGGCCCGACTTTGCGTTACCGTAAACACTGATACATGGTTTGCACCAGAGTGTAAGAACGCCGATCACCAAGCAATCCTGGGTACATTCGATTCATCACATAGGATGCACTCAGCGCAGCGTCTTGATCCACCAGCACGCTGGAACCGCCCCAGCCACCCCAAAAGCAGGCGTTTTTGTTGGGCGACAGCGGCACCAACTCGGAATTCAAACCAAACCCTAGACCAAACGCCAAGGGCACGCCGAGCACCAGATCTTGGCCAGAAATTCGTTCCTGCATCACGGACTCGGCAGTTGCCTCTGACATCAGCTTCACCCCGAAAGCCGAACCCTTGCAGGCCAGGGGCGCCTGCAGTCGCGCCACGGCTCTGGCGTTGCCGTGGCCGTTGGCTGCCGGTATCTCCGCTTGGCGCCATTCATCAGTCCAGGACTCTGTCGCCTTCACGAAAGGGCTGGCGAAGGTTCTCGCTGGAATGGAACTGCCGTCGGCACCGCCTAAGCCCGTTGCCAGATCGTTACCCTCCTCAGGCACCATCAGGCGGCCAGTTCGGCCAAATTCCTCAGCAGGTAGGCCGATGAAAAAATCTGCCTCAAGCGGTTTCGCAATTTGCTCCTGAAAGAAAGTGCCCAGAGTCTGCCCGGTGATTCGGCGTACCAACTCGCCAATCAGATAACCTTGGGTCATGGCGTGGTAACCGGTGGCTGTGCCCGGCTCCCACCAGGGTGCTTGGGCGGCTAATGCATTGACGACCTTGTCCCAATCGTAGTTATCCGCGCCCGCCATGGGCACGTCCATGCCCGACAAGCCGGCGGCATGATTCATAAAGTGCCAGACTTTGACCTGGTCTTTGCCATTCTGAGCAAACTCCGGCCAGTAATCGGCAACGTTGGCGTCAAAATCCAGCTGTCCACGATCCGCAAGCACCAGGGCGCAGAGAAAAGACATGGTCTTAGTGCTGCTGTAGACGTTAACAATGGTGTTTTCCTGCCAGGGCTGTGTGCGCTCGGGATCCAGGTGCCCGCCCCAAATATCGATGACCATTTCCCCTTCAACGGTGACAGCGAACGATGCGCCTAAGTCGTTACCGTCGTCGATGCTTTGGGCCAGCACGTCACGCACTGGCGCGAATTTCTCATCGCAATATCCCTGTACTTCCGCCATTTCCCCTCCTATGTATACCTTTGCCAAACTAGCGCAACGAAAACTCCCACCGATAGAGGGTTCGATCAAGCAAATATTGAGGCTTGGTGCTGGGAGTCCAGGAATCGTCTCCGCCAACCCCCATGTGGTAACCATCAATGTGCAGGTGTAACTGACCTTCATCGCGCAGATGATGGGCATGACTGGACGCCATTAACTGCTCGAGCCCGTAGCGACTCACGCTAAAATGGAAAGACCCGGCGATGGAGGCCGAACCAATCTGCGCCTGTGATACCTCGCATCGCAAACCATTTTCTGACGGAAAAATATAGTCCGTATGCAGTTCATCAATGGTGGTCTGCCAACGGCCCACATCAGCGCTGCGCAAGCGGTCGGGGTAATTTTCGTGAGGACCACGGCCAAGCCAACTGACAGTTTCCGGCCCAGGCTGTAGCAGCGCGCGAGCACCCACCCTGGGCAGCGGCGGCAAACCAATTGCCACGTGCACCTGAACCGCTGCCGTCATCTCACCGCTACTGGCAAAACGGTGATCCCACTGAGTTTTAATTAGCAGGGTATCGCCAGCAAAGTGGCCGTGCTCCACCAAGACCTGGCCCAGTTCCGGCAGGACCTCAAACCGCAAGCATCGGCGATTCAGGCTGAACAAACCTGCCTGCTGCCAGCGTGAACTCCATGACCTGGGATCCGGGCGATCCGCTTCGCTAATACCGATGTCATTATCTAAAGGGGCGCGCACAAAATTATCCTGCAGCGGCCCAGCCAGCAGCGAAACTCCGTCTTTTTGCCAGTCCTGGAGCAGCCCTGAAGCCCGATCAATAGTCCAAGAGGTGTGCCCGGCTAACACCCGAACCGCATCTGCGGTTTGATCCATAACCGCAAAGGGCGGACTCAGAGGTTGCCTTGGTACCCGGCTCACCAGTTCGAACTGCCAGCGCGCTACCTCGTGGCCCGCCGGGGCCCAAGCAGTCTGCTGGGGCTGCTCGATCCAGACATTGAGCCAGCAGCCCGACCACTGGTCTTGGGGCTGCCAGGAAACTGGGTACCGGGCTGAGGCGCTGGGAGCCAGCTCAAGAGCTACCTCGTCTGCCAGCAGCACACCCTCTTCGTTTTCAATTTGCCAGTACAGCACCTCGTTGTCGGTGCTGCGGAAAACATGCTCGCTGGTAATGACCAACTGTAGCCCCCCGCGCTGACTCAATCGGGCCGTAAAAGGCTGCTGGCATCGCTTGGCCTCGAACAAGGTTGGGTGCGGGCTGCGGTCCGGGAATACCAATCCGTTAATACAAAACTGTCGATCGTTTTCTACATCGCCAAAATCACCGCCATAGGCCCAAACGGTCTCGCCATTTTCCTTGCTTCGGTTCAAGCCCTGATCAACCCAATCCCAAATAAAGCCGCCCTGAATTCTCGGGTAGGCTCGAAACACGTCCCAATAATCGCCGAAGTTTCCCAGGCTGTTGCCCATGGCATGGGCGTACTCACAAAGAATCAGCGGACGCTGTTCGTCGGCCTGAGCCGCCCACTTAATCAGCCCGGGTTTGGGTGGCAGCCCTGGACCTTGCGACAGGTCGCTGTCCGTGCGTGCATACATCGGACAAATAATGTCCGTGACCGGCGTTGCTGACCCGCCACCCTCGTACTGAATAGGCCGAGAAGGGTCTGCGCGCTTCGTCCACTGATACATGGCGTCGTGGGCAGCACCGTAACCTGATTCATTGCCCAGGGACCAAATCACAATGCAAGGGTGATTAAAGTCCCGAGCAACCATACGGGTCATGCGTTCAAGAAATGCACCTGCCCAAAGCGGATCGTCGGCCAGGGCGCCCATGGGTGTCATACCATGAGTTTCGATATTGGCCTCATCCACCACGTACATTCCCAGTCGATTACACAGTCGATAGAAACCGGCCTGATGGGGATAGTGAGAACAGCGCACGGCGTTGAAATTATGTTGCTTCATCAGCCGCAGATCATTCTCAACAGCCTCGAGGGATTCCCAATGACCGTGTTCGGGATCGTGCTCATGCTTGTTGACGCCGCGAACCGTAATCGGCTTGCCATTCACACACAGCTGGCCGGCCTTTATCTCTACCGAACGGAAGCCAATATCAAAGGCCTCGGTCTCTATGTCGCCACCATCTGCGCCAACCAACGAAATCGTCAGTCGATACAGCCAGGGCTGTTCAGCACTCCACGGCCGAGGCGAAGCTACAGTGAGATTTAAATGACAGCGCTCGCGATAACCGCCTTTTTCATCTACTCGGGCGGTGCCAAGGGCGTATACATCCGCGGGCAGCAGCGAAGCCCCCGCATCTGCCAGAGGGTAAAGTCCCAACCGCACGCTGCATCCTTGGGCCCCTGCAGTGCTTACCTTAATACCCAGCTGGCCGTGTTCGTAGGCTTGATCCAGGGCCGCGGTAATTTGCACATCGGTGATACACTGAGCGGGCTTTCGCAGTAGGTACACCGAGCGATAAATACCGCTTAAATTCCACATATCCTGATCTTCCAGATAGCTGCCATCGCAGTATCGAAAAACCAGGACTTTGAGCGTATTTGTTCCTTCCCTCAGCACCCCGCTAAGATCAAAGGCCGCCGGCAAACGGCTGTCTTGGGAGTAACCAATCCAGACGTCGTTGCACCAAAGATGGAAGGCGCTATCCACACCATCAAATACAACGCGGCTTTGCTGGCCGTCTAGCCAACCCTGAGGCAGGGAAAATTCGCGCCAATAACAGCCGGTAGGATTCGCCTCCGGAACCCCGGGCGGATCACAGGGAAACGGATACTTTACGTTGGTGTAAATCGGTCGATCAAATCCCTGGGTCTGCCAATTCCCGGGAACCGTCATTGGATGCAGTTCAGACGTGGATTCAGGCCAATGATCGGGCACCGCCAGGGGACTGTCGAAAAGCTGAAACCCCCACTCGCCGTCCAGGGACAGCAGTCCCTCGCTAGGGACGTCAGCCCGCGCGTCGGCTTCATTACGCCAACTGGACAACGGCGCGTGAGCTGGCATTCTGTGCTGCCCGGAAATCTCCGGGGTTTGCCAAGCCCGCTGATCTTTATAATTCATGCAGCCACCTCTGCCGTGAGTATTTGCGGTTAAACCTAAGGCGCCCGGCGACGACAACGCGGCAGTGGATCATAACCAAAGAGGTCTTTAAATGCAGAGTCCAACCATTTATCCAAGCCTGGCGGGACAGGGTGTGTTCATCACCGGTGGCGCCACAGGAATTGGTGCCGCACTGGTGCGGGCGTTTACCCAGCAGCAGGCCAAGGTGACATTTGTCGACCAGAACGAAGCCGAGGGCTTAGCGCTGGTTCAGACGTTACACGACCAAGCCAAATTCCTGTGTCTGGATATCACCAATACGTCGGAGCTGCATCAGGCTATTGCCAGCGCTAATCAGCAGGCACCCCTATCGGTTTTGATCAACAACGCCGCCAACGACATGCGGCAAAGTCCCGAGGACGTCAGCGAAGCCAGTTGGCGCGACTGCATGGCCGTTAATCTCGACGCAGCTTTTTTTGCAGCGCAAGCGGCGGCGCCCATTTTGGCCAGCCATGGCGGCGGTTCTATCATCAATTTCAGTTCCATTAATGCTCTGCTGGGGCCTCGGAACATGCCCGGTTACGTCAGTGCCAAGGCTGGCTTAATCGGTATGACCAAGGCGTTGGCGCGAGATTTTGGTGACGACCTAATTCGAGTTAACGCCATCTTGCCTGGATGGGTAGTCACCCAGCGCCAGCTGCAAAGCTGGCTTACGCCAGAGGAGGAAGAACGGTGGATGACTCAAGTGGCGTTACCCCGACGACTGCTGCCGGAGGAGGTCGCAAAGCTAGCGCTCTTCCTTGCTGCCAGCGACAGCGCCATGATCACAGGTCAGAGTTTCACTATTGACGGGGGGCGCACCTGAGCGGTGCCGCCGGGAATGGCTACCAATCGTTTTTGAAGATTTTTTGCGACTCGCTCCGGTTTTCAAAATAAAGCAGCGCTGAAGCCACTAGCAGGCCAACAAGGATCAACCAATCTTGCCAGTGCGCGGCAGCAATCGGCGTTCGCACCAGGCCGATCATAATCAGGCAATTGACGAAAACTTGAACCGGAGCCACCGACGATAGCGGTCGTTTGTTGCGCAGATGCCGGAATATAAAAAACGCCATGGTCAAAAACGTTGCGGCTCTGATCACTGACAGGCGTCCCAACTCGCTCACCTGCAGATCACCAAGAACGGTGCCCGGCAAGAACACATCAACACCAGCTCCTGACATAACACCCACAACCAAAAAACCCAACATGGCCAAGGCGAGCAAAACCTTTCGCACACTCATCTTCTCAGCTCCAACCCCCGTCGACGCAACATATCGACTTGATAGCTTTCTGCAACCCCGAAGACGGGATATGTACGCCGGAAACGCTGGATTGTTCACCAATGTGACGGCATCCGCGCGCCCTTATCCCCCAACGCTGCGCGCAAATTGCAGTAGCGAGCGCTGAGTTTCATGAAAGTGCTCGGGGGCGATGTCAGGATAGCTTGTATCGCCCGCGTGATTGGTGGCAGGTATTTGTCTTGCCGTGGCTTGGTTCCCCGCTGTCAGTAACTTACGAAAAAAAACCAACCCTTCATCGCGCAGGGGATCGAGCTCATTCACCGATATCACGTGAGGCGGCAGCCCCCGTAGATCATCAACACTGGCGTGGTAGGGCCAAGCCAAGGGGTTAGCGGTGTTTTTACCCTGGGGATCATAGACCCGGGATAGTGCGCCCATCATTTGGCAGGTTAAGGTGTAACCATCGTTTTCTTGCATGGACAGCAGCTGCTCAGGCGGGTCCGCGTAGGCGCCGCTGATATAGGGACACATGGCATAAACACCCTGAATGCAGTCCAAGAATCCTTCTCGCTTTGCTTTCAAGGCGGTAGCCAAACTCAGATTGCCACCGCCAGATTCACCAGAAACCACTAGGCTTGAAAAGCCCAGCTGCTGGCGGTTTGCATGCGTCCACCGCAGCGCAGAAGCGCAGTCATTTAACCCAGCAGGGAATGGATGATTCCCCAAATGTCCGCCGCCATTGCGAAATTCAACGCCGATTACCACAAGGCCTTTTCGCGCCAGTTCATTGCGCCAGCGTCGATACACGGGATCGATCGCCATCAGAGTTACCATGCCGCCGCCATGCAGGTGCAAAATTCCCGGCAGCACTGCATCGCGAGTCTTAGGTCGGTGGATAAACAGCGTAATATCGTTGTCGTCAACGCCCTTAATCACCTGAGTGTGCTGCTCCACGTCGTCGAATGCGGGCATTGTCGCCTCTAGCAGGGGGCGAGCTGCCACGACGGCGTCATCGAATCGCTGGCAATAGTCCAAACACTCCTCCATGGGCGCATCGGCTTTGAGTCCGCCGAGAACGTCGGCAATATCTCCGGCGGCGGCAATTGCCCCAGCGATACGCGGATCGATTCTTGGATCAGTAAGCAGGGTCATCGCTGGATCACCCAGCCTTCCCGGTAAATGCTTCGACATGATTACTCCCTCCCCGGAGCCTTGGGCTGTTATTTCCCCAACCACCATCACTTGCTGCACAGGAAACAGGCCTTGGTTGGTTGACGCACAGCCAGTGTGTACTATCTTCGACTATGTTCCAAAGTCCCGCGGTAGCAAACCGATGACAACACTAACCTCAGAGCAACATGCTCACGACATGACCGAATACGTGGCCGATGGCATCCGCAGGGCCGACAGCCTCGGCAATCGCGGCCCTTTGACCCTTGGCACCGACGGCAAGTTAACGCCAGACATTCTTGAAGCCTACCAGCGCACGGGCTTTTATGTTTTTGAACAAGTCATCGACGAGCAGGAAATCGCGCTGCTACGGGACGAAATCGATGGGTTGCTGGATCGAGCGCCCATCGACAACTACGCCACCGTAGACAAAAAAGGACGCCCCGCCTTTGGTCAGGAATTCGCTCGACCCGTGTACACCATGGTACGCCCGCTGACAGATCCTTGGGGTGGCACCGCCGCCCTGAACGGGCGGCATCCCACCAAGATGCAGCAACCGTCCACCCAGGACCAACCCGCCGAGCGCGTGGTTTTCCTCATGTCTGGCATGTGCCAGACCATGACGTCTGGCCTCCGCCTTTACGGACACCCTGAGCTGCTGGCCGTTGCCGCCAGTATTAACGGTGATGACTTTGTGCCCTACAACGACGCCACCTTTGTAAAGCAGCCTGGACGGGGAGGATCGGTTTCCTGGCATCAAGACGGCGTAACCCACTGGGACAACCCCAACTGGGATGCTGGCATTCATGGCTTTAATTTTCAGGTGCAGCTTTACGATACCTCGGCGCGCAGCTGTCTTTGGGTAGTACCCGGCTCTCATCAACAGGGACGAATTGATATCAAGGCGTTGGTAGCAGCCAACGGCGGATCCGAAAAACTGCCGAATGCGGTGCCCCTGCAGTGCCGGGCCGGAGATGTCACCATCGTCAATCGCCAAGCTCTTCACGGCTCTTTTGCCAACACCTCCCCAGATCTGCGGGTCTCGCTGACCTTCGGCTTTCACCGCCGCAGTTCAGTGCTTGGCGCCACCGGCGCCTTGAGCGAGTCCGAAGCCGTCGTCTATGACGAAGCCCGCATCATGCAGCGCTCTGAAGTCATTGGCGTTGCCATCGACGCCCGCGCAAATTTCTATCCTGAACAGCCGCGCTTTTGCTATCAGCCTTTGGCCGGACGCGAGAGTGAGCTGCAATTCAATGATGCAAACTGGCAGCGAGTCATCAAGGACTATAATCTGAACGATCTGTCGATCTAGTTTGTCAGGCACAAAAAAACCGCCGTGGAGTTCCCTCCTCCGGCGGTTTCACCCTCCCGTCCGTTCAACCTTTCACCCTTCTCGTCCTATGCAGACTTTGGGCAGACTTTGGGCAGATTTTGGGCGGGTATGGGTTAGCCCTTCGCCATGTTGATGATTTTCTGCTGGGTAAATTCCTGCAGGCCTTCTTGACCCAGTTCGTTCCCCAGGCCAGACATTTTCGCGCCACCAAATGGAATGGTGGGGTCTAGCTCAGCGTGTTTGTTAATCCAAACCGTCCCGGTGTCCATTTGCTCGGCCAAAGCATAGGCCCGCTCTGGATTTGCCGACCAAACCGACCCGCCAAGGCCCCATGCTGAGGCATTGGCTCGCGCAACGGCTTCGCTTTCATCAGCAAAACTCATTACCGGTAGCACTGGCCCAAACTGCTCTTCGTCAACCAGACGCGACCCTTCTTTGATGTCCCGAACAATGGTGGGACGAATGAAATAGCCAGGCTTATCCGGGAACTCACCACCAGCGATTACATTGCCCTCTTTCTTGGCATCCTCGATCAAGGCCTTAACCTTGTCGTACTGCATCTTGTTGTTCAAAGGCCCAAGCTTGGTGCCCTGTTCAAGGCCATCACCAATGATGGTGTCGTTGGCGATGGTCGCCAGTTCCTCGCAGACTTCGTCGTAGATATTTTCGTGCACGTACAGGCGCTTCATGGCAATACAGACCTGGCCGCTGTTCTGGAACGCGCTGTCGAAGAGCTTTTGTGCCGCTTCCTTTGGATTGACGTCGTCCAGCACGATACCCGCGTCGTTACCGCCCAGCTCTAGGGTGATGCGCTTGAGCAAACCTGCGGCTCCGGCCATTACCTTCGCGCCAGTCTCCGTTGAGCCGGTGAAGGAAATCTTGCGCACGTCTGGGTGCGCGGTCATTGGTGCGCCAAGATCATTGGCGTCGGTGATGAAGTTGATGACCCCTGCAGGCGCAACGTCTTGGATCAGCTCGGCAATGCGCAAGGTACTTAGCGGTGTTGTTGGTGCTGGCTTGATGACCAAAGTGTTACCTGCGATCAAAGCCGGTGGCAATTTAAAGGCCATTAGGATCAGCGGAAAGTTCCAAGGCACAATCGCCCCAACCACGCCCAAAGGATTGCGGTGCACTTCCACCCTGCGGCCCTCACTGTCTTCCAGCACCTCTACCGGTAGATCCAACGAGGTAAAGTAGCGACAAAAAGCCGCCATGCCGTACACCTCAGTGGTGGCATCTTCTAACGGTTTGCCTTGTTCCTTCGTCAACAGCTGGGCCAACTCAGCGGCGTTCGCTTCCACCACGTCAGCAATTTTCAGCACTATGGCTTTACGCTCATCAATGGTGGTTTTAGACCACGCTGGAAACGCTGCCTTAGCCGCAGCAACCGCTGCGTCTAACTGGGCCTCAGACGCTCGCGGGCAATCGGCCAGCTTTTCTTCCGTGGCAGGGTTCACCACGTCCATGGTCAAGTCGCCGTCCACCATCTCACCGTTAATCAGTAGTTTGTATGCACTCATCTTCGTTACCTCAGTTTGTTCAACTCTGCTATTTGTCGTTGCATTTCAGTGTCGCTGCAGATCTGTATCACTGCAGTTTTGGCCCCTTTTGCCAGAGCCAGTAAATCCGCTCGCTAATCTGGTTTTTCTGTCTTCGCAGATTTCTCCGAAACATCATCCTGCTCGACAATGCGATTTTCCTCAACCAACTTATCCTGGCTCATCTTGTCCTTCAGGCTCATCAAGTAGGCGGCCCCGCTGAGAATCAGCACTGCGGCGGCTTCAGCAATTAGGGTAAGCGCCTGCATATCCTTGCTCTGCATAATGATTAGTCGGCACAGGGCGGTTATGGCGATGATAATCGGCAGAGTCACCGGTATTCGGTTGGTGGAGTAAAAAGCCCCGATCATGCCGATGATCTCGACATAGATGAACAGCAGGAACAAATCCGCCAAGGTTATCTCGCCGACTTCAAACATCCCTACAATGTATTGAGCGCTGGCAATAACCGAGAGCAAGCCAATTATGGCCAGCAGCACTTTTTCCGAAGCGATGGTTGTCCAGTGCAAGCGTCGATTGAGGCGGTTGCGCTCAAACAGGCGGTCTAGAAACTCTTTCATGGTCAGCTCTCCTGATGTCCTTCACGAACTGTTTGGCGAATACCTCGGCGGTCTCGGTTTGCGAATTAATTGACCCCGCGATCCGAACCCTGCCAAAAGGGTGCGCGCAGCTCACGCTTGAGCACCTTGCCTGGGCCGGATTTAGGTAGCGGTTCCTGTTGAATATCGATTCCCTTTGGCACTTTATAGCCGCCGATGTAGCTTCGACAAAACTCGATAATTTCCGCCGCATCAAGCTCGCCGGCCTCTGGGCGGGGCACCACTACCGCGTGTACGGCTTCTCCCCATTTGTCGTCGGGCACACCGAAAACTGCTGCCTCCAGCACCCCTGGGTGACGATACAGCACGTCCTCTACCTCGGTGGAATACACGTTCTCGCCGCCGCTGACGATCATGTCTTTGGAACGATCCACCAGAAACAGATAGCCGTCTTCGTTGAAGTAACCTACGTCTCCGGTCCAGTATCCGCCGTGCTTGAGCACGGAGGCGGTTTGCTCGGGCTTGTTCCAATAGCCTTCCATGATGTTGGTTCCCGCCACCACCACCTCACCCACCTGACCAGTAGGTAACTCGTTGCCATCTGGATCGCGCACGGTGATGTTGCAGCCCACCACGGCCCGACCGCAGCTACGCGCAAGAGGATCGTCCATTAAGGTTTCTTCATGACCCAGCAGGGTGGCCAAGGGTGATGTCTCGGTTGCGCCATAAACTTCGATTAGCTGGGCGGACGGAAAAGCCGAACTGGTACGACGAATCACCTCGGTAGCAATTGGCGAACCACCGTGAGCCAGCAATTCGAGGCTGCTGACGTCTCGCGGCCGAGCGTGCTGCTCTTCGGCGATAGCCGCCAGCATGGAGGGCACGCCCAAGGATAAGTTAATGCGGTGTTCTTCAATGAGATCCAGCACGGCGGCGGGATCAAAAGTGCCCAGCGGCACCTGCAGGGCGCCCTGCCAAATCGCCGCCAAAATACCGTTGGAACCCGCTGCATGAAACATTGGCGCCATTACCAGGGTTCGATCCGAGGGTGACTGCGGCACCGAGGCTAGCCAGTTCAGGGCGTTGGCGATGAGATTTCGATGGGTGAGCATGACACCCTTGCTGGCCCCGGTAGTACCACCGGTATAAAACAGTCCGGCCAAGTCCGTTTCCGCAATATTCTGCCCCAGCGTCACTGGTGTAGCTGCTGCCAGCAGGTCTTCGTAGCCATCGGGTATGCTCAGGACATGGTCAACGACCCCAGCCAATTCACCAATGTCGTCGCGATCGGTGATCAGTATTTTGGCTCCGGAATCTTCCAGGGCGTACACCAGTTCCGGCATCGCGTGCCGAGTATTCAACGGCACTACGACTAGACCGCCACTGGGAATGCCGACATAAGCTTCGAAGTATTCAATGCTGTTGTTAGCCAGGATGGCTACCCGGTCGCCGTCCTTTGCGCCCAATCCGCGCAGGGCTCCCGCCAAACGCTCGCAGCGTTTGGCAAAGTCGGTATAGGTCAGCTCTCGCTTGCCATCAGCAAAAGCGACTTCGTTTGGCCTGATCTGAAGGGCCCGCCTGAGCGGATCAATCAAAGTGTGCATCGAGTCCTCCCGTCGAAAGACTCAACGCTAATGCATTTTGATCCCGGCAGCCACAGTCTATCCTCGGGCAGCACTATCTCGGCGTTAGCGCTGGGTACTGAGCTTTCCGTCAATACCAAATTCCGCCAGCACCTCATCGTTGTGCTCGCCCAAATTGGGGGGGCGCTGATAAAGCGTCGTTGGTGTTGCCGTGAACTTAATGGGATTCGCCGCCAGGGATATCTCCGGGTTGTCGCCAGCCGGGGTGCAGGTTTCCAGCATCTGCCGGGCAACCACGTGAGGATCTTTATAAATGTCTGCCATGGTTTGCACCGGACCCACCGGCAGCGCGCCATCAAGTTTCGCCATGATTTGCTTTCGGGTCAGACCCGCCGTCCAAGCGCATATCTGCTCCTCAACCCAATCCACGTTGGCCAGCCGAGCCTCATTGGAAACGCTGCGCGGATCGTCCATCAAGTCCGGACGCTCCATCGCCGCGCAAAGTAAGTCCCAGTGCCGTGGCTGGCCGACGGCTATGGCAATGCGACCGTCTTTGGCTGGAAATAAATCAAAGGGATAAAGCGTCATTGCCCGCTGCAGGCCAGCAGGATTCGACTTTCCAGTGAAGCCAAACTGAGCCACCGCACTCTTCTGAAACGCCAGCATGGCATCGTACATACCCACATCCAAAAACTGACCTTGGCCCGATCGCTGGGCGCTGTGAATGGCCGACACCACCCCAAGCGCCATCAGCGTGCCGGGGAAAATATCGGCAATGGCGGGGGTGACCAGCCCGTCATTGGCGTGCACCAGGCCGCCAAAACTTTGCGCCGCAGCATCCAGACTGGGCCAGTGCGCATACGGGCTTTCACCGGTGCGCGGGTCTCCAAAGCCGCGCACGCAGGCATAAACAATTTTTGGGTTGCGAGCCTTGAGCACTTCGTAACCCAAACCGAGGCGATCCATTACCCCAGCGCGCAAGTTTTCCAACACCGCATCTGCTTGATCGCACAGCTGCAGAAAGATCTCCTTATCGGAATCGTTTTTCAAATCCAAACAAACGCTGCGCTTGTTGCGGTTTACCGCCGCAAAAGGCGCGCCAAAATCCGTCCCCGCCACCTTGTCCTCATGGGGACGCGCATGATCGGGCAAAAATGGCGGGATGTTTCGGTACCCATCGCCCTGTGGCGATTCGACCTTGATGACTCGAGCCCCCATATCAGCCAGCAGCCCGGCCCCGAAGGGACCTGCTAAGGCACGAGTGCAGTCGATCACGGTTAGATCTTGAAGAGGGCCTTGACGGGGAGTTTCCATGGTTGTCGCCTGTGATAAAAATTCCAGTAGAAGTGGTCTCGACACGTCGGTCAAGGGTTGCACCAGGCGCAGCGAATCCCGTTGCGGCCAGACACTTGTACCAGTACTCGGATCATTTGCCTTGAGAACTTGCATTACGCAAACTGGCCCGGATTTCGAGGAGGAACAAATGACCACCGACCCCTATAACGACCTGCTAAGCGGCAACGGTTATCACGTACTGGACCAAGTGATTACGCCTGAGGCTGCGGCTAAAGTTCGCGAACTGGTTTTGTCGCGACTGGATGAAGGCGTAGACCAAAACGGTCAGATTGCCATTCGTAACATTCTGCATTGGGGGCCAACGATCCAAGACTTGGTGACCAACCCTCGGCTGCTCGATCTGGCCCATCGTCTGTTAGGTGACGACGCAACCTTAGGTGCAGTCACCGCCCGGGTCTTGCCGCCCAACTGTCCGCTTGGCGGTCTTCACGTTGACTACCCCTACTGGGCCATGAACCCTGGTATGCCCGTGGATCCGGCGCTGATGATGCAGGTTATCTGGATGATGGAGCCCTTTACCGAACACAACGGCGGCACCTGGGTAGCCCCAGGCAGCCAGCTTTGGACCGGCACCCCGGAGCTGGAGCGCTTCCAAGCCAACGCCATTCAAGCAACCGGCAATGCTGGAGATGCCGTGGTAAGTCATGGGCTGCTGTGGCATCGCACTGCCGTCAACCACGCCGACGCGCCTCGGGTGGCGATTCTGATCAACTACACCCAACTTGCGGTTCGACCATTAACCACCCTGGGGCCCTTTGATGCGGACTTCATCGCCGGTGCTTCGGAGCCGCTTAAGGCCCTACTCGCTCTTGATGTGGACAAAGCGCTGGGACGCCGCATCAAAGCCCACAGTCAGTTAGCCTAACGCTGGATGCTGGGGGCATGTTTCTCAGCAACCTCCAGGAGCCCCGACACAGCCGGTTACTCTGACTGCTTCAATCTGTTGCTGATTGTCCTGGAAGACTCGGTTCATTGAGTTGGACCTAACCCTCATGCGGCATTGCCCAGCCTCTCGGCTTTTACTTGACGTTTACGTAAAGGTAAATAATATTCGTGCCATGTCATCCAGCTATTCCATCAGCGATCTGGCCAGCGAATTTGGCGTCACGCCTCGCACGCTGCGCTTTTACGAGGAAAAAGGCCTGCTGCAGCCAACGCGAAGTGGCCAGCGTCGATGCTATTCCCAGGCAGACCGAGCGCGGCTGCGGCTGATTTTACGAGGCAAAGTTCTTGGTCTGTCACTAGATGAAAGCGCCGAACTCATTGGAATGTACGATCCGAACTCGAACAACGAGGAACAGATTCAGCGGCTGATCGAGAAAATCCAGCAGCGACGGGAACAGCTGTTAGCGCAAAAAACAGAGCTGGAACAAATGATTGAAGATCTGAACGCTTGGGAAAAACGCGCCGGTGACAGTATCTCAATCGCAAAACGCAGAATGCCGAAGGGCAAAAAGTCGAAGGAGTAATGCTCATGAACACTTTGAAAAGTCGGATTAATCCAAGGTCTCAGGCCTTTGCCGACAACAGCGAGCACATGCAGTCCTTGGTGGACGACCTGGCATCCCTGGTCGAGCACATCAAACAAGGAGGTGGAGAGCGCTATCAGGCCAGGCACCAAGCTCGGGGCAAGCTGTTGCCGAGAGACCGGGTGGACTTGCTGATAGATCCTGGCTCGCCCTTTTTGGAGTTTTCCCAGCTGGCCGCTTACAACATGTATGGCAAGGATGACGTGCCCGCTGCCGGCATCATTACCGGCATCGGTCGGGTGAACGGCATTGAGTGCGTTATCGTCGCAAACGACGCAACGGTAAAAGGCGGCACCTACTACCCGGTCAGCGTAAAAAAGCACCTGCGGGCTCAAGATATCGCCAGGGAAAACCACCTACCCTGCATCTATCTGGTGGATTCCGGCGGTGCCAATTTGCCAAATCAAGATGAGGTTTTTCCGGACAAAAACCACTTCGGCCGCATATTTTTTAATCAAGCCAACATGTCTGCCGAGAATATTCCACAAATTGCTGTGGTCATGGGGTCCTGCACCGCCGGCGGCGCCTACGTGCCGGCCATGGCCGATGAATCCATTATCGTAAAAAACCAGGGCACGATATTTCTCGCCGGGCCGCCCCTAGTAAAAATGGCGACCGGAGAAGAAGTTAGCGCCGAAGAACTTGGCGGCGCTGATGTCCATAGCCGGGAATCCGGCGTCACCGATCACTACGCCAACAACGATCAGCATGCCTTGGAGCTGGCCCGCCAAGCGGTAGCCCGCCTGAACCGAGTAAAGCCGATTATCATGGACGTGGCCGAACCTGAAGAACCCCTTTATCCGGCTAGCGAGCTGCTCGGCGTGGTGCCAAAAAACGTTCGCGAGCAGTACGACGTTCGAGAGATCATTGCCCGTGTTTTCGATGCCTCGGCATTCGATGAATTCAAAGCCCTGTATGGCAGTTCGTTGGTCTGCGGCTTCGCTCGCCTGTATGGCTACCCGGTGGGCATCGTCGCGAACAACGGTGTGCTGTTCGCCGAGTCCGCCCAGAAAGGTGCTCACTTCATTGAGCTTTGCGCCCAGCGCAAGATCCCGCTGATTTTTTTACAGAACATAACCGGCTTCATGGTGGGCAAGCAGTACGAAACCGGCGGCATAGCTAAGCACGGCGCAAAAATGGTGACCGCCGTGGCCTGCGCCAAAGTGCCAAAGCTAACCTTGATTGTCGGCAACTCTTACGGCGCCGGAAACTATGGCATGTGCGGCAGAGCCTACGACCCTAACTTTTTGTTTATGTGGCCAAATGCGCGAATCTCTGTAATGGGTGGCGAGCAGGCCGCGGGGGTGCTGGCTCAAGTTCGACGCGGACAAATTGAAGGTGCCGGGGACGAGTGGTCCGAACAGGATGAGGCCACATTCAAGCAACCCATCATCGACGACTTTGACGCCCAAGCCCACCCCTACTACGCCAGCGCCCGGGTTTGGGATGATGGGGTAATTAACCCGGTAGATACCCGCCGCGTGCTGGGCTTGGCTCTGTCCGCCGCCCTTAACAAACCCATTGCCGAGACCCGTTTCGGCGTGTTCAGGATGTAACCATGTTCAGCAAAATTCTCATCGCCAACCGTGGCGAAATTGCCTGCCGCATCATTCGCACGGCCAAGCACCTCGGCGTGCGCACTGTCGCCGTCTTTTCCGACGCGGACAAAGACGCCCTGCACGTCAGCATGGCGGACGAAGCCATTCACATTGGCGGCTCGGCTCCGGCGGACTCCTATTTGCAGGCACACCGCGTGATTCAGGCCGCCAAGGACAGCGGCAGTGAGGCCATTCATCCAGGCTATGGCTTCTTGTCTGAAAACGCAGAATTTTGCCGGCTCTGTGCAGAACACGATCTGGTCTTCATCGGCCCCCCTGTGGGCGCCATCGAAGCCATGGGCTCTAAGTCCGCAGCCAAGCAAATCATGGAGCGGGCTGGGGTACCCTTGCTGCCCGGTTATCACGGCGCCGATCACGACGACAGCAAGCTACGGCAGGCCGCCGACGCCATGGGCTATCCCGTTTTGCTTAAGGCCGTGGCTGGCGGGGGCGGTAAGGGTATGCGCCAAGTCCACGACGCAAAGGACTTTGCCGACGCCCTTGCAGCTGCAAAGCGAGAAGCGCAATCCGGCTTTGGCAACGACGACATGCTAGTGGAAAAGTACCTTGAGCAGGCTCGGCACGTTGAAGTGCAGGTATTTTGCGACACCCTTGGCAATGGCGTTTACCTGTTCGAACGGGACTGTTCGGTGCAGCGTCGGCACCAGAAAATCATCGAAGAAGCGCCAGCGCCCGGTTTGTCTGCAGACCTCAGAAAAAGAATGGGCGACGCGGCCCTGCGCGCCGCAGCGGCGGTGGGTTACGTGGGGGCCGGCACGGTGGAATTTCTGCTGGACCCCGGCGACGAATTTTATTTCATGGAAATGAACACCCGGCTACAGGTCGAGCACCCGGTGACGGAGATGATTACCGGCACCGATCTGGTGGCCTGGCAGCTGCAGGTTGCCAATGGCGAACCCCTACCCAAAACCCAGGAGGAGCTGGGCATTCACGGCCATGCAGTGGAAGCGAGAATTTATGCCGAGGATCCGGACAACGAATTTTTGCCCGCCGCCGGCCGTCTGTGGCGGCTCGATGAGCCTAACTCCAGCCAGCATCTGCGGGTAGACACTGGGGTCATTGCCGGTGACGAGGTTGGAGTCTTCTACGATCCAATGATCGCCAAGCTCATCGTTTGGGGAGAAAACCGCGAACTCGCGCTGCAGCGCATGGAGCAGGCCCTGGCAAGCTATCGCATCGCTGGGGTGGTCACCAATATCGACTTTCTGCGGCGGCTGGTCGGGCACCCGACATTTCGGGCCGCCCAGCTGCGCACAGACTTCATCGAGCAGCACCAGCAAGACCTATTCACCTCACACAGCTCGCTGTCCAAAGAAGCCTTGGCGCAGCTTGGTATTTTTTTGAGTCTGGCGCCAAAGCAGCATGACCCCAACGCGCAAGTCAGCGATCCAACCTCACCCTGGCACTACAACGACGCCTGGCGAACCAACGCGCCAAGTCGATGGCAGCATCATCTGATCGTCGACCAAGTTACCTATTCGGTGCTGGTGACAAGCCCGCGCCCAGGGCACTACGACGTAACCATCGGCGAAGCCGTAATCCGGGCACAAGGCCAGCTGCGGGGGGACGACCTCATCAGCACTCTTGACGGCCACCAGCATCGCGCCGTCGTCGCCTGTGCTTGGCGGCAAGGTTACCGTGAACTGGTGCTGTTTAGCGGCCAGCAGAGCTTTCGCGCCCAAACCCTGCCAGCGGATATTGGCGAGGACACGCAAAATACAGAAGGATCAGGCTTCAAAGCGCCAATGAATGGCACCTTGATCGCCTTGCTCGCAGAGCCGGGACAGCAAGTTGAAGCCGGCACCACCTTGGCCATTATGGAAGCCATGAAAATGGAACATGCCATTCAGGCTCCAACGGATGGCACCGTTACCGATGTCTTTTACAGCGTTGGCGACCTGGTTGATGGTGGCTCCGACCTGCTGGCCTTCGAGGCAGCTACAGCATAGCAGCCCCGAGGGAAACTCAGTCCTAGGCCACCTGGTTTTGTTTTTGCGCGCCGATGGTTTCTACGCAGGCGTGGGCGGCTTCGGCGCCCTTGAGCACAAAATGCTCGCGGAAGAACTCTGGCTGGCCCTCGCTGAGAAAGTCCTGAGGTGTTAGCACCGCAGAAAATACCGGCACGCCGGTATCCATTTGCACCCGCATCAGTCCATCAATGACCGCCGTGGACACAAACTCGTGGCGATAAATGCCGCCGTCTACAATAAGTCCGCCGGTGACCACCGCTGCATAGCGCCCCGTACTCGCCAGCAGTTTTGCACGCAGGGGAATTTCAAAGGCCCCGGGCACTTCGAACAGATCGACGTCTCGATTGTCCAGTTCGGCGTGGGTTTTTAGAAATGAATCCCTAAGCTGGTCGACAATCTCTCGGTGCCAGCAAGACTGCACAAAGGCGATTCGACTTCGAGAGGTGGTTTCGGAGAAGTTGGCATTGAAGCTATTCATCTGTTGCTTTCCTATCGTTGGGTTAAACAACAGGGCAACGAAGTTTCCAGCGCGGGCTGCCTATTGGACAGCATTGCTTTCCACCTCATTCTCATAACCAGACTTTAACTGTCGGCCCCGGAATCTAACCGGGTCTGCTGTCCTCCTGACCCCACCATCTGGCAGTGACCAAGAGCGCCCGCGGGCTACACATCGTTAAGCATCTCAACATGTGATTACCGCCGGTGGGGACTTTCACCCCGCCCTGAGAATTCGTCTTTACGACGACGCGCCGACTATACGATGGAACCCAGGCCGTGACAATGCAGTTACCAATAACCGCGGCCGATTCTTTCTGCGGTCATCTGGGTTGCGGTACCGGGGCAAACCGCCGCAACAAAATCGGCATCAACGTTAGGCTTATTATTAGCAGCAAGCCAATCGCCACCGTGAGCAGCAATCCAATTGAGGCAGCGCCTTGATGAGGGCTTAAGCTCAAGGAACAAAAAGTACCGACGGTGGTCAGACCGCTAATCATCACTGCCCGGCGTATGGCGGGGTCCATGGCCTCGGCGCCCATCTGCATCTGCCTGTGGCGGTGGACAATGTGGATACCGGTATCCACCCCTAACCCCAAAATTAGCGGCACCATTAAAATATTCGCCATGTTCAAACTAATACCTAACAAAACACATATGGCGAAAGTCAGCACCACGGTTACAGCGATTGGCGTTAGCACCAGCAGCGGATACTTCCAGCCACGAAAGTACACCAGCAAAAGCAGAAAGATGCTTGCAAAGGCCGTGGCGGTAGCCTGCTGAAAGGATTCGACCACCACGGCACCAACCCCCCACTCAACAACGCTGCGGCCTGCGGCATTAGGTGCCGCCGAGGAAACCTCGGCAATGAAGGCGTCCGTCGCCTGCCGGTCGTTAAGTTGGCTGGCCGGGTTTACTGAAAGCAAATGCTGACCGTCTGCTGTTACCAGGCGGCTGCGAAAGCTCTCGGGCACGTCAGCCAATGTAAAGGGCTGGGCAGCCAGTAGCGCGCTAAACGCACTCAGAGCTGCCGGCATCTGGACTGCCAGCTGCTGCTCAAATTCCTGCCGCCGCCCGGCAAACCCGACCATTTCTTGGGCCGCGGCGAGTACCTCCATGGCCTGGCGTTTGGACTCACCGCTGAGCTCATCGGCGACTATTGCCAGGTATTGTATCGCCATGGCTGTATCGTCATCTGCCGCAGACGGCGCCAGCGACGGCTGAACATCCGGCAGCACCTCCAGCTGGGCTCGCAACAGTGCAGCCTTCGCTGTCTGCGCGTCGGGCACAAAGTCTGCTGGTGTTGCCACTGCTCCTACCGTTGCCAGAGCCAGCAGCTGGTCCTTTAGGTCCCTGGCAGCGTTCGCGTCCGCAACCAACACGTGCACGCTGTAATCTGTGGTTTGCTGGTTTTCCTGCAGCTCCAGCAACGCACGCATGGCTGGGGCCTGTGCATCGCGCATGGCCAGCACGCTGTAATCGAAGCGCACGTCCTTAGCTAACCAGACAGCGCCCAGGCTAACCAGAGCGAAGCAGCCCACCACCAAATGACCGGGTAAGCAGTCGATCGCGGTTCGTAGTTTGCGCAGTGCGGGCGTAATCAACATTTTTCGTGCCGGATCCTGAGGCTCTGGCGGCCAGCGCAACAGCACTGCAGGAATCACAGTCAAAGTCAGTGCCAGGGCGATAAAAATCCCGCCGGCGCTGATAATGCCCAGCTCCGCAAAACCTCGGTAGGCTGTGGGCAAAAACGCCAAAAAACTGGCCGCCGACGTCAACGTGCACAAAATTAGCGCCGGGCCGGTTTCTTTCAGCGCTTGAATCAACGCTGGTTTCAGATCGCCCTGCAAGCAAGATTGCACGCGCAAGGTGAAGTGGGCACCGAAATCGACGCCTAAGCCAAAAAACAGCACCACAAAAATCATAGACAGCGTGTTCAGTTCGCCCACCGCCAAGGTGGCAAAACCCAAGGTAAGACTGACTCCCATTGCCAGCATGGTGGCGATGGCAACCAGGATTGGTGCCGAGCGAATCCCCAGATGCAAAATCACCGCAAGGAAAACCAGGGAAAGCAATCCCGCCAGCTCAACACCACCCAAAGCTGCGCTCATTTCCTCGTGGGCCAACGCGATCTCGCCGGTTAAGGCAACCTCAACATCCTTCGGTGGCGTGACTTCGTTAATCACCTGTTCAAGAGCTGCCACAATAGCCGCATTCGGCAAGGCGTCATCCAGCTGTTGCTGCCCACTAACGATGATCAGTTCCGAAAACAGATCACCCTCAGGCTGCAGGGGATAATGGCTGCGGAACGCCAGCTCTCCCCGCACTATCCCCTGTTTCACTGACTCCAGGGATATCGGCAGAGTTTGTCCGGGATTAGCGCTGATAAAGTCTGCGTAGGTGAACAGCACGTTAGCCAGGGTCGCTTCGTCGGCAAGCCGCAGCAGCGATCCTTGGTTGTATTGGGCGCCGCGCAGCCATTGTTCAAGCTGATCCAAGGTCAAAAAGTAGGGTTTGCGGGTGAGGAGAAATGGATGCACTCCAGGGGCGAACACCTCACCAAGCACGCCTTTTGGCAGGCGCCGTACCAGCCGTTTGGTATGGCTGAGAACCTGCTGATAGTCCGCGCCTCGCACCACGATTACCGCCGTTTGCTGGTACTGGGGAAAGGCCGCCTTGTAGCGTTCATTGTGCTGATACCAGGGCAACGAATCTGAAGGCTTGATGAGCTTGCTGAGGTCCGAGTTCAAAGCTCCGAACTGGAAAAACAGGGCCAGGGACGCCAGCGACAACAGCGCCCCAACCAGCAGCACACCGGTAGTATGACCGCTAAGCCAGCCTATCCAGATGCTGCCCTCTCGTGAGCCAGCGTTGTGGTTAGAGCCGACTGAACTTCTCATGGCCTGATAACGAACCCTTAAAGTTCAGTACCTGATGGTAAATGTCAGTTAATGCCTGCACGGAATGCCCATGAGCCCGCCCACGGGCTATCTCTCGATTCGCGCGTCCGGCGTTAAACCGCAGCTCCTGGCTGGCCAGCAGCGCATCGAGTTTTCGCGTCAGGTCAGACACATCGTTCATGGCGTATGTTGCTTCTGGTGCAATAACAAATTCTGGCACGGCGCTGGTCGTCGCCTGATTGATCAACACCGGGCAACCTGCGGCCATGGCCTCGAGCACCGACATACCCTCAAGTTCTACCGCGCTGGTTTGCACGAACAGATCGGCATGCTGATACAACCCGCGCAGGGTCGCGTCGCTCACGCGGCCAATGGTAGCGTCTACACCCAAGCGGCGGGCCTGCGCCTCGAGGCGGCCTTGCTGCGGACCGGTGCCTACCAAAGACAGCTGTATATCCGGCTTAAATCGGCTCTGGGCAATGGCATCAAGGAGCTGGTGCTGCTGCTTCTCCGCTGCCAACCTACCCACGCTGACCACATGAAACCGCGAGCCTTCCTGAGGCGGGGAGCGGTCAACAAAGAAGTCCTCCGTAACCCCATTGGAGAGCACGGTAACCGGCGTCGTTAGACCAGCCTGACGGAGCAAATCTGCGGCAAATTGCGACGGCGCGATAACGCAGTCGGCGCGGCTATAAAACCGCCAAACGAAGAACCGGTACATCGCGGCGGCCAGCCAACTAGAGGATATGTTCAGATTGCTCAGTATGTTCTCTGGCTGCACGTGAAAAGAAACCACCACCGGCTTTTCCTGTCGGCGCGCTTCGGCTATCGCGCTATGACCTAGAAAAAAGGGAAACTGCACGTGCAGCAAATCCGAGTCGGCAATCACCTGCTGCAGTTTGTTGCGGTCAGATTTAGCCAAAGGCGCTTTCATGCGATCTATGATTGAGTCAAAGCCTGGAATACGCACGCGCGGGAAACCCACACAGTCCGGCTCTAGCGGTTGACCGCGCTCTTGGGCTACTAGAATGTGGAATTTAAAGCGGTCTGTTAGGGCATGAATGAAACGCCGGGCTGAGACTACCGTGCCGTTGAACGGGTAATGCCATGGATCCACGACCATGGCGATACGAGGTCTTGTGTGTGCTGCCTGCATCGGCTCAGCGTGCTACCGCGCCCTAGCCTGGCGCGGTGCGCACAGCGTCCTCGGCGCTTTGGCGTTTAATCATTACTCCGCAGCGCCAGTAGTGGATTATCCCCCAAAGCAAAATCACGATGGTGGTTGCTAAGCCCCAGCGCAAGCCGTCCTCACCCTGACTTTGCGTAAAGAAATCGCTGAAGAATCCCACGGTAAAGGGTCCCAGGCCCAAGCCAACGATATTGGTGATGAACAGATTGATCGCCGCTGCCACCGAGCGCATTTCCAGCGGCGTAGAATTTTGGATCAGTGCAAATCCCGGCGCTACGTAAAGGGTGCCTAACATGGCCGGCACCACGTAGGCGGCGATGGCCATCATCGGGGTAGTCGCCATGAACGTTAAATACAGTAGCGGCAAGCTAATCAGGGAAGAAATGGCCACAACCCACGGCAGCCACTGCTCGCCACGGCGAGCAGACAAGAAGTCCGCAATCCTGCCACCGAGATAGATGCCAATGGCACCGCCGACTCCGATCAATAGCGCGAGGTAACTGCCCACTTCGCCGGTACCCATGTCGTGGATACGCACTAAATATATGGGGATCCAGATCACCGAAGCGTAACCGGCGAAGGACACTAAAGCACCGGCAGCCACAATGTGCCGCAGCACCGGGCTGCGCCAGATGAACCTCACCACCTCCCAAAATCCTGGCGCCGCCACCTCTTGGGTTACTGCTTCCGAGTATCCCCGAGGCGGTTCCTTGACGGTGTAGCGGACTAACAGCGCCAGCAAAATACCCGGCAAACCCACCACCACAAACGCCACGCGCCAGCCATACCACTCGTTGATCCAGCCGCCCACCAAGAAGCCGATCAAGATTCCCCAGTTAATCCCCGTGCCGAAAATCGCCATGGCCGTGGAACGTTTTTCCGGTGGATACAGGTCCGCAATCATTGAGTGGGACGGAGGATTGGAGCCCGCCTCGCCGACTCCAACGCCAATGCGCAGCAACAGTAGCTGCACATAGTTTGTGGCGGCAGCGCACAAGGCGGTCATCAAGCTCCAGAGAAACACCGAAAAAGCGATAAGGTTGCGGCGGTTGTTGCGATCCGCCCACATGGCCATGGGCATACCCAGGGTGGCGTAGAATACCGCGAACATAATGCCCGTCAGCAATCCAAGCTGGGTGTCGCTGATCAGCAGGGACTCTTTGATGGGCTGCCCCAAGATTCCCATGATCTGTCGGTCCACGTGACTGGAGGTGTACACCAGCACCAGCATCAATAGCGTATAGCGCCGCTGGCGATCGCTAATTTCTTCTGCCATAAAAACCTTCTTTTGGACTGCGACACTACTGCCCTAGCGACAGCGGTGTCGCCTAGGACAGTGTCGCAGATAGGCCTACTTCAGCTCGAGGCCTTTTAGATCACCCTTGGCTCGCCACTTGGCCATCAGGTCGAAGAACTCGATGGGCCCGCCGCCATAGGTGTTGTTTTGCGGCTTGGTATTCACCATTCCCTCGTTGTTGTAGTACCCGGGTGTGCACTTTTCCTGGAAATCCGCCGTCAACCGCGCTTTATCGATAATGGTCTGCACCCATTTCTTCTCCGCGGCCTCGCTGGCCTCAATTCGCGTAGCTCCCTGCTTTTTCGCCGTGCTCAGGATGTGCGCCAGGTGCACGCTCTGTTCATCGAGAGAGTAGGTATAGGTAGCCGTAAACCCGGATTGAGCCGGGCCAAAGAAAAACGTGTTGGGGAAACCGCGGCTATGCATACCGTGGAATGTCGACAGTCCGTTTGACCATTTTTCAGACACGGAAACGCCGTCAACGCCGTTGATCTGATATCCCGCCCGACGAGAATAATCCGTGCCAACCTCAAAGCCCGTTGCGAAAATAATGCAGTCAACGGGATATTCGGTGCCGTCAAAAACAATGCCAGTTTCAGTGATTTGATCTAAACCCCTGCCATCCGTGTCTACCAAGGTCACGTTGGGCCGGTTGTAGGTGGGTAAGTACTCGTCGTGAAAACACGGTCGCTTACAAAACTGTCGGTAGTAAGGCTTTAATGATTCAGCCGTTGCCGGATCCTCAACAACCTCCTCGGCTCGGGCGCGAACTTTTTCCATTTTCTGGTAGTCGGCCAGCTCCATTTCCTGGGCAAGATCCATGTACCGGGTGGATTTATCGGTGAGATACTTTTTCAGACCATCCCGATAAAGCTTCGGCGACAAAGGTGAGGTTAGCGCCCAAAGTGCCAGTCGCGCCTTTGAGGGGGCCTTTTCCCGCAAGCTACCAAACAACAGCCTGAACGCTTCGGTCCAGCCATCGGCCACTAAATCCTCTTTAACCGGGGCACCGGTCATTAGGGATTCAAAGTTGCGGCGACGCTCGTCCTGCCACCCTGTTTTTTGCGAGGCGAGCCATTGCGGATCCGTTGGCTGGTTGTTGCGCACATCGACGGACGACGGCGTGCGCTGGAACACATAGAGATGCTGGGCTGAGGCACCCAGGTGGGGTACGCACTGAACCGCAGTAGCCCCGGTACCAATCACCGCCACGCGCTTATCCGCAAGTTTGTCCAGGCCGCCATTCGAGTCGCCACCGGTGTAGCCATAATCCCAGCGGCTGGTGTGGAAGGTATGCCCTTTAAAGTCGTTAATGCCGCGGATGGCGGGCAGCTTGGGCCGATTCAGCGGACCGTTAGAGTGAACGACAAAACGCGCCTTCAGCCGGTCTTGACGATCCGTGGACACGATCCAGCGCCGTTGCTCTTCGTCCCAGTCCGTGGATGTCACCAGGGTTTGCATCAGCGCTCGCTCACGCAGTCCATAGGTCTCGGCGATGACGTGGCAGTACTCCAGCGTTTCCGGCGCGTTGGTGTACTTTTGTTTCGGCACAAAGCCGGTTTTCTCCAGCAGCGGAAAATACACGTAGGCTTCAATATCGCAGGATGCACCGGGATAGCGGTTCCAGTACCAGGTACCGCCAAAATCACCGCCTTTTTCGATAATCCGAAAATCCGTCACACCGGCATCGTGCAGCCGTGCCGCTGCGAGCATGCCGCCAAAACCACCGCCGATGATGACTACTTCCACCTCTTCCTCGATCGCATCCCTCTGCAGCTCGGCATCGATGTAGGGATCCTCAACGAAGTACGCAAATTCGCCGGACACCTCTAGGTATTGATCATTGCCGTCGGCGCGCAGCCGCTTGTCCCGTTCCTCTCGATATTTACGACCTAAGGCTTCTGGATCAAAGGGCAGCGACTGCGTTTTTGCATTCATCTTCTGGACTCTTTCGTTAATGGTTAGCCTGCAAACAATACAAAAAATAGCCACGTCGAGCCATGCCCGTTGAATCAAGGCTTGTGCGTTAGATGCCCGGGTCAGCAGAACTTGCATTGGTCGACAACATTTTTAAATAATGGCCTGCATTATTTCGATTTCGGGGAGGTCGGTGCATGTACGTTGTTTCGAAATGGCTTCTGCGAGCCGCGCTGCTGATCTTAATAGTGGTGGCAGCCCTATTCTGGCTGGTATTTTTTTCTGCGCGACCGCCGCTCACCATGGACCCGGCGACCTTGGCGGGCGACGGCAGTTCTCTCAACTACTGCGACATTCCCATCCTCGACAATTCCGGCAAGCGGGCCAAGGACATTCCTAAGGGCAATACCCCTGGCTGCAGCTACGCGCATTTTCCGCTGCCAATTTTGACTGAATGCACCGAATCCCTGCCGCCGGAGGCGGCGGACATCAGAGGCCTGTGGCGCGGCATCAGCGGCAAAGTCGGCCATGTCGAACGCGTTGAGCAATGTGGCGAGCGAGTCGTGGTCACCGCCAGCGGCATCATTCACGACATGGGCCCTAACGCCACCGGTGGACTAACCAGTAACGACACCGAGGGCTGGGTTCTTTTCAGCATCGGTGACACCCAATACTGTCCCCGCACATCCGCCGGAGTGACCTGGCAAGATGGCGTATTAAATTTTCGGGTACTGGGGTGGGGGCCTGTGGTGGTGAAGCGTTACCTGGACGGCGAGCATCTGGTGTGGGAATACGCCGACGGCACCACCACGGTAATGGAGCGTATCTGCCAGTTGCCTGCTGAACAGAAATCGCCGCCGCCCCGATCTCTCAAGCTTTTTTAACCTTGCCCAATAGTGCGCCAACGCGGCGGTTTTGGAGAATTTCATGAACTGGAAAATATGGATCGCAGTACCGGCAATCTATGCCGTTTTTTGTTTTTGGTATTTCAACTGGCAGGGACCTTTAACCCAGCCCGAGATCGATCGCTTTATGGCGGCGTTTAACGCCCAGCAAGGCAGCAAACACACGCCAAGCGAAACCATACGGCGCTTTCTTGAAGAGGACGATGGCCGCGGTTTCGTCATGCTCAACCAAGTACAACTCCACGAAACCCCAGTCCCACATCCCGAGACCGGCACGCTAATGGATGGCCAAAGCTTACTCGCAGAATATTTCGAACCCTTTGCTTGGGCATTGCTAAAACGCGGCGGCCACCCGGTATTTCAGGCCAGAACCGTTGGCGGCCACATCGACACCTGGAATGCCGAGGCCAACGTTAGCTTTACCGCTACCGCCATGATGCGCTACCGCAGCCGTCGCGATCTCATTGAGCTGATAGACAACCCCGCCTTCGCCGACGGTCACGTGTACAAGCTCGCAGCCATTCAGCGCACCGTGTCTTACCCTACCCAGGTAATCGTCAGCACCTCCCTGACCCCGCCAGTGGCTGTTTTGCTGCTATTAATTTTGCTTGGGTCCCTCACCCAAAACATTGTTAACCTGCGGCGCGAATCCCGATAGTTCGGGGCTGAGCCCACATCAAGTTTGTCGTAAGGATCTGCTATGAAAGTAGTTTGCTGCCACGAGTTTGGCCCGCCGGATACCCTGGAGCGCATTGAGGCGGACAATCCCGTTGCCAAAAGTCACGAGGCGGTCATCGCCGTCAGTGCCGCCGGTGTCGGTTTTGTCGATGGCCTGATGGTGCAAGGTTTGTATCAGGTCAAACCCCCGTTGCCCTATTACCCGGGCAACGAATTCGCTGGCGTCGTCGTCAACGTGGGCAGCGATGTTACGTCCGTAGCTGCCGGCGACCGCGTCCTGGGCTTAGCGGGTAGTGCCGCCTTTGCTGACCGGGTGGCTGTAGGGGCAACGAAGCTGGTGAAGCTAGCGGATAATTTGAGCGACAACGTTGCCGCCGGGTTCTTCATTAATTACGCCACGGCGCTTTACGGTCTGCGAGACTGCGGCAATCTGCGCGAGGGCGAAACCATACTGATCCTCGGCGCTGCCGGTGGCGTTGGCAGCGCTGGCATTTGCGTGGCCAAAGCCATGGGCGCCAAAGTCATCGCCGCCGCCTCGAGTGCCGAAAAACGTCAGGCCGCCCTCAGCTTCGGCGCAGACCATTGCGTGGACTACACCGCAGCCAATTGGCGGGACGAAGTGAAAAACCTGGTTGGCAGCCAAGGTCTGAACCTAGTCTACGACCCCGTAGGCGGCGGCGCATCTGAACAGGCTTTTCGCTGCCTATCCCCCGGCGGGCGTTTTTTAGTGGTTGGTTTTGCCGCCGGCGAGATTCCAAAGATCCCGCTGAACCTGCCGCTGCTGAAGCGTTCGGCCATTGTGGGAGTGGATTGGGGTGGCGAAATGCGCGCCAACCCCTCGATTAACGATGAGCTAATGACCACCCTTATGGCATGGATTGAGCAAGGCCGAATGGTGCCTGCCCCTGTGCAGAGCAGGCCCATGGGGGATTATCAGCAAGCGCTGACTGACCAATTGGCGGGCAGCATCGTAGGTAAACTGGTTCTCACGAACTAACCGCCAAACTCCGACAAAGAGCGCAACCAAACCGCCCGCGTCGTTGCTCAGTTCATTTTGCCAGCGCTGGCAAATGCACAGAAAACCAAGCAACATCCTGGGGTGACAGGTTCAGAACACTGCGGCGGCTGCCCGGTCCGTTAATCGCAACGCTTGAACACAATCCACGGGCGGTTCATCGTGCCGGGATGCGTTATTGGGGGGATTTCAATTATGTCTGCACAGCTACCTAACACCGAACAGTGGGCTCAGCGCTGCTTAAACGATGGTGAGTTCATGTTGGCCGCGCGCTACTGGAACGGCGGTCTAAACCTCAAGATTGATGATAAGACCTTGAGCCTGCCCGTGAGCCAAGGCAAGCCTGCGCCTACGGCACCCATGACCGGCGGCATAATCGAGCTGGCGGCACCCGCCGGCGTTTGGGATGAAGTACTAGCGGCGGTACCCAAGCGTTTTCACAACGACGTTATGGCAAACGTCATGCAGGGTCAGGGCATGGAGCGCCACGCCGACCCAGTGGTTTTTGCCCAGTATTTCGCCGCCGCGGCTCGCGCCATTGAACTGTTGCGGCCGCAAAGCAATAGCGGCGAGGCCATGGCTCACGACTTACAGCCTGAGGGGACCTTCAGCGCAGCGGTTGGCCGTTATGTTCAGGTCGAACTCGGTGGCGCCAAACATCGCATTTACTTTGAGGAGGCTGGCTCTGGCATACCAATCCTGCTCCAGCACACTGCCGGCTGTCACAGCAGCCAGTGGCGGCACCTGCTGGAAACGCCAGAAATCACCGATCGTTTTCGCCTTATTGCCTATGACCTGCCCTACCACGGTAAATCGCTGCCACCAGTGGAAGAACCATGGTGGGATCAGCAGTACCTGCTCAAGGGCGAGTTTTTACGCTCTATCCCTCTCTCGCTTAGCCGAGTGCTTGGCCTGGATCGGCCTATTTTCATGGGCTGCTCTGTGGGCGGCCTGCTGGCCCTTGATTTAGCGCACAAGCATCCTGACGATTTTCGCGCCGTTATCTCCTTAGAGGGAGCGCTAGAGATACCCGGCGCGCTAGATCAGAACACCGAACTGTGGCATCCCCAAGTGAACAACGAGTACAAAGCGCGACTGATGGACGCGCTAATGTCCCCAACCTCACCAAAGCGCTACCGCAAAGAAACCTCCTACGTTTACTCCTCTGGGTGGCCGCCCGTTTTTCTGGGTGATTTGAACTACTACCTGGAAGAATACGATTTGCGAGCAGTAGCTCAGGAAATCGACACCAATCGGTTAGGCGTGCATATTTTTTCCGCCGAGTACGACTGTAGCGGCACCGCCGAATTAGGGCGCGCTGCGCACGAAGCCATTCCGGGGTCAACGTTCCAAGAAATGAAAAAGCTTGGCCACTTCCCCATGAGCGAAAACCCCAAGGCTTTTTTGCAGTATTTGCTGCCCACGCTAGACACCCTTGTCACCGGTTAAGGACCGCCAATGAAACTCGCTATTGAAATGGGCACCATCACCCCGGACACGATCAAACAAACCGTGGAGTGGGTGCAATTTGCCGAAAACCTCGGCGTCGAGATGGCCTTTGCAGGGGAAGCTTGGTGGAGTGACGCGGTAACGCCCTTAGCCTATCTGGCGGATAAAACCCACAGCATCAAACTTGCCACCAGCATCATGCAAACTACCGCGCGCACCCCGGCCATGACGGCGATGACGGCGCTAACTCTGCACGACCTCAGCGACGGCCGCTTTGTGCTGGGTTTGGGGGCCAGCGGGCCTCAAGTGGTTGAAGGCCTGCACAGCACACGCTATGCCAAGCCATTGACCCGACTGCGCGAGACTGTGGAGATTTGCCGCATGATCTTCGCCGGCGAAAAAGTGCAGTATCAGGGCAGCGTCTTCCAAATGCCTTTGCCGGATAGCCAGGGCAAAGCCATTAAGATTGCCCATGAACCCGCAGAGATCCCGATTTATCTTGCAACCCTGGGGCCCAACGCCCTGCGCTACACCGGCGAGGCCGCCAATGGTTGGCTAGGCACATCGTTTTCGCCAGATCAACCGGATGCGCACTTGAGCTATCTCCGCGAGGGCGCTGCATCAGCAGAACGCGATGTGAGCGACCTGGATCTATGCGTTTCCGTCAGAATTGAATTAGGCGACGACTTGGATGCCATGATCGCCCGGCGCAAACCTGCCGTCGCCTTCAACATGGGCGGCATGGGGTCCGCAGACACAAACTTTTATAACGACGCCTTCAAGCGCGCAGGCTATGCCGATGACGCAGTGGCAATTCAGCAGCTGTGGCTGGACGGCAAACGCGACGAGGCGGCCCAGCGCGTGCCCGACGCCATGGTGACCCAATTTCAGGCCCTGGGTGATAAAGCTACAGTGACCCAACGACTGCGCAGCTACCGCGACGCTGGTGTTACCACCTTGAAGCTTGGCTTGGACGGTGCCGGCCCCATTGGCCCGGCACGCTACGAATTACTGGAACAAATCGTCGATATCACAGGAGCCCTCTAATGAAGCTATATATGGTGCCGCTTGCCCCAAACCCCACGAAGGTCATGCTCTACATCGCAGAGCGTGAACAACTCGGGGTTGAGATGAACATCGAGCAAATTGTGGTAAACACGGTGAAAGGCAAGCACAGGGAACCTGAGCACCTAGCGCGAAACCCCTTCGGCACAGTACCGGCCCTAGAGCTGGACGACGGCAGTCACTTATTAGAGTCGTTGGTTATTGTGGAATATCTCGAGGAAAAATTCCCTGAACAGACCATGTACAGCGGCACGGCGGAAGAGCAGGCCAAGGCTCGCGATCTGGAACGCATTATCGACCTTAAGCTTGGCGGCCCGATGGGCGCTTTTGGACACGCGACAAATTCGCCGTTGGGACGCCCCCCCGAGCCAGAAAAAGCCGCGCAGTGCCTAGAGTCCATGCAGACGCCGCTGGATTATCTGGAAAACTTGCTGCAGGACGGCCGACTATTGCTTACAGGAGACCAAGTCAGCGTTGCCGACTGCACCTTCCAATCGTTCCTGCAGTTTGTCCGCTTTGTGGAAGCGGATATTTTTGGCGACCGGCCGCTCCTGCGTGCATGGGATGAGCGCTATCGAGCGCGGCCAGCCGCTCAGGCAGTGCTGAAGTGGTAAGCAGCAGAGGGCTTGGCGCAGCGGACTAGCGGGTTTTACAATCTGCGCATCGGAGTGTAGCTCAGCTTGGTAGAGCACTACGTTCGGGACGTAGGGGCCGGAGGTTCAAATCCTCTCACTCCGACCAACTTGTTCATGCCCGCAGAGCTTGAGATCCGTGAAGGTAACCGCT
>JAYOBI010000008.1:104109-106128 GCA_038104735.1 Gammaproteobacteria bacterium | reverse complement strand
CAAGAAATCTGGGGTATCTTTAAGCCAGTTTTATTTCACAAGTATAGAAGGAGGCATCATCATGAGCGAAGCTATCGACACCTCTCCAGCGCCAGAGTTTGTGCGTCCTGGATCTGAGCTAGA
The DNA here is from genome assembly GCA_038104735.1 of Gammaproteobacteria bacterium. Taxonomy (GTDB): domain Bacteria; phylum Pseudomonadota; class Gammaproteobacteria; order Pseudomonadales; family Azotimanducaceae; genus UBA4421. The sequence continues at coordinate 106,005 of JAYOBI010000008.1, read as the reverse complement.
TCAGAAAAAAGGCCCGATTCCCGCCGCAGCGGACATGCCGCTGGAAGAAATCAATCCGGTTTGGAACCGTCTCTTTGCCGAAAATCGCATGCTGGAAGTATTCGAGCGCCTGCGCCGTGAAGATCCGGTACATTTCAATGAAACTGAAATTGCCGGGCGTTATTGGTCTTTGACCCGCTACGAAGAAATCAAGGCTGTGGATACCGATCACAAAAATTTCTCCAGCGCTCACGGGATCACCCTAGGCTTTCCCATTGACCAGCCGCTACCCGAAGGGGCGCTGGACATCAGCCTTTTCATTGCCATGGATCAGCCAAAGCATGACGTACAGCGCAGAACCGTATCGCCAGTAGTTTCTACCCGCAATCTTGCTGCCATGGAGGCGCTGATTCGAGAGCGCACCTGTGAAGTGCTGGACTCCCTGCCCGAAGGGGAAACCTTCAACTGGGTGGACTTGGTTTCTATTGAACTAACCACACGCATGTTGGCGACTCTGTTCGATTTTCCATACGAGGAACGCCGCAAACTCACGCGTTGGTCCGATGTGGCTACTGCGGTGCCCGGTGGTGGTGTGGTGGATACCGAAGAGCAGCGGCGTGAAGAGCTGATCGAGTGCCTTATGTACTTCACGCAGATTTGGGAAGATCGCAAGAAGAACCCCACCGGCGACTTTGTTTCCATGCTGGCCCACGGCGAAGACACCAAGGACATGGAGCCTCTGGAGTTTTTAGGCAACCTGATTCTGCTCATCGTTGGCGGCAACGACACCACCCGCAACTCGATGTCCGGCGGCGTGCTGGCGTTCAATCAATTCCCCGAGGAACTGGAAAAGCTGAAGAACGACCATTCGCTGATTCCTAATGCGGTGGCGGAGATTATTCGCTGGCAAACACCTTTGGCCTACATGCGCCGCACCGCCAACAACGACTGCGTGATTGGTGACAAAAACATTAAGGCTGGAGACCAGTTGCTAATGTGGTACGTCTCGGGCAACCGGGATGAGAGCGTGTTTGAGCGCGGGGAAGATCTGATCATCGACCGGCCAAACGCCCGCAACCACCTCTCCTTTGGCTTCGGCATTCACCGCTGCATGGGTAACCGTCTGGCGGAAATGCAGCTGCGCGTGCTCTGGGAAGAAATTCTCAAGCGCTTCGACAAGATTGAAGTGGTAGGGGAAGTCGAGCGAACCTTTTCTTCCTTCGTGAAGGGCTATACGTCACTGCCAGTGCGAGTGACCCGCAAGTAGAGCTGAGCGCCCAAAGAAAGGCGAGCCCCTGGCGTGATTGAATTACGTCAGGGGCTTTTTTTACCCGCCTCTGACGCACTGGGTGCTACCATATTCGCTATTCCTCAAAGCAAACGATCACCGCGGCATTGGCCAGAACAATGGCGTCTCCCGCCGGGTAGCGGCTTTCCGGGTTGGCAACGGCGGGCACATCCAGACCACCCACAACGCACTCCACGGTAACGGTGCCGTATGGCAGCTCTGCGGCTACGGCGTTTTTGTCCACCTGATCTGGTTCCGCCACGCCAATGCGCACAGTAATTTTCATGTCATCTGGTGATTTGCCCAGGGCGCGAAAAAAATTAAGGCTGGAATGGCGGATTGCGTCGGCGACCGCGCGCCTGGCTGCCTTGGTGTAATCGCGACCGTGGACGTCTGCCCCCATGCCCATTTCCGTTACGTATCTGCTCAGCGCCACGCCAACAATCTCCCTATTGAAAATTGCTCATACACTACCTGAGTTTGCTTTGTCCTTGGTCGAAAAAGCTCGGCGTTGAGGCCAGACCCTGATAAAAGGATGATGCATGTTTGTAGGTCGGGCTCGTAGGTCGGGCTCGTAGGTCGGGCTTTAGCCCGACAAAAGACAATGTCGGGTTGAAACCCGACCTACA
>JAYOBI010000008.1:98843-104009 GCA_038104735.1 Gammaproteobacteria bacterium | reverse complement strand
TCGGGCTTTAGCCCGACAAAAGACAATGTCGGGTTGAAACCCGACCTACAAATGATGATGCATGTCGGTCGGGCTCGTAGGTCGGGCTTTAGCCCGACAAACATCACGTAGCCAGCGATCGGCGCACCCATTGACGAGGAAGAACAGGTGAATCACGAACTACAGATTTTGGACGGCGGCATGGGCTCAGAGTTAATTCGGCGCGGCCATATTCCCAGAACCGGGCTTTGGTCGGCGCGAGCCCTGCTGGAAACTCCAGAAGCGGTGCTTGAGGTGCATGGCGAGTACATCAGCGCCGGTGCGCAAATCATCATTACCAATTCCTACTCCACCATTCCCAGCTATCTCGCAAAAACGGGTATGGAACACAGCTATCAGGAACTTACCGAGGTGGCGGCAAAGCTGGCTCGCGAGGCAGCGGACAACGCGGCCACTGCCCCCAAGGTGGCAGGCAGCCTACCCCCTCTGGACGAGAGTTATCGTCACGACTTGGTGCCAGCCGATGACGAATCCCGGCGAGTGTACGCCGAGCTAGTGCGGGTGCTTAGCCCCCATGTGGACCTGTATTTGTGCGAGACCATGTCCTGCGCGCGAGAGGGTGCCAACGCCGCTGCAGCGGCACGAGCTGCAGATCCGGGTAAACCCCTGTGGGTTGCCTGGACCCTGGATGAAACGCCGGGGGTGGGTTTGCGCAGCGGTGAGAGCGTGGCTCAGGCACTGGCCGCGGTGGAGCCCTTTCAGCCGGATGCCTATCTGTTCAACTGCACATCACCCAGGGCCATCACTGCAGCCATTGAAACCCTGTCAGAGCTTACGGCAAAACCCATCGGTGCCTACCCCAATAGCTACCATGTGCCCGAGGGCTGGACCCTGGACAACGAAAAAACCATGGGCGGTCGGGATATGGCAGAAGATGAATTCGTTGGCTTCAGCCGGGACTGGCTGGCCAAGGGCGCGTCCATCATTGGCGGCTGCTGTGGTATCGGGCCAGCGCACATTCAGGCCATGAGCCGAGCCCTGAAGGCGTAGGTCAAGCCCGACAAACAAAAAGAAATGTCGGGTTACCCCACCGACCTACTAACAACCGCGGCGTTAAAATAAGGCACAATGCTGGGCTCATAGTTGCAACAGGGGAGATCATGGAAAACCAACAAGTGCTCATTGATCGTTTGCCGTCTGGCAAGCTTAGGGCCGACGACTATCGGCTAGCCGACGGCCCCATGCCGGAGGCGGGCCCGGGTCAGGTGCTAATCAAAACCATCGCCTTTGCCATTACCGCCGGCACCCGGGCGGGTCTTCAGGGCAGCGCCAGTTATGCCGGGGCACCGGCTGCAGGGCGGGTGATGAATGGCACTGGGGTTGGTGAGGTGGTGGCGTCCAACGTGGCCGCTATTGCCGTTGGCGACCGGGTTACTGCGCCTACGGGCTGGCAGCAGTACGCGGCCATGAACGAAGATTTGGTTACCGTAATCCACCCGGACCACGATCCTATTCACTACCTGGGCCCCATGGGGGTTAATGGCTTAACCGCCTACTTTGGCTTGTTTGAGGTGGGTAAACCCCAGGCTGGCAACACGGTCATGGTGTCTGCCGCCGCGGGTTCCGTTGGCCACATGGTGGGCCAAATGGCCAAGATCCATGGATGCCAGGTGGTCGGGGTTTGCGGCAGCGACGACAAAGGCCGCTTGCTAACCCAAACCTTGGGCTTTGATCGAACTGTGAATTACAAGGACCCCAATTACCGTCAAAGCTTGAAAGACGCCACGCCGGATGGGGTGGACGTTTATTTTGACAATACTGGGGGCATGATCTTGGGCTCGGCACTGTTCCGTATGAACGTGGGCGGGCGCATCGCTTGCTGTGGCGTAGTGTCCCAATACGATACGGATACCCCCGAGCCGGGCCCTAAGGGTGTGCCGGGATTGCTGGTGAACAATCGCATCACCATGCAGGGCTTTTTGCTTTTCGACTATGCCGATCACTATGGCCGCGCTCGAGAGGAAATTTATGGTTGGCTGGAATCGGGTCGTCTCACCAGTTTGCAAGATGAGGTTGCAGGTTTGGCGGCAGCGCCGGAAGCCTTTGTGGATTTGCTTTCCGGCGGCAACGTGGGCACCCGTATCGTTCGGCTCGATCAATAGTGGCCACTAATGTAATTTGTTGGGGGCGTGGGGTGTCTCGGGCGCTGGTGGCTGCTGCAGCGCTCCTGGGGCTTTGCCTCAGCGCTAGCACTCTGGCCGCGACCCGGGAGCGGGCGCATTCAGAGGCCGAAATCAAGCAGGCCTGTCAGCAGCTGGTTCTGGATTACGCCAGTTTTCGTGATCAGCGGCGGGGTGAGGATTTTGCCAACTTGTTCACCGTTGACGGTGAGCTGGCCCTGAACGGTGACACTTTTGTAGGTCGCAAGGCGCTGGCCTCACGCTTAAGCGGCGATTCCCGCCAGCGTTCACGTCACCTGATGACGAATATTCGAGTCACCATTGAAGATGCTAATCACGCCCACGGCATTAGCTATGCGCTGATTTTTATCGCCAATGAGGCAGCAGAGGTAACTGCCGGGCCAGCTGCGGTGGTGAATTTCACTGCCATGGGTGAGTACCACGATGAATTTATTCGCACCGAGCAGGGCTGGCGCATTGCCACTCGCCGATTTGTCCCGGTTTTTGTGCCCCAATAGCGCGCGCTACGCGAGGGTGCAAAACAAAGGGTGCAAGCAACAGGCGCGAGAACGACCGGCCCTAGATGACAGGACGCAACCACAGGCGGGATTTCCATGAATACCGGACTTAGTCTGATCGATCTGCTGGTGATAGCCGTCGTCATGTTGGGGGTGACCGGGGCTGGACACCGGCTCAGTGGTTCGATTTCCGATCGACGGGGCTTTTTTCAGGCTGACGGCACCATGCCTTGGTGGGCTGTCTCCGCCAGCATCATCGCTACCGTCGTCAGCGCCGTGACCTTTGTTTCTGTGCCTGCGGCGGTGTTTGCACCGGACGGGAATCTCACATACTTCCAGGTGATCTTGGGCTTGGCACTGGGCAAGGTGCTGGTTGCCCGAATATTGGCCCGGCCCTTTTATGAAAGTCAGAACCTGGCCACCAGCTACGAGTACATTGGCCAGCGCATCGACCCGGCGACAGGAACTTTCTCTATGGCCCTGGGCCTGCTGTTAAATACCATCAATTCCGGAGTAAAGCTGTTGACCGCTAGCCTAGTGCTGGACGTTATTAGTGGCTGGGGTTTGGCAGGCTGCGCGCTCTTTATTGTCAGCATCAGTGCGCTTTGGGGCGCTTTGGCGGGTATCAAAACCGTTATCTGGACGGATTTTTTGTTGTTCCTGCTGTTCGCGGCCGGGGCGGTGTTTTCGCTGCTCTATCTGCTCGGGGAAATACAGCAGCCCCTGAGTCAGACCTGGGCGGATCTGGACGCCCAGGCAAAATTGGTCTTGTTCGACTTTGACACCGACACCAGCAAAAGCAGCACCATTTGGGCGGGGGTAATCGGCGCCATCTGTTTGAGCATTGCTCAAGGCAGCACCCAGGGCACGTGGCAGCGGGTGAAAGCCTGTCGCAGCGTCGGTGACGCCTGCAAAGCCTTCGACGCGGCAGCGTTGTTTTACGTAATCCACATTTTGATTCTTGGCGTTGGTCTGGCCCTTTTTGCCTTTTACGGTGAGCGTGGTGTGCCCGACGCTTTGGCGACCCAGCTGGTCGATACACCGGATCGAATTTTTCCTTACTTTATTGCCACCGAGCTGCCCCAGGGCGTGTCGGGTTTATTCGTTGCCGCGATTTTTGCCGCAGCAATTTCCACCTTAGACTCGGCCCTGGCCGAGGGCTCGGATCTGACGGTGAATCACATTTATGTCCCGTTGCGGCCCGCGCGAAGCGAGGGCCACTACCTGCTGGCGTCCCGGCTGTTCATGGGCGTGTGGGCGCTGATCTTTTTTGCCCTGGCGATGTTCTTCGCCAAATACTCGGCCCAAGGCTTGCTGCAGCTGACCTTTAAGCTGCCCAACTACATCTATGGCGCGATTTTTGCCAGCATCCTGCTTGCGCGGTTCGGCATTGGTTCTTTTCAGCGGATCCTCTGGGGCTTCGTGCTGGCGTGCGTCATCGTGGCCCTGCTGGCGGCAAACAATGTGGCCTTTTTCTATTGGTGCCCAGTTTCCGGGGGTGCCATGTTCCTATTCGTATGGGCTTTCGATCGCCGTCCCTTGGACTGGGCTGGTGTCGCCCTGCGGGCTTCCTGAACCGCCCCTCGGATGACGGCTCTGACCGGCCCGGACAGGGCTATCCCCGGTAATGCTCGCGGTGGTGTTGCCGTCGGTGTTCGTGCCAGTGGGCCCGGTGATGGTCTCGGTGGGCTTTGCGGCGCCCCCGCTTGTGTTCATTGGCGTGATGCCTGTCATGAATCCCGTGACCGCCGTTGCCCAGTGAGTGATGAATGCGATGCTGCAGACTGCGTTGCTGACGGTAGAGCCAGCGGTCGCCGTGTTTGCGGTGCCGAACAGAGTGATCCGGGCCGTAGGACAAGGTTAATTGCCAATCGCTTAATCCGTTGAGATGCCGGGAGCGATGCCCGTAACTGCCGTCATGCCAGCGACGCTGATGCCACGGATGAGAGTGACGAACCGCGCCTACCGAGTAATGGCTTAGCCGGTACCGCCCCGAGCGGCTGGCGTGGTGGACTGAGTAACCAGGCGAGTAGCGCAGCGAGTGGATCGTCCTCCGTAGGTCGGGTTTTAACCCGACAAAGCATTCAACCTGGCACGTCGGCCTAAAGGCGGACCCACGGGCGGGCTGGGTGCGGTAGACGGCCTGACCCTGAATACCCGGCGCTGCGCGAAGCTGGGCAAGCGCTGACCACAGAGCCTGGGCGTCTGCTGTGGATACGGCCTGTGCCAAGTCATCAACCCACACCAGGTCTGTGGCCATAAGGTTCAACAGTCCCGGGTATTGCATCAGCGCGAGGATGTTTGGTTGGAACCGCGGAGTGCTACTGATGCTGGCAGGATCGGATAGATACTGAGCGGCCAAAGCAATTTGCGCGGGTTCTGGGCTGGCCTCAAAAGCGATCTTTACCAGGAAATCTGGATAGTGAACCAACCGCGCCATGACAGCGGCCAAGTCCCTAGGTGCATTCTTAACTGGCGCACTCTTAACT
>JAYOBI010000008.1:36165-98743 GCA_038104735.1 Gammaproteobacteria bacterium | reverse complement strand
GCGCACTCTTAACTGGCTCATGTGGTTGGGCAGCCGATTGCTCAGCGCGAGCTGCCGGGGATGCCAGCAGCCCGTTAGCTGCGGTGGCGGTAAGGCTGAGCCAAATACCGGAAAGGAACAGCAATTTGTGGTGATTCATAGCAGCGTCCTGTGGCGTGGGTAGGACTCATGCTATGAGCGGTGATCTGAACCGATGCTGAACCGCTTGTCGAGGATCAGACCCAGCTGCTCATAGCGCCAGGATCCAGCAGAAGGCGATGATGCCAATGGTTAGGATGCCGCTTTGTTGCTGTCGTTGGGCTGAAATGTTGGCGAAGTTCACCCGAGAAAGCTGCAGTCCCGCGATCACGCCAAAGGCAAACCCCGCCAGATGGCCGCCTACGTCCACGCGCTGGGAACCAAAACCGGTAAACACCAGCATGGTAAGAGCGGCGAATAATGGCGCCACGCTGCGCCGCCAATCTTGCTCGCGAAATGCGCCTTTGCGCCAGAGTAGTGTGGGGGCCAAGCCCAGGGCGGCGAAATTTGCTGTGGACGCGCCGAGAGCTCGAAATTGGTCTGGGTGCAGGTAGGCATTGAGCAGATTCGCCATGATGGCGCAGAGCAAAATGCTCAGCCAGCCCACGCCAGAGCCTAAGTACCGGGCCACGAAAAAGCCGAACAAGCCGCCAAATAAACTGTTGCTGAGAATGTGTTCCAAACCACCGTGCAGGGTCAGCGCCGTGACGGCTCGCCACCATTCGCCCTGACGAACAGCCTCACTGTGCAGCACGCCAGCCTCCACAACGTTCGCGTTGGCAAAACCCGCGAGTGCGGGTACCGCCCAAATCACTGCTAAAAACCCCAGTACCCCAAGCCAGCCGCTGTCCACCATGGGCACCTCGGTGCGCACTGGTGGGGGCTTGCTGTTTTCCAGCCAGTACTCGTTCAGCTCTCGATGGGCTCGGGCTTGTTGTTGGGGAGGCACCATTAGCGACCAGGGCGAAGCGGTAGCGTTCATGTCTACCCGATGGGCAATCTTCACCGCCAGCAGCACTAAGCTGGCGTCCAGAATCAGGCGTTTGTCTTCAGCGCGCAGTACTTCAACCCATGGAGGTTCTTCGGTGGTCATGGGTGCATGGTAGCAAGGAAGCTGCGGCGAGGTTGGGCTTGCCCCAGAGCTAGGCTGGCCGGCGGCGCGGCGCCAGTGCCTGCACCTGACCGTAAAGGAAGTCGGTCAGGGTTTGGCGGTTCTCGAAGTTACTGAGTTGGGGCCAACTCAACGTGTTGCCGATGACGGCGTCCAGCGGCTTGTTAAACCGGTGGCGCGCTTCGCTCAACAGTAGGGCCATGCGCAGGGGTTCACAAACGTGAGAGGCCAGGTGAAACGCCCGGCGGTTGCGACCCGGGAAGTACACGGGCAACACGCTGGCCTGGGTGTCACGAATGAGTTTGGCCGCGAAGGTTGTCCAAGGCGCGTCCACAACATCACCAAAGCCTTTTTTGTCGGCAGTAGACACGAAGCCCGAAGGGAAAATCAAAATGGGTATGTTGTCCGCCAAGCAGTGCTGGGCCACTTGCTTGACACGAATGTTGTTTTTCAGGGCTTCCTTGGTGGGGCTAAAGTCGATGGGCAAGAAGTAAGGGGCCAAGTCTTTATCCTGACACAACAGCGAATTGATCAGAATGCGGAAGTCGCCCCGAGCCTGCAGGGCCATATCGCACAGCGCCATGCCGTCAACGATGCCAAAGGGATGATTGGCGACGAAGACCAGGGGGCCGGTTTTCGGAGTGGTTTTGAGTTTCGCCACATCGTAGCGGCGTTCGATATTGGTTTTTGCAAAGGCTAGATCGAAGAAGCGCTCGATATCAAACGGCCCCTGCTTCAGTTCCCGGTAGATGTTCTCGATCTGCTGGCGTCCGAACAGCCGCTCCACCGTAGAGACAAAAGTCTGGGTCAGCCAGGGGTCGTCCAGCTGTGCGTAGGTGATCCTGGGTTCGTCTCGCAGGTAGGCAACGAAGGCAGGGTCTATCTGGGGTGCCGTTCGCGACTGCGTTCGGGATTCGGTCATTGCATCAACCCAAAGATTCCACCGGCGCAGCCTAGCGCGTTGTGAGGTGCAGTGGAAACCCCAAAACCCACCGGCAAGGATGCGGAAGCCACAGCAAAGTTGTGGCCGTGCTGTAATCGTAGTCAACTGTTGACCACGCGATGGATTTCGCTGCCGAGGGTTGCAAAACTGGCCCTAATCGCCAATATAGAAGCAGCGCGTCAGATCACTCAAGAGTTAGGCGCGAAAGGATGAACACACACGATAACGCGGCGGCCGCTTGCCGGTTCCGCCACGCACGACAGGTGATATCAATGGAACAACGGTCAATGGAACAACGATCAATGAATCAGGCGTCGGTAGCCGGTCTATCAGCACTGGAAACCAACAAGGTATTGAAAAATACCTACCTGCTGCTTGCTGCAACACTGGGGTTCAGTGCGCTTATGGCCGGGTTGGCTATGGCGCTGAATGTGCCAACCGGCGCTTATCTGATATGTCTTATTGCTTCTATGGTGCTGGGCATGTTTGTACTGCCGCGCACGGCAAATTCTGGAGCTGGACTGGGCGTTATTTTTCTAGTCACAGGGCTGCTGGGCTTCGGCTTGGGACCAGTCATTAGCATTTATCTGACGCTGGCGAACGGCGCCCAAGTGGTGAGCACTGCCCTCGGCGGCACCGCCGTGATCTTCCTCGGCCTGGCAGGCTACGCGATGGCTTCCAAGCGGGATTTCTCCTTCATGGGCGGTTTTGTTGCTATTGGCATGATGGTGATGATCGTCGGCATGATCGCTAATATCTTTTTGCAGATTCCCCTGATGGCGGTGGCGATTTCTGGCGGCATCATCTTGCTGATGAGCGCGATGATCCTGATGCAAATCGGTTCTATCGTGAACGGCGGTGAGACCAACTACATCATGGCCACTTACAGCCTGTATCTGAGCATCTTCAACATCTTCATCAGCTTGCTGCAGCTGCTGGGTATATTTGGCGGCGACGACTAGGGAAAACGAACCAGTCAGGCGCAACGCCAAAAGCGTGTGGGGCGACAAGTCGTCCCCGACTAACCCGACAGAGGCTTCGCCGAGCGAAGAGTCCGTCGGGTTTTTTATTGGTCTGAGGAATCGAGAGACACCATGGAGTGGATGCAAATACTGGGATTGGTTGCCGGCGGCATGATGCTGTTCGCCATCTGGCCCATGTACAAGAACTGGCGGGAAAATCCGGTTGAGGCTCAGCCTGGCGATTGGTCAACGGCCATGTTCGTGCTTGGGCTGGTCATATTGTTCGTGCTGATGCTGATCTGGTCGGTGCAATAAAGGGACGGCTGCATGGGCCGCTACTGCCCGGTAAGAGCCGTGTACACCTTAGTAAGCTGGTTCGGCAAATCTTCCATCTCTTCAATAATCATGTAGCGCTCATCCGGGCACATGCGTTTTAGGTAGTCGTGCCCGGACTTGTCTACGGTCATGCAAAAAGTCTCGATACCCTTCTGCTGAGATTCCTGCAGGGCGCGGGCAGTATCCTCCACCCCGTAATCGTGATTGCCTCGCACGGGTCCGTAATCGCAGTCTTGAGGAAATCCATCACTGATTACCATCAGTACTTTCATGGCGCTGCCAGTGCCCATGAGCTTATGCGTCGCGTGGCGGATGGCTGGGCCCATACGTGTGGAGCCCTTGGGAACCATGGCAGCGATACTTTTGAGGGTGGTTTGAGAGAACGCGTCTTCCGGCTCCTTGGCAATGAACAACTCCACATTGTCTTTGCTGTAGCCAGAAAAGCCGTAAATTCCGTAGCTGTCGCCCAGAGCCTCCAGAGCCGCCGCCATCACTACCATGGCCTCTCGCTCAAGGTCGATGATCTTACGGCCGGGCTCCGTCACCTCTTCTTCGATGTCGTCAAAGCTGGCGTACCAGCCGCCGCGCATGTCTGCGTCACTTTCTTCGTAGTTTGACCAATCCTTGGGTTCCGGAGGCTGAATGGGATCATCCGTGGAGGCAGACAGGTCCACAAGAAAGATGGCGCTGACGTCGCGCTGAACCCGCTCTTTGCGAGAATACACGCGCTCGTTAGGACTCTGGCCGGCGCGGATATCCTGTCGCGCCTCAATGATGGCGTCCAAGTCCAGCTCGTCGCCGTCCTGCACCCGCCGGATGCGTTCAAGGCCCGTGGGCCGAATGTGCTCGAGTTGGCGCTGCACTGTGGACTGATAGGCCCGAATTACCTGCTTGAGCTGGGTGACATCCTCTTCCCTTTCGCCTTCTAAGGGTTGCTCGAAAACCCGGCACCAGGCGCGCAAATAGCTGCGGTTTAGGTAGTCCCATTCATCGTAGCGAAAGCTGCGGGCGTCTCCTTGGGTCGCACCCAAGGCGTGCGCCACCGCAGAACGCTCCATATCCACTCGGCGCTTTAGCGTGTCGCGCTCCTCTTTCAATTCTTTGATTTCGATGTCCAGCTCACGCTGGCCGCCGTCGCCGGCGTCACCAAAGACCGCCTCTTTTTCCTCGCCGGTAGGGGTGTCCATGGCCGTGGCCTGGTTGAGCTGCTCGGTAATTTCCTCCAGCTCTTCCTCCCACTCATCCACGCGCTGTTCTCGGTTGAGCCAGTCTACTAGGGACTCTTGGTCCGCGGTCTGGGTGTCTTGGCCCTGGTCGTACCGCTCAAGCACCTGGTCGTAGTGCTGACAGAGCTTAGCGACGCTGTCGTAGACACTGCGGGCAGTGTCGCCATGGACCATTAGAGAGTCTCGAAACGCCTGCTCAAATCCGTCGCTGGCAAGGCTCAGTGGTTCGCCCATATGCCAGCGCTTGGCATGGGCCAGCAGGCCGCTGCCGGCATCCTGGCTCAACAAGTGCTGGTGATAGCTGGCCAGATGCTTAGCCAAACCCGGGTAGTGGCGCAGCAGATGACCCTGAATTCGGGCGTCCTCGAACAGCAAAAACAACTCTTCAGCAAGGCCGGGATAAGCAAAGCTGTCGAACAACAACCGAAAGTCGCCAATACGCGGGCCTGCATCTGGATTGGGCCGATGGCGCAACTGCAGTTCTGGCACTTGCGCCAGCGCCGTTTGCATCCGAAAACTCAGGGTATCGCACTCGCGCAGGCCGATTTGCTCCATGACCAGCACGCGGTACGCGGATCCGTTGGTGGTCGTTATAGATTCGGGTAAAAAAAGCGTGTCACTGTTTTGCCCGGTGGTTTCAACGCTTAGCTTGAGTCGGGGGCTGGTGCTGAATTCCTGGCTGCCGCGGATATGCAGATAGCGCCCGGCAATGCCTTCGGCAAAAAGCGTCAGCGCCGACTCTACGTCAGCCAGCAGGGTTTGGGCCTCGGCAGCCTCGGGATCTGTTGCCGCTTGTTCGCTCATTCCCAGTCGGCTCAGGGCAGAATGACGTCAACGATGTCAGCAACGGCCGCCTGAACACTGGCGTCGTCTGATATGGCGCTGATGATGGAGGCAGTGGCTGCCCGGCGAGGGCTGATACCGGCGGCAATGAGTTCACCGGTATAGATCAGCAGCCGGGTGCTAACGCCTTCTTCAAAGCCGTGCTGTTTAAGGTTTCGAACCCGTTCACCGATTACCGCCAGACGCTCGGCGGTGGCCGCGTCAACGCCGGATTCGTGCCCAATGATCTGGGCCTCGGTTTCCACGTCCGGATAATCGAACTCCAAACTGACAAAGCGCTGCCGGGTACTGGGTTTCAAATCTTTAAGTACGCTTTGATAGCCCGGGTTGTAGGAAATCACCAGCAAGAAATCCGGGTGGGCATCCAGCAGTTCGCCGGTTTTGTCGATGGGCAAAATGCGGCGGTGGTCGGTCAAGGAGTGAATCAGTACCGTGGTGTCTTTGCGCGCTTCAACGATTTCGTCGAGATAGCAGATGGCGCCGGTTCGCACTGCCCGGGTCAACGGGCCGTCGGACCAAACCGTTTCATCGCCCTTGAGCAGGTAGCGACCCACCATGTCCGTGGCCGTGAGGTCTTCATGGCAGGACACGGTGAGTAAGGGTTCTGCGGGCCGAGCGTCTGTCGCCCGCGCATCGTTCAACAGCCAGCTCATGTGCTCAACAAAGCGAGTTTTGCCGCATCCCGTTGGGCCTTTCAGCAGCACCGGCAGGCGTGAGTTGTAGGCAGCCTGAAAGACCTGTACCTCATCGGCCAGGGGCAGGTAGTAAGGGGCCGCAGTGGTGGCGGCGGATTGCAATGCTTGGGTCATGTCTTGCCTGTAAGGGTAGTGGGCAGATCTCGCGATCTGGGATTCAACAGCCCAAGCATGCGCATGACTACGTGCAGAGGTTGTGAAGATTGACCCGTGGCGAAGGGCGGTGTTTGGCCTGCCTTGCTCAGGATTTCGGCAGGCGGTAACGTGGAGAAAACCACAGGGAAAGCGCGGTGACACAACAAAACAACGGCGGCTCCGACAATACTCAAGACCCTACCGACGAGCTGTTAGACGCAACCACCGCATTGGTATTACCCCTGCTGCACGCTTTAGACGCGCTGCAGCAAGCAGGTCGCTTAATGCATCCACCTGCTCTGGCCGAAGTGGTGGACGCCATCGCCCAATACCAAGAGCCGCTGGAGACCGGACGGCAAACTTTTACTGCCGTGCAGTGGCCCGAGCATCTGGAAGCCTTCACCCTGCACGCCAACATGGCCACCACCTTGGCCCTAAGAGCCTTTGACGGCTTTGCCCAAGCACTGGAGCAGCCGGAGCCAGCCATGGCAGCCTATCGGGCCATGGGTTTGGCAACCCAGGCATACGCTGCTGCCTATCCCTTGGCGGCCATGCTGCCGCCGGTAAATCGCTTCTATTTAGAGCCCGAGACCCGGGACAACACCGCTCTGCAGCAGCAGCTGATGGAGGCAGATCTTGATCAGCCCAGCGTTGGGGTCATGCACGCGGATAACGCCTCGGAACAGCGCGGCGGTTTTTCCGTCTACGTGCCCGAGTATTATCAGGGGGAGTCCTTGCCTTTAGTCATGGCCCTGCACGGTGGTAGCGGTCATGGCCGCCAGTTTCTGTGGTCCTGGCTGCGAGCCGTGCGCTCCAACCCCTGCATTCTCATCGCGCCCACCTCTTCCGAGCGCACCTGGTCGTTAATGAACCCGGCGCAGGATAGCCAGCGTTTGCACGATCTGGTGACCTACGCGAAAACCCATTGGTCCATCGACCCCCGGCGAGTGCTGCTGACGGGCATGTCCGATGGTGGTACGTTCAGCTACGTGAGCGGTTTGCAAAGCGATTCGCCCTTCACCCACCTAGCGCCGTGTTCCGCGTCCTTCCACCCCATGCTGCTGGAAGTGGTGGATCAAGAGCGTTTGCAGGATCTGCCCATTTATTTGATGCACGGAGCCTTGGACTGGATGTTCCCGGTTACCGTTGCTCAGGAGGCCAACGCGGCGCTAACCGCTGGCGGCGCTGAGATGGTGTACCGGGAGATCGCCAACTTGTCCCATACGTATCCTCAAGAGGAAAACCCTCGTATTTTGGATTGGCTGAAGGCTTAGCCCCCACGAGGTATCTCCCATGAGCACCGATAAGTCAGCAGCGCCCCTGCGCATTGTGGGTTACCGTCCTGAGTACGCGGCGGATTTCGCGCGCTTAAACTATCAGTGGATTGAGCATTACTTCCGCGTTGAGGACGAGGATAGGGCGGCTTTGGACCAGCCCGAGAGCTATGCCATTGCACCGGGTGGAGAAATTTTCTTCGTGCTGCGTCAGCAGCAAGTGGTAGGCACCGTGGCCCTAGTTCCCAAGGTGATAGCCCCCAAGGTAAAAGCTCCTAAGATACTCGACCCCGAGGACCCTGCCCGCAGCCAAGTAATTGAATTTGAGCTGGCTAAAATGGCTGTGGATCCGGCGCTGCAGGGACTGGGCATCGGTAAACGTTTGCTGGATCATGTCATCGCCTATGCGCGGCAGCGCGGCGCCCGGCGCATTGTTCTTTCCACCAACGATGTGTTGGCTCCGGCGTTAAAGGTATATGGCGATGCTGGCTTTGTGGCCAAGCCAGCGGCTCAAGACGAGCGCTACGAACGCAGCAATTTGTTCATGCAGCTCGAGCTGTAGCGATTGGGTGATTCTGGCTGTTAACCCTCATCCTCCGAACGCTTGGCCTGCATTTCGTATCGAATGAGCAGCGCCAGGCCCAGGGCACTCCAAATAACGATAGTCAGCCATTCTTCTGGCCAGGCCAGAGCGCTATCGCTCCAGGGCAGAAACGCACCCAGCAAACCTAACGATAAGATGACGGCACCGTAACCGACAAGCCGGGGATGGCTGACTTTAAAGGGGCGAGGCATTGCTGGCTCCCGGTGCCGCAGCACGAGAAAGGAAATGGCCACAAACAGAAAAGCGATGGTGGTGGCAAAGCTACCGCTGTTGATGAGCCAGACCAAAATGGTCTTGCCAAACAGCGGTGCGACCATGCTGAGGGCGCCGATGGCCGCGATGCCCACCCAAGGTGTTTTGTAGACCGGGTGGATGGCGGCGAAAATAGCGGGCACATGGCCTGACTTTGCCAAGGCGTAGAGCACCCGTGAGCCGCCGACAATAAAGGCATTCCAGCTAGTCATAATGCCGCCGATACCGCCCAGCACCAACAGCGTGCCCGCCCAGGGATGCTGCCATAGCCATCGTGCCGCATCGGCGGTGGCCATCGTACTGGTTTGCTGTTCTGCTCTGGTCAAGCCAAGACTCACGGCAAAGGCGATGAGCCCGTACCAGACAACGGCGCAGGTAACCGATATCACCAGCAGGCGGCCGATTTTGTTGGGTGGCAGGTCAATTTCCTCGGCGGATTGGGGTATGACGTCAAAACCCACCAGCAGTGCAGGCACCATGATCAGCACTGCGATAATGCCGCTGGCCGGAGTGGCGATGAGGGGCTGGGCGTTGTCCAAATTGCCGAAGGCGGCGGCGCCGGAAATTAGCAGTGCGCCGGATACAAGAATGAGCCCGGTTACTGCGGTTTGCATAAACGCAGCGGTGCGAATGCCCAGTACATTAACCCAGGCGACCAGGGCGGCGGCCCCGGCACCTAACAGCGCAAAGCCTAAATCCACGTCGCTGCCGAGGAAGGTCCAGAGCGTGCCCAGGCGAATTTCGGGCAGCAGGTACTCAACGGCGCTGGGTAAGGCCACGGCCTCAAACAAGCAAACGTTGACGTAAGAAAACAGCAGTGCCCAAGTGCAGGCGAAGGACCACCGATGGCCAAGGGCCCGCATGGTGTAGATGTGCTCACCGCCGGCCTTGGGCATGGCGGCGGCTAACTCGCTGTAGGTCAGGCCAATAAGGGTGACGGCGAAACCGCCAATGGCAAATGCGATCAGCGTGCCCAGGCTGCCGGCGTCAGTGAGCCACACCCCGGTCATCAGTACCCAACTCCAGCCGATCATGGCGCCAAAAGCCAGGCTAACCACTTCTCGGGATTTCAAAACCTTGGCAAAGCCTGTGGATTCAGACATCGAACTTCCTGAGGTGCTTTTACGCAAAGAATGGTACTTGGTGTCCACGGAAAGTTGTGAAGAAAATTCACAGGGAGGGATGTCTCGTGCTGGTATGCTAGCTGACGTCGCTGCAGACAAGAACAGGAGCCCGCCTTGTCCAAGAATTTAACCTTCAGTCATCGGCATAAGACCTTTGAGTTTCGGCTCACAGACGATGGCGCCATTGAGCTTTGGCTGGATGGCTGCTTGCGCAAGCGCCGGGAAGCGTCCGGCAAAGAGCCCCAGTACGTTTGGACGAACGTGGAACTGGAGTGGGAAGAACATCATTACATCGAAGCGCGATATTGGGCTTCCTCAGGCGAGCTGAACATTACCGTGAACGGTGATCCCCTCTTGCAGCGAAATTTGCAAAGCTAGGATCTGAGCCGGTTATGCGCCCCCAATCCTCCGATGCCGCCCTTGCTGCCTATCAAGCCCAGTTCGCTCAGCAGGGCTATGTGGTGCTGCCCGGCGTGTTGGATAGCGTTACCCGCCAGCGATTGATCGGGCAGATTCGGCAGGCAATGGAGCCGCTGCTGGGTCCGGCGGAATTCGAGGCCGACGTGGGCTATCCCGGTTCGCCGCCAGACCGGGATGCGCCCGGGGGCGCAACTCCCAGGAGGCTGCTCCACGCTTATGCTCGGTCCGAGGAATTTCAGGCGCTTGCCAGCCAGCCACAGGTGCTGGCGGTACTGGGCGCGTTACTGGGTGACGACGTGCATTTATCGCAATGTCACCACAACTGCATCATGACCAAACATCCGGGTTTCAGCAGCGCCACCCTGTGGCATCAGGACGTGCGCTACTGGTCCTTTCAGCGCCCGGAGCTGATCTCGGTTTGGTTTGCCCTTGGCGACGAGACGGCGGAAAACGGCGCGCTGCGGGTAATTCCTGGAACCCATTTACTGGACGTGCAGGCCCAGCGTTTAGACGCGGAATTGTTTTTACGTCCCGACCTGCCAGAAAATCAGGCGTTAATTGACGGCGCGGAGACTGTGGTTCTCGAGGCCGGTGATGTGCTGCTGTTTCACTGCAGGCTATTTCATGCCGCCGGCCGCAATCATTCTGATACCGTGAAACTCTCGCCGGTATTTACTTACCATCAAGGTGATAACTACCCGCTGGCCGACACTCGGTCCGCTCGCTTTCCCAGCATTGCAATAACCGCGGACGTGGAAGGGTCAATGCCAAAAGGGGACCATTGAGATGGACGGCGGGCGAGGATAGCGTTACCCCAACATCGCAAGGGATAAAAATGTCGGCCTGATGGCCGACATTCCCCGTCGGGTTAAAACCCGACCTACATGCATTTTCCTTGTGGATTGGCCTTGTAGGTCGGCCTTGTAGGTCGGCCTTCAGGCCGACAAAGCCCGTCGGGTTTTAACCCGACAGGGGAATGGGCGGAATTCGTGATGGATCGAGAACCGGAAAATGACAAAAACGGAAAATGACAAAAAGATGCGCCCGCCAGCCGCCGACGAGTGGCAGGATTTTGCTGCGGCCATGCAGGATGTCGAGCCGTTAAAGAAGGGTAAGCAAACCTTCGCGCCGAAACAGCCAACCGCCGAGGAAGAGCTGCAGGCGCGGAAAAAAGCGGCGGAAGAATTCTCCTCAGCCCAAGATGACGAAAACTTTCTGACCCTGGGTGAGGTCAAAACACTGGATCCCCTAGAGGTTTTACAGTGGCGGCAGGACGGCATTCAAATCGCCGTATTTGATAAGCTGCGAAAGGGCGGCTACGACATTGCGCGGGAATTGGATCTGCACCAGCGCACGGTAAAGGAGGCGCACGCGGACGTTTTTCGTCTGCTGAACCAGGCCCACGAGCGCGGCTGGCGCTGTGTGTTGATTAGTCACGGTAAGGGGCTGCGCAGCCCCACGCCGGCGCGTTTAAAAAGCTATGTCGCCCATTGGCTGATTCAGCATCCGTTGGTGTTGGCCTACTGTTCTGCTCAGCGCCACCGTGGTGGCACTGGAGCTGTGTACGCGCTCATCAAAAAGTCCCCTCAGAGCCGAGAAGAAAATCGCGAGCGGTTTGGGCAAAAAAGCGACTCCTAGCCGCATCCCCAACAGCGCTTAGTTGCAGCGGTAAGCGTTAAAGGTGGCGGCGCCGTCGCTAACCTCACCGGCCTGCACAAGGTCTGTTGCGCCAAGCTCGGCGGCACGGTTGCGGGCCAGCACGATCAGCTCCTCCTTAACTTTGCCCGTGTTGCGGTCAACCAGCACTTTGTCCTGGGTCTGGCTGGACACGTTGCCCACAAGGGTGCAGCCGGCCACGTCGTCGATGCTGCTTTGCGCCACCTGGCTGCCTGCCTCGCTAAGCGAAACGTAGGTGCAGCCGCTAACGGCCAGTGCGGTCAGCGCTGTGGCAAAACCCTTAGTGATAATGTTAGTCATAATTTTCTCTTTTTGCTTAGTGATTCAGAAAGTTCGCCCGGTAAGGAATGAGCGCCTAAATACGCCCCTTGCCCAGTTCTAAGATGCCCCGGCCAATATTTAAGCGCAGCACGTCGCTGGCGCCTTCCGCCAGCCGCCAGGCGCGGACTTTTTTGTACAAAACGGCGAGCGGATGATCTTCAATCAGCGCCTCGCCGCCTACCAGTTGAATGGCTGTGTCCACTGCCTCGCCGATGCCTTCCGTGGCAAACACCTTACAGGCCATGCCTTCGTTGACGATGTTCTCGCCTTGATCCGCGAGTCTGGCGGTTCGATAAAGCATGCTGCGCGCGGCAAAGGCTTTAATTCGCAGGTTCGCGTAGTGCCATCGCACCACGTCTTTGTCGCCTCTGGCTGCGCCGCTTTTGTCCGGGCTTTGCAGGTGGGTTTCCAGTAAATCCATTACCCACATCATGTAGCCACAGGCTTGGGCGGCGAACAGCAGGCGCACGTCCCCAATCTGCCGCATGGCTTTGGGCAGTCCTTGGCCCGGTTCGCCAATAACGTGACCCAGCGGCACGGTGACCTGTTCAAAGCGAAAGGCAGCGTGATGGCTGCCGTCCAGGGAGTTGAAGCGCTTTTGCAGGATGACGCCATTGGTATCGGTGTCGATAACCACCATGGAGGGGCCGTGGCCCTCGATACGCACCAGTGCGTTGATAAAATCGGCGTCGGCGCCGCCGGTGACGTAGGACTTTTGCCCGTTAATGATCAGATTGTCACCCTGGATAACTGCCGCAGTGGGCTCAACGTTGTCGGGCTCGGTAAAGCCGAAGCTGCCGCGCTTTTCTCCGCCCAACAGCGGTGCAAGGTGGCTTGTGGCTAATGGCTCGCCCACGCTACCCAGCACGCCAGGGCTGGGTCCAAAGACCGCATCCAGCCCTGGCGGATTGCTCGCAGCCAAAGTTTCTCGTGCAACACACAAAGCAAGCTGACTGCTGGTGTCCGCCTGGCCGGGCTGAGTGAGCGTAAATAAGCCTGCGGCTTTCGACGCTTCGCGAATGCGGATTTTCGCTTCCATAGGATCTAAGGACGCCAACGGCAGCATCTGCTCTTGGGCAAATTGCTGGCAGCGCCGGCGCAGGTCTATGAGTTCTTGGCTGAGTTGTTCCGGCATCGGAGTTTCCTAGGTTGGCGTTAGCGCCGCAGGGTCGGCGGCTTAGACATTCGGGACAATTGTCATCACAACGATGACGAGGGCGAGAAAGACCATGGAGACCAAACTGTAAAACAGCAGAGATTCCCGCTGCACATTTTGCTGCACCAGTGCCTCGACCTCTTCCGCGCTGCGCGCCGAGGTGCTGGTATTGATGCGGTACCGCGTCACCTCACCCTGGCGGCTTGGCAGCTTCACGAACAGCTCCGGGGTGGCCTCAAGGCGCCGGGCCACCTCAGCGAAACTGATGCCGGTGTGCTTGGCAATTTGCGTGGGGTGCAGGGCCGGGCTGCCCTGCTCGATAAAGCAGTAGTAAATGTCCAGCAGCAGGCGATTCTTGCCGCGGAATCGAAATTCAAATGGGGTCAGTCCTAGCATGTATTGAACCGGTGTCTGAGTACGGGGCACAGTTTAACGAGTTTGTGCCCGCTTGCGCAGCGGCTTACCCGCGCTGGCCAATTAGCATGGCGCGTCGCGGTGCAGGCAAACCCTCCACGGTTTTTTCCTGATCTGACGGGTCCAGGGCTTTGTCCAGGGATTCAAATCGCATCCAGTCTGTGGAGCGCTGCTCCTGCGCGCTGGTGACGCTGATATCCACCACCTGAATCTGTCCAAAGCCCGCATCCTGCATCCACCCCAGCAAAGATCCAAGATCCGGAATGGCGCCAATGTTGCGCATACGCGCGTATCGCCCTTGGGGGCAAAGGACCCGGTCGCCGGCAACGATGAGAGTTTCCAACACGCATTGGCCTCCCGACTCGGTAAGGGCATAAAGCTGTCGAAGGTGCTCAAGGGGGTCTTTGCGGTGGTACAGCACGCCCATGCTAAGCACCCAGTTAAAACGATGGCGGGCACCGAGCTCCTCAACACCCAAGGGCAGTACCCAGTGTCTAGGCTGACGCAAGTAATGTTGGATGGCTCGGTGCTGCATGCAAAACAGCAGGGTGGGGTCTACGCCGATAACGCTGGCAGCGCCTGCGCCAAGCATACGCCAGCCGAAATAACCGTTGCCGCAGCCTACGTCGAGAATGTGCTGATCCGCCAGGGAGCCCATAGCCGCTGCCAGACGTTCCCACTTCCAGTCCGATCGCCATTCGGTGTCGATGTGAATTGGACCCAGCTGGAAGGGACCTTTGCGCCAGGGGTGCAGCTGTCTAAGGCAGACCTCTAACTGGGCAAGGTCATCCGGGGAGGCTGCTGGGAAGGTGCAACCGACGGCACCCTCCTGCAGGCTTATTTGCTCGGGGGTTAATCGAGGTAAGGCGTCGATGGCGGTCTGCCATTTAGCGTAGTCGCCGTGGTGGGCGGTGCTAAACCGTCCAAGAGCGGTGTCCCTGGGCCAATGCTGAATCCAGTGGGGCCAGGGGTCGGGCAGTTCACTCATGGGCAGCCAGCACCTGGGTCGGTGAGGCGGCGAAAGACACCCAGTTTAGACAGTGAAACCACTGGATAACGTCGTTGAATCCTGCGTCGGCAAGGCGCTGCTGATGGTTCTGGGGAGACTCCACCCGCATGACGTTTTCCAGCGCCTGACGCTTTTGGCTGACTTCCAGCTCGCTGTAACCATTGGCCTGTTTCCAGGCCAGATGGGTGGCGTCGTAAAAAGCGTGGGTGTCTGCATCCGCGTTCAGCACTTTTTCCGACAGGATCAGCAACCCCGCCGGATCCATGCGCTGGGCGATCTCCGTCAATAACTGACTGCGACGTTGGGGCTCAAGGAACTGCAGCACGAAGTTCAGCATCACCACCTTGGCACCGCTAACGTCGACTGCAAAAAGATCCTGGTAGCGAAATTCAACCCGGGGGTCCTGAATTTGTTTTCTGGCTTCGTCGATCATGGCTTGGGAGTTGTCCACGGCGATCACCCGAATGTCCGGGCTTGGGCAATAGGTCAGCAGCGCCAGGGCACTGGCACCCAAGGAACAACCCAAGTCGAAGGCCGTGCCCGCCGGGCCCATGTGCCGGGCAGCGATCAGTCCGCTCATGGGCAAAATCAATTCGTAACCCGGCACCGAGCGGCGGATCATGTCCGGGAATACGCCAACCACCGCCTGATTAAAAGCGAAGTCCACAATCTGAGGTTGAGGTGCGGCAAAAACTTGGTCGCGCATGGGAAATCCTATGTGTTCGGTAGCCCGCTGCCGATTAACCGCTTAAGGGCGGTAGCGGGCAGTCCAGGGTGGTCGCGATGCCTTTGATCAGCGCAAATTCATTGTCTGTTAGGCTGGCGTCTGCAGCGGCCACTGCTGCACAGGCATCCAGCAACCGGGATTTTAGATCGGCGTTCATGTGTCTGAGTTTTTCCAGAGATTGATTGATTTGCTGGTAGTCAAAATGCTGAACGTCCAGCATGGCTGCGGTGCTGCCCCAAAGTTTCGCGCCGCGCTGATAGGCCAGCTGGCGCTCGGCGTCCCCGGGGCTGCCGGCGGCGGCGAGCAGCGACAGGGTTTGGCAGACTTGTTTGTTTACCTTTGCTGCTCGGCTAATGCGGCCGCTGCTGCGAAAGGGCTGGACAAAATGCGCGTACAGCTCCTGGGTAATGATCCGATGAACCACCCATTCGAACAGATCCACCTGACCGTCGGCCACCACGAGCTGGCCAATCAAATCGTAACAGCGCTGGTATTGAGGTTTGGACATTTGCTTAAGGGTTGGCATAGCTTGATCCAGGTGCAGCAGCCGTTGCCGCAGATCCTGGCCCTGAATGCGCTGGTAGATGCTGGGTAGCAGCTCGGGCACGCCCGGTTCCGCCATTTGCCCAATAAGGGCGAGCTGGTGGCTGCGGGTTTCTTGGTCAACGCTGAGCAGCAGCGCGTATACTAAGGCCCGGGCTTCGAAGGTGTCGTGGCTGGCCCTGTGCAGGCGCTCGTCGGCACCGGCTAAAAGGTCTTGGGCCGCCGAAATATTGGCGCTACCGCAGCGTTGGCTGAAGCCGCTGACCACGGCCTGCTCGGCCCTTGGCGTGTTCTGGTGTCCGGTGGTGCTGGCGCTGAACCCGGCACTGATGCCGCCAGTCCCGGAGTTTGTGCTCGCTGCCGCTGCCGCCGGCGTCCAAGCAGGATCCAGAGCTCGAATTCTTGCGTCTAGAGGCGGATGGGTGGCCATCAGGCTGCTAAAGGATTTCACCGCGCCGAAAAAGAGATGGCTGTTTTCTTCGGCCTGGGGGGACTCCAGGCGGGAGCCAGTGCTGTGGGCGGCAATTTTTTTCAGGGCGTTGGCAATGCCTTGGGATGACCGAGTGAACTGCACCGCACTGGCGTCTGCCAGATACTCACGCTGTCGGCTCACCGCGGCCTTGATGAGCTGGCCGAAAAATGTGCCGCCATAGCCAATGACCAGCAGACCAATACCCACGGCAATTAAGCCGCCGCGGTCTCTGGAGCGGCTGAACATGGAGCCCCGCATCAGTGCGCTGCCAATAATGCCCAGAATCAAAATGCCGTTAAGCAGCGCGATGATGCGTAAATTAATGCGCATGTCGCCATTGAGAATGTGGCTGAATTCATGGGCGACTACGCCCTGGAGTTCCTGGCGATTCAACAGGTCAATGGTGCCCTGGTTAATGCCAATGACCGCATCGTGAATGCCGAAGCCCGCGGCAAAGGCATTAATGGAGTTTTCGCGGATCAAATACACCGGCGGCACCGGCACACCAGCGGCAATGGCCATTTCCTCGACCACGTTGAGGAGCTGGCGTTGTTGGGGGTCCTGGGTGTTCTGGTGAATTAATACCCCGCCCAGTGACTCGGCCACGGCTTTGCCGCCGCCCCGCAGCGCCAGATATTTGAAGCCGCTGGCAACGGCGATGAGGCCGACCACGCCAACGCTGGTGTATATCCAAAGCTCTTGGGGTGCCCGGCTGATTTGCTGAGTCAGAGAAAGGCCAGGCCCGCTGTCGACGAACAGCAGCAGCACCAGCAGATTGGTCAGCAGCACCAGGGAGGCTACCGCGCCGATGAACAGCAGCGTCAGCAGTCGGGTGTTATGCCGTGCTTTGTTTTGGGCCTGAAAGAAATTCACGGCTTAAAAGGAAACTTTCGGCGCCGCCTGAATGGCCTGAGAGTCCTCAAATTCCAGCAGCGCCGCGTCAGCGCTGAAGCCGAACATGTTGGCAAACAGCACCGGCGGAAATGAGGTTCGGTAAGTGTTGAACTCCGTGACCTGATCGTTAAAGGCTTGGCGCGCAAAGGCAACTTTGTTTTCGGTGCTGGTTAGCTCCTCGGACAGCTGGGTCATGTTGGCGCTGGCTTTGAGGTCCGGGTAGGCCTCCATGGTGACGTTAAAACGGCTCATGGCGCCGCTCAGCACGCCCTCGGCGCCAGCAAGTTCCGCTATGGCCGTTGCATCGCCGGGGTTGCCGGCAGCGGCTGCCAGTCCGGCCATGGCCTCGTTGCGAGCGCTGATCACGGCCTCCAGGGTTTCGCGTTCGTGGCTCATGTAGGCCTTGGCGGTTTCCACTAAATTGGGGATCAGGTCGTAACGGCGTTTAAGCTGAATTTCAATTTGCGAAAAGCCATTCTCGTGGCGGTTTTGCAGCTCCACTAGCTGGTTGTAAATGCGCGCCACCCAAAATGCCAACAGCGCCAGCGCAACTAATATGACGATCATTTCCATAGACGAACCCTCGGCTAAAGGTGGTTGTTGAAGACGATGGAATCATGCGGTGTTGCGAGAAAAAAGTAAAAAATCCATCGGCCACGGGAATTTTCACGGCATATCGAAATCTCAGGTGGTTAGATATAGTCATCGTAAAACAGGGTTAGGAAATAGGATGAGCGAACAGGTTGCGGCGTTTGATGAGTCTGGGTTTCGGCAAACAATGGGCAGTTTTGCCACCGGCGTCGTGGTCGTAACCGGCTTGCTGGACCAAGAGCCGGTAGGCTTTGCTGCCCAGTCTTTTGTATCGCTGTCCCTGGATCCGCCTTTAGTGGCGTTCAGTCCCGGCAAAACCTCTTCCAGCTGGCCCAAGATCCGCCAGAGCGGCAGCTTCGGCATCAACATTTTGAGTCAGGAACAACAGTCGGTGTGTGCGGATATGGCCACATCGGGTGCGAACAAGTTTGCCAATGTGCAGTGGCAGTCGGGTATCACCGGCGCACCACGGCTAGCCAACGTGCTGGCCTTTGTGGAGTGCACGATCGAGGCTGAACACGACGCCGGGGATCACACCATTGTGGTTGGCCGGGTGGTGGATTTTCAGAACATCAATGAGGCGTCGGCACCGCTGCTGTACTTTCGCAGCCTGTACGGATCCTTTATCCAGTAGTTTGTGAGTCACATTAGCCAGGGAGGGGAAGCCATGACACAACAAAACACGACACAACAAAAGAAGCTACAAAGCCGAGTTTGCGAGATTTTAGAAATTGACCGGCCCATCGTGCTGGCTGGAATGGGCGGCGCCAGCGGCCCTGCTTTGGCCGCGGCGGTGTCTAACGCCGGTGGTCTGGGCGTGCTCGGGGCGGCGGGATGTGGGCCGAAGCAGTTGCGAGAATGGATTCGTCAGACCCGCGAAATGACCGACAAACCCTTTGGCGTGGATACGCTGCTGCCGGCCTCGGTGCGCCGCGCCAGTTACGACGACAGCGACGGGCCTACTCCGGCAGATCTGCTGCCAGAGCGAAAAGCCTTCGCCGAGGAATTCATGCGGCAGCAGGGTATTGATCCGCTAGCGGCTGAGGCTCGTCAGCGCGGTCAGGATCCCGACGAACCGGCGCTGTTCACCAAAGAATTTTTCGAAGCGCAAATGGATGTCATCATCCAAGAGCGGGTTCCGGTTTACGCCTCAGGTTTGGGTAACCCGGGGCCGTGGATGAGTGAGCTGAGAGCCAACGGCACTAAGGTGATGGCTGTGGTAGGCGCGGTGCGCCACGCCATTCAGGTGAAGTCGTCGGGACTGGACATCATTGTCGCCCAGGGGCATGACGGCGGCGGACACAATTCCCCCGTGGGTACTATGGCCCTCATACCTCAGGTCGTGGATGCCGTAGGCGATACGCCGGTATTAGGTGCCGGCGGTATTTCCGATGGTCGCGGCGTTGCCGCGGCTCTGATGCTTGGGGCCGAAGGCGTGTGGGTTGGGTCGGCTTTCCTTGCCTCGGAAGAAGCAAGTATTTTCGATTTCCAAAAGCAGGCGATAGTGGACGCGACAGAAGAGGGCACTTCGGTGTCCCGCACGGTGACCGGTAAGCCAGCCCGCATCATTCGCTCCAAGTGGACCGAGCATTGGGTCAGGGAAGACGTAGAGCCGTTGCCGATGCCCTACCAGGGCATGATCTCCGGCCCGGTAATGGCAGCAGCCAATCGCGACGGCCGCGGCGACATTAATCCGGGCTTTGCGGGACAGGGCATTGGCATGATCAAGGCCGTGCGCCCAGCCAAGGAGATTTTCGATGAGCTGGTATTTGGCGCAGAGCAGGCGTTGGCGGGAACCACTAACCTGCTGGGTTAGCAAGCTGGGTTATCAGTGACTGTAAGGGTCGATGTCTGGGCTCACCTTGCACACCCAGACATCGGCTGCATCCCGTTAGGCGTTTGGTGACAGCGCTTCTAAGCATTCCCAATGCAGCTGGCCAATGTTGCCATTGGGGTTGATGGGCTGAATGCAGACATGGTCGGCACCCGCTTCCATGTGCTCGTTGATGCGCTCACGCAGAGCGTCCACATCACCCCAGGCGAAAGTCTCGTCAATGAAGCGATCGCTCAGGTTGTCGATATCGTCTTCGGTGAGTCCCATACGCAGCCAGTTGTTGCGGTAGTTGGGCAGACGGTTGTAGATCTTTGCCACCGGCCGCGCGAGTTCCCGGGCTTTTTCCGGGTCGGTCTCCAGGATCACCTTTTGTTCCACACAAAGCAGCGGGCCTTCACCTAAGATTTCCCGCGCCATCTTGGTGTGAGAAGGGCCGGTAAAATATGGGTGTGCGCCCTGGGTATGTGTTTTGGCCAGCTCGATCATCTTGGGCCCCAGGGCGGCAATCAACGTTTGCGGCTCTTCCTCTTCGCGCACGGCTCGGTAAGGGGCGGTGCCCATCTGCTCTAAATAGTTGCGCATGGTGGCCACGGGTGGGCCGTATTCCAGTTTTCGCACGCCCTCAACCAACGGTTTGTGGGACACGCCAATAGCCATTAGGAACCGATCGCCAGACTGTTCCGCCAGGGTGTACTGCAGAGCTCGGCTAACCGTGGGCTCACGGTGATAGATGTTGGCGATACCCGTAGCCAGATTCATTTTCGACGTGTTGGCTAGCATCCAAGAAGCCAGAACAAAGGGATTTTTGCCGACGGTTTCCGGTAGCCACAGGGTGCTATAGCCCAAGGACTCTAAACGCTTGGCGGACTCTGCGGCATCAGCGGAGCTGACATCATCAAAGAAATACCAAATCCCTAACTTTCCAACTTCCATAACACTCTCCAGTAATACATCGGGTGCACAGGGTAGCGCTTCTATTCAAGGATGCAAAAGAAACCGTCGGCTTTCGCTGGCGCGGCAATTTCTGCTGGGGGTTAAAGAGGGAAAGGCGCTAAACTGGTCGGCCGTCTCGATTTAAGGAGCCGCTGCAAACGGCCTTGAGCGGTTATCGCAACAGTGGCTCCGGCCCAGACATGAAGGCACCTGCATCGAGTGACCGACGCTAACAAAAATCAAGATTCCCGGGCTCAGACCGCCGCGTCTTTGGGCGATGCCGCTCAGCGTCCGTCGATCTGGCAGCTGGCTCTGCCCAGTATTCTTGGCAACCTTAGCTACACCATTGTGGGCATGGTGCAAACAAAATTTGTTGGTGAACTTGGCCCCCAGGCGCTGGCGGCAGTGGGAGCGGGTCAGCGCGTTATGTTCGCTATGCTGGCGGTGCTGATGGCGGTGAGCGCGGGCACCACGGCCTTGGTTGCCCGGGCCTGGGGTGCCGGTGATTACGAGGAGGCCAGCCGCGTCACCATGGCATCCCTGGTGCTTGGGGCGACCTTGGCGGCCGTGGTGGCAACCCTGGGGTTTTTCTTTGCAGGCTCGCTGGCGGGGGTATTTGGTTTAGACGATGAAACCCTGGCCATGGCGACCCTGAATATTCGCTGGCTATCTTTTTTTAATATTGCGTTTGCGGGCATGTTGATTTTAAGCGCGGCGTTGCGCGCCTCTGGCGACGCCTGGTCGCCCTTATGGATTGCCGCGGGCATCAATGTGCTGAATTTGCCCCTGCTTTATGCGTTCATTTTTGGTCGCTGGGGAATGCCCGAAATGGGGGTTGCTGGCGCTGCGGTAGCGGCTGGGATCGCCTTTTCCATTGGTACCCTAGTGCTGCTGACCCTTTGGGTGCGGCAAAAGTTCCGTGTCCGGCACGTCAGAGGCGGCTGGTGGCGGCGCGAGCGCCTAAGTCAGCTGGTAGACATCGGCTATCCCGCAGCCCTTGAGCAAGGGGTGTTTCAGCTGGGATTCTTCATTTTCCTCATCGTCATTGGTAACAACTACGGCACCCCGGCCTTTGCCGCCTACAACATTGGCGTCAACATCCTAGCCGTATGCATGACCGTGGGCTTCGGTTTTTCCATCGCCGGTTCGACTCTGGTGGGTCAAAATCTTGGCGCCAAGGATTTTGTCGGCGCTACACGCAGTGGCTGGCGCTCCATGTGGATGGCCATCGCCTCCATGGGATTTATCGGCCTAATGGTCATGGTCTACGCCCAGGCCTTGGCCGAGTATTTTATTGGCAGCGGTGCTGAGACCATCGCCTACACGGTGCAGTTTATATACGTCCTTGGCGCCATGATGCCGTTGCTGGCGGTGGAATTCGCCATTGGCGGCGCGCTGCGCGGGGCTGGGGATACGCGCTTTCCCCTGATCACCACGATCTTGGGGCTGCTGGTCATGCGCTGCGGTCTGGCGGCCTTAGCCGCTTATTTCGGTTTGGCAGTGATCTGGGTCTATGCCGCCTTAATTGGCGACTACGTGTTGAAGGGTATTTTGTTAATTTGGCGCTTCCGGCAGGGACGCTGGAAAACCATCATTCCCGATAAGCCGGCTTACTCCGAGTCTGCCTGACGAAGCTGGGTTGACGAAAGGTCGTTACGGTAGACAGATTCGGGTACGCCCCGACACAGCTCTCTCAGCGCTGGTGGCAGCGTTAAATCCTCAAGACCGACAAAGTGCTGGCCCTGCACCCGTCCCAGCACCAGAAAGTCCACCTCCAGTTCGTGAAGACGGTCAAGGGCTTGATCCCGAGCCTTGGCGTCGTCGCCATAAAAGCGTGTTTCGCCGATGCGGCTCAGGGTGTCAGTGCCTAGCACAAAAGTCGCCTTAGGAAAGAGCTCTGCCTTGGCGGCAAAGTTCGCCTGATTGGTGAGCCAGACATCCCAGCCCGCGATTGCCTCCAGCCGCTCGTGTACCGACAAATAATCCAGGTCGGGTTTGTCGGCGTTTCGCAGAGTCAGCTCAAAGGCTCCGATTTTGCCGCATAGGTCCTGGGCCACCTGAATCATTTCGTAGTGACCTGCATGCACCGGATTAAAAGACCCCGGCAAGATCAACTGACCGTCATGGCTGCCGCTGCACCAGCGGTATGGTTCGTTTTCCAGCAGCGGCTGCCACACCGGATCCGCATGGCAAACGTCCATGGGCGAGCCGTTCCAGGGCTGATTCATCAAGCAGGCGCCAAGGCTCTGGACAAGCTCTTCCCCAACCCCCTGCTCCTGGTCCGCCCGGGACCGTTGCGCGTCGAGTTCCTGAAAGAAGCTAAAAGTGGCGGTAGCCGTCTGGATCGCCCAGTGTGCGCGGGTTTGTCCGCGCTTAGTTCGATCCGTGGCGAGGCTGGCGGTACACCCCAGACCAAAACAGCTGTCCCCGTTACTCAGGCGTTTGGCGCGCTGGAAGGCCGCCATGGCCAAGGCCCGAGCCGTGGTTGCTGAAGCCGCCTGTTCCGGTGCCCGCCCCAACAATTGCGTTAGGGCGCTGTGACTGTAGGGAATGGTCGCATCGAGAATGGTGCGGGAGGCACCCGCCACACCAATGAGCTCACCGAGTACCGTGACGCCCCCGCCGGTCACATGCAGCACGCCTTGCCAAGGTGAGTCGTGCAATGCCTGAACAGTGAGATGGGTCATGGTCCTAGATCATCGTCCTAGATCGGCGACCGCAGAAAGGTGTTAACCCGGGCCACGAAGCCTTCTAGCTGATCGTGATGAACCCAGTGCCCGGCGTCGGCAAAGGCTTCGACCTCTAAAGGACAGTTGAAGCTCTTGGTGCGGCCGTCGGCGATGGGGTCTGAAGCCCAGGATTCCAGGCCGCGCACCAGCAGTGTTGGGCAGGTGATCTGGCCGTAGAGTTCTGCCATATCGCTATAGGGCACGCCAATGGGAGAAAAATTCCGCACGTAGTTATCAAACTTCCAGCTAAAGGTGCCGTCTTCGTTTTGGTTGCTGCCGTGAATGGTCAGGTGTCTGGCCTGGCTCTCGGACAGGTGCGGATTCTCAGTTTGCATGCGCTGAAAAGCATCCTCCAGCGTAGGGTAGCGTTTAACCAGCCGCCCGGAGGATTCACGAACACCGTTCATCCAGTCGTGAATGCGTTCCCCCATGGTTTGCTCAAGGCGCTTTTGCATCATCGACGGCGGGGGGCCCATGCCCTCAATGGCCACAAGCTTCGTTACTCTGTCCGGATGCAGGGCCGTGTATAAAAGCGAAATAGAACCGCCCAGGGAGTGGCCGATGATGGTTACCGGCGACATCTGCTTTTGATGCAGAAGCTGGGCGATGTCGTAGACGTAATCAATTTGGTTGTAGCTGCCACCTACCATCCACTCGCTGTCACCATGACCGCGCAGGTCCGGGGCAATGATGTGATAGTCCTTGCGGAAGTGCTCGGCCACCCAATCCCAATTTCGACAGTGATCCCGGCCGCCGTGAATCAAAATCATGGGTGGTGCGTCGGGATTTCCCCAGTCCGTGTAGTGCAGCCGCAGGCGCTGAGAAAAGTAGGTGTGGGAAGTTGGTCCGGCAGTCACGGTCATGTTGGGGTCCTAGTTAGCGTTGGCAGTGATTCACAGGCGTGGGCAGACGCCGGCCGAGATTATAAAGCACCCTTGCCGCAATGCTCGTTTGGTTTAGGCTTTTTTGCTTGCGGTGGCCCGAGCAGCGGTGCTGCGGGCAATGGCGGCCTCAATCACAAAACCCAAAATCAAGATAAAGGTGGCGCTGATGTGATCGAGTATGCCCAGACTAAAAACCAGCTGGCCGCAGGCGTAGATGCCCAGTACGCGTAAAATGCTGCCATAGGCCATGCCTCCGGTTTGGCGCACCATCATCAGGAAGCCGTGGTAGTAATTTCGATACACGATGATGGCCGGCATCAGGCACATGATCAGGGTGGCGTCCGCGGCAATGCCAATGACGCTTTGGGGCAGTCCCATCAGATCGCCCCACACCCACAGATGCAGGGGCGTGAGCGCGAAAACCAGCATGATTGCTGTGATGCCGGCAGCTACCACCGTCATGAACCGGCGCTTGGTGGCCAGATCATCGAAGCCGAAGCTGATGAAAAAATGTCGGAACTGATTTGCCGCCTGTTGAAAGATCATGCTGAAGTCGAAGGCCACTCGCAGCGCGGCGATACTGGCAATGCCGTCTGGGGTGCGGGCAACAAAGGCAAATAAAATGGGTCGGCTGAGCGCAAACATAACGCCGGTGGTGGACACTGGAATAAAAAAGGTCAGCAGTTCCCGATAGCTTACGTTTTCGTGCTCAGGTTCCAGCGGTGCCTCATACAGGGTATAGCGCGCCCACAGCAGCAGGGCCAGCATAGTTAGCACCCCTAACGTTTCGGCTCCAACCACCACGTAGGCTGGCTTCAGTGCGAGAGCAAGACCGGTTACCAGGGCCGTGACCACCACACCCAGGTAAATAAAGTTGATGACGGTAGTCCAGCCCGTGAGTTTGGCCTGTACCAGCAGTCCTGAAAAAAAGTGGCGCTGGCCGTTCAGCAAAATTAGTGGACACAGCAGCGCCAGGTACTCACTCACTCGCCGGGTGAGGGCCTCGTCGATGCTGAAAATTAACGCCACCAAATCTTGTCCGCCTGGGGTGCCTGCAATGAGGGCTAATGGCAGCATGATTGCGGTACTGGCGGCCACCACGAAACGCCATGAGCGTTCCATGGCTGTCGGGCTGCGGGCGTAAACGTTTGCTAGCTGGGCGATGAATTGCAGGGCAGCGTTAAAAAAACTGAACACGCCGTAGGCCAGCGCCAGTACCGCCAGCTCCGTGACCGCATCCGGATACCGCGCCAGGGCGGCGTTTTGGAACTGCACCGACAGCACCATGCCCACGCCGATAAGGGCGAGGGGCCAATAGAAGCGCCAGTAGGTGAGCACGCAGAAGAGTGCTTAGCGTTTGAACGTCAGGCTGAAGGTGACCGGTACGCTGTAGCTGATAGAGGGCAGGCCGGCGATGTCGCGCAACGCATCGATACCAGACTCCAGCTTCAAGCTCGACGCCGTCACCACGATGGGTGCTACCGTGGTGACCGTTACCGCGTCAGGCCCAGCTGGACTGACAATGACTTGGCCGGTAACGTCGGTAGAGGCCCCGGCAAGGTTGAGGGTTGCTGTGATAGGAAGAATTGTTGCGTTGCTATCGTTAACGCTTTGCACATCCACCACGGCGTTAATCTGCGCCTGAGGAAATTGCACGGCGTTAAACAGCATGCTCTGCATGCGCTGGTTGCGAATGCCGATGCCGGTATTCACGCTGGTCAGATCGATGGTGACTGAGGCCTGGCCCGCGTCGTCAATGCCACCGGCGAGGCGGTCAAAGGTGTGGGTCTCGGCTATGTGACTGGCCTTGGTTGAGATGAAGTTCAAAGCTGAAGCGTCATTGTCCAAAGTCCAGGCCCCGTGCACCCAGCCCGTGGTCATGGAGCAAGTTAGGGTCAGCAGGCTGGCAGCTAAGCGGCGCCAGGACTGCTGTGGCGGGTTTTCCGCCCGTGGGTGACGTCGAGGCAGGGCTGGGATCCTGGGTAGTATTCTGCGCATTACATTCTCCATCGGGCCGAAACGCCTAAAGCGTGCGGCTGATTAGTTCTTTCATAATCTCGTTGGTGCCACCATAGATGGACTGGACCCGAGCGTCTCGATACATACGGGAAATCGGATACTCCTCCATGTAACCGGCGCCGCCATGAAGCTGCAGGCAGGTGTCGATAATTTGGTTTTGCTTGTCCGTGGTCCAATACTTGGCCATGGACGCCGTGGACGCGTCGAGTTCTCCGGCCAGGTGTTTGACCAGGCACTGATCGACGAAGGTGCGCGCAATCAACGCTTCGGTTTTACACTCGGCCAGCTTGAATTTGGTGTTCTGAAAATCCAGTACTCGCTGCCCGAAAGCCTTGCGCTCTTTGACAAAGTCCAGGGTAAGGCTAATCGCCCGCTCCATGTCCACCACGGCGGCTTGGGCAATATTCAAGCGCTCTTGCGGCAGCTGCTGCATTAGCTGAACAAAGCCATTGCCTTCTTCGCCGACAAGATTCTCTGCCGGCACGCGGCAGTCCTCAAAAAAGAGCTCCGATGTATCGGCTGCGGCCTGGCCGAGCTTTTTCAGGTTTCTGCCTTTGCTGAAACCTTGAGTGCCCGCTTCCACCACGATCAGACTGATGCCTTTTGCACCCTTGGTTGGGTCGGTTTTCGCCACGACGATCACCAGATCACAGTGCTGACCGTTGCTGATGTAGGTTTTGGAGCCGTTGATTACGAACTCGTCACCATCCCGGGTTGCCGTGGTGCGAATGCTCTGCAGGTCGGAACCGGTATTGGGTTCGGTCATGGCAATAGCGCCAACCTTGGTGCCGGCGGCCATACCCGGAAGCCAGCGCTGTCGCTGATCTTCGGTGCCGTAGTGCAGAAAATAAGGGGCAACAATTTGGCTATGCACTTGGCTGCCCAGACCCGATGCCCCAGAACGCAGTTGCTCTTCCATCACCACGGTTTCGTGCCGATAGTCACCGCCACCGCCGCCGTACTGGGTAGGCATTTCCGCTAGCAAGAATCCAGCAGCGCCGGTTTTTGTCCAGGCGTCGCGGTCAACAATACCGTTGCTTTCCCAGGTTTCCTGATGAGGCGCCAGCTCCGTGGTAAAGAACTTACGCGCGGCATCGCGCAGCATGGACAGTTCGTCGTTCATCCAAGGAGAAGTGTAATTTTCAAACAGGTCGGTCATCCCGCCTCCTAACAATCATGGCTAGCCGTCATTCAGGGGTTCTTCAATGCTGGCGTCTCGATTGGCTAGGCACTATGCGGCGGAAGCCAACGGCGAGAACGTCAATACTCAGAGATTAGCACCGCTGGCCATGCAAGCGAAGGAGGCTCGGCCGTTGTCGATCCTAGTGCCGAAATTGGGTGTGACTATTTATCACGACCGTCTACATCTGCTGCTTATATTGAGAGGTTTGGTCTGGGAGAAAGTAGCCGTTCTCGTCGATTTTCAGGCTGCTCATCAGGTGCTCAAGGTCGCGCTGGCTCATCGGGCGATGGTTAGGGTGGTTTTCTGGCAGCAGCCATTGAGCGACGACATCTTCTTTCCAGCCCAGCTTTTCTGCCAGGTCGCCGCTGCTTAATTCCAGGGCTTTTACGATGGCGACAGCTCGCTGGTTAAAGGTGCCTTGGGTAGCCAGCTCTGCTTCTCGGTTAATGTCCGCATAGATCGCCTGAAGCTCGTCAACATCCCGGGGTGAGAGATGTTCAGAGTGGCCGCCTTGCAGCCAAACTTGGCCGCTCTGCCACTGGACATGCTTCATATACTGCTTAACTAATCTGCGGTACCCCATGGATTTCGATCCCAACGTTTTTGTTAGGTTCCGATGAAATTGTTAAATCTAGATGTCAGTTCTATGACAGTAGTTTGGCCTTGTGGGACGGTCTTGTAGGTCGGCCTTCAGGCCGACATTCCCCGTCGGGTTAAAACCCGACCCACGTGCATCATCAGGTTAAAACCTGACCTACGTGCATCATCAGACTAAAACCCGACCTATGTGCCGCTGTCATGCAATCGTTACTTGGTCGTCACAGGGCTGTAACTCGCCTTCCCGATATTGCGCGCTGCTAGGAATCGGCCTGGCGCTAACACCACTTTTTTGGGGATCCAACAATGGCAGCGAACGCTCTCAAATCACAAAAAGCCTTACTCGGAGGGCTGCTTTTAACCGGTCTGTTGATCGGGTGCAGCGGAGGCAGCGACATCAATATCGCGCCGCAAACAGTAGATAATTCCGTCGACAACTCCAGTTCGACCAATGCGCCTCAAGAAGAGGCGAACCCCTGTGCGTCCTACGAAAAAGGTGGGGTAACTATTCAGGGCTCTTTTGATGCACCCAACTGCTCTTACTCAGTGACCTTCGCGGATCAGGGTAACAACATCACAACGGATCTTGTAATCCCTGCCCTTGACGACGATGGCGCTCACCTCTTCGATGGCAGCCTGTTTATCGGCGAGGCTCACAGCAGCAGCGCTGAGCTAACAGCTGCAGGAATTGCCGAGGGTGGTGACGGCCCTAAGCTAACCATCGAAGCCGGCGCGACGCTGGCTTGGAAAGACAAAACCAAGTTCGTCATTATCAATCGTGGCTCCACGATTTTT
Organism: Gammaproteobacteria bacterium; assembly: GCA_038104735.1. Taxonomy (GTDB): domain Bacteria; phylum Pseudomonadota; class Gammaproteobacteria; order Pseudomonadales; family Azotimanducaceae; genus UBA4421. The sequence continues at coordinate 70,022 of JAYOBI010000008.1, read as the reverse complement.
GCGGTGGGCACGGCGGATGCTCCCATCACCTTTACATCTTTCTCCGACGTCAACGGCACCGTAGAGCCAGAAGACGTGCAGCAGTGGGGCGGCATGGTCATCAATGGCTTCGGTATTTCAAATAAGTGTTCGTACACCGGCGCTGCTCGCGAAGACCTGGTGCTTACCGCTGACGGTTGCGACATCGCAGCAGAAGGCGCAGAAGGCCTGGATGAATCTTACTACGGTGGCGACAACGACGAAGACACTTCCGGTCGTTTGGAATACGTAATCGTGAAGCACACCGGCGCCGAAGTCGGTAATGGCGACGAGCTGAACGGTATTTCTTTCGGCGGCGTGGGCAGCAATACCATCGTCAAGAATTTGCAGGTTTACTCAACCTACGATGACGGTATCGAAATGTTCGGTGGTGCGGTGAACTTCGAGAACTTCGTCGCATTGTACGTTCGAGATGATTCCATCGACATCGACGAAGGCTATATCGGCACGATCAAAAACGCCTTGGTGATTCAATCTCAATACGATGGCAATCGCTGCATCGAGGCCGACGGGATCGGTAGCTTCACAAAAAAGACCGATGCGTTCATCCAGGACATCATGGACCGGGGCCTCAATTCCGCACCCACCATTGAAAATCTGACCTGCATCGTTTCGCCTAACGGCGTTGAGGATACGTCGGATGCGGAGAACCCCAATAAGCAAGGAACGCATGATCCGGGCGCGGGCTGGAGGCTTCGGGAAGGCATTGAGCCCACCATCAAGAACGCTCTAGTCATTAGCGCATTTGGTCCTCAGGTCAGCTCTGACAACTGGTGTCTGCGCATTGACACCAGCCGCAGCGGCGAAGGCAGTCGCGACGGTGAGTCCATAACTGACCCAACAGCCGCGGCCTTTGAAAACGGTACCGCTAGCATCAGCGGCTCCATGTTCGCCTGTGAGACCAAGTCGTCGAAAAACCTAAACGGCGTGGCCTCAAACGTATTTCTCAGTCAAGCAGCCAACGGCGGCAACGTCTTTGCCGACGTGACCGGCGCCATGGACGCGACCGCTGCTGCAGACACCGGCTTGGTGCTGGTGACGGATAAAGGCGAGAGCGCTGGTCCCGTTTACTCCTTGGCGGCAGCGGCGATGACGCCAACCATAACGCCGGCGACCATAACCACAGGCACCACGGAAACACATATTGGAGCCATCGCCGATGACGCCACTGACTGGACGCTGGGTTGGACCTACGGCATCCACGAAGGCAACCGAGGCAAAGCACTTTGGTTCCCTGTCTCTGAATAACATCGCGCATGTTGTGAGTTGATGGCCAACGCCTCGGGATTAGCTCGGGGCGTTGTTCGAATGAGATTCCATCCACAGGCGGCGTAAAACCCGCGCAGCATGAATCGTCAAATTTAGTGTGCTCCTCAGTCAATACAGGGGCGCCGAGAGAGAGGAAGGGTATGAATATCCCACTTTTTGCAAGGAGCGCCGCCCTGGTGGCGTTAGGTGCTTTTGCTTCAATGGCGGTTATCGTCGAAGCAGCAGACCTTGAGTCCGGTCAGGCCGATATTGTGCAGGCGGAGAACAATGTCATCGAGGAAGTGGTCGTTTTGGGGCGCTTGCAGTCTGCGGCGCAATCGCTGCTGCAAGACCGCATCGAAGACGACGCGTTAATCGACTCCCTGGAGGCTGAATCCATTAGCCGCATGGGTGATTCTACCGTTGCGGCAACCCTGCGCCGAGTCAGCGGGCTAACCCTGGTGAACGATAAGTTTGTTTATGTTCGCGGTCTGGGGGAGCGCTACTCTTCAACGTCATTGAACGGCGCCTTTGTGCCGTCACCCGATTTGACTCGCAATGTTGTGCCGCTGGATTTGTTTCCTTCCGCCATCGTCAGTTCCCTGTCGGTGCAGAAGACTTTTTCCCCAGACATCTCCGCCAACTTTGGCGGCGGCGCAGTGGACATTGTCACCACGCCGTTTCCTGACAAGGGCAGCAATTTCAGTTTTGAGATTGGCAGCGGGATGAACACCGAGTCAGATGATCGGATTACCTACGCCGGCGGCAAAGACGATAAGTGGGGCAACGATGATGGCACCCGGGCATTTCCCGAGGCATTGGCCGCTGGTCTGGCGAACTTCCAGGGCGACTTAGGGGTACAAAACATACTCGGCCGTCTAAGTGCAAGTTCAGGCAGCCCAGCGTCATTGGCGGCTGCGGAAGCCGCGAATCGCGACATCATGCTGTCCTTGAACCGAGAGATTGGTTTGGACCTGACCAAAGGATCAACCCCGGACAGACAGGTGCGGGCGGCAACCGGCACCACGGTAGATCTCAGCGACGACTGGATCTTTGGGTTTCAGGTTGGTGGTGCCTATGACGCCAAATGGCGCACGACCAATAGGACGTCACGAAACTTCGGCGCGCCAAACGAACAGTTCGAAACTGAGGAAGAAAGCACCCATTCCGTGAATGTCACTGGCACCTTTACGACTGGGTTCAGTTTCCTAAGCGAACAAGACGTTACGCTATCCACTCTTTATCTGCGAAACACCGACGACGAGGCAGCGATCTCTGATTTCTTTAACGAGAACCGGCTGTTCTCAGAGGGATCCGGTTTCCGCAACTATCGGTTCGAATTCGAGGAGCGCGCCCTGGTAGTGAACCAGGCCAAGGGGTCACATTTGCTCGGCGACGGCACCAAGAACCTCTTCAATGGCTTACTGGATTGGGCGCCCTATGAAACAACCTTGGATTGGTTCTATTCCGAGTCCCGTGCGCGCAGTGACATCCCAAATCGCATCAGCGCCGATTTTGGCACCACGGTGAACCCTCAAACCGGCGAGGTGACCGGGCAAGTGCTGCGCAGCGATTCTTCCGCCATTGAATACCGATTCCTGGACCTGGACGATTTGGTGACCAGCTATGGCTGGAAGGCTGACGTGCCGTTACAGAGAGACAACATCGCTTTGCACGTGAAGTTTGGCTACCAGCATGACGACAAGGCGCGCACCTACTCTCAGCGGGAATTTGGTATTGGCTCGTTAAATGCGTCTGCCGCCGCTCGTACCGGCTCTCTCGACAATGTTTTGGCTGACGACAACCTGTCGGATCCAGATAACGACTTTTTCTTAAGTGTTCTGGGGTCCACATCCCGCAGTTACATTGCGGCAACCATCGTGGACGCCAGCTACGGCATGGTGGATTTAACGTTTAATGATCGCTGGCGTTTCGTCGGCGGCGCGCGCTACGAAGACTACCGGCAGGTGGCATTGCCCTGGAACGTGTTTGGCTACACGGTAGATCAGCCTCAGATCACCACGGATCCGGAAACCCTTCGCAACGCGGTGTTCCAGGACGACGACTATTACCCGTCTGCCGCCATCATCTACATGGGGGACCTGTGGGCAGAGACCTTCCAGTTGAGACTTGGCTATGCTGAGACCACCATTCGCCCGGATCTGCGAGAGGTAACCGACGCGAGCTACGTGGATCCCATCACCGGCGAACTGGTTAACGGCAACCCCAATGTTAGGCCCTCGGATGTGCAAAGCCTGGACCTGCGCGCCGAGTGGTTTTTCGCTAATGGCAACAACTTAACGGTTAGCCTGTTTCGCAAAGAAATCGGCGACCCGATTGAATTCTTTGAAAGCCCTGCCAGTGATACCAACACGGCCCGCGAGATCGTAAACGCTGAAGAAACCACCATCGACGGCATTGAGATTGACGGCGTGCTGGCCCTGGGAATCCTCGGCGGCTGGGGGGAGAGCTTTTTCCTTCAGGGTAACGTTACCGCACAAGACTCAGAAACCGTCGCGGGTGTTCAGGCGGACTCGCCTACCAACAACGTTCGCCCGGCAACCGGAGCGTCGGACTATGTCGCCAACCTAATGTTGGGTTTCGATTCCATGGATGGCCAGCATTCAGCAAACATTCTGTACAACGTGTTTGGCGAGCGCCTGTACGTAGCAGGTCGCCTGGGCGCGCCAGATGGTTACGAGCAGCCCTTCCACTCGCTGGACATCAACTACAGTTGGTATCCCAACGACAATTGGATTGTGAAGCTAAAAGCTCAAAACCTGCTGGATGAAACTATCGAGATCGAGCGCGCCGGTGTGGTGACGTTCTCAGAGCAGCCCGGTACCAGCATCGCTTTGCAGGTTAAGTACGACTTCTAGAACAGTGGACAGGCGTCACGCAGCATTCATTGATTTGCTCTGACGATTCGTTCTGATGAATAAACCTGCGGTGGTGATACCGCAGGTTTTTTTTGCCTGAAATCCAGCGATTAGCCCGCTTCGATGGATTCAAGGATTAGCGCTGTAAGCTCTTCAGGTGCAGTTTGCGGGCTGAAGCGCCCAACGACGTTCCCGGCTCCGTCTACCAAGAACTTGGCGAAGTTCCACGGAATGTCGGTGTTGCCCTCTTCATCGGCGCGTGCTGTCTTCAGCATTTGATACAGGTCGCAGGTGCCGCTGCCGTTAACGTCGATTTTGCTAAAAATGGGGAAGTTAGCGTCGTATTTGCTGGTAGCGAACTCCAAAATTTCGGCATCGCTGCCGGGCTCTTGGGCACCAAATTGGTTGCAGGGAAAGGCCAGCACGGTGAATGGATGGTCTTTGAAGGAGTCTTGCAGAGTACGCAACCCGGCGTACTGATTGGTGAGGCCTCAGCGACTGGCGACGTTGACGATCAAACAGGTTTGGCCGGCGAACTGCTGGAAATCGATTTCGTTGCCTGAGGCATCGGTCATGGTTAGGTCATGGAATTGCATAGGGAGGTCTCCGTGAATGGCCCCTGACCATAGCCCAAAAGCACGTGGACGCAAACCCGAGACGGCCCGCACCCGAACCAGCGACAGTTAAGGAGGTCTATTGCCAAGGTCTGCCAAGCGAACTCATTCCGCGCTTGCTGCGTGGCTCCAGTGGACCATTAGCGAACCGGCAAATCCGCACACTTGGGGCAAACCCACGGTAGCGCTATCAAGTGGTTGTGTTTAACATCAGCCTCAGGAACTAGGAGAAGCCAGTCTAGTTTTGGGGAGAGGTCATTTGATCAGGGGCGCTGGAAACAGCTTGCGTCCCCACCACCGGAACTATTCTATAAATCAGCCAGTCGACACCCAGCTTGCACCCAGCGTGTGGGCCGACTTTCGATAGCGGTCTGATGCGGCTGCAGGTGTTTGTCGCTGCGGCCTTAGTTCAAAACCGCCAGTGGCGAGAGTCGCTGTGTTGATAAAATTGCATGTCTCAACATGCATTTACTAATAGAAAGAGGATTTTACGATGCGCGATGTTGTAATTGTCGATAGCGTCCGAACAGGCCTGACGAAAGCCTTTCGTGGCAGCTTTAACCTAACCCGCTCCGATGACCTGCTGGCTCACTGCATAGATTCACTGTTGGATCGCAACCCGCAAATGGGTGCTGACGAAGTGGAAGACGTATACGTTGGTGCCGCTAGCCACACTGGTGAGCAAGACGGCAACCTGGCGCGTTTGGCCGTAGTGCTGTCCAAGCTGCCAATTACCACAGCTGGTGTCACCATTAACCGTTTTTGCTCCTCTGGTCTGCAATCCATTGCGCTGGCTGCGAACCAAATCGCAACCGGTCAAACCGAGGTGGCCATCGCTGGTGGTGTAGACAGCATCTCTATGCGTACACGCCAAGAGCCGGGCAAGGCTAAGCAGAACCAGCGTCTGCTGGACGAGAAGCCTGAGATTTTTATGGCCATGGGCAACACTGCTGAGGTGGTTGCGCGGCGTTATCAGGTAACCCGTGAAGCTCAGGACGAATACGCTCTGCAAAGCCAGCAGCGCTACCAAGCCGCTGTGGAAGCGGGCAGCATTGCCGAAGAAATCGTCGGCATGAAAGCCACCATGCTCAAGGTTAACAAAGAGACTGGCGAAGAAAGCCACGAAGAGGTGTGGGTAGACAAAGACGAATGCAACCGCCCGCAAACGACCCTGGAAGGATTGGCTTCACTGCCACCAGCCTTCGAAGAGGATGGCTCGGTCACTGCAGGTAACGCTTCTCAGTTGTCAGACGGTGCATCCATGACGTTGCTGATGAGTGCCGATCGCGCAGCCCAATTGGGTCTGACGCCAATGGGCATCTACCGCGGCTTTACCGTTGCCGGTTGTGAGCCTGATGAAATGGGTATTGGTCCCGTATTCGCGATTCCGCGTCTGTTGAAGAACGCTGGTCTGTCCCTGGATGACATCGACCTGTGGGAACTCAACGAAGCCTTCGCTTCCCAGTGCCTGTATTCCCGTGATGCTTTGGGCATCGACAACGAGAAGTACAATGTCCTTGGCGGCAGCATCTCTATCGGTCACCCATTTGGTATGACCGGTTCGCGTCAAACAGGATCCATCCTGCGAGAGCTCAAGCGCCGCAACAAGAAGTACGGTGTTGTGACCATGTGCATCGGCGGTGGTCAGGGCGCTGCCGGACTGTTCGAGTCTGTCTAAATCTTTGCAGGCAGCGAGCAAAAAAGGCGGTCAGTGATGACCGCCTTTTTTTTGCGTTGAATTTTTTCATTCCAATGAATCAGGGAAGCAACAACCCGACTGAGTTACATTCTGCAACAAGTAAGACATGACTCAGAAACAGCACGCCCCAACATTCCAACAATCTAAGCATTGTCAGTTTCTTCGCCCCAAGGCACCATGCTGCTTATGACAGTGGCGCAGCTTTCTGACATTCGTGATAACGACACGCAATCCCAACACCTGTCACGGGGGGTGATGGGGGTAATGCTGTGTCTGGTCACCCTGGTCGCCAGTCCCGTTCAAGGATCTGAACGCGATTTGCTGGCCTCCCAGCAGGGCAGCTTGCAGCGCAGTGCAGCTAGCTCGGCTGCAAGCGTGCAGCCTCAGGCCGATGCTGAACCAAGTCCAAGCGACACAGCGGCGTCTGCGCAACAGCCAGCCTTTAGTCTGTCCAGTTACTCAGACCAACAAATCGGTGCTTTGCTGCAACAGTGGCCAACACTAAGTGCTGCCCAGCGCCGGGACCTTCTAGCTGAGGTACGCAAACGCATGCGCAGGGCGGATGACTCTGCCAGCACGCCGCTGGTCACTCAGCGCGGGCCATCGCTGACCCTGCGGATTCAGCGCGCCAAAACTCAGCACAGCTATGGCCGGCCGACGCCGCGACAAAGCGACGCGGCCAGTGCTTCTGCGCAAGAACGGCCAGGGTTGTCCAGAGAGGGTGCACCGGAATTGGTCATTCGCGCCACGGTAACTCGAACGTTACCCGACGGCCGTGTGGTAACCACGAAAGAAACCCTGAGACCTCGGGTGGTGACTGAGCGAATGGCTGCAAATCCGAGAGCGTCAGAGCCAAAAAACACAAACAGCCAAGCCGCGAGACACCTGTCGTTACCAGACAACGGCGAGGTACAGTCAGTAGCAGACAAGACGCAATCAACAGGCGGCGAGTCGCGATCAAAAGTAACCGTGGTACGAGCCAAGGTTCGCTTTGGCGCCGGTTTTGACCGGCGTCAGCGGCTGGCACCCACCGATGACACCACCGTTGGGATGCGAACCGTAGGTTCCGTGGACAATGGCCAAGCTGTTGAATCCACCCAGGAGCGCTAGCATGGCTGCCGTAAAACCTCAGGAATCCACCACTGAACGTATACTCTTGCTGGACGATGATCCCGAGATATGTGAACTCACCCAAACCTATTTGCAGCAACAAGGTCTGGTGGTGGACACGGTGCAGTCCGGCGACGCGCTGGATCGCTATTTGACCGAACACGACATTGATTTGTTGGTACTGGATTTGATGCTGCCCGGGGAGCATGGATTAGCTATTGCCCAGCGCCTGAAGAAACATAGCGACCTGCCAATCATTATCATCTCCGCTCAGGGTGATGAGGTGGACAGGATTGTAGGCTTGGAGCTTGGTGCCGACGATTATCTTGCCAAACCTTTTAATCCCAGAGAGCTCCTTGCGCGGATCCGCGCAGTGCTGCGGCGCAGTTCAAAAACTCCGGTTGCAGAGGAGACAACGTCCACGGTGAGCTTCGGCAGCTTTACCTTAGATTTGGCTGCCCATCAGCTGCGCAGCGGTGATAACGACATCGCGCTGACCTCAGGAGAGTTCGACTTACTGGCGATTTTGGTAGCCCACCCGAATAAGGTGCTGCATCGCGATCGTATTTTAGATCTGTTAACCGGGGCCGAGCGCTCGCCCTTTGACCGCTCCATCGACGTTCGTATTACGCGGCTGCGCTCCAAGCTTGAGAACGACCCGGCAAACCCGGCGTTTATCAAAACCATCTGGGGCAAGGGCTACATGTTTTGTCCAGCCAGCGCTGCAGCGCCCAATCCCCGCTGACGGATTTGGCTGACCTGAGCCCGCTGGGATCCAGATGAGTTTGCTGCAGCGCATCCGCAACGCGGAAACCTTCAAGCCCAAGTCATTGCTCGGGCGCACAACCCTTACTCTGGCGGTCAGCTCACTGCTGATTGCCGTGGTATCTACCATTGCCCTCAACGTATTTATTATCGATCCCATCGCGGAGCGCTCGGCGGATGACGAGGCAGCTTTATTGGTCTTATCCGCCCAGACGTGGGTGGAGCTGCCGCCTCAGGCCAGACCTTACTTCGAGCTGGAGCTGGCCCAAAGTCACGATCTAATTATCAGCGTCGCTGAACAATCGCTGCCGCCGCTGACCCGGTATTTGCCCTTTACCGAGCTGCTGCTCACAAAGCTGCGCCAGCGGCTGGGTCTGGATGTGAGCATCTACGACGGTGAGGATCTGATTTGGGTCGACGTACCCATGGCCGACTACAATCTGCAAATCGGTTTCTCGCCGGATCGGCGGGATGTCCAGCTGCTCTATGTTGCCGTTGTGATTGCCGGTCTCGGCGCCGGCATCGTATTCCTAACCTCCTTACTGATTGTGCGCAAAATTGCCCGGCCGCTGGTGCAGGTCGCAAATCAAGCAGAAGCCTTTCGGGGTCTTGCGGATATCGAGCCGCTGCCGGAAACCGGTCCGCGAGAATTGGTGTCCTTGGCCAGAAATTTCAACACCATGGCTCGAGACATTGCTTTGCTGCTGGCTAATCGCACGACCTTGATGGCCGGTATCTCCCACGATTTGCGCACGCCGCTGACTCGCATGCGCCTGGCCTTGGCCTTGCTGCCGGAAAGCATCGACCCCAAGCTGGTGGCGCGCTTCGAGAACAATTTGGAAGCCATGGATACCCTGATTTCCGACGCTCTGCGTTTTGCCAAGGGAACCCGAGAAGAGCATCAGCCGGTGCGGGTACGCCCGCTGGTAGAGGAACTGCTGCAGAGTTTTGATCAAGACGTTGGCTTTCACAGCACACTGTCCCCAGACCTAGAGGCCGACCTTGCCCTGAATGCGTTCACCCGGGTATTCATGAACCTGGTGGGCAATGGTCTGAAATATGCGGACAACGTCAGTGTGTCTCTTACCGCTAATCAACTCGTGATCAGTGATGACGGGCCAGGCATTCCCGAAGCTGAGCGCGCTCGGGTGTTTCAGCCGTTTTATCGACTGGAAGGGTCACGTAACGTCAGCACCGGCGGCAGCGGCCTTGGGTTAGCAGTGGTGCAGCAACTGTGTGCGGCTCACGGCTGGCAGGTGGAGATCAGCGATTCTGCCAAAGGCGGAGCCTCGTTTGCTTGGCGTTTTGCCGGCGAGTAATCGATGTTGCCCCGGTTCGCAAGGGCCAGCCAAAGACCGGGCCTAAAAGTTTGACGTAATCGACACCGAAACAAATTGTCACAAAAATCGAAGCGACAGTAATCCTCGCGAAACCGTAGATAGGGATACTACAAACGCTGCCGTTTGCGGTGGCATTTCTCTCCAGGATCTCGAGAGGAGGTAGTGGACTGGCTGGACTAGGCGAGGCAAGCAGCGCGCCGAGCACAGCCGACTCTAACGCTTCTTCTGCAGTTTACGAGATCACCGCGAAAGCCGCCGGTTTTCTCTCCAGGCCGGCGGCTTTCCTTTCACCCTGTTCCTTTTACCCAGTTATTGAGCCGAGGCAGTTGCCCCAGGCCTTTTCGTCTGCATTAGATGCTGCACCTTTGTTGACCCTGCTGGTTTTGGTGAGAGCCATTGAAACGTATCATGCTTCCCGCAGTTACTTGCCGATGTATGAGGATTTACCACCATGACCGACCAACCCAGCCAAGCCGTCTCTTTCGATAACATTCTTTACGAGATCACCGGGCCTTTGGCGTTAATCACCATAAACCGACCGGAAAAACACAACGCCATTTCTCTGGGAACCTTGGACGACCTGCTCAACGCAGTGGATCTGGCGGCCTATGACGACACTGTGCGAGTCATCGCCATCACCGGCGCCGGCGGGAAAGCTTTTGCGGCGGGCTCGGATCTTTCCGAGGTGGTTGACCGGGATTTTAAAAAAGCCCTGGAGCCCATTGTTCAAGGCTTGGCAGACAAACTAGAGCGCACACCCAAACCCACCATTGCCGCCATCGACGGTATCTGCATGGGCGGCGGCCTGGAGGTGGCCCTGGGCTGTGACCTGCGCGTTGCCACACCGCAATCGCGCTTTGCCACCCCAGAAGGCAAGTTAGGAATCATTCCCGGCGGCGGTGCCACCGCCCGGCTGCCGCGCATTGTTGGACGCGGCTGGGGTATGGAGATGATGCTGATGGGCGAACCCATAGACGCGGATCGTGCCCTGCAAATCGGTTTGGTTACCCGTTTGGTCGACAGTGAAAACCTGATCAGCCAGGTGCAAGCCATGGCCGAGCACTTAGCCTCTTTTGCGCCCTTTGTGCCGCGCACCATGAAGGCCATGGTGCATTTCGGCATGGAGGCCAGTTTGGCTGGTGCCCTGATGTTTGAGAAGTACGCTCAAGGAGCCTTGGTGCAAACCGAAGACAAGGCCGAAGGGATTAGCGCCTTTCTGGAAAAGCGCACGCCGGAGTTTAAGGGCCGCTAAGGGCCTAGCTCGGGTTGCTATTGTCCAAGAGCCGGTTTCTGGGACATACTCGCTGCTCATTTCAGTAACAGGAGGGGATTACATGGCCGTAGATAAGTTCCCGGTGGAAGGCAGTCACATCATGATGTTTGCTCGCTCCATCGCCGATGACAATCAGGTCTATTACGACGCCGATTACGCGAAAACCACCGAGGCTGGAGGCGTAATTGCGCCGCCTACCTTTGCGCAGTCTTCTGCCCAGTTCGATCCGAACTATTTTTTACGGCCGAAGATCGGCGAAGAATGGTTTGGCTCAGGTAAGGAAGCCACCAGCATCAAAAAGAAAGAATCTTCTGGCGGCGGCGGGGGAGGTGGCGGCGGTCTGCACGCGGAACAGCATTTCGAATACCACCGGCATGTGGGCCCTGGGGATGTGTTGACCGCTGAGGTAAAACCCGGCAAAACCTGGGAAAAAGAAGGCAAGCGCTCGGGCAAGTTGGTTTTCAGCGAAACCATCACTGAGTACCGCGACCAAAATGGCGAGCTTGCAATTACAGCCCGCGGCGTCGGGGTGCGCACCGAACGACCAGTGGACCAATAGGGGGAACAGAAATGGCACTAGCAGCAAGTAATTTAAAAGCTGGCGATACCTACACCGAATGCCTGGTTGAGGACCTGTCTCGAACCCAAATCGTGATGTACGCTGGCGCCTCCGGTGACTACAACCCGGTGCACACGGACGAGAAATTCACCAAGGAAGTGGCAGGGTACCCGTCAGTATTTGCTCACGGCATGCTGACCATGGGCATGACCGGCCGCATGCTTACCAACTACGTTGGTGATGGCCGGTTGACCAAGTATGGGGTGCGTTTTACCAGTCAAGTATGGCCCGGCGATACCCTGAACTCCACGGCAACCGTCGTGGACGTGGCCGATGGCATCGTTAACTTGAGCGTGGAAACCACCAATCAAGATGGCACCGTGGTGCTGTCCGGCTATGCCGCCGCTCGCGTGGACTGATCCTTAGCAATCCAAAGCGCAGAAAAAAACGGGACCCCGTCAGGGCGTCCCGTTTTTTATGCCCGCAGAATTTCCCGGGCTATCGTCGCATTATTTACTACCGTTCTATTTACCAACGCTCTAGAGAAGTACGCATATCCAGCTCGAAAGACCAGGCCTGCCGGGGCTGCTGGTAAAGATAGACATAGCCGTCAACGATACCGTCAATGCTGATCATGCCGTCGTCGCCCAGCTTCGCCGCGTACTCCGGCAGTCCTTTCTTTATTTTCTCTCCACCAATGGGCCCATCCACCACCACATGTCCCACGTGAACGCCCTCTCGGCCATATTCCTTGGCCATGGCTTGGGCGAGGTTACGCAGAGCGCCCTTGGAGGAATTGAAGGCCCCGAAATTCTCACGACCCCGCAGAGATGCGCTGGCGCCGGTAAACAGCAGGGTGCCGCCGGCGCTGCCGAAGCGCGAAATAGCCGCTCGGCCAAATAAGAAGCCTCCGAAGCAGCATACGCGCCAGCTGTTTTCAAAGTACTCGGCGGTCATGTCCACAATTCTGCCCGGGGTATTGTTGCCGGTGTTGTAGATGGCCAGGGTCAAATCATCGCCGGCCAAATCGAATAAACGCTCGGTATCGTCTTCCGAGGTGGCATCGGCAACAACGGCTTGGGCGCTGCCACCGGCATCGGTGATCGCTTGAACCACTGCATCCAGTTTGCTCTGAGTGCGTCCCGCCACCAGCACATGCAGCCCCAGAGCCGCAAAACGAACACACAGTTGAGCGCCCAAACCCTCTAAGGGGCCGACGCCGCTAACGATTGCTACTGCCATTAGGGTGCCTCCGGAATGACTTGCTTGAAGGGGTGTACGCTGACGCTGTGAAAGAGCCCGGCTTTGTTGTAGGGGTCTTGGGCGGCAATGGCCCGGGCGCTTGCTAGATCATCGCAGTCAATGACAACGATGGAACCGATGGGCTTGGCTTGGTCATCACTAAGCATCGGGCCGGCAAAGCGCACGTTTTGGCCAGACAGAAACTCAAGGTGCGCCGGGCGGGTTTGTTTGCGCAGCTCAAAACCGTCCTCTACGTCATGGCAAATCAAGGCAAACAGCATACGAGCTCCTAGGTATTTAAGTGATTTTTCAGGTGTTCGATGGTGGCCAGGAAAGGGCCTCGAGAGCATTCAAAGACCGCTGCGGTACCGAAAAAGTCGTGTACGACTCCCTCACAGGCCATGATCTCCACGCTGTTGCCGGCAGAGCGCAGAGCTTCGCCATAGGCCTGGCCCTCGTCGCATAGGGGGTCGAACTCCGCGGTAACCACCAGGGCCGGAGCCAAGCCGCTGAGATCCTTCGCGTGAATTGGCGCGGTTCTGGGGTCTTGACGATCATTGGCGTCAGGGCAGTAGGTTTGCCAAAACCAGTCCATCAGCGGGCGTTCCAGCAGGTAACCGGAACCGTTTCGGGTCCACGATTCGTGATTCATGGCAGAATCGATAACTGGGTAAAACAAGCCTTGAAAAGCCAGCTCCGGGCCATTGCTGTCGCGACTGATTTGGGCCATGGCCGCCGCCAGGCAGCCGCCGGCACTTTCGCCGGCCACGCCAATTTTGCCGTTGTGGTTAAGCACCTCTTGGTTGCTGGCAGCCCATTGGACCGCCGCATAGCAGTCATCAACGGCGGCGGGAAAAACGTGTTCTGGGGCCAGTCGATACTCCACTGAAACCACCACTAAGCTGGCCAGCGTTGCAATTTCACGGCACACCGAGTCGCAGGTGTCCACGTCGCCAATAACCCAGCCGCCGCCATGAAAATAAACCAACACACCAAAGGGTCCCGGGCCCTCAGGCCGGTAAATGCGCAGCGGGATTTGTCCACCAGGCCCATCGATACTGGTGTTTTGGATATCGTGAACGGGCAGGTTAGGGTTGACCGCACGAGAGGTTCGATAGTTCTCCCGCGCATCAGCAACGGGGATCTCGGTCATGCTGGGTACCGGCCCGGCGGCGGCAAGCTGGTCAAAAACGGCTTGGTATTCTGGTGCTAATGGCATTGATTTTTCTCCTCTCATCCCAATCTACAGGCCAAAGAAGCTACACTATCGACCCAAGGAAGACTAGAAAGCGCTGTGCCCGACTTAGCGATAAGATCGCGGCAGCAAAAAACAGAAAAAACAAAAAAAACAGAGAAAACAGAAAAAACAGCATAAAGAGAATAAAGAATAGAGAGCAGCTCCGATAAAGCACGACGAGCTGAAACACGAAATGGCACTGAAACGATCAGGCCGGGAGTGGGTGGGCCGCAGCACCCGAAGACCTCCCAAAACATCCCAGAAATAATGGAGACGCCGATGACCCGGTTTGATAACGCAATGAACCTACAACGCAGCGAAGATAAAGAAAGCGACAAAGACGCGGAGAACGCAAAGCCCTCCAACATGCTAGAGGCATCGCTGCACAAAAATCGAACCCTGACGCTTTTCGGCGAAATCAACCAAGACGTTGCGCGGCGGACTGCAGAAAAGCTCCTGGCGCTGGCTTTTGAATCCGATGACCCCATTACGCTGTACGTGGGCTCGCCGGGCGGGCACGTGGAGAGCGGCGACACCATCTATGACATGATCCAGTTCATTAAACCGGTGGTGCGCATTGTTGGCACCGGCTGGGTGGGCAGCATCGCAACGCACATCTATTTAGCCGCCGAGAAAGAAAACCGATTCGCGCTGCCAAATACACGATTCTTGATTCACCAGCCCTCCGGCGGCTTTGGCGGCGATGCCACAGACATCCAAATCCACGCCCAGGAGATCCTCAAGACGCGCGAGCGTATCAACGGCGTGATTGCCCAGCGCACGGGCCAGAGCCTTGAGCGCGTCACCGAAGACACGGCCCGAGATTGCTGGATGAGCGCTGAAGAGTCCGTAGAGTACGGCTTAATCGGTAAAATCATCACCAGCATCGACGAAATAGCCTAGACGCCGACCTGGGGACGAGCCACGTCCCCGGAACTCGGGGCTTGTTTCTATCGCCCTTGCCAAGAAAATGACCAAGGCCCCAAAAAATTGGGCCGGAGGCTAGCCCAGGCTTGGGTCAGCGGCGTTGCAATTTGCCCTGATCCGGCGTATCTGTCCCTGTATCAACTCGCAAGCACCGGCTGGCGAGGGCCGCAAAAAGGGGAGAACTATGGGCAATCAATATCAACTGCTGAATGTGGCAATGCAGGGACGCATCGCCACCGTCGTCATCAACAATCCACCCATCAACATCATTACACCGGCCCTGTATCAAGAGCTGGCCAGCCTCGTGGCGGAACTGAAAGACAATGACCAGCTAACCGTGGTGGTTTTCAAAAGTGCTGATCCTGACTTTTTTATCGCCCACTACGATGTCTCCAACATTCTCGAGTTCCCGACTGAGGGTGATGCCGAGCGCAGCACGGAGCTAAACGACTTTCACGTCATGTGCGAGCGGCTGCGCACCATGAACAAAGTCACCATCGCGCAAATTGAAGGCCGCGTGGGTGGTGGCGGCAGCGAGTTTGCGGCCAGCATGGACATGCGCTTTGGCGTGGTGGGCAAAACCGTGATTAACCAAATGGAGGTGCCTCTGGGTATCTTGCCCGGTGGCACCGGAACCCAGCGGTTGCCGCGATTGGTGGGCCGTGGCCGCGCCATGGAAATCGTCCTGGGCGCTGACGATTTGGACGCCGAAACCGCCGAACGCTGGGGCTACCTCAACCGAATTTATGCGGCCGGGGACATTGAAGCTAGGGTGACAGCCTTAGCGGAACGCATTGCCAGCTTCCCAGTGGAAGCCGTGCGGCTGGCCAAGGCATCGGTTAACGCCGCAGAGCTGCCGTTAGAGCAGGGGCTGCAGGAAGAGGCCTACTTGTTCCAGCGCCTGCTGCGCACGGATTCTGCCCAGCGCAACATGCAGCGTTTCATGGACATGGGCGGGCAAACCCGCGAGGGGGAAATGCGCGTGGGTGAACTGTCCCGGCAAATTTGCGAACCCGACTAGACGATTCAGCGTCAGGGCCTAGAGCCTGACCTGAGTCAGCTTGCCTAGGCATTGCGCGCGATCATGCGCTGGGCGACCCAAAAATAGATCAGCGTCGGCAGCAATACCGCCAGCACCGTAGGCACGCTGAATACCGCCGCCATGGGGCCGAAGAGTTCCTGCAGGTAGTTGAAGCCAAGACCAATAAACAGGCCAACGGTCAGTCGTTGCCCCATGCTGGTCTGGCGCAGCGGGCCAATGACCACGGCCAGAGCCATGAGCGCCATGCTGAGGTAGGTCAGCGGCGTGATGATGGTTTGCCAGAACTTCAGCTCAAAGGGCAGGCTTGCCGCCTTGGATCGATCTTCCAAAGATAAGTATTGCCAAATTTGGCTGAGAGTCATCTTGCGCGGGTCCGCAAAAGCTTGGCTGGCCAACTGCTGAGGATTCACCGGATTGGGCCAAATCATGGTCTGGACCAGGGTGGACTCGCTGCGGCGAGGGCTCATCCTGGTGACCCGCACGTCAGACAGCACCCACTGCCTTTGATCCTCAGCGTAGTCGCCAGAGCTGGCCGCTATGGCCTCCACTAGTCGATTACTGGTATCTACCCGATGCAGCAGCAAGCCCGTGAGCTTGCCGCGGTTGTCGATGCCACCCACGTGGGCGTATTCGGCGCCGCTGTCGGTATCCCGGCGCAGCCAAACCCCGTCTGCGGGCGTAATGACCGATGCGTTGGCGAGCTCAGTATCCGTCAAACCCATGAGCGCTCGCTGTTTGCTTTGTTTTGCCGCCCGCTCGCCGGCGGGAGAAACCAGCTCACTCAGGGCAAGGTGCAGGACCAGGAACATCAGCAGGGTAGGCAACAGGGCGATGCCCAGACGCCATGGGGACACTCCGGCGGCGCGAAATGCCGTCAGTTCTCCGCTTTCAGCCATGTTGCCAAGCACCAGCAGCAGGCCAATAAAAATGCCGTAGGGCATCAGTTCCTCAATGCGACGAGGCATGGTCAGCAGTAAAAACCGCAAAGCCTCGTTGAAGCCGTAGTTGGCATGGTCTTTGTTAAGCTCATCCAACAGCGAAAAAGACAGGGTCAGGCCACTGAGCGCGGCCAGGACCAAAAAAACGCCCAGGCTGCATTTGCGGGTTAGGTAACGATCCAACACCGTCATGCTTGCACCTTGCTGTCTGTGGGGAGGTCGCGCTGCTCCAGCTCCAGCATGGCTTCGTCGTTGCTGAAATAGATAGCGCCGCTGATGATGTTGTTCAGTTCGGCGGGCCGAAGTTGCTCCGCCACCGGACCTTTGAGTTCGCTTAGATTCAGCGTGATGTTGGCATCGGCCAAGGTTTCGCTCATGCGCTCAAGCATGGCCAGGCCGGTGCTGTCGATCAGGTTCACCGAGCCGCAAGCCAGCAGGACATGACTGGTGCCCCGGCGCCGTAAAGCTCTGCCCACCACCCGGTCCTCGATCTGCCCGGCATTAGCAAAGTAGAGATTCTCGTCGATTCGCAAAGCCAAGACGTGAGGGTGCAGGGTAACCGGGTAGCGTTTGGCTGAGCGAAACTGCTGGCTATCCCCCAACCGGCCAATCTGCGTGATAACGGGTTTGCTGGAGGTGCGCAGGAAAAACGCGATAGACAGCACCACGCCGAACAGCAGGCCCAGCTCGACCCCAAAGCCCAAAACCCCCAGGGCAGTGCCCCACTCAGTCCAGCAATCCTGACGATAGATCTGCCAGTTTCGCCGCCAGCTGCGTAAGTCCACCAAATTCAGCACAGAAACCATGACGATGGCGGCAAGGGCCGCGTTCGGCAGGTTGATGAAGGCACCGGTAAAAAACAGCAGCGTCAGGATGATGATGAGGGCACAAACCGCAGAACTGACCGGCGTGCTGGCTCCGGCTGCATAGTTAACGCCGGACCGCGAGAAAGAGCCTGCCACTGGATAGGCCCCGGTAAGCCCCGCACTGATGTTGGCAGCACCCAGGGCGATGAGTTCCTGATTGGGGCGAATTTGCTCACGCTCCTTGGCAGCAAGCGTGGCGCCGATTGAGTAGCTTTCGATGTAGGTGATGAGCGCAATGACTCCAGCGGACGGCAGCAGATCCAGCCACAGTGATGGATCCGCCAGAGGCCAGCCAAGGGAGGGTAAACCGCTGGGTACCAGCCCTACCGTTGCTATCTGGCCACTAAGATCCAGGCCCCATACAGCAAGCACGCCAGCCAGTGCTGCCCACAGCGGGCCGGTTTTTGCCAAGGGATGATCGACTCCGCTGGTGCCGAGAAGAAACAGGGCGTGGCCGATAATGGATTTTGAGAACAGCAGAAAGGTCAGGATCGACAGGCCAAGAATCACCGTGGCCCAGTGGATTTCATCGATGCCCCGGAACAGGCTTTGCAGCTGCTGTAACGGGCTGCCGGACTGCTGGATCTCAATTCCCAGCATGGCCGGTAGCTGCGAAATGATGATCAGCAGGGCGGCGGCGTTTACAAATCCCGTAATTACCGGGTGACTGAGCAGGTTGACTAAGCCGCCCATGCGAAACACCCGCAGGGCAAAGAGAAGCAAGCCCACCTGCAGGCAAAGCACGCTGGAAATCAGCAGATGCGCGTCACCGTAGTTTGGTGCGTGCTCAGCGATTGCAGCAGCAACCAGCAAAGCCGCCACCGCCACAGGACCCACCACCAGGTGCTTGGAGCTGCCCATGACCGCATAAATCAACATAGGCAGCAGGCAGGCATAAAGACCCGCTTGCGGGGGTAGTCCGGCTAAATAGGCGTAAGCCACAGCCTGGGGTACGGTGACCAGGCCAACGACCAATCCGGCAATGGTGTCGCGGCTGAAGTCATCCGGGGAGTAGTTTCTGAGGATAGGCACGATGGGCACCAACAGGTGCCATCTGCGAGCATTTAGCAGTAAACGCTTGCTTAGCCGCATAGTCCGCATCCAAGCGCACTAGGCCCGCTGTATTGGCCCAGCACGGGTAATGGCCGCGGCCAGAAATTCGATAGACAGCACATGTGCCGAGTTTATCAGTCCCCGCGGGAACCGCGTCGCCTTTTTTGTGCGGGGTTACGCGAATGCCATTTGCCGTTGGGTGCTAAACTCGGCCTCACTTGGGCGTATGAGGAGATAAACAATGGATGTAAAAGCAGCAGTGGCAACCGCAGCAGGTCAGCCTTTAAGCATTGAGACCGTACAGCTGGACGGACCGAAGGCCGGTGAGGTCTTGGTGGAAATCATGGCTACGGGCATCTGTCATACCGATGCATTTACCCTTTCAGGCGGTGATCCCGAGGGTATTTTCCCTTCGATCTTGGGCCACGAAGGAGCTGGCATTGTGCGCGACGTGGGCCCCGGCGTTGCTACTCTAGCCCCGGGGGACCACGTGATTCCCCTGTACACGCCGGAATGCCGCCAGTGTAAATTTTGTCTTTCCGGCAAAACCAATCTGTGCGGCGCTATTCGAGAAACCCAGGGCCAGGGGATCATGCCCGATGGCACCTCGCGTTTCTCCCTAGGTGGTGAACCGCTCTACCACTATATGGGCACGTCTACTTTCGCTAATTTCACCGTTGTGCCTGAAATCGCGTTGGCCAAAATTCGCGCCGATGCGCCCTTTGACAAGGTTTGCTACATCGGCTGTGGGGTCACTACGGGATTAGGCGCGGTAATGAATACGGCCAAGGTTGAGGCCGGTGCTAGCGTCGCGGTTTTTGGTTTGGGCGGTATTGGCCTAAACGTCATTCAGGGGGCGCGCTTGGCCGGAGCGGAACGGATTATTGGCGTGGATCTGAATAATGCCCGTAAGCCTTTGGCCGAAGCCTTTGGCATGACGGATTTTATTAACCCCACAGAGGTTGACGATGTCGTTGCCGCCATCGTCGATATGACTGACGGCGGCGTGGACTACTCCTTTGAGTGTATCGGCAATACTGAGGTAATGCGGCAGGCGCTGGAGTGTTGTCATAAAGGCTGGGGCGAGAGCATCATCATCGGCGTGGCTGGGGCTGGGCAAGAAATTGCCACTCGCCCTTTTCAACTGGTTACCGGTAGAGTCTGGAAAGGTACCGCCTTTGGCGGCGCCAAGGGACGCAGCGACGTACCGCAAATTGTCGACTGGTACATGGAAGGTAAAATCAACATCGATGACCTGATTACCCACCAGCTGACCTTAGAAAACATCAACCAAGGATTTGATCTAATGCACGCAGGGGAAAGTATCCGTTCAGTGGTCGTTTACTGATGACCTCTAAACAGGCACAAGACGTATGGCTGGCGCAGTTACGAGAGCCGATCTTGGACCCGCAGCGCCCTATATGCGACCCACACCATCACCTGTGGGATGACGCACAAAATCCCTATCTGTTGCCAGAGTTGCTGGCTGATATAGGTGACGGTCATAACGTGGTCAGCACGGTGTTCATGGAGGCAAATGCCATGTACCGGGCCGACGGGCCAGTAGCCGAGGCACCGCTGGGGGAGACCGAATTCATCAACGGCATTGCCGCCATGTCCGCTTCCGGGAACTATGGTCCAGCCCGCGCCTGCGCAGGCATTGTCGGCTACGCGGATTTGTCTTTGGGCGACGCGGTGGGGCCGATACTGGATGCACACATGGCCTTGTCGCCGCGGTTTCGGGGCATTCGACACGCTGCAGGCTGGGACTCCAGCGACGCTGTGCGTAACTCCCATACCCATCCGCCCCAGCATTTGCTCCGGGACGAGCAATTTCGTCGCGGCGTGGCTCAGCTGCAGCAGCGGGGTCTGAGTTTTGATGCATGGGTTTATCACCCACAGCTTGCCGAGCTGACAGAGTTAGCCCAAGACTTCCCATCCCTCACAATCATTGCAGACCATTTTTGCGGCCCATTGGGTATTGGTCCCTACGCGGGCAAGCAGCAGCAGATTTACACTGAGTGGCAGCATCAGTTCAAAGCCCTGGCTCAATGCCCGAACGTGTACGCCAAGCTAGGCGGAATTGCCATGCCCATTAACGGGTTTGGCTGGCACAAACGCGATACGCCGGCCTCTTCAGATGAGCTTGTGGAGAAAACAGGGCCCTACCATTTGTGGGCCATTGAGCATTTTGGGCCACAGCGCTGCATGTTTGAGAGCAACTTTCCCGTTGATCGGCAAAGTTGCTCGTATCATGTGCTTTGGAATGCGTTTAAAAAACTAGCCAGGCGTTTTTCCGCCGCAGACCAGGATGCGCTGTTCTTAGAGACGGCCAGTCGGGTCTACCGGCTCGGGATCTAGAGAACTAGGAACTAGAGAACTAGGATCTAGAGAACTAGGACCGCGAGAACTGGTACCGCGAGAACTGGGACTGAGGCTAAAAGCATCGGACCATAGACGATGGTTCAGAGCCGGTGCCGTGTTGCTAAGGCGCATTAGCAGCTAAGCGGCGCTGGGGATGAAACGCCAGACACTTAACATGAGGAGAGGAGGCTGTAGTGGCAATAGAAGTGTTAGGTGCAGGGTTTGGTCGAACCGGAACCCTGTCATTAAAGTTTGCATTGGAGGCTTTGGGCTACGACAAGTGCTACCACATGATGGAGGTACTGCTTAACCAGGGCCATGTGGCCCAGTGGCGTAAGGCAGCGCGAGGAGAAACCATTGATTGGGTGGAACTGTACCAAGGCTATCGCGCAACGGTAGATTGGCCCAGTGCCAACTTTTGGCGCGAGCTGCGTCTGGCTTACCCCAATGCCAAAGTCATTCTAACGCTCCGCGACTCTGAGCAGTGGTATGCCAGCGTGATGAACACCATTTGGAAGCTGTCTTCGAGGGCTCTAGCCGACGGCCACGATCGCGGCGATGAAGAAATGATTGAGCGAGCGTTGATGGGAGATGAAGTAATTTGGAGCCGGGTATTTGATAACCGCATGGAGGATCAAGATCACGTGATCGCGTGCTATGAGCGCCACAATCAGGCCGTTATCGATAGCGTTCCTCCTGAGCAGCTGCTGGTGTATCGCCCCGGTGATGGCTGGGAACCCCTGTGCGAGTTCTTGGAAAAGCCGGTACCGAATATGAAGTACCCGAAGCTCAATTCCACCGAAGATTTTCTGGGCAACTGGAAGAAACCTTTACGGCGTTAAAGCGCAAACCCTGGGCCTCGCCGGGCGGCGAGGTTTCGGAGCATCGAAGCGGCGTGCCAGAGCTAAATTGCAGCGGCGGAAGTTACCGGGTCGGGCATCAGGCCCAGGGCGGTGAGCAGGATGAGGCAAAGGCTTGCAAGGCCTAAATAGGCAAGAAAGCCAACAAAGATACCGCGCGTCACCGAGTGAAAATCGCCGCCAAGCTCTTCCTTAAAGGTCGCTAGCATTTTGCCCTGCAGCAGATTTGTCACCAGCAGCAAAAACAACACCTGACCGACGTTAGACAAGATTGCCTGAGTCATATTGAACTCCACAGCACCGCTGTCGCTGACCGTTGGGCCAACGCTGGTCGGACCAACAAAGCTCATGACAATCAGAAAGTAGAGGCAAAAGATCACGACCCCGGAGCCTACAACGGCCATGGCGGGTTTTTTCATGCCAACGGCGTGGTAGTTGGCCGCCAACAAGAAAAAACCGGCGAGCAGGGAACCAAAAAACGTGGCAAAGCCGATACCGTTTAGGGAATAGAGCTTCGGCAGATTCGACTGCTGGCTGGGGTCCTTGGGGCTGTCAGAGTCCTGCATAAATATTCTCAACCGTCCGTGGGTGCATATTCGTCGGCAGGCCAGCCGAAGGCAAGGGCGAGATCAGTAAGAACGGAAATTTCGGAGATGAGTTGCTAGTTTGGCGCCGTAGTCAGAGACCTCAAAGGCCTCTGCGTGGTTCAGGCTCTCGTGGCCTGCACCCAGGCGTTTGCTTTTGGCCGCAACCGCCATAGGCCGTTGCTGATAAAAGGTTTCAAGCCAGGCGCGATCAAAGGGTGGGCTTGCCTGACTGTTCAATGACGGCAGCCACTCGAACACCTGGCTGGCGTGGCAGCTGAGTAGCTCCAGCACGTGCTCCTGGACCTGCTCGGTGTCGATCAGCCAGTCCATGCGCATAGGCCGCGGGTCCGTGAAGTGGTCGTAGGCTAAAAGTACAACCGGAGTTTTCATCATTGGCCTTTGGCTTGGCGCTATGGCGGGTACCTGAAGTAGGTACATACTATCCTTTACCAGCTGACCGGCAGCCCGATGGTCTGGATGATAATCCCCAGTGCGATGGGTGATTACGATATCAGGATCATAGCGGCGCATGGCGGCGATGAGGCGCTCCCGCAGCTCAACGGATGGGGTCAGCCGACCATCATCCACGGGCCAAATCTCCAGCTCCGCATCCAGCAAATTGGCCGCTTTTTGGGCTTCAGCCTCGCGGCGCAGAGCCAGTGGCTCAGGGGCCAGGGTCTGGTGTCCGGCATTGCCGTTGGTCAAACAAAGAATCTTGATCTTATGGCCTGCCTGATGCCAAAGGGTCATTAGCCCGCCGGCGCAGAACTCCGCATCATCGGGATGCGCCATGACCATGAGGAGCTTGAGAGGGGGCATGACGATTTACGGGGTCGCTTGCAGTCGAAGGTCAAACATGGGCAAGCAAATCCGGTTTGTGTTGGCCGTAGCCGGTTGCCGTTTCGAAGGCCCGGGCGATTTTCAGCAGCGCCAGATCACCCCGGGGTTTGCCCACAAGCTGCACGCCGATAGGCAAGCGGCTCTTGGTGAAGCCGCCAGGCACGCTGATGGTAGGCAAACCCGTCACCGAGATCATGCAGCACACGGCCATCCAGTCGATGTAGGTGGGCATGGTGACGCCATTGATTTCGCGCACCCAGTCCAGGTCAGCATCGAAGGGCGGAACTTGGGCAGCGGGCAGGATTAAAGCGTCATAGTCCTCGAAAAAATCGGCGGTGCGGCGATAGA
This sequence comes from Gammaproteobacteria bacterium, assembly GCA_038104735.1. Lineage (GTDB taxonomy): Bacteria > Pseudomonadota > Gammaproteobacteria > Pseudomonadales > Azotimanducaceae > UBA4421. The sequence goes on along the minus strand of JAYOBI010000008.1, from coordinate 46,192 downwards.
TATGGGTGCGCTGAAGTTCTGCCTGCATGAGTTCTTCGGCAGTCAGTGCCAGGCCTTTTTCAATATTCCACCGTGCCGTGTCTTTGATGTTGGCACGCCAGTTGGGGTCCAGTGCTTCTAACCGCTGTGCTAGCAGGCGCAGCCCCGCCGCCCGCTGGGTTTGAAAAACGTCCATGGCCCCATCCAGATTTGGCTGGGCGGCATCTACCCGAGCACCAAGATCCTCCATAACTGCCCCGGCCCGGCCGACGGCGTCTGCTACTTCTGGATCAACGGCCAGACTGCCCAGATCCCTGCTTACACCAATCCGCAGGGTGGCCATCTCATCAGCATTCATTGGCTCCAGAGCATCCAAAAAAACCGTGCCGGGCTCTGGCAGGGTTAGCGGATCGCTTCTGTCTGGCCCCGCCATGATGGAAAACAGCAGGGTAGTGTCGGCAACGGTTTTGGCCATGGGTCCGGTGGTAACCATGCGCGCGTACCAGCCAAAACCGCGGTTGAAGGGCATGCGCCCCATGGACGGTCGAAAGCCAACAACGTTGCAGAAGCTTGCTGGATTCCGCAGGGATCCCCCCAAATCGCTGCCGTCAGCCAGGGGCAGCAAGTCTGCCGCTAAGGCTACCGCGGCGCCGCCACTGCTGCCGCCGGGGGTTTTTGTCCGGTCGTAGGGGTTATAGGTGTTGCCGTAAAGCTCATTGAAGGTATGAGAGCCCAGACCAAATTCCGGCATATTCGTGTGGCCGATGAATAGAGCGCCGGCCTGACGCAGCCTTGCGGCCAGTTCGTCATCTTGGGTTTCCACTTTGTCGGCAAATCCTTTAAAGCCCCAGGTTGTGGCGAAACCTTTGACCGCAACTGCGTCTTTGGGGGCCATGGGTAAACCGTGCAGTGGGCCGCGCTGGGCCGGATCAAGGGCGTCGGCTGCAGCGGCAAGCCTCATGGCTTCGTCTTCAGGTATCAGGGCAACCAAGGCGTTGAGGCTGGGGTTCAGGGCGTTTACTCGGGCATAAACGTTAGCCATTAATTCCTGGGCGGTAATGGCCCCGCGCTGCAGGTCTCGACACAGGGACAGGGCATCCTGCCAAAGGGGTGCTGGGATCGATACGCTGCCATCAGACATTGGCCTGCTCCGTCAGCCAGACCAGCAGGTCCTCGATCACCTCATCGCGGTTGATCTCGTTGAGCATTTCATGGCGTCCTTCCGGGTACAGCTTTAACTGCACCTGCAAACCCGCTGTACGGTAGCGCCGCGCAAGTTCCAGTAACCCCTTAGTGTCGTTGTTGATGGGATCGTCGGTGCCGGCAAACAGGTAAATCGCCATGTTCTTATTGATGCGCTGGATAGACCGCGCCTTGGCGCTTTCTGCTTGGGATTCGAACATGGAGGCCAAGCCCCCAGCGGTGAGACTGGCGCCACAAAAGGGGTCTGCACGATAAGCGGCAACCTGTTCCCGGTCCCGGCTCAGCCACGCGAAGCCACCGTCACCATCCCCGGCTTGCTCAAATTTTTTGTTGTTGTTGGCAAACAGGGCTTTGCCGATAAGCGGACTAGGCGATGCGGGCGTCAAGCGCCAGCTATCAAAACGGGTAATCGCGCGGCCAAGCGTGGTGCGCAGGCGGGGCATGACCCCCGGGGAGCCGCTCAGCACTAAGGCTTGCAGATGGTGGCCGTGGGTATAGGCATATTGCTGAGCCAGCATCGCTCCCATGCTGTGACCGAGCAGAATTGCTGGCCGCGGGTGTTGCTGGGTCATCCATTGCTCCAGATAGGCAAGGTCGGTGAGGGTTTCACGCCAGCCGTGATGACCCATGTCACCAACCTGGCACAAGGGTGCCAGGCTCATGCCGTGGCCACGCAGGTCCGGAGCAAGCACGTTAAAGCCCGCATCGGTCAGCGTTTCGGCCAGACGCTGATAGCGGCCGCTATGCTCGCCCATGCCGTGGGCAATGAGCAGATTTGCTCTGGCCTTTGTGGGGTCTTTGCACAGCCACTGCCGACAAAAAATGCGGTGGCCTTGCCGTGGCAGATACAGCTCGTTGCCGGAATTTTCCAAGGGTGCCTCTTGATCTGGGAACAGGTCGGAAAATATAGCGTAATCGGGCTGGCAAAGACTAATTGGCTGCCCACGAGGCCAAATTTAGACGTGAAGGCGACGGCGCCTTTGCGCCGCCTTGCAATTAGCATTTAGTGGTCTAGGGTAGATGGTTCCATTCGGGTAATCGGGGTTTTATGCAGTCTTCCAACGGGGGTTTGGGCGAGGGTTTGGATCGATTGATTTTCTTCGGCAGTGTGGCGGGCATCATCTCGTTGTGCACCCCACTGGCCTTATTCCCCGAGCAAGGCGGCGTGATTCTGGGTCAGGCCTTTGACTTTTTAACCCAGAAGTTCGGCGTCATGTACGTTGCGGGCGCCTCACTCACCCTGGTATTTCTGCTGTATTTGGCCTTCAGTCGTCACGGCGACATTCGCTTGGGCCCCAGTGAACCCGAATTTTCGACCCTTAGCTGGGCGGCCATGTTGTTTTGTGGCGGTATTGGCACCAGTGTCCTGTACTGGGGCGTGGTGGAATGGGCCTTTTATTTTCAGGGGCCGCCCTTCGAGGTTGAGGCTAGGTCCGCAGAAGCCATGATGTGGTCTGTCAGCTACCCGATTTTTCACTGGGGATTGATGGGATGGTCTCTCTACGTTTTACCCGGCGTTGCCATTGCCTACGGCTATTACGTGCGCGGCGCCAAGTCTCTGCGCCTCAGCGACGCCTGCGCACCGGTCATTGGCCGACACGCCAAAGGCCCGCTAGGCAGAGCTATCGATCTTTTATTTGTCGTGGGTTTGGTAGGGGCCTGCAGTATGGGCATTGGCCTTGCGGTGCCGCTGATTGGTGAGTGCGTGGCCCATTTGCTGCAGGTTGACCGAGCCTCACTTGGCTTCGGTTTGGACGTTGCCGTGATTTTGCTGGTGACCTGTATCTTTGCTGCCAGCGTTTGGGTAGGGCTGTCGAAGGGGATCAAGCGGCTCAGTGACCTGAACGTGGTGTTGGCCCTGTTTCTGCTGATCTTTATTTTTGTAGCGGGCCCGACCCTCTTCATGCTGGAGCTGGGCTTTGAAAGCATCGGACATATGCTGCAAAACTTTGTGCGCATGAGCACCTACACCGACGCTGCGGGTTCCAACAGTTTTGTTGAGGATTGGACGGTTTTTTACTGGGCGTGGTGGCTGGCCTTGGGTCCCTACATGGGTGTTTTCATCACCAAGATCTCTCGGGGACGCACGCTACGGGAATTGATTCTGGGCGGCATTGGTTACGGCACCTTGGGCTGCACGCTGTTCTTCGTCATTTTGGGTAATTACGCCCTGTATCTGGAAACCAACGAGATTTTTGCTGTTATCGAAACTCTCAATACCCAAGGTGCGCCAGCGGCCATTGTGGGCGTGTTAGGCACGCTGCCTTTTGCTGGCCTGGCGATTTTTGTTTTCACCCTGGTCTGCGTGATTTTTGCCGCCACCAGCTATGACTCCGCCTCCTACACCCTCGCGGCCTCGGCTACCCAGGCCCTGGCGCCAGAAGATCATCCCCACCGGCTGCATCGGGTGTTTTGGGCGTTTTTGTTGGGCCTGCTGCCGATAACCTTGGTCTACATGGGAGGGCTAAAACCCCTGCAGTCTGCTGTTACGCTGGCATCGGTGCCCTTGTATTTGGTTACGTTGACCATGAGCATTGGGCTTTGGCGCTCGATCCGCGCAGCAGAAAATTCCGCGCCTGCAGCAGCGCACAAAGCAAGCGCTGAAGTGATTCAGGAAGCGACGTAGAAAAGGACAACCCATGACCCAGCTCGATTGGCATTGGCTAACTTTGTCTCAGGTCTGTCAGCGCTTGAAGAGCGGTCAGGGTAGCGCCGTGCAGCTTGTCCAGGAGACCCTGGCAAGAGCCAATGGGCTGTCTGAGCAAACCCATGCCTTTGCGCGTTTATTGGCCGACGAGGCCCTAAGCACCGCTGCCGCGCTGGATGCCAAGCGTCAGGCCGGAGAGCCCCTGGGCCTGCTCCACGGCGTGCCCATCGGTATTAAAGACCTGCTTTATACCAAGGGCGTACCCACGGCCTCCGGTACCCAAGTTATGGCGGACTTTTGCCCGGAATACGACGCTACGGTTGTGACCCGGCTGCGACAGGCTGGTGCTGTTTTGGTGGGTAAGACCCAGCTCACCGAGGGCGCTTTCGGCTCCCATCATCCGGCTATTACGCCTCCAGTGAATCCTTGGGACCAAGATCTTTGGCCCGGCGTGTCCTCGTCCGGTTCCGGGGTCGCCGTAGCGGCGGGTCTTGCCTTTGCCGCCATAGGCTCCGATACCGGAGGCAGCATTCGATTCCCGTCCGCCAGCTGCGGTTTGGTAGGGCTCAAGCCAACCTATGGTCGGGTCAGCCTTCACGGGGCTTTTCCCTTGGCCAACAGTTTGGATCACATCGGCCCTATGACCCGAAGCGTGGAAGACGCCGCTCGCATGCTCTGCGTATTGGCGGGGTATGACGAACAAGATCCAAATTCCATTGATGCGCCGGTGCCCAATTACCTGCAGTCCCTGTGCAGCCCGGATGATGGCCCTGCACCGTTAACCGGTATGCGACTGGGTATTGATTGGTCCTATGTCAGCGACGGCGTGGATTCTGCTGTTGTCGCGGTGACGCGCAAGGCCGTGCGGCAATTTGCCGAGCTGGGTGTTCAGGTAATTGAGGTGGAAGTGCCCCAGAGCGCAAAAATTCTCGCTGAAGCCTGGGGCATAAGCTGCGGGGTAGAGTGTGCCCGAGCTCACCAGGGGTATTACCCTGAGCAGCAGGAACTTTACGGCCCGGTGCTGCAGGGTCTTATCGAGCTAGGTCTGCGCACCCCAGACGCGGACTATCAGGCCCTTGAGGCAGTGCGCCGGGCCTTTACCGAGCAACTGAGCAACGTATTGGACGGTGTTGATGCGCTCATTTCTCCCTGTATGCCCATACCCACGCCATCCCTGACCACGATGAACAGCGGTGCGCCGGTGTCCGAGGGTCAGGCAGACTTCCTGCTCTTTACCGCCCCCTTCGATTATTCCGGACACCCAACCCTAACGCTGCCCCTGGCGTCGGACAGCGCAAGCGTGCCCGGGTCATTTCAGCTTATTGGCTCAGCTCTTGGTGAAGCCACGCTGCTTCGTTTAGGCTCAGCCTTCGAGCAAGCGAGCCAGCCTGTTACATATCCTAAATTGATCCCTTAGCCGTGGTGAATTGTTTGATGAAGCCTGCCAACACACGTCGAAATACCCCAGGAAATTGGCTCGCCGCGAGATTGCTGGCGGTGGCGCTTCTTTTTACTGCTACTTCAGCCGCGGCGGAAGAGATTCAAGGCTGGTGGCAGTCTTGGGATTCGGTACTCTACGTCAGCGTAGAAAACGATGAGGCCCAACTGTTTGCTGCGGGGATTTTAAATCCCTCCCTCGTCAAGGGTGAATTAGTCAGCTGGAGCCTCGAGCAGCCGCTGCTGGACATTGAAAACCCCCAGCCTGAGTTGCAAAGCCGGCCTTTGCTGGGGCTGCAGATTTCTGCGGAGTTGCGTCAGCAGGGAAAGTTGTGGCGCGGCCGTATTTACGATCCGCGCTCTGGGGCGTGGTACAAATCCAATGTCTCCGTTGTCGATGGGGATCTGAACATCCGCGGCTATATCGGTATGCCCATGCTGGGCCAGACCCGAGTTTTTCAGCGCTACAACCCCTGCAAACGTTACCCGGACAAGGTTATGGTGATTTGGTCAGAGGTCACGGCACCCAGCTGTGACTCGGCGTCGGCCCAGTAGATCAACACCAGGCCCAACTGCGCTGACGGTGGCAGTTGCTTCAGCTTGTCTACAGTCACCATCTCACCGACGGCGCTGACCTGCAAAATGCCACGGTCAGTTTGTACCCAGCCTTTTACCCGCTGCACCGTGGGATCCAGATTGTGTAAAAACGTTTCTAGCGACTGCGCTGTAACGGATATGCGCTGATGCCACGTTGTTGCCGCAAACTGACCGCCTGGGGCGGTAGTGTGTTGCGGAGCGCCTGAGCCTTGCCAGCCTAAAATCGTACTGAGTAGATTCGGGTCGGTACTGGCCAGTGTTGGCTGCAGCCGATCCAGGGTGAAATCAGGATTTAGGTCGGTTTTGCTAATCACCAGCAGGTGCCCCTGCTGCAGCTGCGCATTCACCAGTGCGCCCACGTATTTGTCCTGCAGCCGTTTGGTAACGCTGTGGGCGTCCACCACCACCACCGATGCTTTCGGAATAAATCCCGGATAATTGCAGTGCTGCCAAACCCGGGCAGGTTCTGCCACGCCACTGGTCTCCAGAATTACCCGCTGAATAGGCAGGGCCGCCATTTGATCTAACGCTTTACTTAAGTCATCGCTAATGCTGCAGCAGATACAGCCATTGCTTAAGCCGATGACAGTGCCGTCCTCGGACTGACTGCGAATCAGCGACGCGTCGATATTAATGTCGCCAAAGTCATTGACCAGCACCGCGGTCTGCGCCGGCAGCTCTGGGTGCGCTAACAAGCGGTTAATCAGGGTGGTTTTGCCAGCCCCCAAATAACCGCCGACCAGCGTGATGGGGCAAAGGCCTAGGCTCATTGGATAGCGCTCATGAGATCGGGAAAACTTTGCCTTCAAATACCGTGGCCTGGATCTCAATATCCCGAAGCGCCATGGGGTCGCAGGTGAGCGGATCTTGCCCAAGCACGGTGAAGTCAGCGCGCTTGCCGGCGCGCAGGCTGCCGGTAATGTCCGCTAGCCCTATGGTATGGGCAGCATTAATGGTGATGGCCTCCAGTGCCTGCTGTTGGGTCAGTCTTTCTTCTGGTGCCATGATGTCACCTATGTGGTTTTCGCGATTTACCGCCACCCACATGCTGTTCAGCGGTTCTGCAGGGGCCATGGTGAAGTCCGAGTGTATTGTGGTGTTGATGCCGGCGTTAAAGCAGCTGCCTAACCTGGCCATCTGGCTGGCGCGCTCGAAACCGATTCCCGACTTAGCGTAGCTGTCAGAAAGTTCGTGGAGGTAATAGACGTTGGCAGATACCTGAGCGCCCAGGGCCTTGATTCGGCGGATTTGCTCTGGAGTGCTGAAGCCAAAGTGCTCGAAGGTAAAGCCGTGATTGAAGCGAGGTTTTTCGTCCTGCATTTTTTGCAGAATATCCAGGGTTAGCTCCAGGCCAAGATCCCCGGTGACGTGCACATGAATTTGGTATCCCGCCTGCCAGTAGGCACGGATATGCCGCTCCAGTTCCTCGGGCGCGGCAAGCCATTCGCCGTGGTGTCCGTCGATGTAGCCCGGTGCCTGAAGTTGGGCCAGCTGACTAAAAAAAGCGCCGTCGCTGAACAGTTTGATGTGGCGACCGAAGGTCAGTCGGTGACTGTTGCGCTGCACCAGCGCCGCCGCCATGTCCGGGCCTTCCTCTGGCTTACGACCGCCTTGGGTGAGCCGGGTGCCGTGGACCACCAGGCGTGTGCGAAAAGGCACGTCGTCACCTTCAAGCTGCTCCGCCAACGCTTGGGCTTCGGCATCGAAATTGAACAGGCCAGTAGCCAGATCGCCAATGCTGGTGTGGCCGCCGTGATGCACCACCTGCTTGAGGCGCTGCAGGCCGGCGGCGTATTGCTCCGGCGCCAGAATCCATGGGTTCAAGCGGTTGATGGCAAAGCCCAGGCCCACTTCATAAAAGTGCCCATTTTCAATATCGATTTGCATGTTGGGTTTGATTTGCGCTGGATCGATACCCGCCATGCTCATGGCTGCGTCGGTCATGTACAGCTCATGGAAAGAACGGTGCCACACCACAATGGGCCTGGTGCTGCTTATGGCTTGGATCCGTGCCTTGCTCATAGGGCCGTGCCATAGCTGGTGATAGCCCCAAATGAACAGCGGCTCACCCTCAGGTTTGCTGTTGTGTAGCTCGGCTAAGCGACGATCAAATGCCTGGGCATCCGTCACCGGCTCAGTTTCTCCCCAGGGGAGCTTCCAGCGCATAGCGGTGACGAATTCCATTGGCAGCAGTACCGCCGCCATGCTGGGATGCAGATGCGGGTCGATGAAACCCGGGCAAATGACGGACTGAGCAAACTGCTCGTCCACCACCACGTCTTGATCCTCTAGCCACGGCGTCATGTTCTCCGGCTCGCCAACCTCCAAAATCATGCCGTCTCGAACCAGCACCGCGCTGGCCCGGGGCATGGCGGGATTCATGGTGATGACCGAGCGGGCTTTATACAGCGTCAGCATGGGGTATTCCTTCAGAACCTAACGGCGGGCGGCCAACAGGTGATCGGCGCCTTTTTCCGCCAGCATGATGGTTGCGGCGTTGGTGTTGCCGCTAACCACGTAGGGCATTACCGAGGCATCGATTACCGACAGTCCGCTTACCCCCATGACGTTGAGTTCCGCATCGACGACCTTGCCGATGCTGCAGGTGCTTGTGGGGTGATAGACCGTATTCGCTTCCCGGCGAATGTAGGCCATTAGCTCGTCGTCGCTGTCCAGGTTGACGTCGAGTGCTGGCGATAAACGCCCGGTGAGATAGGGCTGCAGGTCGGATTGATCAAAAATGTTGAGAAGAATGCGCAGGCCCTTGAGCAGCGTATCTCGATCCAGCTGGGAACTGAGGTAGTTGGCTTGAATAGCCGGCGCGCTGTGCACGCTGGCGTCTTTGATGTGAATGGAACCCCGGGACTCGGGCCGAGATTGATTCACCACGGCGGTTACCGCTGGATTTTTCAGCGGCTGAATCTTGCCCTGATTGTTGTACAGAGTACCGCCTGAGGCGAAGTGAATCTGCACGTCCGGAGCTTCCAGACCGTCTCGGGTATAACAAAAAGCGCCCACTGGCGCCGAGCCTGTCGTAAGCGGTCCCTGACGCAGAAAAAACCAGCGCAGGGCCGCCGGCACCAACCGCAATCCCTGCACCTCGCGGTTAATGGAATGGGCAGGCTGAGTGCCGTAGACCACTTTGCACAGCAAATGGTCCTGCAGGTGTTCGCCGACGTCCGGCGCATGGTGCACCACGTCGATCCCCAGGCGCTGCAGTCGTTCACCGTCGCCTACGCCGGACACCTCCAGCAGCTGGGGCGATGCGACAGCGCCGCTGGCGAGAATGACGTGAGCGCCATGTAGATTCTGGGTACTACCGCGTCGTCGGATTTCCACGCCACTGGCTTGTTTGCCGTTAAACAACACTCGCTGGGTAGTGGCGTTGGTGATAATCGTGAGGTTGGTGCGCGAGCGCACCGGGTTGAGGTAGGCACTGGCCGTACTCCAGCGGCGCCCGTTGTTCTGGGTGAACTGGTAGTAGCCGCAGCCTTCCTGATCAGTGCCGTTAAAGTCGGGATTTTTGGGAATGCCTGCCTGATGCATGGCGTTGATAAAGACCTCGTCCATAGGACGCTTATCACGCACATCCTGAACGTGCAGGGGGCCATCGGATCCGTGCATAGGGTCGTGGTGCACCTGCTGTCGCTCGGCTTTTTTGTAATACGGCAGCACGTCTTCCCAAGACCAGCCTCGCGCGCCAGCTTGTTCCCAAGCGGCAAAATCCACGGGCACTCCACGAACGTAGATCATGCCGTTGATAGCGCTGGATCCACCAAGGGACTTGCCCCGCGGCCAATACACCTGGCGACCATCCAGATGAGGTTCCGGTTCGGTCTCAAAGCTCCAGTCGTACTTGGGATTGTTAAAGGTCGCCGCCCAACCAGCAGGCACGTGCAGTAGGGGCGAGCGGTTGCTGCCGCCGGCTTCCAGCAGGCACACCCGTATGTCTGGATTTGCGCTAAGTCGGTTGGCCAGCACGCAGCCGGCGGACCCGGCACCCACAATGATGTAGTCGTAGTAACTCATAACACCTCTCCTTGGGCCAAGCATGCCATAACTGCTGCCGATGCGAAGCCGTCTAACCTCGCAAAACCGGTTTTGGCAGGTGGGGGGAAAGCCGTTAAGGTGCTGCAGCTGAGTGGTCCAGCACATGGTCCAGCA
>JAYOBI010000008.1:0-36065 GCA_038104735.1 Gammaproteobacteria bacterium | reverse complement strand
TGGTCCAGCACATGGTCCAGCAGATGGCCCAGCGATGTCAGTTATAAGGAACAATATGGATCCGGTCAGTCAAGGCGTGGTTGGTGCAGCCTTTGCACAAACCGCAGCACGCCGAGCACAGTTGGCAACGGTAGCGTGGTACGGTGCACTGGGGGGCATGGCACCAGATTTGGACGTGCTTTTTCGCTCCTCCACAGACCCGCTGCTGTTTTTGGAGTTCCACCGGCAGTTTACCCACGCCCTGGTGTTCATTCCCTTTGGCGCGCTGTTGGTGTTTTTGGCCCTGCGCGGCATCGCCAGTCGGGTTCCGTTGCTGCAGGGACTGACCGCCAAGCAAGGTTATCTGGCCTGTTTGATGGGTTATGCCACCCACGGTTTGCTGGATGCCTGCACATCTTATGGCACCCAGCTGTTTTGGCCGTTCTCTAATGTACGTGTCGCTTGGGACACCATGTCCATTGTCGATCCTTTGTTTACTGTGCCCCTAGTAGTCTTAGTCATTGGCGCTAGTCGCAGTAAACGGCGGTGGCTGACCTGGTGCGCCGTCGCCTGGGCTATGGGCTTCTTCGTTTTGGGATGGCTGCAACACCAGCGCGCGTTCAGCGCGGCAGAACAGGTGGCGCAGCTGCGCGGACACCAGCCGCTGCGACTGACGGTGAAACCCTCCTTCGCCAACCTGCTGGTATGGAAAGCCATTTATGAATACGACGGTCACTATTATGTGGACGCGGTGCGGGTGGGCAGTCAGAGCCTTTGGTACCCCGGGGCCCGGGTACTCAAACTGGATTTAGCTCGAGATTTTCCCTCGCTGGATGCCAGCTCACGCCAAGCCAGGGATGTAGAGCGCTTTCGCTGGTTCTCTGACGACTACCTTTCGGTGATGGAGCTCGAGCCTCAGATCGTCGACATGCGCTACAGTTTCTCACCCAACGAAGTAGACCCCATGTGGGGAATCCAATTGGACTTGAGTAATCAGACCGAGCACGTGCTGTGGTGGTCTAGCCGGCAGCTGGATGAGGCGACGCAGCGAGACTTTATCGGCATGGTGCTGGGCTACGGCGGCGTGCCCTTACCGGTTGCTGGAGCAGACGCCCCATGAGCAAGTTAACGAAGATGGCGGAAGCAGCAGCCCGGATGCTGCGAGATCGAGGGGATACTATCGTCGTGGCGGAAACCTCCACCGGCGGTTTGATTTCCTCGGCGCTGTTGGCGGTGCCGGGCGCATCCGCCTACTACAAAGGCGGCAGCGTTTTGTATACCTACGAATCCCGGAAGCGTTTGCTGGGCATCAGCCGGGCGGACGTTGAAGGCCTCGAGCCAATGAGCGAAGCCATGGTCCTAGCCTTCGCGCGCAAAGCGCAGACCCAATTTGCTGCCACCTGGGCCATCGCCGAGCTGGGCATTGCGGGTCCCACTGGAGTGGCCTACGGCGAGGCCGGATCCAGCGTCATCGGCATAGCCGGACCAGCGCCTCTAAGCGCCCTCATCCAAACCGGATCCCAAGACCGAGAAGACAACATGTGGCGGTTCGCTGAGCATGGGCTGGGCTTGCTGCATCGAGCCCTCAGCGAAGCTAATTTGGCTGACTCCCAAGCCTGACGGGTCACCTCAGGCCTGGTCCACGGCGCAGCGCTAGAACTCTAGAATCGCTCGGCCGGCAATCTTTCCCGCTGCTAAGGCGTCGGTGGCCTCGTTGATTTGGTCGATGCTAAAGCGCTCGGTGACCATATGATCCAAGGCCAGATCGCCATCGTCTTCCCATTGCAGGAAACGTGGAAAATCCCGGTCCGGGACGCAGGAGCCGCCGATGCTGCCCACAAATTGTTTTTCGTTCACCAACAGGTCCACGGCGTTGAATTCGGCTAGGGTCGTGGGCACCCCAACCAACACTGCCTTGCCTCCGGTCTGGGCACCAAAATGACCGCTGCGGCAGGCGGCGACGATTTGCGCCATGGTTTGCTGAATGCCAATACAGTCAAAAGCGTAGTCCACGCCGGACACCGGTGCGCCTGCGAAGGTAAAGCCGTTGTCGCGAACCGTAAGCGCGTGAACGGCGGCGATTGGATCTTCTTGGCTGGCATTCACAACATGGGTGGCCCCGAAGGATTTAGCGAAGGCCAGTTTTTCGTCATCCAGATCCACGGCGATGATCGGGTTTGCCCCGGCCATGCGCGCTCCAACTACCGCGGACAGACCCACGCCGCCGACGCCGAAGATGGCAACGCTTTCGTTGGGCTGCACGTTGGCAGTATTGATGACGGCGCCGGCCCCGGTCATTACCGCGCAGCCGATAATAGCCGTTACGTCGGTTTTGATGCTGGGATCTACTTTCACCACAAATTGCTGATCCGCAATAGTGTGATCGGCCCAGGTAAAGACGTTTTGTGACCTGGCGAGACCGTCGGAAACTTCCAGCGTCGCCGGCAGGGCCGGGGTTGATTCTGCTTCGGCCTGGCGTGGTACCCAGGTCACCATGACGGTGTCGCCGGGGACAACATGGGTCACATCGCTGCCGGTATGCAGCACGACTCCCGTAGACTCATGGCCCAAAATTACCGGGGCCTGACGGGGTTGGTGCATCTGATGTAGCTGGGAGTGACAAATGCCCGAGGCAAATTGCTTGACCACCACCTGATTGGGACCGGGGTCCGGTAGCTCTAAAGACTCAACGCGCAGTACGGACGACTCTGCGGGTAAAACAACAACGCGTGCGGGGGTTCCCATGGCAAGCTCCTCTTAGTTATGGCTCCTCGAATGTTCTTGAGCATGGTCTGAACAGCAGATAAGTTCAATCTGGGATGTATGGAGGTGAAGTCATTCCCATTGGTAGAAAGAAAAATAAATGATCTTCGAGGGGGAGGTTGCATGAAATTATACGAATCACCATCACCGAACGCCCGCCGGGTGCACATCGCCATGGCCGAACTTGGCGTTGAGATTGAGCGCGTAGGCGTCGACATTCGCGCAGGCGAGAACTTAACGCCAGAGTTTCTGGCGAAGAATCCTGGCGGTCGCGTACCCGTGCTGGAACTGGACGACGGTACTTTTATTGGCGAGTCCGTCTCCATTACTCGCTATCTGGACGCGACCAGTGAAGCACCGTCGCTTTTTGGTGATACGCCTCTGGCACAGGCCAGCGTGGACATGTGGCAGCGTCGCGCCGAGCTGAATTTTTTGCTGGAAGTGGCCGGAGCCTTTCGCAACATCACGGCGTTTTTCAAGGATCGCGAAACCTGCGTAGAAGCCTGGGGCGTGGTGTGTGCGGAAAAAGCACCGAAGGCGCTGACCATGTTCGATGATCAGCTGGCAAAGACGGCGTTTCTCGCCGGGGATCAATTCTCGATAGCGGATATCACCCTGGGCGTAGCTCTGGACTTTGCGCGTTCGGTGAAAGTGGTGCAGCTGCCGGAACTTGAACACATTAAGCGCTGGCAGGGGCAGCTCAATCAGCGCCCAAGCTTTTCCGCGAATTAGGCTGGCCCAGCTGCAAAGCGCAGGTAGCAAGATTCGCCCGCTGCGGATTCTGACTGCTGCGCTTGTCGGGTAGCTGGGTTAGCCCAGGGTTATGGGTATGGCCCTATAGCCTGCTGCTTCAAATGCCTTTTGCACGCCTGTGCTCTCATCCGGGCACAAGGCGATCATAGAGCCGCCGCCACCGCCGCCAGTGAGCTTGGCGCCAATGGCCCCGTGTTTGCGAGCGATGTGCACCAACTCTTCCAGTTCTGGCGTGGAAAGCTGCAGGGCATTGAGGTAGCCGTGGCATAGGTTCATTAGCTCGCCGAGCTCGGCTAGGCGTCCTTCCTGCAGGGCGTCCTGACCCAGGCGGGTCAGCTGACCTATTTGATCAAAAATTGCCTCGTATCGATCCGGATACTGCTGCCAGGAGTTTCGCACTCGGGCGACGGTGTCCGCGGTCAGGCTTTCCCTGCCGGTGACGCCAATGACCAGCTCCAACGGTTGACCCAGGTTGACATTGGTGAAGGCCGCTTGCTGTTGGCCTTGTTCCTGTTGGCGCTGATACATCAGGGGCGTGCCGTAAGTGGCTACGGTGTTATCAATGCCCGACGGGGTGCCGTGGGCGGTTTTTTCGCACTCAAAGGCCAGTTCGTTAATGCGCCCGTCGGATAGATTTAGGGCGTAGGCATGATCCACGGCGCGCAGGATCGCCACCGCGAGCGCCGACGAGCCACCCAGACCCATGGCCTTGGGAATGTGTGGGAACACTTCAATGGTCATGTTTTCGTCGGCAAGGCCCAGCTGACTGAGCAGCGTGGCGATAATGCCGGCAAAACCCGGTGCCGAGGCCCGCACCTTCTGTTCAATTCCCCAGCGCGGAATCAGCACGTTGATGCCTTCGCCTTCTTTGCGCACTGCGGCTTCCACTGCGATAGGAATCGGCAGGGCGATGGCCGGGCGTCCGTACACCACCGCGTGTTCGCCCAACAGGATAATTTTACCGTAGGCAGATTGCCGCTCTGCAGCTTCGGGCTGCACCACGCGGCGGGATAAATTCTTAGCGATTTCCTGGGCTTTCCACACCTTGATCTCGCCGGATTCAATCAGGCTCTCCACCACGGTTTCGAAGAATTCTTCGGCAACGCCGGCGGTGCTGGCCACGCTGCGCGCGTGCAGGTTCATGTGATTTTGCTGGATGCCGTCAGTAGACAGTGCGCGCAGAGCGGCGAAGTTCTGCGCCAGACCCACCACGCCCATGATGCCCGCCAGTTCTGATGCATCCGGTGAGCCCAACAATCGATGGTTGATGCGCACGCTGGGATTGGTCTCCAGGGAGCCGCCCACGGTGCCCACCTTCATGGGAATGTCGATCTCGCCGACCAAATAGCCCTCTTCGCGTTTGTGCCAGCGAGTTAAGGCGCGGTAGCGACCGCTGCGCGATGCGTAGGCGTGGGCTGCCGCTTCGATAGCGCGCCAGTCATTGCCGGTAGCCAGCGCTAGCGCATCAACACCGTTCATAATGCCTTTGTTATGGGTCGCGGCCCGATAAGGATCCGCCAGCGCCAGATCGTTCGCTAGCACGATGCCGTCCCGCACCTGCTCACCGGTATAGCCCTTGCCCTCTAGGTTCTTCACCGGGATTTTTACCTTGGCCCGCGCAATGGCGCGGTCGGTGAGGTTAGACAGGATGCGCAGGAATACCTTGCCACCGGTAAGGCCCTCTACGTAGGCAGCAACGCCCTCGCACATGGTGTTCACCAAGTTTGCGCCCATGGCGTCTCGGGTATCCACCAGCAGATGCATGACCACCATTAGGCGGCCATCTTCTTCGGCTTGGTAATCGAAAACTTCAATGTCCAGGGCGCCGCCGCCCCGGGCCACCATCTTTGGATGCAGACTGTTGGCAAGAGCGACGATGTCCTCGCGGTGCTGTAACAGCTTGTCTTTGACGCCTTCCGGGTCGGCATCGATGACAATTTGCACCTGACCGATTAGCACCGGATCCACAGGCTCTACGGTGAAGCCACCGCCCAGGCGGGCCATCCGCGCGGCGCCAGAGAGTCCGGCAACGATTGATGGCTCCTCCACCACCAACGGCACCACATAGTCGCGGTTGTTGATTAAGAAGTTCAGCGCTACGCCCATGGGCAAACCAAAGACGCCTACCACGTTCTCGATCATCTTGTCGGCGACGTTGAGTTGCACCTGGTGGTTACCGCTGGCTAGCAGCTTGACGTCTTCGCTGCTGATCAAGCCCCGTTGATGCAGTGCGCTAATGCGCTGCTCAATGGGCATGCGGAAGAAGTTGGGAATACGTGAGGAACCCTGCTGGTCTGGGTTCGTGACCGTGGACGAATCATTGTCCGTGGTGGAATGCGACGCCATGCGTTGCTGTCTCCAAATCTAGTGGTACAAAGCCGTTTGCTTCGGCCTGCTGTCGAAAATGCGCCAAGGCCAGCGGCTCATCTGAGAACGCTATGCCAATATCACCGCCGCCTGCGCCGCAGGGCTTGTAGAGCACGCCTGCGGCGGCGGCAAGTGTATCCAACCTTGCGTGTTCTTGGGTGAAAATATTGAGAATTGCGACATCGTCCAGGGCTTTTAATGCACGGCAATAGTCAGCCAGCAAGGTGAGGCTTGCGCCGCTGCGGCAAAGGCTCTGACTCATGCTCACCAAGTTGTCTAGCTCTGCGGTGTTCGTTTGCTCTCGCCACCGGTCAAAGTGGGTTATGTGGTCGGCAGTGGCTGCGCTGGTGCCGCTCCAGACTACCTGCCAATGCAGCTCCGGTGCCAGGCTTGCGCTGCGCGCCTGGCCTTGCTCAAAGTGAATCAGTCCGCCGTGCCAGACCGAGGCCACATCCAAACCGCTGCCCTTGCCCCCCTGCCAGTGTTTGTGAATGGCCAGCGCCTCGGCCAGGATGGGCTCGCGCCCGGTAATCTGACACAGCAGCCGGTAGGTGGCCGTGCAGACCGCTGCCGAGGAGCCAAGGCCCAGCTTGCGTGGGCCGCTGAAAAATGACGAACTGTCGGTGGTGATGTGCAGGGGCGTTGAACACTCGGCCAGAGAGGTTAGCTGCCAGTGCTGAAGAATCGCCCGGATCAGGGCGCTGCCCGAGCCAGTCGGCAAGGTCTGAGCATTGACAACCTCAGGCGCCGATATAAAACCCTGGCTGCTAAAGCGCCAGGTATCCTCGGCTGACGGCTGCGCGTTGATCGTGGCCCGACTGCTGACCGCCATTACCGCCGCGGGCGCGCCGGCCAACACTGCGTACTCACCCCACAGGACAATCTTGCCCGGCGCTGATGCACTGCTCATGTGACGACTCTGGCTCCCTGGCCAAGGGGGCTGCGAATCACCTGGATCACACCGGGCGTATCAGCCAAGGCCTTGGCGACGGTAGCGGCGCTCTCAGGTAGGCAAACGGCCTTAATTTGCGGGCCTGCGTCGACGGTGAAGAACACCTGTTCCCCCTGAGTTCGCAGCAGTCGAACCTGATCCATGCAGGCAACGCTGGCCGGCGTCCAATAGCTCAAGGTTGGCTGACTGGTCAGCATGAGGCTGTGCATTTTTAGGCAGTTCAGCTCCGCTACGGCGGCCAGGGCGTCAAAGTCTCGGTTGTTGATTGCTTGGGATCCAGCAGCAAAATCTGTAGCGGCATCGCGCAGCCACGCTTTGTAGTAGGGCGAGGTCAGACGTGAGCGCTCCATACCCTCACCGGAGCTGACGCTCTTGGCTTCGTTGCTGGTAACGGCGACCACCACCTCCAGCGGCCAGTGCTCACAGCCAGCCAGACGTAACGCCTGCCACTGGGGCGGCACCAAGGCGACGAAGCCGCCGAAAATGGAGCGAGCTGCGCTGGCGGATCCCTGGCGCGCCCACTCGGAACACATTTCTGCGTTCAGGCCCAGTTCGCAGTGGGCATTGATGGCGGTGATCAGAGCGGCGAACCCTGAGGCCGAGGATGCCAAACCGGCACTGGTGGGAAAGTCGTTGTGGGTGCTGATGTGTAGCGGCGGCACTTCAAAGGTTTGCCGTAATCTGGTCAGCCAGCGCTGCAGCTTGGGATCGTCACGGCTGTCGCCGTTTAGTTCCAAGCTGTCTGCCGGCGCATCTTCCACCTGCGTCACCGTGGTCAAACCCGCCAAGGTAATGGACAGGTTTGGTGTGGCCGGAAAATTCCCGGGCTTTTCCTGTTTGCCCCAGTACTTCACTAGGGCAATGTTGGGATGGGCGTGGGCAGTGGTCATATCAGGACGGAAGCGTCACTTAGCTGGCACCTATTGATAGGCTGGTGGTGGCGTAAAGTCGAAGCCCTGTTGCTCAAGCTCCTGGGCTATGCCGATGGTAACCAAGTCGCCAAACTCTGGACCCACAATTTGCACTCCAATAGGCAGGCCGTCACGGTTCAAACCCGTGGGGATTACCGTAGACGGCAGATAGGCAACGCCAGTTAAGCCCGCCCAAAAGACCTGCTCGAAATATGGGCGTTCGGCGTTATCCACCAAAATGCTGCGCTCTCCGAAGGGCCGGTGGTCGTGCTTAAACGCCGGGGTTGGCATGATCGGCATGACTAAGGCGTCAAATTCCTGGAAGTAATCGTGCCAGGCCCAGCGCAGTCGCTGGCGTTCTTCGTTGGCAGCGCTCCAGTCCCGGAAGGAGGACACCTGGCCACGAAAGACTTTGGCGGCATCGCTTTGATCGTTGGGGTCTAAGGTCTGCACGTGTTCTACCAGAGAGTAGTAGTCCTCATCGGGCATCCGCGATGCCATGGTGGCCTGCAGTAGATGACCGTAAATATCGTGGGACTGAGATGGATCAAAGGCGGGACGGGCATCTTCGTTGAGTTGGGCGCCGGCGTCTCGAAGGGCTGCAGCGACTTTGTTCACCCGATCCTCCACCTCCTTTGAGATGGGCGCTTGTTCTTGGCTGCGCCAAATGCCGATGCGCAAATCTCCCAGGCGGCGGCCGCCTAGATCCGGTAAGTCCAGCTTGTAGCCTCGTGCCACGATGGAGTCTGGACCCGCGGTCAGATCCACACAGGTGCGCAGGTCTTGGGCTGATCTGGCCAAGGGCCCGATCACCGAGATATCTGGCGTGGAGCGCATTTTTGGCGCCGCGGCGTGGCCTTTCATCCATAGCAGGCCATGGGTGGGCTTGTGGCCAAAAACGCCGCAAAAGTGCGCGGGGTTGCGGATGGAACCGCCAATGTCAGAGCCGATCTCCAGTCCGGTCAGGCCCGCGGCGAGGGCCGCGGCGGAGCCTCCCGACGAACCGCCAGGGCCGCGACTGTGGTCGTAGGGGTTGTTTGTGGTGCCGTATACGTCGTTGTAGCTTTGGAAGTCTGCCAACGAGATGGGGATGTTGGTTTTACCGAAGACATTGGCACCGGCACCCTTGAGGCGCTTTACCGCCTCGGCGTCCTCATCAAAAACATTGTCTTTTAGCGCGGGGTTACCCCACGTGGAGGCTGTGCCGGCGATGTGGAAAGACTCTTTCACCGTCATGGGTACCCCGTGCAGAGGGCCGCGACTGATACCTTTTGCTAAGTCTGCGTCGGCTGCGGCGGCGTCTGCCAGAGCCTGTTCTCGAGTATCCACCACCACGGCGTTTAGCTCGCCATTAAACCGATCAACCCGGTCTAGGTAATGGTTGAGTAGCTCAACGGCTGAAATTTCTTTGTTTTGAATTTTTTCGGCAAGTTGTGTCGCCGATGCAAAGCTCAGTTCGCTCATGATGTGTCCTCCAATCCCGTTGCTAGAGAGACTGACGCTTCTGGGAATCGATGGCAAGAGAGGCCGCTAACTTGGGCGGCATGCCAGGCTCGTTCAGTCCTGGTCCTGGGGATTTGCGTCGGCTTTGAGCTGCTCCATCCAGCCCTCAATGAAACGGCGCGTCGGCGGGAAGTCCAGGGCTATCAGAGCCATGCCTAGGGGCAGCATCCAGAAGCCGAGAATGGGTAAAAAGCCGAACACGCCGCCGACCATGAATGCCAGGCCCAAGATGCTGCGAAATACCGGCGGCACCCGCTTTTGGGCCCACACTAAAACCCGGTAGGAAAAGGCGCGAATTTTGCGTTTCAACTCGCCGGACTGGTCAGCCATCGCAGCTTTCCCGACAAGCTGGGTGTCCATCAGACATAGGCTGGTTGATCGTCCGGTGCTTCATGGTCCTCTGGATGAGCGCGCCGTGACAGCGAGGGGTCTACGGATAAAAAGCGGAACACGCCGTCATCGTCCAGCGAACGCCGCAGCCGATTTCGATGCATTAGCAGGTGGATGTGGGCAATCGCTTCGCCCAGCGCCATCATCATTTGCCGGGAATCGAGTTTGCGGGCAAACAGCACCGGCAGCAGATCCTTGGCAATTTGCGGCTCTACACAGGCTTCCTCAATGGCCAGCATGCGGTCTTCGTGGTGATTAATCAGGTCTCGCAGTCGCGGGCGCACGCCGAAAAAAGGCAGGTTGTGGGCCGGCAAAATGAACGTGTCCTCAGGGATGACCTGCAAAAAATGGTCGTGGGACTCCATCCAGTTTTTCAGCGGATTCGCGTTGGGCTCAGACGGGTGCACGCTCACGTTGGAGGTGATGATGGGCAAAATCTGGTCGCCGGATATCAGCACCTTGAGAGCCGATGAATACAAGCAGGCGTGTTCCGGAGAATGTCCGGAGCCGACGACGATCTGCCAGTCGGTATCGCCAATGCGCAGAATCTGACCGTCTTGGAGTCGCTCATAGC
The DNA here is from genome assembly GCA_038104735.1 of Gammaproteobacteria bacterium. Lineage (GTDB taxonomy): Bacteria > Pseudomonadota > Gammaproteobacteria > Pseudomonadales > Azotimanducaceae > UBA4421. The sequence continues at coordinate 25,873 of JAYOBI010000008.1, read as the reverse complement.
CTTGCACCATGGTGGGCATGCTCATGCCCTCGGACTCTCGGCTTTCCCAAACTTTAGCCAACTGCTCCAGATAATCTGTCGGCATACCTGCCTGGGTATAAAACTTTTCGCCGATCCAGCCCGAGCGTGAGTTGCCGCCGCCGTTGGCGAAGGCCCGCGCTTGGTAGTACTCGCCCTGGGTCATGTACAGCGGGCATTGGAACCGATCGGTGATGGTCTTCGCCTGGCCAATATGGTCCGGGTGCATGTGGGTGCAAATCACCCCAACTACTGGCTTGCCGCCCAGTTCATTAGCGAAGACCTCGTCCCACACCGCCTCAGTGTCGCTGTTCGCCAGGCCGGTATCCACAATCCACCAACCGTGGTGATCCTCCAGCAGATACAGATTGATGAAGGCCAGCGAACCGCTCATGGGCATGGCCAGCCAGTACACGCCAGGGGCGAGCTGCTGCAGCTTGCCGCGCGCGGGACGCTCATTGAAGGGATAGGTAATTTCGTCGAAGGATGGTGGTGCTGTAATACTCATGGGGCCGAGTATAGCGACTCAGCCTGTTTGCCGCCGCTTGCAATTTGTTTGGGAAGTGGTTCTCGGTGCTGGCTGTGGGCTAACGGTGCGATAAGACTTGGAGCCAAGGATTGGTGCTTACCGTGTTGGCGGAGCGCTGGCGATGCGGTCAGCAGATGTTGCGAAATTCATCAATCTGCCGGCTGGAATCTACCGGGATCTCAGCGGTAATATGCAGGATCGAAACACAGCGAGAGAGTTCCCGCTTCGGGAGCAACAGCACGATGAGCGAAAAACAAGCGTTGTCACAGCGACCCACAGATTTTTTTACCCAAGACGAAATCGACTACCTGCGTGAGGTCAGTCCCTGGCGCAGTGCCTTCGCCATCGCCCACTGCTGGGCGGTAATCATTGGCACCTGGGTAGTGGTGTCTATGTTTCCCAACCCCATCACGATAACCCTCGGCATCATGATTATTGGTGCCCGCCAGCTGGGATTGTTTGTGTTGACTCATGACGGTGCTCACGGCGCTTTGTTTAAAAACCGCAAGGTCAACGACTGGGTGTGCGAATGGCTGCTCAATCGGGCGTTTACTGACGAGAAAATCGACAACTACCGCAAGTACCACATCGTTCACCATGCCAACACTCAGCAAGAGAACGACCCGGACTTAGCGCTGTCGAAGCCTTTCCCGATCACGAAAAGTTCCTTCCGCCGCAAAGTATTCCGCGACCTGACCGGACAGACCGGGTGGGATCAGTATGGGCGAATTGTTAAAGCCGCGTTTAAAGGCGACACCTGGCCGGCAAGGCTGCAGCGAGCCTGGACACGGATCGGCCCCAACGTGCTAATCAACCTGGGGTTCTTGGCAGCGTTTACTGCCGCCGGGGTTTGGTACATGTACTTTGTGCTGTGGATCCTGCCTGCCTTTACCTGGAATCGCTTCGTCGTGCGACTGCGCAACATTGGCGAACACGCCGTTGTGCCAGACAATGACGATCGTCTGCGCAATACCCGGACTACCTTGGCGAGCTGGTGGGAGCGCATCCTTATCGCGCCTTATAACGTTCAATACCACTTAGAGCATCACTTAGTGGTGAACTGTCCCCACTACAAGCTGCCTGAGGCTCATCGCATGCTGCTGGCAAAAGGGTACGGCGATCGCATGGAGATCCAGCCCGGCTACAAGGCAGTGCTGGATCTGGCGTTGCGCCCTGGCTAGCTAGCTCCTGAGGCTGTTCAGGTAGGTGATCAGCGTCAGCGTTTCTGCCGGGTCCATGCGGCCAACCGGTGAGTTACTGTAGGTGGAAAACATCACCTTGCCCTGGGGGTTCAGCAAGAATTCGCTGGGCTGAATGAAGTCGCGGCGCTCGTCCCACCAAGCCCCAAGCTTGTCGCCAATATCCCGGGTAATGCCATAGGCCACCGGAAAATTCAGCGTTTTGGCCACGTCTTTTGTGTGATCTAGAGAGTCCACTGCACCTGCAATGATGCTAACCCCCTGAGCTGCGAACGCTTCACGGCGCTCTTCATAGCCAGCCAACAGCCGGCGGCAGTAGGGTCACCAATGACCGCGATAAAACAGCACCACGGTATAGGGAGTTTCCAGGTCCGCTGGCAGCTGAAGCTGCTCCTCGGTGACCGTAGTCAGGACGATATCTGGGAATTGATCACCCGATGTCAGCATAGTTGTCATGATTTCCTCTCGCTGTCGGTGTCTTTATTTTTGGCGTTTGCCAGTTTCACTACCAGCCAACGGCAAGATAGCTCACATCACGGTCTCACAGACCGTGTTCGGGCGCTAGCTAAACAGCGTCTGGAAATCTCGCGCCTCGTTACTGCCGCGACAACTCTTAATGCAGCGCGCCAGAATCGGCAGGCCCTCACTGATCTGCTCCATGGTCAAGTGTCCAAAGGCCAGGCGCAGATAGGGCACGTGAGCCCGCTGATAGTGGAAACTCTGGCCGGGCAGGTAGTTGACCCCTTGCTCCAAAGCCATGGGCCGCAGGGCCTTGGTGTCCACGTCCTCGGGCAGTCGCACCCAGATGAAAAGGCCGCCCACGGGCTCAGACCAAACACAAATATCGCCCAACTCTGCTTCCAAACCTTGCAGGGTTAGGTCTCGCTTGGCTTTTAGCACCGGGTTGGTTGCCTTGGCGTGCTTTTGAATACCGTCCTCATAAAACTCGGCGGCAATAGCAGCGGCCAGATAGTTGCTGCCAGCGTCATGACGGCGGGCAAGGATTTTATCCAGCATGGGCGGGCGGGCGTAGATATAACCCAGCCGCAGTCCCGGCGCTAAGATCTTGGACAGCGAGCACAGATAAATCTGGTTGGGGTCATCGTCCAGGGCATAGAACGCTGGCTCCAAAGGGCCGTCGTAATGCACGTCGGCGTAACAGTTATCCTCCACGATCGGCACACCATAGTGCTTAGCCATTTCAATGATTTGCAGGCGGCGCTGCCGGGGCATAACAAAGCCCGTAGGATTCTGATAGGTGGAAATGGTGTAGATGAACTTCGGCAGCCGCTTTTCTTTGTTCAGCCGGTCCAGTTCCCGCTCCACGGCGTCGGGGCACATACCGCCCTCGTCCAGAGGAATACCCACCATGTCGTATTTCAGTGATCGATAGGCGCTGAGCGTGCCCGGGTAGCAGTATTCCTCCACCAGTACCGTGTCGCCATGGTTATCCTGCAGCGCCTCGGCGGTAAGGGTCACGCCCTGCATGGAACCGTTGGTCAGCAGCAAATGATCCGGGTCCATGGCGGTGCCTTCGCGGTCTTCTTCCCGCCGGGCCATGGCCGCCCGCATACCTGCATGACCAAGATTGCCCGGATATTGGGTCAGAGCTTCTGCCTGTTCCTCAATTACCTTAGTGGCGGCCGCCTGCAGCGCTGCGACCGGAAAAGTCTCAGGATCGGATCGGCCGCTGCCGAAGTCGTATTTGATATTTGTCACTTACATCCCCCGTGCGCGCTTAGCGCGTTTGTTTTCAGGCACAACAATAGCCGATTACGCGTGGCGGGTAACACGTTTTGGCTCGGTTAGGACACTGCCTTTTTCGCTTCCTGACAGAGGCAACGAGAAGTTTTTGCATCGCCAGCTATTCGTTCTATCACCTTGGAGGCTTCTTGCGGGGTTCTCACTTCAACGCGTTCTATGTGCGTCAAGTTTTTGCAGGCCATCATTGCGGCTATTTCCTTTTGATTCCTTCTGTGGGTTTTGAGGGTGTGAAGAACTACCGAGTCGGCGCTAAACAAACGGGCAAAGCTCTCTCGGTTGCCGGTGCCGGGCCACAGTTCTTCTTGGCTAAGGGCTCGCGAAATGGCGCGCTTGATAGCCCGATACAGAGTGCGGCTTAGGGAATAGTTCAACCAAATGATCAGATCAACATCCCGCCATTTGATCTCGTTTGTGCGGCGATAATTTCCGTCAAGCACCCATGCGTGTTGTACCAACGCTGCTTCTAACTTTGAGAAAAACTCCTCATCGGAGGACTCTTGCCAGCGGGGTTGCCAAAACAGTTGATCCATTTGTATGTAGGGAATGTCCAGCTCATCGGCTAGGGTCTTGGCCAAAGTGGATTTGCCGCTGCCGCTGGTACCTATCACGTTGATTTTCATGGCATGTTTTGCGTATTAGGTGTGCGCCATCAGAACAGGATTCGGCCTTACCAGATACTTAAGTGTGCCAGTTTTTGCCCAAAGCGGTGCAGATGAGGATCGGTTCTGCGTAGGGGTAATTGGTCTCGACGAAACCAACGAACACTATTGAATTCCGAGTCGTCGGTCTCCAACGCTTGTTGCCGGTCGCCCGCGAGAACATACCAAAGTGATACGTCGATATGGCCTGGCGTTTTCCCTACGGTTTTTGATACCGAGAGAAATACAGGGTGTGTGTACAAAAACACAGCGGCCAACCCGAGCTCTTCCTTAGCCTCTCGCGTCACGGTCATGATCGGATGCTCATCTACATCTACATCAACATGACCACCGGTGGGTAACCACATTTCCGCCTTAATGTGGTCCACCAGCAGCAAGTGTTGGTTATCAATCACCGCGAAGTAGGCTATCAGGTGCTTGGGGGGCGTTGCGGGTTCCTCTAGTCGATATAGCTCCGCGCCGGAATCGATCCATGTCAGAGCGTCTTTTTGATGAGCTTCCTCAAGATTGTCCAAGGGCTGGACCCCTTCGATGTCGAGCCGTATCTGGTTCCTCACGTCGGACGCTTTCACCATTCACCTCAGAAGCAATTTGTCAGTAAGACGGTCACTGTAAGCGAGTATGGCGAGAAGCCTCAAGGGGGTGGCGTGCCGATTCTGCGCACCTCTTCACGAAGGAACTGGTATTAACCCCCAGAGTGATCGGCCAGCTTTGACTTGGCCGGTGCAGGGTTGCGGATCAGCTGAGCCGATGGCGTCTTACGTTCGTACTTTTCCGCCGGGGTGTTGATGATCTCCAGCAGTTCGCCCTGGGCTTGTCCGGCTTTGATCCGTTCGTCGCTAACGCCACCGTAGGCGGTGGAGCGCTGCTTGGGGTCACGATTTAGACGCCGAATCAGGTGCGCCATCTGCCGCGGATTAGTCTCTTGGCCGTGCTGAGTGCCCGCTGCCCGGCTGATGGATTCGTTCATCAATGTGCCGCCTAAATCGTTGCAGCCCGCATTCAGGCAGGCTTTGACGCCTTCGTGGCCCATCTTCACCCAGCTGGTTTGGATGTTGGCAATCTGGCCGTGCAGAGCTAGCCGCGCGACGGCGTGCATTAAAATCGCCTCTCGGAACGTGGGGCCTTTGCGCGCCTTACCTTTGAGATACATGGGCGCTTCCATGTGCACGAAGGGCAAGGGAACGAACTCGGTGAAGCCGCCGGTGCGCTCTTGCAACGCCCGCACGCGCATGATGTGCCGGGCCCAGTGCTCTAGCTTTTCCACATGCCCGTACATGATGGTGGCCGTGGTCTTGAAGCCGACGTCGTGGGCGGCTTCCATCACCTCCAGCCACTGCTGGGTATTGATCTTGTCGGCGCAGATGATGTCCCGAACCTCGTCGTCCAGAATTTCCGCAGCGGTACCCGGCAGCGTGTTCAGACCCACGTCTTTGAGCTGTTGTAGATACTCTTTAACGTCTAGCCCCATCGTTGCCGCGCCTTGCCAGACTTCCAGAGGCGAGAACGCATGCACATGCATGCTGGGCTGCGCCGCCTTCACGGTTTTGATGATGTTGATGTAAGTCTCGCCGGTGTATTCCGGATGGATGCCCCCCTGCATGCAGACCTCGGTGGCGCCGCGCTCCCAGGCTTCTTGGGTGCGGCGGGTGATTTCTTCATCGGATAAATCGTAGGGCCGTCCGCGCAAATTCTCGGACAGCTTGCCCTTGGAGAAGGCGCAGAACTGACATTTGAAGTAGCAGATGTTGGTGTAATTGATGTTGCGATTCACCACAAAACTGACGCTGTTGCCGTTGGTGGCTGCGCGTAGTGCATCGGCTCGCTGTATCACCGCTGTGAAGTCATCCCCTCGGCTTTGGAACAGGCGAATGATCTCTGCTTCGTTCAGGGCTTCGCCAGCGCTGGACCTATCTAATATGGCGCTGATGTCTGCGCTGATGTTTTTGGGCGTGTTAACAATGGCGTTCATCACGCCGGATGGCGGCGGTACGTCCACATCCCCAGGGCACCAGTCATCAATGCGCGGGAAGCCCTCGGCGTCGATCATTTCCAACACACGAATGTGCAGATCTGGATGAATCCACTTTTCGATGTCCACTGCATAGTCCGGGTAAACCGTCAGCCGCTCGGTGAGAAATTTGCCTGCGGAGGCAGTTTCTCGAGCCAGCTCATCAAGATGCGGCCATGGCGCTTCAGGGTTTACAAAATCCGGTGTCACCGGGGATACGCCGCCCCAGTCGTTGATGCCTGCATGGACAATTTGTGGCAGCACGCCTGGGCTCAAGTTGGGCGGCGCCTGCACGCTCATGCTGGGACCAAAAATCAGTCGCGCTATGGCAATAGTCCACAGCAGTTCATTCAGATCCGGTTCTGGCGCGTTGACCATTTTGGTTTCCGGCTTGGCCCGAAAGTTCTGCACAATGATCTCTTGCACATGGCCGTATTGTTCGTGAATGGCGCGAATGGCCAGCAAGCTCTCAATGCGCTCTAGCCGGGTTTCGCCAATGCCAATGAGAATGCCCGTGGTGAAGGGCACGGCGGCGATGCCGGCATTGGCCAAGGTTTGCAGACGCACCGCTGGAATTTTGTCTGGCGAGCCGTAATGGGGCATGCCTTTTTCGCACAGACGATCTGACGCAGACTCCAGCATGATGCCCATGGACGGCGACACGGTTTTCAGCCGGGCCAGTTCTTCCGGCTCTAAGTTGCCCGGGTTTAGGTGGGGCAGTAAGCCGGTTTCTTCAAATACCGCCTTGGCGGCAGCGAACAGGTAATCGGTAGTGGACTCGTAACCCATTTCCGCCAGGGCTTCTCGAGCCGCCTTGTAGCGCAGTTCAGGCTTTTCGCCCAAGGTGAACAGTGCTTCCTTGCATCCCATGGCCGCGCCATTGCGGGCCACCTCCAGCACTTCCTCAATGCTCATGTATGGGGCCATGACCTTGCGCGGCACTTGGGCAAAGGTGCAGTAGTGGCAAACATCGCGGCAGAGGTGTGTCAGGGGGATGAATACCTTGCGGGAATAGGTGACGGTGTTGCGAAAACCTTGATCTCGCAGCACAGACGCAACGTCGGCTAAGGCTCGGGTGTTATCGAAGTCGGCTAGGGCCAGCGCGTCTTCATCGCTTAACCGGGCGCCGTCTAATACCGATTGCAGTACTGTGCTCATGCCTGATCTCCCGGCAGAGTGAGCTGCGCATTCAGTCGGTTGCCAATACCCGACCGACTGAGATAGATGGCGGTTTGGCAACGCGGCTGCTGTTCCAGCAGGGTTTGAAGGTCGCTGGGGGTGTCGATGTCCAAGGCAAAACAGCTGCCCGGCACGATCTGCGGCGTTAAGCCATTGTTGAAGGCTGCATTGGCGTGAGGCTTAAAGCTCTTGCCGTCAAAAATAAAGGGAATGGCGTTAGGCGGGCTGCAAATCATGCCGTTGGTGCCCACTTTGTCCGCATCGGGTAATAGCGTCACATGGGTGTTCGCGGCAATCAGCGCATCCACCTCTTTGGTGCTAATCCCGGGCACGTCAGCCGGCACAATAAAGATGCCCGTGGCATCGAAGTGCTCAAGCAAGTAATCGGTGGCCTGAGTGAGGGCGTCAGCAAGATTGGCGTCGGGGCTTTCGGCAAATCGTTCGGTGGAAAAGGCCGAGGCTAAGACATCGGCCTCAGCGGTCCGAGAAACAATCAAGATGCCCGTCAGATGTTTGGCTTTGGACAAACAGGTCAGCACGTCACGTGCCATGGCCAGCATCAGCGATCGACGTTCTTCCTCGGTTAAGACGTTGGCCAGTCGTTGTTTCGCGCGCTCAAACGTCTTGATGGGAACGATCGCCCACATAGACTTCTCCTGTTTGTTCATCGGACGTTTCAAACCCCTATTCGCACTCCTTGGATTTGTGCGACTGAGTTGCCTGAACCGTATATGTGTCTGCCGTCACCCATCGCCAATATGGTCGAAGTGCAACGTTCGGTAACGCTACCACGCCCTTGGCGGTGGGGACAGGGAAGATTTTTCGCGGGTAATGAACCGCATCTCCAGCTGCGCTGTGATCGCTCTCGCAAAAACCACAGATTTTGCCCCTACCTCCCCAGCGCCCACTGAGGTGCGTCATAGGCTGGTTAATACTCCATAAGATCATTACAAGGAGAATAGATATGGCAAACATTGTGATTTGTGCCGACGGCACCTGGAATCGGCCGGAAGAAGATTTAGCGAAAGATGTCCCAACCAACGTGCTGCGCCTGGCCAGAGCGATTAAACCCACCAGCACTGGGGGCAAGCAGCATGTGTTCTACGATTGGGGTCTCGGCTCTTACCACAGCAAAGTGCTGGCTGGTGGCCTCGGCTGCGGCATCCACAAAAACATTGAGGATGGCTATCGCTACATCGTGCAAAACTACGCCCCCGGAGACAAACTGTATTTTTTTGGGTTCAGTCGCGGTGCCTATACTGTGCGGGCCCTGTGCGGTCTGATTAACAATTGCGGCATCTTAAAGCGCAACAACGCCCGGTTGTTTGTTGAAGCGTGGCGCATCTACAAAAATTCGGCCAAGCAGTGCAGACCCAACGCTGACGCCGTTAAAACCTTTCGCAGCAAATTTTGTCACCAGTCTCGCAACGTACACTTTGTCGGCGTATGGGACACCGTGGGGGCTTTGGGAATTCCCTTCAGTCTGATGGGTCTATTCGATGGCGATGACGAGTTTTACAACACCAAAATGGGAGGCAACGTCGCCATTGCCAGACACGCCTTGGCTATCGACGAGCAGCGGGAGGATTTCGAACCCACCATCTGGAAGCCGCGCCCCGGTGTGGATTTAAAGCAGGTTTGGTTTGCTGGAGTGCACTCAGATGTTGGCGGATCCTATCCGCCGGATAAGAAAACCGGTCTTCGAGCATCGGACGTACCGCTGCAGTGGATGATGCGAGAGGCCACTGCTGCGGGATTGGGTTTAGAGTCCTACTTGGGTGCTGAGATAACCGACGGTAAGAAAGCCAAGCTGCACAAATCCCGCAAGCACATATTTCGCGCCAAGCGGCCGAAGTTTCGGTCACTAATCAACTCTGAAATTCCTCTGCTCATCCACCCTAGCGTTAAATTTCGCTATCAGCACGATGCAAACTACCGCCCGCGTAACCTCAAGGCGCTGGTCGAGGCCGAGGGCTGGAATGCACTCCCGCTAGGAAGCTAAGCTGGGTTTGTGAACGCTATAGCCCTGGCAGGCGGCGCGCCGTTGTGTTGATCGCTGAACAGGAGCTAGGCAGCTTTTTGCGGTGAATCTAACGAGTAGAGTAAGTGGCAACGATAACGGATGCGCCAACGGCGCTAGTAACCCCCAGGCTAAACCTGCGCCAGTGGCGTGATGAGGACCTCCACCCTTTTGCCGCGCTTAATGGTGACGCTGAGGTGATGCGGTATTTCCCCGCCACGTTGTCCAAAACCGAAAGCGACACTTTCGCTGGCTCCCTGCGCTCGCTGATTGCTCAGCGCGGTTGGGGTCTCTGGGCCGTTGAGGTAACCGGCGTTGCGCCGTTTATCGGCTACGTTGGTCTGCACGTGCCGACGGCCAAACTTCCTTGTGGCCCCTGCGTAGAGATTGGCTGGCGGCTGGCCAGGGCCCATTGGAGTAAGGGCTACGCCAGCGAGGCGGCGAGCGCCGCTTTAAGCTACGCCTTTGAGCAGTTGGAGCTGGAAGAGGTGGTGTCGTTTACCGCGGTAATCAACAAGCGCTCGGAAGCTGTGATGCGCAAAATTGGCATGACGAACAGCGGCGAGAATTTTCGGCATCCCAACGTGGATGATGCCAGTCCGCTTTGCGAGCACGTGCTGTACAAAATTCGGCGCGCTCAGTGGCTGGCGTCGGAGCGCTAAAGTCGCTAGTCCCTGGGGGCGGTGGCCTTCGCGTACCCGGGTCGAGTCAGTTGGTGAGCTCAGCAAGAAAGCTCAGGCAGCGCTGAGCCAAGGCAATGCGGTCGTCTAAGGAGCGCATTACGGAAGGTGTGGCCACCGTCGGCAGGTCGAAGCGGTCGAGGTCCGCCGCATCCGATTCGTCAATGATAAAGCCGTTGAGCAATCCTGGATATCGCCGGGCATAGTGCTCGGCTACCGCAACGGCGCTGGCAGGCATAGCGAGTTCCCGCATCATTTTCGCTGCCGGTCCTTTGATGGCAGTGCCTGCGACAATGGGTGACACCGCTACGGTTGGAATGTTCGCAGCGGCCTGCAAAAAGCCCTCCACCTCGATAACCGGCGCAACGGAAACAAACGGGTTGGATGGGCAAATGATGATGCCGTCGCAGTCTTCAAGCCAGGTGCTGATGGCGGGATTGAGCCGAGCCTGTGGCATACCCGCAAAGTTAAAACCGCTGACTGCGGGTTCGCAGCGCTCGCGCACAAAGTAATGCTGAAAGGCCAGGTCACCTTGATCGGTATGGGCAATGGTGCGAATTGGATCATTGCTGATTGGGATAACAGCATGGGCAATGCTCATGTGCCGGCTAATGTAAGCCGTGGCCTCAGTCAGGGTAGCGCCGTCGTTCAGTAACTGGCGCCGCCGCATGTGCAGGGCCAGGTCTTTGTCCCCCAGTCGGAACCAGTCCTCACCGCCCAAGCTGCCCAAGGTATCGATGAACTGCCATGTTTCCCCGGCGCGGCCCCAGCCCAGCTCTTGATTATTTTCCCCGGCAAGGGCGTAGGTAAGGCTGTCGATGTCTGGGCTGATGTGCAATCCCAGGTGCTCAAAATCGTCGCCGACATTCACCGCAAAGATTAGCTGTTGGGGATTCAGTGCTTTGGCCAACCCAAGGGCGAGCTTTGCGCCACCAACCCCGCCGGTGATGGCGAGAATTTTGCCGGGCCTGGTCATCAGCGGAACATGTCCTCGGCAAGAGGCCGGTTAATCAGCTGGGCGGTCTGGTTGGGGTCGTCGCTCAAGGTCTGTTCTGGCGGCAGGCCTCGCAAAATCACCACGGGCATCTTTTCGGTGGTTTCCCCCATCATCAGAGTCGCTGCGCCCGCTAAGGCATCAGCACGATTCACCAGGGTTGCCTGCAGGGTTCGGCCGTAAATGTCCTCGCCGCCTCGGGAGTCGTCCAGGACTAAAACGCCAGCACAGCCAATGGCGCTGCCAATGGTACCCATGCGCCATGCGCGATTGTGAGAGTCCGTGATCACCACCCCAAGCTGGGTGCCAAAATGCTGCTCCAAGCCTTTGCGCAGATTTTGCGCCGATGCGTCTGGATCCTTGGGTAGCAGTAGCGCCATCTCACCGTCGCTGTGATCCACGTTGGATTGGTCGATACCGGCGTGGGCACCGACAAACCCAAGATTGTGCCGAACCACGAGAACGTTGGGCTTGTGCCGCATCACCTCGCTGGATTCGTCCAAAATCAGCTGCACCATGCGCGGGTCTTTGTGCGTAGTAGCGGCTAGCTCTTGGGCCTGCTCAGAGGCGGTAACGTCGCTAAGAGCTACCAAACAGCCTTCTGCCTTTGAGACGATTTTTTGCGCCACGCAAATCACGTCGCCGTGTTCTATGGTTAGTTGATTCTGCTTTAGCGCGGTAACAATGACGGCGACTAAATCATCGCCGTCTTCGATCATGCCCACCCCGGGCAGGCCGATTACCCGAAAAGCGGGCGCGGGACTCGAGCCAGCGTTCGATCCATTGGCTGCGCCAGCTTGCGCATTCGGGCCGTCAGTGCCGGCAACCATCGCAGGAACTAGTGCTCCTGGCCGATGATCTTGATGCCCGAGTGGGACAGGATGCCGCTGCGATTAATCTGAATCAGAATCGACGTCAGAGCTTCAGCGGCAGCTGCGTTGGCAATGGGGCCTGCATGCCAGCCGGTCATGTCCGCCTCGCCGATCATCTCGATGACCTTGGCGCGAGCGTCTTTACTGTTGCCTGCAACCAAGACATCGCATTCGACTTTGACGTCTTGCTGCAGCAGGTGGGCGGCGATGTTTTGAAAGGCACTGACCACGTGAACATCTTCGCCGAGAAAGTCTTGGGCGCGCTTACCTGCACTGCCTTCTTCCGGCATCTGTACCGTGCCCACTTTGGGTGGTACCAGCGGTACCGTCACGTCGATGAGGATTTTGCCTTTGAGGTCATCTTTGACCGCGTCCAGGGTAGAGATCTGATGCGCGGCAGGTACCGTGAGCACCACGATGTCGCCGGCTTTGGCGGCGTCGCCGTTTTCCATGGCTTCGGCCGGGGTGTCGGGGCTGATTTCTTTTAGCGCAGCCACGGCTTCATCGGCTTTTTCCTGAGTACGCGAGCCAATGACGATTTTGTAGCCAGCTTTCGACCAACGAATAGCCAGACCGGTACCAAGATCTCCAGTGCCGCCTAGAATAGCGACGGTTTCTTTTGTCGACATGTGTTGTCCAAGTTGTTTGCTGAGGGCGCGGATTATGCCGCGATCCATGTGCAAAAAAAATGAAAGCCGCAGAGGGTCTGCGGCTGTTGCGTCGATTCAGTATTTGGGTGAGCCTTTGCTGAAGTAAACGAATTTGGGAGAAGGGCGATAATGCGTATTGGTGCAATGATTGGGGCGGACGGCACGAAGGAATCCATCGACGACGTCGTGCGTTTGGGTAAAGACATCGAAGCGGCGGGCCTTGACCACGTGTGGCTTGCCAACATTTTTTCCTTCGATGCCATAACCACCCTGGCGTTAATTGGCCGCGAAACTTCTCGCGTGCGGGTGGGCACTGCGGTGACGCCAACCTACCCCCGGCATCCTGGAGCCTTAGCGCAGCAAGCCATGACCACGGCGGCAGCCACCAATGGGCGTTTCACCCTGGGCATCGGTCTTTCCCACCAAATCGTGATTGAGAACATGTTTGGGCTGAGCTACGACAAACCCGCCAAGCACATGCGCGAATACCTAAGCGTACTCATGCCGCTGCTGCGTGGTGAAACCGTGAACTATCAGGGTGATCAGTACAGCGTGCAGGGACTGACATTGGACATCCCTGGCGGTACAGATTTGCCCGTTGTGGTGGCAGCGCTGGGACCAGCCATGATCAAACTCACCGCTGAATTGGCAGATGGCACGAATACCTGGATGGTAGGCCCGAAAACGATGGAAGAGCATATTATTCCCAGCTTTCAGGCAGCGGGACGACCTGATCCAGCCATCGTGGCCGGCATGCCCATCGTGCTGACCACCAACGTTGACGCAGCCAAAGAGCAAATCGCTAAGGACTTAACGGTATACGGCCAGCTACCTAGCTATCGAGCCATGCTCGATCGGGAGGGCGCCGCGGGGCCAGCGGATATCGCCATTGTCGGCGACGAGAATCAGCTGCGTGGCCAGATCAAGCGATTCCAAGATCTGGGCGTTACCGACTTTAACGCCGCCATCATGGACACCGAAGACGGCGCCTATGCGCGCACCCTGGAATTCCTCGGCAGCATGAACGGCTAGCCAGATCGCCACCGTTAGCAAACTCAGTAATGGGGCGGTGGCGGCTCGATTTGATTGGGGTCTGCACCGTCTTCGTCTTCACCTCTGGCCTGAAGCCGCTGGGCCAGCCGTTTGAGCTGCTTGTCTTGGGCGAAAAGCTTGTGCTGCAGCTGCACCATTTCATCGTTGAGCTTTTGAATGGTCTCGTCTTGAAACTCCAGCCGTGATTCAAGGTCGCTGATGCGAAGTTCCAGCAGGGTGCGCTCGTTGCTCGGTGTCGGCATATCGGTTTCCGGGTTGCCTCGTGAATGTTGCAGTGCAGCCCTAAGACGGCGGCAGTTCGGTGCGATATTTTCGGCCTTTGTACTGAGCGTCAATTAGGCGTTTCGGGTGCACGCCGTCTACGTAACCCATAAAGCTCGGCTCAATAATGTTGTAACCCAGCATGTTTTGAATGCGCTGGCTGTAGTTTTTTGCAATGTCCGGGGGTACGGCTAAGACCATGTTTTCGATCTGCCGTAATCCAGGATTGCAATACTGGGGCGTAATCGCCAAACGATCGCTGTCCGAGTGATTGGCGCCACCGCGATGGATCAACGCACCATCAAAAACCACCACCGAACCTGCCGGCATCAACACCTTCACCGCTTCGGTCTCTATGGGCTGTCGGTCTTCGGCCCAGCGATGGCTGCCGGGAATCACCTCGGTGGCGCCGTTAGTGTCGGTAAAGTCGTCGAAGGCCCAAATGGTGCTGACGCCAAAACGCGGCCTTGGTTTGTATACGGGCAGGCCGGCGATGCCGTCGTCGTAGTGGAAGGGCTGAGGAGTTTCTCCAGGATGCACCAAAATCGAAAGGGCGGCAGAAAGCAGAAAATTCTTTGGCAGCAGCCGGTCCAGCAGCTCCAGGGTCGTTGGGTGTTCGATGATTTCGGCAACCGAGGGTGCCTTGGCTAACAGCGCATAAACCCGCTCGGTATGGGTGCCTTCAAAGTTGTTGCGCCCGGGGAACTCACCCTGGCAGTAGGGCACAAGTTCCTCGCGAATGCGCGTCATCAAATCCGCGCTCATGACGTTTTCAATAATCGTGTAGCCGTCGTTGTCGATCTCGGCGATACGTCTGGCTGTGGTGCTGTCGGTCATGTTCCCTCCTCTGGGCTCACCCCGTGTTATGGTCGGCGGCGGATTCACTGTGAGCAGGGAGAGCATATGCTGCGCAATTTAGAAAACAAAGTAGCTTGGGTGACCGGTGCCGGCACTGGCATTGGCGAGGCCGCCGCAATCGCGCTGGCTCAGGCCGGTATGCACGTGGTGCTGTCAGGGCGGCGTTTGGACAAGCTGGAAGAAGTCGCGGGCCAATGTGGCGAAGGCGCGACGAGTATCGAAATCCTCGACGTGTCGGACAAGGACGCCGTGGCTCAGGTAGGCCAGCGCATCATTGCGACACATGGGCGCATTGACGTGCTGGTGGCCTCCGCGGGCATTAACGTGAAAGAGCGGAACTGGCACAACGTTTCCCTTGAGGACTGGGACTCGGTGATTCGCATTGATTTGGATGGCGCGTTTTACTGCTGCCAGGCCGTGCTGCCGACCATGAAGGCCCAAGGCGAGGGACTGATTATTAATATCTCCTCATGGGCGGGCAAACACGTCAGCGTGGTCACAGGCCCAGCCTACACCGCTGCGAAACACGCCATGAACGCCATGAACGAAAGCATCAACATGGAGGCGGGTATGTTCGGGGTGCGTGCCTGTGCTGTTTGCCCCGGCGAGGTGGCAACACCGATTTTGGATAACCGGCCGATTCCGGTGTCTGCCGAGGATCGGGCGAGGATGGTGCAGCCAGAGGATTGCGGCGAGCTGATTCGGTTTCTGGCCCAGCTACCCAATCATGTGTGCATCAATGACCTGACCATTAGCCCTACCTTCAACCGCGGCTACGCGGCTCAAGCCCGAGCCCAGGTGCCCGGGCCAGAGTGAGGGTTGACGCTCAGCAGTTTGGCCATCACCGGCAATAATCGGATGACTGATCAGCGATAGGACAACTCAGCGAAGACGCGGCCAGCTAGGCAATGGCGCGCTTGGTTTTTTCCTGCACGTTCAGGGCGCTAATCGCCGGCAGCAGGTGCTCTACCATAAGCCGGGTTTGTTCCATCATGTCGGCGGTGCCGCTGGCGATGGGCCGCAGAATGAACTTATGCGCGCCGGCGCGGTAAAAGTCGTGGACCAGGGCCATCATTTCGTCCACGCCACCCACGGCGGTATAACCCTCCGGGGCTTTGCCAAGGCGTTTTTGCAGCACTTCATGGTGGCGCTGCACCACGGCGTCGTCCGGGCTGCCAAAGCGGAAGCCAAATCCTGCACCAAAGTGGTCGTCGTCAATCTTGCGATCAAGCTCAGCAGCACGCTGCTTAATGGCGGTGATGACCGGCGCGATTTGCTCGGCATTTTCGATACCTGCCTGCCAGCCGGTACCCCACTTGGCGGTGCGCTCGATGGCGGCCTGAGCGGATCCACCCACCCAGAGGGGCATAGGGTTTTGCACGGGTTTGGGTGCAATGGTGGCGTCCTCAAGACGGTAATACTCGCCGGAAAAGTTGACCCGGTCCTCGGTCCACAGCCGCGCCATGATCTGCAGGCCTTCCTCGGTGCGTTTGCCCCGGCCCTTGGTGTCCCGGCCTGTGGCGGTGAAGTCCCGGGATAAAGCGCTGCCAACGCCGAAGGCCGGCAGCAGGCGGCCGTTGGATAACACGTCGATGGTAGCGCAGGCCTTGGCCATGATGACCGGATCCCGCAGGGCCATGCTAGCCACGTTCATACCAAACTTCAGGTGCTTGCTGCCGCCGGCCAAAGCCGCCATGACGCTCATGGTTTCCAGATTCGGCGTACGCTCAATGATGCGGTCACTCTGCCAGATAGAATCAACGCCGCCGTTGTCGCATAGGTCAATCCACTCCCAAAAGCCGTTGCCATCGTCAAAAGTGAAATTCGCGATGCCGATACCCGCGCCAATGGTCATAAAGTTCTCCGCCTGCCAAGGTAAACGCCGAGCTTAGCAGGTACTCAGGGCAGTGCCAGCATCGAGGACATCCCGCCACGGGGACGGGCCTTGTCGTCGGCCTGCCACCAACCGGCGGCTTCTGCCAGAGCTGGCGTATTCACACCGGCCCCAACTCGTATAGGCTGGGCATCATCGTCAGCCCGGCTGCCTGCAACCGTAATAAAGGAAGTTCTCAGCGCTATGGCACAGCAAGATCTAAACCAATATCCGTCAGGCGCCACCGGCTTGGTGGGGGACATCGGCGCCACCCACTGCCGTTTTCGTTTAGCGGCGAACGCACAGTGGGTTTCGGAGCTGCTGATGTTGGCAACTCAGGACTTTGCTGATGGTGCCGATTTGCTGGCTCAAGCCTACGCTGAGCTGGGCCGACCTGAGCTGGCCAGCAGCGTGCTGGCGGTGGCGGGCCCTGTTAGCGCCGACGGCAGCGTCATCACCGTGGTCAACACCGGTTTGACCTTCCACGGCAGCAGCGCGGCCTCAGTTATTGGACCAGTCCCTCGCTTTGTCAATGACTTTTATGCTCAAGGGGCGGCGGTGCCGCACCTGCAACAGCTACAGCAGTTTGGCGGCGACAGCACCGCTCAAGGAGTGCGCGGAATTTTGGGTCCAGGTTCCGGCCTGGGCATGGCCGGACTGGTGCCTGCCCGGGACGACGACTGGATCATTCTGCCCTCCGAGGGCGGTCATGGTGATTTAGCGCCCGGATCTTTTTTGGAGGCGGAACTGTGGTCGGTGCTGGCGCAAAATCACGGCCACGTCAGCTGGGAAACCGCGTTGAGTGGTCCGGGCATCGTCAATCTTTATCAGGCCATGAGCAGTATTTGGGGTTCTCCGGGAGAACTGGATACACCAGAAGCCATAGTTGCTCAGGGCTTAGCGTCGGATCCGCTGTGTCATCAGACCCTGGAAACCTTCGCCGGCTTGCTGGGCGGCGCTGCTGGCAACTTGGCTTTGACCCTTGGGGCGCGAGGCGGCATCTACCTTAGTGGAGGTATTTTGCCGCAACTGTC
This sequence comes from Gammaproteobacteria bacterium, assembly GCA_038104735.1. Lineage (GTDB taxonomy): Bacteria > Pseudomonadota > Gammaproteobacteria > Pseudomonadales > Azotimanducaceae > UBA4421. Next base: position 8,219 of record JAYOBI010000008.1, on the reverse strand, counting down.
GCAGATGCTGGCCGGCAGTCCTCTGCGCCGTCGCTTCGACGAACGTGGTGACATGTCGGATTACGCCAAGGCGATTCCCCTGTATCTGGTATTAGACGAGCATCCGGGCATGCTCGGTGCCCGGTCGCTGCTGCCGAAGCTCTAGGCCTGACACTGCACCGACGCCGACCGGATGAGGTCTTCAATCGTTTTGATTGCGCCCTCGGTCCTGAATTTGCTGGCGTCGAGCCGCCACCTGCTCTGCAGGTTTTTGGCTTTTGTCGTGGGCACGGGTAGCGGCCTGCTCAATGCTCAGACCCTCGGCTAGGGTGGTGTCCCAGCCGGCATTCATGATGCGCAGCACCTCGCTGCGGGTGACGGGTTCGGTAGATACAATGTCCCGAGCCAGCTGCTCACAGGTTGGCAGCAAGGCCTCGGCGCTGACCACGCGATTCACCAAACCCCACTGGTACGCCGTGTGCGCGTCAAGGAAGTTGCCGGTAAGGCTCAGCTCTTTGGCGCGGTTGATGCCAATTAAGCGCGGCAGCCGCTGGGACAGCCCCCAACCTGGAACCACGCCTACCCGAGCGTGGGTATCGGCGAATCGAGCCTCTTCGCTGGCGATCATAAAGTCACACATCAAGGCCACCTCAAAGCCGCCGGTAATGGCAAAGCCGTTGATAGCGCCGATCACCGGTTTGCCCAGGTTCGCCATGGCTTGGCCAAGGTCCTCGGTGGGGCCATTGCTGGTCCGGGTAGAGGGGGTTTCGCCGCCCAGCTCTTTCAAATCCAGACCAACGGTGAAGGCCCGGCCCGCACCGGTGAGAATGATGACTTGGGTTGCCTCATCGTCCCGCAAATCTAAAAACGTTTTCGCCAGTGACTGCCGTAGTGCCCCTGAAAGCGCGTTCAACGCTTCGGGCCGATTCAGCGTCACCGTGGTGACGCCACCGTCCGTTGCCACTAGTACTAAATTTTCGGCGGAGTCCGCTGTCATATACCCTCCAGAAAGCTCGATGTAGCCGACAAGGCCAAGAGCTTAACCAATGGGCTCCATCAGGCCCATGAAAACTTCCGATAAAACCGCCGGGTTAAGTGAGGGTCGCCCGATTCACGATTTGCTCTGCGGTCGGGCTTTCGAGGTTGATTTACGTCAGTAGCGTTGTTTTCATGGGCGCTCGCAATCGTGGATACAAGGACCCTTTGGGTATGACGACGCCATTCTCGGTAGTCCAGGCGCTGCCCCGGGCCGTATTGCTGGCCAAAGGCTGGTTTTTAGTGCTCATCCTGTCCGCTATGACCGGCTGCGCCACCATCGTAGGCTCGGTAACCGGGGGCCTGGCAGACAATTTGTCTGCGGCGATTTTGAATAGTGACGATCCTGACATGGTGCGCGATGGTGCACCGTCCTACCTCATTTTGATCGACTCCCTACTGGCGGGTAGTCCAGACAGCGCAACGTTGCTGGCCCAGTCAGCGGAACTCCACTCGGCCTACGCCGGGGCTTTCGTCGCGGAGCCTGCCCGGGCGCAAAAGCTCCACGCCAAGGCCAAAAACCAGATGCTGCGCGCTACCTGCCTAAGTCTCAAAGATGCCTGCGAACTGGAAACCCGGTCCTTTGACGAGTTTTCCAGCTGGCTGGATCGCCAAGGTCCGAAAAGCGTGCCGACCCTTTATAACCTGGGCAGCATCTGGGCTGGGTGGATTCAGGCCAACAGCTCAGACTTTGTGGCCATAGCGCAGCTAGCTCGGGTTAAGGCAGTGATTCAGCGAGTGGCCGATTTAGATCCTGATTACGCTAATGGCGGCGCCTTTTTGTACTTAGGCGTGTTTGAAACGCTATTACCGCCTGCCATGGGTGGACGCCCGGAACTGGGTCGGCAGCATTTTGAGCGGGCCCTGGAGATATCCGATGGCCGCAACCTGATGGTCAAGGTCATGCTGGCGGACCAGTATGGGCGGCTGATGTTCGAGCGCGAGCTTCACGATCGTCTGCTCAATGATGTCCTGGCCGCTGAAGCCCAAACGCCAGGGCTGACCTTAATGAATACCGTCGCGAAAGAACGAGCCCAGCAATTATTGGACAGTGCCGATGACTACTTCTAACAACGCGCCCGCAAAACCTAGCCTCACCCGCAGGATGCAAAAATTCGCAGCGCCAGGGGCGCTACTGATGGCATTGCTGTTTGGGGTAAACGCCCAGGCTGCGACTACCCTGAAGATCGCCACGCTGTCTCCTGAGGGCACGGGCTGGATGATCGAGCTGCGCAAGGCCGCGAAAAATATTCGTCAGCGCACCAACGATGAGGTGAAGCTGAAGATCTATCCCGGCGGCGTGATGGGTGACGACAAAGCCGTGCTGCGCAAACTGCGAGTGGGCCAGCTGCATGGCGCGGCCATGACCTCTGGCGGAGTGCTGCAGCCGTATCCCGATATTGCTCTTTACAACTTGCCCCTGGTTTTTCACAACGCCGACGAAGTGGACTACGTACGCGCACGGCTGGACGACAAACTCATGGCGGGGTTGCGGGAGCAGAAATTTGTCGGTTTTGGTTTGGCCGAAGTGGGCTTTGCCTACCCAATGATGAAAGATCCGATTACTGCCGTGGCGGATTTTCAAAACCGCCGAGTGTGGGCACCGGACAACGATCCGGGCGCGCTTAAGGCGTACTCGTCATTCAATATCACCCCGGTACCCCTGCCCATTGCCGATGTCCTGACGGGGTTGCAGACAGGCTTAATCGATACCATAGGCTCACCCTCCATTGGCGCCATTGCCCTGCAGTGGCATACCCAGGTCGACTACGCCCTGGACCTGCCGCTGATGTATGTCTACGGGCTGTTTGCGCTGACCGAGCGGGCCTTCAATCGGCTGGACCCCGCAGAGCAGGTCATTGTCACTGAAGAGCTAGAGGCCGCGGTAGCCCGGGTAGACGCCATGTCTCGCAAGGACAATACGGCGGCGGATGAAGCGCTGCAGAGTACCGGGTTGCAGTGGTTGAAGCCCTCAGGTGAGGAACTGGCCCAGTGGTATAGCATGGCCGACGAGGCCAATTTAAAGCTCAAGGCCAACAGCTACGTGTCGGCTGAAATGTTCGATGAGTTGATGGCACTGCTGCAGGCTTATCGCAGCGGCAGCGCAGCCCAGCAGTGACGCCCGCCATCGACAACGCGCTGGTCTTCCTGCGCCGGCTGGAGGACAGCATCTTAGTGGCGCTGCTGACGTTGATGATTGGTATGGCGGCCAGCCAGGTTGTGCTGCGCAACTTCTTCGATTCCGGGCTCTACTGGAGCGATAGCCTGGTCAGAGTGGCGGTGCTTTGGGTGGCCTTGGTAGGCGCTATGGTTGCGTCCCGGGATGACAGCCATATCCGTATTGATTTAGTCAGTCGCCTGGTGGCCCCGACCTATCAACACTGGGTGCAGCGGCTTACCCGGCTGTTTACCTTCGCCGTACTGTGCCTCTTCACCTGGGGCAGTGGGCACTTTGTGTATTACGAGTATTTGGACCAGGCCATTGCCTTTGGCGACGTGCCAGCTTGGGTGCTGGAAATCATTATGCCCATTGGCGGCGGTGTGATGGCGATTCGTTACCTGCTTTTGGCCCTCAAACCATGATTTGGCTTGGCGTGCTGGTGATCTTGGCCATGGCCGCCTTAGGTGCGCCCCTGTTTGCGGTGCTGATGGGTGCGGCCATGCTCGGTTTTTACAGTGCGGACATTGATTTGGCGATTATCGCCATCGAGCTTTACCGCATTGTCGACACGCCTCTGCTGGTGGCGCTGCCGCTGTTTACGTTCAGCGGTTATCTGCTCAGCGAATCCAATACCTCAACCCGGCTGGTGAATTTGATGCAGAGCCTGTTCGGGTGGCTGCCCAGTGGCTTGGCCATTGTGGCCTTCGTGGCCTGTGCGATTTTTACTGCGCTTACTGGGGCTTCGGGGGTCACCATCGTCGCGCTGGGAGCCTTGCTGCTGCCGGCACTGAAACAAGCAGGCTTTGCCGATAAGTACAGCCTGGGTCTGGTCACGACATCGGGCAGCTTGGGTTTGCTACTGGTGCCATCGGTGCCGCTCATTTTGTATGGGGTCATCGCCCAACAGCTGGACGTGGGTGAGTCCTTCACCATTGTCGAGTTATTTATCGCCGGCGTTGTGCCTCTGTGTTTGATGCTGAGCCTGCTGATTTTGTGGACCCTTTGGCGGCATCGGGGCGGCGTTATACCCCGAGTGCCGTTCACCTTTGAAAACCTTCGCGCCGCGCTGTGGGCAGCGCGCTGGGAGCTGCCGCTGCCCTTTGTTGTCCTGGGTGGTGTGTTTGGCGGCGTATTTGCGATTTCTGAGGCGGCAGCGGTCACGGCTGCCTATGTCATTGTTGCAGAGGTGCTGCTGTACAAAGAGGTGGCCTGGCGCGCGCTATCTAAAGTGGCGGTGGAGTCCATGGTGATGGTGGGGGGCATTCTGCTGATCTTAGGCATCGCCCTGGCCTTCACGAACTTTTTAGTGGATGCAGAAGTGCCCCAGCAGCTTTTGGTTTTCATCAATCAGTACATTCAGGACCCGCTGAGCTTTCTGATCTTGCTGAACATACTGCTGCTGGTGCTGGGGGCCATGCTGGATATCTTCTCGGCCCTGGTCATTATGGTGCCGCTGCTGCTGCCGGTGGCGGTGGGTTACGGCATTCACCCGGTGCATTTGGGCATTATATTTTTAGCAAACATGCAAATCGGCTACTTCACGCCGCCAGTGGGCATGAATCTGTTCATCGCCAGCTATCGGTTTAAAAAGCCCTTAACCGAGCTATACGCGGCGACGCTACCGTTCTTTTTAGTGCTGCTGTTCGCACTTATGCTCATCACCTATTTTCCCTATCTCAGCCTTTGGCACATGGATTGAGCTATGCGTAATCACCGTTTCGAGGTGCCGGTAAACGGCCAGGGTTTATACGACATCACCGCCCAAGTGGCCGAGGTCGTGGAGGCCAGTGCTGTAACCGATGGTCTGGCGACGGTGTTTATTCAACACACCTCGGCGAGCCTGCTGATTCAGGAGAATGCCGATCCGGCAGTGCAGCGAGATCTGCAAAACTGGCTAGCGCGCTTGGTGCCTGAGCTTGACCCCCTTTACACACACGTTGAGGAGGGGCCAGACGACATGCCGGCCCACATCAAGGGGGCGCTGACGGCGGTACAGGTGTCGGTACCGGTAATGGCAGGCCAACTGGCGTTGGGTGTCTGGCAGGGTATCTACCTTTGGGAGCATCGCCATAGCCCACGTACGCGCTCCATCCTCGTTAACGTTTTAGATTAGCGTATTGCTACAGCTGCTCGCGGATCTCGTCCATCCACTTTTTGTGTCCGTCCGGATCCAAGATCATGCTGGAAAAGTACTGCAGCAGGTCTTTGTGAGTTTGATTTAGCTTAGCCTCGATCATGGCTTGCTCACCGGCCTTGCTGCTGATGAAGGTGAATACTGTAGTTAGATCCTCCTGGTTGCCCAAGACCGACTGGATGTCTGCAATGACCAAATCGTGCAAATCTTCCAGGTCCTCCTCCTCGATGCCGGCCTCACCGGGGGAGAGCACCACGTTAGCCCAAAGGGTGGCTACGTAGACCTGATACAGGCTGCGATCAATGAATCGGTCAGCCACGGTAGAGCGCTCTTTGATGTCGGCAAAAACGGGCTCGAAGGCATAGCTGAGTTCGGTGGGGTCAATCATTGGCGCATGGTGCCATAGCCCAGGAGATAGCTCTATGGTTTCCCGCAGAGGTAAGAGTGATCCCAGATCGACCCAGATGGGCGAAGGAGCCAGGTTTGGGTGGCGGCTGATGTACAAGTTTCCGGCCATCGACCATATTGCATCGACTTTGGTGGCTCAGTAGGGTGGTTGGTTGATGTATTTAGGAGAGGCCCCCGTGCTGCAATTTGACCGCGTAAGTTTGAATGATGAGTCCCAAGTCCTGCGTCAGCAGGTAAGAGATTTTATTGCAGACAACAAGGCCCACCTGCCAAGGCCCAACTCGGACTTTGTTACCGGACACGATGCCGAGTTCTCGCAGAAGCTGGGGGAGCAGGGCTGGATCGGCATGACGTGGCCTGCCGAGTATGGCGGCGGCGATAAGAGCAACTTTGAACGCTTGGTAGTCACCGAGGAACTGCTGGCCGCCGGTGCCCCGGTGAGCGCACACTGGATTGCCGACCGTCAGAGCGGCCCGGTGCTGTTGCGCTTTGGTACCGAGGAGCAGCGGCAAAAATACCTGCCGGAGATCGCTCGCGGGGAAAGCTATTTTTCCATTGGCATGAGTGAGCCGGATACCGGCTCGGACCTTGCGTCAGTGCGCACCACTGCCGTGGCGGAAGGCGACGCCTACCGTATCAACGGCACCAAGATTTGGACCACCGACGCTCACCGCAATCACTACATCATTTGTCTGGTGCGAACAGAGGCAGCGTCGGAGAATCGTCACGCGGGCTTCTCGCAAATCATTGTGGATTTGAAAAACGACGGTGCAAAAGTGCGGCCCATTCGCAACATGGCCGGCGGCGAGGACTTTAACGAGGTGGTGTTCGACAATGTGCTCGTGCCCAAGGACCGAATCGTCGGCGAACCCGGCAACGGCTGGCAGCAGGTGACCTCGGAGCTGGCCTATGAGCGCAGCGGCCCTGAGCGATTCCTTTCTTCGTTCCGGGTCTTCGTTGAGCTAGTGCGGGTTTGCGGTGACGCTCCCACACCGCATCAAGCCGCAGCCATTGGACGCATCGCCTCCCACTTCATGACCCTGCGCCGCATGTCTTTGTCTGTGGCGGGGATGCTGGAGTCCGGCAAGGACGTCAGCGTGGAAGCGGCGTTAGTGAAGGAGCTTGGCAATAACTTTGAAAAGCTGCTGCCGGAAATTGCCCGGCTAGTGGTGCCGGATCTTAGCGCTGTAGATGGAGCCAAGCAGCGCCTGTTCCGGGAAACCTTCGAAGAGACCTTAATGCTGTCGCCATCCTTTACCCTGCGCGGCGGCACCCGAGAAATTATGCGCGGGGTAATCGCCCGCGGTCTTGGCCTGCGTTAGGGAGGTCGCATGGATACATCACAACTCATCGTCGATACCGCCGAGAAAATCTTTGCCGACCACTGCGACAAGGCGCTGCTGGACGCCACCGAGCAGGGTGCCTTCCCCGCTGACCTGTGGCAGCAAATTGTTGATAACGGCTTTCATCAGTTGGGCAGTGCAAACAGCGGTACCGAGACCCGAGACCTGTTCGCGTTTTTGAAAGTGTGCGGACGCTTTGCTGTGCCGTTACCGATGGCGGAGATTCTGCTCGCCAATCAGTGGCTGGGTGCCAATGCTCCGGCTCAGGGCTTTGCCACTATTGGTCTTCAGGCCGAAGGTTCAGTGGTGCAGACTGCTTGGGGCCGTCAGGCTGAAAAGACGCTGGGCGTTGCTGCCGACAGTTTTGATGTCAGTGTTTATGCCGGCTCAGCGCCCACAGAACAAGGCACAAATCTTGCGGGCGAGGCTCGGGATACGATGGCCGGTGAGGCCAGCATTGAAACCATTGAACTGGCGGATGCACCCTATGCACAGCTTGCGCTAGCCCGGGCCAATTTAATGGCCGGAGGCCTGCAGGCGGTGCTGGACTTGGGTTTACAGTTTGCGTCAGAGCGCAGCCAGTTCGGGCGGTCTATTAGCAAGTTTCAGGCGATTCAGCATTCCTTGGCGGTAGTTGGCACTGAAGTCGCGGCATCCCAGCGCGCGGCGGATGCTGGCGTGGACGCCATCGGTACAGACCGGTTCGAGCAAGAAGTGGCTGCGGCCAAGGCGCGGGTAGGTGAAGCAGTGGGTATCGTGGCCGAACAGGTACATCAAGTGCACGGCGCCATGGGTTATACCTACGAACACCGGCTCCATCACTTCACGCGCCGCCTGTGGGCCTGGCGGGATGAGTGGGGTAACGAGTTTTACTGGCAGGCCAAGTTGGGTCAGCACTTGGCGGGCTTGGGTGCAGATCAGGTGTGGGGTTATATCGCCACGCCCAGTTAAACCCTGACGGCTAGTCCTTTAGGCTGGCAACGCGATGCAGCCGCGTCAGCCTCGGATCATCCTCGCCCAAGTAGTGCCGTATTACATCGGCGACGAAGGGTGCGTCCAACGTGCCGGCCTCCTGCATGGCTTCCAGATCCGCCCAGTCCTTGGTGCGATCGAAAAATACTTTGAATACGGCTAAGTCCTGACAGCTGAGGAAGGGAAT
>JAYOBI010000007.1:77101-109990 GCA_038104735.1 Gammaproteobacteria bacterium | reverse complement strand
AAAATCCCTCGAAGGCAACTTCGTGCCGGTTCGAGTCCGGCTCCGGGCACCACTTTTAACCGCTATCGATGAATCGTATTTGGATGATTTCCAGCCGCTTTTTCACCTATGCTTGGCGCTGCTTTTTGACAAAGAGGCCAATATTTGACTGGCGCTGATCCCAGAAACTTAAGGTACCGGTGGCCTCGCAATTAGGTCATTGTTAGTGTCTTGCATCCAGCGGCAAACCCTTTTTCTGAGAACGATCCGCAACGGCGTGGAACTTAGGAAAAAGGGTGTCCGCGGCCACAACAGGCGCACAGTGTTGGCTGAGCGAGCTACGGCTTTGAACGGGAGTATCTATGGATTTTGTTGTAACCGGCGGCTCATCTGGAGTGGGAGCTGCACTTGTTAACCAACTTACCCAGGCGGGACACAAGGTCTTCAACCTTGACCTGCAGCCTCCAGCCGAACCTGCAGCCGGATGCGAGTTTTTAGAGATCGATCTTTCGAATCCCCAGGCAATCGAATCCGCACTGGATCGAATCCCTCATACCTTGCATGGACTCGCCAACGTGGCGGGCATAGCACGGGCAAAAGAGCCAGAGCTTGTTCTTCGGGTGAATTTTCTCGGGCCGCGCTACCTAACGGAATTACTGACACCAAGGCTGCAGAAGTCATCTACTGTCGTCAGCGTTTCCTCAACCGCTGGCTGGGACTGGCAAACCAGGAAAGATCGTCTCGCTCCGCTGCTGGCAACCGATACTTTCGAAGCAGGCGCAAGCTGGTGCCGGGAACACGCAGCCGTATTATCCCGCGACCCGTATAGTTTCTCGAAACGTTGTCTGTCGGCTTGGACAGCGGCCCGCGCCCAAACCTTCCAGCAGACAGGTGTTCGCATCAACTGCGTTAGCCCGGCAGCCATCGACACACCGCTGCATCCCCTGTTCAAGGAACTGATGGGTGCTGACCATTCTGACTGGCAAATTGAGAAGGTCGGCGGCATGGCGACTCCAGATCAGGTTGCCCAGGTCCTAAACATGCTGCTTACAAGCCACACCGAGTGGTTGAACGGCGCCGACATTCCCATCGACGGCGGTTACGCCGCTGGCAGAGCGTCAGGCTGGATCGACTTTAATGAGTCGCCAGCGATGCGGGCAATTCAGGCCAAACAAAAGCGCAGTTGATCCCAACATCTACGCCATGGCCAGTTACTTTGTGGGCCTGCAGAGGCAGCAAAACAGTAATGACGCAACGCCCGCTGCCTCGGGTAAGCGCGAGCGAATAATCGGCAGTTAGCCCTAACGCTCAAACACGCCTAACCCGGCAACGCTTTCGAATTGGTCGCCCAGCTCTCCCGATGGTTACGTTGTTTGTTTTTTAGTTGGCTGTCTTTTAGTTGGTTGTGTCTTTGGGCCTTACGCTGTGCGCTAGACAAGCCGCAAGACATCCAGCTCGGTACCCGGCGGATAGTTGTCCGCGATTTGGTACATGCCGTCCATGGTGATACGGGTCTGTGCAGTTATGGTGTTTTCTGCTACCGCGAGTTCGCCTACTTCTGCAACGGCGCAGCGGCTCTTGTTCATGGGGCCTTCAAGCACGGTAAGCAGCAAGCCCTGTTCTCCCGCTTCCAGGCCAAGCTCAGTCAACGTGGACTTCAACATTCCGCCGTGGGCCTCGAAAGTCACAGTACCTTGGAAGCGCATTGAACCGGTTGCGCTACCGTCGGCATTGATCTCCAGATCACCGCCGGGTTGCGCCTGAAAAACGAAAGCTCCGTCTTCGGTGGTGGAGGCGCCATCGCTTAGGATTATGGAGCCGCCAGCGGCCTCCACATAGGCCCGGAAACTTTCCTTAACGCCCCAAATTAATTTGCTGTAGCTCATGGATCCTCCGTCGGCTTACCACTCAAGAATGAACCGGTCGCAGGTAAATTGCATCTAGCAGAAGAGGAGCGGCGGACCCGGTGACCTTCGTCTAGCTTAGTAAACGCGCGGGTTAACCTCATATAAGCAATGGGATAGCTGGCCTACCCCATTGCGTCTGACCGGTAGAACGCTCCCTATGTAGCGTCTCCCTGGCGGATCATGTAACCATCCCAAGGCTGCGGGTCTTGGCAGGTCGCAACCGCGTTCATGGCAGCCATCGTCGCTGCACCGCGCTCGGATTCCGCAAACGTTGCAGCCGAGGCCTGACCTTCTTCGGCAGTCTGCCAATAGTTGACAAAGTTGAAGTCAAAGACGTTACCGGGAAGAGGCTCAAAGTCTGGTGCGCCAATCAAGAACCAATAGCTCGAGCCGGGATTTTGCTCCACCGCGGCGTCTACCGCAGGGATATATGTACCCCCGACCACTTCGCGCAGATCTTCCGGGCCCATGCCTTCATTGAGACTGCAGAAGGTATTAGTGAGAAAATAGGGAGCAGGCTCACCGGTGAAGGTCTCTGGCATTGCGCGAGGCACGTAGGCATCAAATCCAAAACGGTTTACACCGACTTCGTCGCCACAGCTAAGCACCGAATCGTACTTTGCATCGAAGGCCGCACCGGCCTCGGTTGCCGCAAAGGCGGCCCAGCCCGCTTCCACCTCGGCCTTGTTGTTCCAGCGTAAAACCCAAAGACCGTCATAATCTTCGGTTTCCCAGCCTTTGGGTCGATAGCCTGCGGCTGCCGCAACGGGGGTTGCTGAACTATCCATAATCTCATTCCAGTCGGCGACGAGATTGGCTAGGGATTCATCGGAATACTCTGGTCCTTGTTTGCACCACAAGTACTCGTAGTACGCATCCGGACCATTGCTTTGAGTCACTGCTTCCGGAGCTGCAGGGACGGACTCAGCCGGCCCCGCCGACTCCTGTTTCGCGCATCCTGCAACCGCCAGTAACACGGCGCCCAAAAAAAATGCCTTGTTCATAAGACTTCTCCATTTTTATTTTTTTGCTGTTTCAGGTCCTCGAACCTTTCGTCATCGTAAACCCATAGGCTTTGGTGTCACGTAAAAGTTGACGAATTTTTCACAGACGCCGCGGTGTGTTTTACCTCACCCAGTTGGTGGGGTAACACAACACAGCAACCTTTTCTGAAAGTGAGAACTTCGCCGGGGACTTTTTCGAAAAATTCGTTCATTCTAGCGCCCCATGAATTGGCGCGTTCACATTCTCCGCCCGGGCTACTCTCTAACCCTGTTCGCTTGGGCGTTCGGGGCTATTCTTTTGGGGCTGGGTAACGCCTTTATCGGCCCGGTTGCATTGAAGGCACCCGCTTCACCAGGGGGCAGCGAAATCGCTGCCACCCAGCAGCTGAATTCACCGCATCACCTCGAGCATGAGGGCGATGACTTAGTGCATGGCCATCACACAACCACGGCAGATAGCGTCAGTGGCCACAGTCAAACCGCTAGCAATGGCCAGGGCCACCATTCCCTTAGCGGCGCTCTACCGGCCCACTGCCTTTTTTGCCTAGACGGTTTGTCGCCTTCCGCGGTGATGTTGATCCGTCTGGGACTCAAGCCACACTCTGAACCATCGGTTTCTCGCCCCCCGCAAACTCCGTTTGCCGTTGTTTTCGATCTTGTCCAAACCCCCAAGGTTCGCGCCCCGCCGCTCCTGCCTCTCTTCTAAAACCGAAACCCCACCCGCCTGCAGACGCTCAACTCCATGGCCTGTGCCCATGAGTACCCAGGAATTCGTCTCGCTGGCGCTTATTTTCGACAGAGGATTTGGAGATCAACAATGCGGATTTTTATTTACCGGATGCTTCTGGGCGCTGCCTTCCTTGGCTCCCTGATAGCAACCGCCAACGCTGACGTCACCCAAGCCATTGACCATGGCCCTATTGGCGTTATGGGCGACCACTACCACAAGGCTGGCGAGTGGATGGTGTCCGCGCGCTATATGCGCATGCATATGTCCGGCAATCAGCTGGGTAAGGACTCTTTGAGTGATACGGATGTTATCGCCCAAGACAATGCGTCCGGCCGTATGCCGGCAAAACTCAGCGTCGTTCCCGATGACATGGATATGGACATGCTCATGCTCGGGGCCATGTATGCCCCCTCGGACAGTATCACCCTGATGGCCATGATTATGGCGTCCCGCAAAGATATGAACTTGGTCAGCTACACACCGCCGATGATGATGGGCCCGGATCGGCGTCTGGTTGGCGGATTCTCCACTGGCAGCGACGACATTGAGGCCGTTGCGCTCAGCGGTTTGTTGCGCTTGCAGGAATCTGCCCAATCGCGCACTCACCTGACCGTCGGACTGCAACAGGCTCTTGCCGATGCCGATGCATCGGACACGGTGCTCACTCCAATGGGTACTCAAGCCGTCATGCGCCTGCCCTACGCTATGCAGATCGGTGACGAGGCCTTGCGACTAAACGTTGCCCTCACCCACGTTTACCGAATTGATGACTGGGTGCTTGGCGGCCAGGCCAGCGGCAAATTCAAGTTGCATGCTAAGGAGTGGCATTTTGGTAACAGCCAGCAATACACGGCCTGGGTTCAGCGCAGCCTAAACGAAGGTTTATCGGTTTCAGGCAGGCTAACATTTGACCGAGCCAGTGGCCTCGAAGGTATGGATCCAAGGATCATGGCCCCAGTACAAACGGCGGTGCCTGGGAACTACGGCTATCGTCAATGGCGCTTCGGCCTGGGCCTAAACGCCGTAATACCGCTATTGCCAGGAGCCCCGGAGCGCCTTGGGCTGGAAATTGAACGGCCCTTCGCTGTGGACGTGAACGGCGTTCAGATGACGCCTAAATGGCGCTTAACCCTTGGCATTCAAAAGTCGCTGTAGCGACGCCGCGGGGCAGGTATCAACCACAATACCCTGCCGGTGAGGTGTGTCTTACGCGACCAAGGCCTGCCGGAACTGGCAGGCCTTGCAAGGCTTGAACCTAAGTTCGCCGCCGGCCCCAGATAAGCTATTTCGTCGCGGGCTGAAGGCTATTGAACGCTGAAGCTTAACAACGTGTCAGTGTCACCGCCTGCGCCGCCCAGCACGTGCTGCAAGTAGGACTCGTAGGTATCCATCCACATGCCCTGGGAGCGCTCCCGACCGGCGGACACGTCGCTTTTAGTGCTCTTGGTGTACCAATTGTTACAGCGCAGCCAAACCTTACCGTCAGCGCTGTTGTTGCAGAGCTCTGTCCAGGTGGTAACCGCCTCTTGGGTCGGCTCCACCTCCTGCAGATTCTCCTCTCGCATACGCTTAACAAGGGCAGCAATGTACTTGCCCTGCTCTTCGCAGAGTAGCGTGACATTGGTTACCGGATTCAGGCTTTGCGGCCCAATCATGAGATAGAAATTCGGCAAGTCAGCGACGTGCATGCCCCACAAAGACTGAGGACGAGTCATTTGCCAATTATTAGACTCGTTTGCCCCATAGCGATCGGCTAGGGTCACACCGTCACGCCCGGTAACGGGGAACGGGATGTGATTGCTGTCAAAACCGGTGGCGTAAATCAACACGTCCACGTCGTGGCAGTCACCACTGGCCATTTGCACCCCGGTCGCGGTCACCGACGCTACGCCCTCCGGGTCATTCACTAGCGTAACGTTGGGCTTGTTAAACGTGGTGTAGTAGTCGTCGATGAATAGCACCCGCTTGCAAAAGAACGGGTAGTTGGGTGTGAGCAATTCGGCCAGCTCTGGGTCTTGCACATCGCGCTTAATACGGCCCGCAATCACTGAGCAAATCTTAGCGTTGGCTTCTTCATCATGCAGAGAGTCGAAGTCGAAGGGCAGTTCACTGTCTCGGGGTTTACCGTTTTGCCAGTCAACAAAGCGCAGGCTTTCGCTGTATCCGCCCTGCTTGAAGGCTTCAACGATCTCTGGAGGCGTCGGCTCATCGTCACGAGGCAATGCCCAGGTTGCAGAGCGCTGGAATACCGTCAAGGTCTCTACCTCGTCAGCGATGCTGGTGATGACCTGGGCGGCTGACGCTCCAGTACCAACAATGCCAACTCGCTTACCCGTTAAATCAACGCCGTAATCCCACTGGGCTGTGTGAAATGACGGTCCCTGAAACGCGGCCATCCCCGCCACCTCGGGCATGCGAGGCGTCGATAGTGGACCGTTAGCACTAACCACGTGCTGAGCCGTATAGGTCACACCGCTCTCACCCTTGCTCATATCTTGGGTGCGTATTTGCCAGCGGCCACGGTCCAGGTATTCAACATCGGTAACCTTGGTAGAGAAGCGAATGTGGGGCTGCAGACCACAGTACTCCACCAAACGGTCCGTATATTCGGCAATCTCCTGCTGACTGACGTATTTTTTCGACGGGATAAATCCGATTCTGTCCAAAAACGGCAGGTACGCATAAGACGGCACATCACAGGCCGCACCGGGGTATCCACCTACCCCGCCTTTCTGCCAGACACCTCCCAGAGATGACCCCATTTCCAAAATGCAGAAGTCGTCAATACCTGCTTCTTTGAGAAAAAAACCGCAGAGCAGGCCTGAGAATCCGCCTCCAACAATAACCACGTCATGAGAATTCGACATAGCAGAGTGTCCTTTGTTAGTCAGAAAGTTTAAACGGAGAGTCTAAGAACACACGTTCGATAAAAGACTCAGGCTGGAACAGGTCGCTGGGGAGCATTTGCTAAAGGCCAGAAACACCCTCGACAAAAGAAGACGCACACCCAGTAAGCTGGCCGCCGCGCAGATTACTAAAGACTCGGCCAGTGCGCTACGCGGTTTATGCGCTACTGATTATATGCTGAGCGGCGCAGGCTCCTAGGATGCCAAGAAAGAGTCAGGTTGATCGGCTTGCTCGCCAAATAGCATGTGGGCGAAGGGCGCTACGTCGGGCCCCTGGCGTAGGTGGTGGCCGCCGTCTACCGGCAGGCTAACCCCTGTGACCCAGCTAGCTTGCTCGCTGCAAAGGAAGCCCACGGCCTCGGCGATGTCTGCTACTACGCCATGACGAGCAATCGGCATCTTGCGAAGATAGTCCTGATACACGGCCTCTGAACCTAACAGGCCGCTGGCAATTTCAGTCTCCACCAATCCCGGACAAACGCTGTTGACTCGAATGCCGCTGGCGCCGAGCTCGTCAGCGCAGGTACGCACCAACATATCAATGGCAGCCTTGCTCATGCAGTACGCCGCCATGTGAGGATGAGTACGCAAACCGGCGATACTTGAGATAGCGCACATAGCGCCACCGTGGTTTTTCGCGAGTTGTCTCGCTGCATGCTTGAATACCAACATAGTGCCTTTGGCGTTAATTCGCATGATGTCGTCATATAGATCCGCGTCTTGGGCTGCGATAGGTGCGAGGCCGCCAATGCCGGCGTTGGCCAACACTTTTTTCAGCGGCGCAACGGCATTCATTCTGGTGACGGCCTCGGCAACCAGGGCTTCGTCAGCAGTGTCGCCCACGAAAATTTCCACTTTAGCCTCTGGCTGAGCATCGAGAATGGCCTGTCTGCCGTCAACCAACTTGCTTTCGGTTCGACCCAGCAATCCTACCGCTGCGCCCTGGGCGGCGAATTTCGCTGCACACGCCAGGCCGATGCCCGTTCCCCCACCAGTTATCAAGGCGGAATGAGTCTGTAAGGCCATAATATTTCTCCAGTGGTGGACTAGCAGCTCGGCGCTTTCTCAGAGGCGTCGCCGCTTTGGATCGACTGTTAGTTGAGGCTAGCAGCCCAGCAGATTCTTATCGAGGCAGTTTTGCGCTCGCTGCTGCGCTCGCGTGATTTCCGCTGCCGCCATGCTCCCTGCCAGTCGGTCACGACTTTCAGCGGCATTAGGATAGCCATTGGCAGCGGCAATGTTGAACCACATGTGGGCTTTTACCGGATCGCGGAAAGTACCGACACCATTGGCGTAAGCGAGGGCCAGGTTGAATTGGGCCGGCGCGTGGCCGGACTCCGCGGCACTGAGATTCAGTCGCAGTGCCTCTTTGAAATTTTGCAGTACGCCAGTGCCCTTACGGTGCAGTTCTGCCAGCGCTGCTATCGCCTCCGGCGACTCCAGGGCTCGGGCTTTTTGGTACCACGAAGCCGCTGCCACCGGGTTCGGGTCAGTGCCCAAACCTTGCTCGTACATTAACCCCAAACGATAGGTAGCCGCCGGTTCTTGCAGGTCCGCCAGCTCTTGATACAGTTCTAAGGCCGTCGCGTATTCACCGCGGTCGAAGGCCTCATCGGCGGCGGCTAAATCCTCAGCCTGCAAAAATGAGCTGACAATTAGCAGCGCCAAGCACAGCAGCGCGGTCTGGATTTCAAGCCAATCAAATTGGCCTGAGTGATGGTTCTTTGCACGGATCATTGACAACTCAAAACAACTCAGTGGGCCTACCTGCAACAATAATCGGCTTCCTCGCCTGGTATCTTTAACCTTGGGAGTTTGTTCCACAGGCGTGCTAGCCGACATCTCTCAGCGCACTGCTCAAAACCGCCGTGTTTCCCCTACCCGCATGATCCACACGGACCCTGACGCAACCCCTTGCCTGGCGGCAGCCTGGCGAAACCGTCGCGGTGGTTCGTCTAGGGGCTCGTCGGACAAATCAAAAGTGCCAAAGTGCATGCCCACCATGTTCCGGGCATTAAGGTCCCGTGCCGCCTGCACCGCCTCCTCCGGGTTCATGTGGCTAGCCCTCATCATTTCTCTTGGCGCGTAAGCGCCGATGGGCACCGCGGCTAAATCAAACCCCTGGAGATGCTTACCAATGGTCTGAAAACCCGGGAAATATCCGGTGTCACCTGCATGATAAAACCGCTTATCTGGCCCGGTTACCGCCCACGATGCCCACAGGGCCTTATTCGTATCGCCAAGACTGCGTTTACTCCAGTGCTGGCTCGGCAGGCAATGAACCGTCAGCCCATTAAGCTCAAGTTCTTCACCCCAGTTGAATTCCCGGACATTCTCGATGCCTGCCCGGGAGAGAGTGGCTGCATTTCCTTCGGGCACAATGAACAAGGTTTCGCTGTCGCGCTGGGCGAGCATTTTCAGGGTCGGCAAATCCAGATGATCATAGTGGTTGTGGGAAATCAGCACGAAATCAATGGGGGGCAAATCCTGCTGACGGATGCCAGGGTGCACGAATCGGCGAGGTCCAGCTACAGAGACCGGGCTGGGCACATCGGACCATATGGGGTCAGTGAGGAAGGTTTGACCATGCATTTGCACGACGAAGGTCGCATGACCAACCCATGTAATACTTGCTTTCTCAGTGTTCGCCCGCAACCACTGGCCGTCGTTGGCCACCCGCAGCGGCGCACCATCACCATCGCGGAAATAAGTACTGACGCGGCGTAGGAAGAAAGGCAGGCGAACACCAAGGCCGCCCTTGTCGAGCGCCCCCGCTGAATTAAGGTACTCGCCGCTATCGTTAATTTGCGCGGGAGAGATTTCGCTCTCAGGGCTATTGGCAAAGGCGGCTGCACCAAAGGTGGTAAATAACGTTGCCAGGAAGAGACTGCGCAGAACACTCATAGCGCTCCTTGTTATTGTTTTTGCAAAAGTTTAACAGGTCCTGATTCTACCGCTGTCGTTTTACCGGGCGAGTGAAATGAAACCGCAGCGGCGAATCTTGCCCTAACTCCACGCCATACCAACAAGTAAAAAACCGCTCTTCGCATCTGGAAATTCGACGTTAAATGGGGGATGTTTGGTTCAGGGGGAAATGATCATGGATTTATACGATGCGATGAGCACTCTGCGCGCGGTGAGACGACTGCGTCCAGATCCTATTGACGATGAAATCATCGAGCGGGTTCTCACCGCTGCAACTTGGGCACCCACCGGCGGCAACACCCAGCCTTGGCGCATTCTTGCCGTCACCGACGCCGATAAGAAACAAGCCTTACAGGATTTATACAAACCCCACTGGGACAGCTATTTGCCCGGTTACGAAGCGCGTTTATCGCACATGCCTGAGGATGCAAGAGCATCGAGCATCAAGGCCATGGACGCCGGTAACTATTTGGCCGCCCACATGCACGAGGCACCGCTGATCGCGGTGTTTTGCTTCAACCCAAAACTTATGACGATTACCGATAGCGAGTTGAATCGACCGAGCGTGGTGGGCGGCGGTTCGGTGTATCCAGCTGTGCAGAACTTTTTGCTGGCCTGTCGTAACGAAGGACTAGGCTGTGTTCTGACCACCCTGCTGTGTTATGAGGAAGACGCCGTTAAGGCATTGTTCGACATTCCACAAGACTGGTACCCCTGTGCTCACATCCCAGTAGGCTATCCGGTTTTAGGAGGCCACGGCAGTATACGCCGCCGCTCGTTGGATCAAATGGTGCGCTATAACCAGTGGTAGTTGCCAAGCACAAGGCCGGCCAATGTCGGATCGTTGGACGACAGCGCTGACACAGCACCTTAGGGGAGGAAGGGTATCGTGAGAGAAGGACAAAGCGGCTATGTGGCGCCTGCGCCGCTAACTCAGCCCGAGGTACTGGACTTACCCAGGCCGACAACAGATTTGACTTCGGCTCAGGAAGACTTGCGTAACCTGGGCTGTTGTATTGTGACCGATGTCCTAAGCCGGGCCGAGGTCGCGGATTTGCAGGCCAAAATGGATCAACAGTTTGATGCGGAGCAGGCTCTGGGGGCTCTTTGTCCGGATCGAGGCCCGAGCAACAAAATCGTCATTCCTAATTTGGTCAACAAAGGCTCTCATTACCTAGACCTGATTACCCGCCAGGAAACCGAGGCCTTAGCGCAGTTCATGCTCGGTAAAAGCTGGCTGTTGTCCAGCCTGACGGCCCACATGTTCACGGGCACAACCCCAAGCGAGGAGCTGGTGCACCGCGACCAGGGCCAGGTTCCCGCCAGCGTCGAATTTCCCGCCTTATTGAACTTATTTTATTTGTTAGACGACTTTACCCCCGAGCGCGGCAGCACTGTTGTTTTTCCGGGCAGCCACCGCTGGCCGCTGGAACACCGTGTTCATCCGCCAAAGCCGGATCTCGGTCATCAGGTGACGATCCCGGCGGGCAGCCTGTTTGCCTTCGAGGGACGCCTTTGGCATGCCACTGGTGCCAATGTCAGCGGACATCGGCGCAGAGCCCTCTCAGTTTTTTGTTCAGTGCCCTGGCTGCGCCAGCAAGAAAACGCCCTGGCCGCCACAGCAAGGGAGATTTTGGAGTCCGGCGACCCACAGCTGCAGGCTCGTTTGGGTCTGAAAACCTATGGCACCTTGGGCAATGTGAACGGAACACGCGTACCCAATCAGCGGGTGGCATTTGGCAGTGTTGACGTTGCCTTACCCGAATACCTCATCGGTGAAAACGCCAAGCTAATCCCCATGGCTCGGAGTGAAGCATCCAGCGCTGACTCTCGCAGCAGCAGCCCCAAAAAAACAAATCCATAACAACCGTCCAAGCAACATTAAGCGGCAAGGGAAGCAAGCATCATGTCTGAACAAAAGTCTTTAAACGCGTACCAGCTAGCCTCCTATGGCGCGCCCTCCCTGCCCTTGTCCATGGTCTCGCTGCCATTAGCCGTGTATTTAACGCCAGTCTACGCTGATTCCGCCGGGTTCGGTCTGAGCTTGGCCTTTGTGGGCCTGATGCTTGCCTTGTCCCGGGTATTCGACGGCGTTACCGACCCTGTGATTGGTTTTCTGTCGGATCGAGTACGCACGCGCTGGGGTCGCCGCAAACCTTTCGTTTTAATCGGTATGCCCATTTTCATGCTAGGTGTCTACTTGCTGTGGATACCGCCCATTGAGTTTCGGGAAGTCACCTGGCTTGGCATGACCTTCAACACAGGCTACCCCTACCTGCTCGGCGTTCTCGTCATCATGTATGTCGGTGCCACTATCAAGGACGTACCCTATTCCGCTTGGGGAGCTGAGCTGGCCCAAGGCTACAACGAGCGCACCTTGGTCATGAGCTGGAAGGAAGCCTTTACCGTATCAGGGTCTCTTATTGGCGCTATGACTCCGGCGGTCATCGTTTTTTGGGGCTATACCAAACCCACAGACAACGTGTACTTCCTGACCATTGCCCTGCTGGTGGTAATGCCAATTTTGATCTTCAACATGCTTTGGGCGGTGCCCGAACATGAGGTAACAGAGACCAACCGGGAGCGCCTATCTCTCAAAGACAGCTTCCGCTACGTTTGGTCCAACGAGCCCTACCGGGTGTTAGTCATCATCTTTTTGTTCTCCACCATCGGCTCCGCGATGACAAACTCGCTAAGCTTTTTCTTCGTGAAGCACGTCCTACTAGCCGGGGAGCTGTACGGTTTTTACCTTGCCCCATATTTTATTTCGCAAATTGTCGCTATTCCTCTGTGGTTTAAGCTGTCCGCTAAAATTGGCAAACACCGTGCCACCATGGCTGCGATTTTTTGGTACTCCCTTTGGTCTTGCTTTATCCCCTTAATCGCCATTGCTCCACAGGCCTGGTTCGATGCTTTCGAGTTAAGCAAGGTCTTAGCGTTTTTGCCTGATTCTTGGCTAGCCGGAATGAATGCTCAGTTTGAAGGCATTCCAACGGGCAAATTTGCCTTTTTCATTGGGGTAATGTGCCTCAAAGGCAGTGCCATCGGGGCCTTGAGCGCCCTGCCTTATGCCATGGCCGCAGACGTCATTGACCTGGACAGCGCGCGCACCGGTAAACGTCAGGGCGGCGCCTATTTCAGTATTTGGACCATGACCCGAAAATTGGCCTATGCCCTGGGCTTGGTAGTTGGCACCACGGCTGCCACCATTGTTGGCTTCAACTCGCTGGCGGATCCAATAAACGACCCCAACAGCACTTATTCGCTAATGTGGCTGGCGTGCCTGTATTCCATTGTACCGGCGATCTTCAAATTCGTTGCTGTGCCAATGCTTTGGCGATACCCCCTGACTGAGGACAAGCTGCAGGAAATTCAGGCTGAAATCGCCGCCGGCAAACAGCCAGCCCCTGCGGGATAGCCATGTCTGTAGGACACGAACCACACCACCTAGAGCAATGGCACGAACAAGGTGTCGTGGTCTTGCCAGGCTTCTTTAGCGACGGGGATATTGCACCGATTTATCAGGATTTCGTGCGTCTGTACGGCACTGCGGGTAAGGGAGACGGCCAAGCACTGACCGTCTCAACGGACGTGACCACGGGCGCCTTTCATCCGAAGCAATTCGTCAACATGGATACCCTGCCGTACCATGGTAGCGTGGCAATGAACCTGATCTCCCTGGATCCTCGGCTAATCCGCCTGGCCTCAGAGCTGCTGGGCTGTGAGCACGTGCATCTTTATCAGTCCCATACCTGGGCAAAGTTCACGGGTGATGCTGATTATGACCAGCCATTTCACTGTGATTTTAGCAACCACACGCTGACGGTGCCGTCGGAGGACCCCGGCCAGCGAACCGTCAATTTCGTCATTTATCTCTCGACGGTAACCGACGAGCTCGGGGCCATGCACTATGTCCCCAAGCGCGAGGCCTACGACATTCTCGGCCCAGGCGCCGTAGGCGCGCCGCCGGAGCAGCAGTCTGCACTTCGAGCCGTACAGCGCTCTGCGGCTGCGCCGGCGGGGTCTTTAGTGGCCTATGGTATCGATACCTTTCATCGCGGCACCAATATGACCGCTACTGGAGGTCTGCGCTACACCATGACCGTGAGTTTCAAACGGGCGGAAAATGCCAATATTGGTTTTCATGTCTGGCAACACGCGGCACACCGGCCCTGGGAGCAAGTGATGCATCACGCCTCCCCTGAACAGCTTGCCTGCCTTGGTATTCCGCTCCCAGGGGATCCTTTTTGGACTCCAAGAACCCTGGGGCAATGCCAAAAGCGATGGCCGGCATGGGATATGCAGGCCTATCGCGACGCGCTGACCTAGCGGGTTATTTGAAATCTGCGGCGCTATGTCGCTCCACTACTCGCGTCTCTTCCGGTCCCCAGGGGCGGTTAACCCGTCTTCCTCGGTCTACCGCCGGTCGAGCCTGAATTTGCTCGGCCCAACGCACCACATTGGTGTAGCTGGCAGCCTCAATAAATTCTTCTGCACTGTAAAGATTATTGATGACCAGTTGGCCGTACCATGAGTAGTTCGCGATGTCGGCGATGGTGTAGTCGTCACCACAGAGAAACTCACGCTCAGCCAAGGTGCGATCAAGCACGTCAAGCTGTCGCTTAATCTCCATGGTAAATCGGTCTATGGGGTACTGCATTTTGTACGGCGCGTAGGCATAGAAATGACCGAACCCGCCGCCCAGGTAGGGAGCACTGCCCATTTGCCAGAACAGCCAGGACATACATTCGGCGCGAGCTGAGGGCTCGGTAGGCAAAAATTCGCCGAACTTCTCCGCCAGATACACCATGATCGCTCCAGATTCGAATACTCGAGTAGGCTCTGGTGTACTCAGATCCAGTAAAGCGGGGATCTTGGAGTTTGGATTGATCTCAACAAAGCCGCTACCGAACTGCTGACCCTCGCCAATGTTGATAGTGTAGGCATCGTATTCCGCGCCCGCATGTCCTTTGTCTAACAGCTCTTCCAGTAGCGCCGTTACTTTGACTCCGTTGGGCGTTGCTAAAGAATAAAGCTGCAGCGGATTGTCCCCCTGCGGTAGCTCGTGATCGTGGGTGGGTCCAGCGATTGGCCGATTAATGTTGGCAAAGCGCCCGCCACTCTCCTTGTCCCAAGTCCAAACCTTTGGGGGTACGTATTCGTCTGAACCAGACTGCTGATCACTCATGAAAGCTCCTCTTTTCTACTAGGTTGTGCTGTTTGTTCATCACTTTATTCGACCCAGGCGGTAGGCGAAAGCCAAGGCTTGCATAAGCACGCTCACGACAAACCTGGAATGGGGATGGCCTGGGTAGGAGCACCCTTAGCTGCGTCATCTGCCGCAATCAACGCATCGGCCAGCACCTCCATCATCTGCGCTCTGGCTGAGTGAGGACTCGTGGTGAGATCCTTCATTTCATCCGGGTCTGCCATCAAATCGAATAACTGTTCTTCGCCTTTGCTGTTTCTGGTGTAGCGGTATTGTTCAGTAATCACGGTTCTGGTTTTCCCCGGGATAGGCGTCAGTTTGGCGGTAATCGTGGCAATGTCGTCCTCAATCAGCACGTGATCGCGAACCCGCCGGGTGTTGTTCTCAAGCACGGGGCGTAAGCTGAGACCCTGAATGCCGTCGTAGTCTGCAACACCGCACAGATCCAATAGCGTCGGCGCCAAATCCAGACTCGAAGCCAAACCCGGAATTCGCGATGCTGGCAGCCCCGGCACTGCGATCATCATGGGGATCTGGAGGGTGCCGCGGTAATGCATGAATCCTTTAAGAAACAGGCCGTGATCGCCCATCATGTCCCCGTGGTCGCTGGTAAAAACCACAATGGTATTGTCCTGGATACCGAGATCATCCAGCTGTTGCATAAGCTTACCCACGCCATCATCGACCATTTCGATCATTCCGTAGGTTGCTGCAATGGCCTCGGCCAGAAGTGCATCGTCACCGTAACCACAGGGGGCCACCCAATCCCGCTGATTCTTTGGATGAATGGACTGAAACAGGCGCAGATGAGCGGGCGCATGCTCGAGAGAGTCATGACGAGTTGCCGGCAGCGCCATGTCTTCTGGCTTGTGCCGATCGAACCAAGGTGCTGGCGGACTCATGGGATGATGGGGATCTGGGAATGAACACATGGCCATCCAAGGCTCCCCCCGTTCGGTGGCTTCGGCCACGAATTCTAGAGTCTGTTCCGTGACAAATCGGGTGGAATGAAAGCCCTCCTCATAGGGGGCTTCATAAATCTGCCACCACGCGTCACTGCGCTTGTTGCCCGGTGCGCTGGCGTCATGAGGCGTCAAAACTTGTTCTTTCGCAGCACCGCGTTCCAGGGCCCACTGCAGATGGTGGCCAGTAATCCGGGCACCATGATCGATGGACAGGGCGATGCGCTCAAATCCATAGAAGTCCTGAGGATCTGCCGGGAGTGAATCGATATAGCGCTCATAGTTCTCATGTTGATCCCATCCTGCCGGATCACGATCCAGGTAAGCGCCGCGGCCGCGATGCTCCACCACGGAATTACGACTCATGCCGTGCTGTAAGTGGGATTTACCAAGTAGCGCGGTACGGTAGCCGGAGCTGCGAAGCTGCCGCACAAACGTATTGGTATACCAGTCCAACGAGCGGTCGTTGAAAATCACCCCATGAGCAGTCGGCAGGCGGCCGGTCAGAATGGTGGCTCTATTCGGCATGCAGACCGGATTAGCCACCCAGGCGTTGTCAAACACACAGCCAGATGCAGCCAAGGCATCCAGGTTGGGCGTACGCACGGTGCTGTTGCCCATGAAGCCCACGTGGTCTGCCCGATGTTGGTCGGTCATGATGAACAAGACGTTCGGTTTTTTTGTCATGGCTTCCCCTCCGCTGGTCAGTGTGAGAGAGCCGCGCGTCGGGGTCAACGATCAGTGGACCGATAGCAAAGACTGACGGCCAAATAAAGAAAGCGCCTGCTACTAACTTCCACGCTTGCCGCACAGGGTGCTGGTCTTGTCAGGGTTGTGGCAAGAGGTCTTCTAAAGCGAGGTATTTTACCGGCGCCGTTAGCGCGTGCTGGGCTGGGCGAGTTTTACGATCCGGTTCGAAACATGAAGTTTTGGCGCTGCAGGCGAACAGCCAGGACATCCGCAGTGGTCTGCGGCAGTGCTCGATTCAGGCCGCTGGGCAATCCGGCTTGAGCCACCAGCGCATTCGATGGCCCCTGTACTGGGCTGGCGGCACCTCCCAGCCGGGCGGCGTAGCGTTCCTTTAGGGCCTGGCCAGTTTCCCCCGCTGAGTACTTTTCCCGGGCCACAGCCAGATTCTCGTAGGTACCCCGTCCGGGAATCTTCTTGGCCACGCCTCCCCCGCTCCCTGGCGGAATTGCGGAAATAGGAGTTGCAGTAACTGCGGGCAGGACCATGTGGGAGCCTTCGTTTTAGCGGCTGCAAATAATAGCCCATTGCCGGGATACCGGTCTATGTTTGCGGCAGGGGATTGCCGCTTTGGTCAACTCGTCACGCCTGCAGGGGTCAGGGCGCGATGCTCACCAACCAGAGCTACCCGGTTCGCCTTTGTAAGGACCGACAATTTCCTTGGTCACCCAGCCACCGTAAAATCCGCCGGCTTGAGCACGCACCGTCTCGCCAGCGACCAAGCAACGGCATTGAGCCGGATAAAAGGAATACCACCCAGCTATCGAAGCAAAAGTCTGGGTGGGTCTGGCATACCGCCACGCCAGCATCTGGCCGCCGTAGCCAAAGTACTCGGCCTGGCCCTTCCATTCGCAGAAGGAAGATCCCTCTGCTGCTTCCAAGTTCGCAATTATTGCAGAGGGCGGCAAATAAAACGTCGGCGGACTCGCGGTTTCGAGTACTCGCCTTGCCTCGCCGCAGCGCGCAAGCAGAGTGCCATCCGCCGCATACACCTCCACCAGTCGGGGGTCCTCAACAATAGCCGGAGGCCTCGGATAATCCCAAACCGACTCTTGGCCCGCACCTGGCTCTAACGCAAAGTCCGGCCGCTTATCCCCGATATAGCTCCAGCCATAGGTCTCCGGAGTGTCGTTACTCATAGCGATGTCTGCCTTGTTCCGGTGCTGTTATTGCACATGCTGAAAACCCGCTCGTAGCACTGGTTTTACCTTCGCTACGGACAGCAGCGACTCGACACAGTCTCGAATAGATTCGTCCAAGGACCTAAAGGTAATGCCCGTGACTTCGCGAATTCGGTCATTGCGCAACTCGCACTGGGCCCAGATTCGGCGCATTTCTTCCTCTCTGGCCTGAATTCTTTCGGGAAAATTATCCGTCACCTCGGGCGCGTCGTGACCAAGCTCCGGCAGCAATCGGTCAATAGAGGCACAGACATCCTCCACGTTGCGAGTATCAGTAGACCAGGCAATGTAACGCTCACCATTTTGCACGTTGACGTTTTCCAGCAGCTCAATGTGGCACTGGGCATCGTCTCTGACGTCTACGGTCATCCAAGGGCGATAGGCGCCGTTTTGGTAGTACTTTCCGAGCAGCATCATTTCGATGTTGTGCTGCCAGGGCCCCATGTCCTTTTGGTGTGCGGACAGAATCGGCCCCACGTTATCGGCAGGGCAGACGCGAATGCAGTCCCAGCCGCCGTGAGCCTCAGCAGCGTCGGTGAACATGCGCTCCAGGGCCACTTTCCCCATGGAATAACCTTGTCCTCGCTGAGGCGTGCGTTTGGGATTTTCTTCGTCTGGGTAGCGGTCCTCGTAAAATACCGGGCGGCGCACCAGTTCCTGCAAATCAGCCTCCGAGATAATGGCGGCGATACTTGAAGTCACGATAACCCGATTAACGCTGCCGGATTCATTGATGCTGTGAATCACATGATTACAGACGCCGCGCACGTATTCCTGATCCTCGTAGTCGCTAACGTGGGAAACGTGGCAGACCCCATGGCAGCCCTTGAATATATCGTCGAAACAGCCCGCCTCATCCAGATTCGCGCTGTGCAGGGTAAGACGGCCGGATGCATACCCAGGCATCTGTCGCAAAAAATCGGTTTTGCTGGCGTCATTTATATCTCGGACGCAGGCCCGCACTCGATATCCACGATCCAATAAACCTTTCACTACCCAGCCGCCGATGAAACCCGCGCTGCCGGTGACCGCGACTGTGCTACCTCGTGGAATTGGCGCCATGAAAAACTCTCCTGTGTCTGGGCCCCTGAGAATAGCTCATCGCGATTTCGGCAACTAGCTCGGGCCTAGGCATCAACCCGAACCGCAACGCATAGCGTGGAGGCACTATTTTTATCTATACTCCCTGGCCTCTACGCAATAACAAGCTTCTGCAAGGAAGCTGCTACTAGGAAAGCACATGAGCAAAAAAGTTGATTGGTATTACTTTCGGGGCGGATGAACTAGCTGTACTCGAGCATCCAAGTTTTTGGAAGCACGTCAAATAGAGATCGCGGAAACCATTCCCGCCAGCCGCAAGCTACAGCGCGACGACGCCGCACAGTTGTTAGCTAGAGCAAAAACGATGGTGGTTTCAAAAGGTAAGAAAGTGACCGAGTTTAACGGCGGCAAAAACGCCCCGGACGAAGCACTGGACGCCATGCTGGGTAGCACCGGTAACTTGCGCGCCCCCATTGCTGTTGTTGGTAAACACATTCTTGTTGGTTTTAACGAGGACACCTATACCGACACCTTTAGCTGAACTCGACACCTAAGATCGGCAGGGCGTCCCAGACGCCGTGCCAATCTCTCCTCAATCCAGCCGGAACGAAAAACATGAACGTAAGCGATGCAGTTGCCGCACGACGCTCGATCCGAGCATTTTTAGACACCCCGGTTAGCGACGACATCTTAAAAGATTTGTTAGAAAAAGCGGCACGGGCACCATCTGGCGGAAACGTTCAGCCGTGGCGGGTATATGTGATCAATGGCCCGCGCATGCAGGACTTTCATAGCCATCTTGCCCAACTTGATCCCAGAGAACAGCCGGCCTACGAGATTTACCCAAAAGATCTACCGTCACCCTATCGCGACAGCCGCTTTAAGGTTGGCGAGGATATGTACGCGTTGCTTGGCATTCCCCGCGAGGACCGACCAGGCAGGCTCAAACATCTCATGCGTAACTACCGGTTTTTCGATGCCCCGGCAGCCTTCTTTTGCATGATTGACAAGACCATGGGCCCGCCTCAATGGTCTGACTTGGGTATGTTTTTACAGACTTTCATGCTGTTGGCCCAGGAAGCCGGCCTTGACACCTGCGCCCAAGAGGCCTGGGCGACCCGCCCAAAGGCGGTGAGTTCCTTCCTGCAAACACCAGACAACCTGATGGTCTTCTGCGGCATCGCTATCGGCTATCGAGATCCAAACGCCCCAGTGAATACCCTTGTCTCAGAGCGTTTGTCCCTAGATCAATGGGCAACCTTTGTTTAGCTTGTCTGGCTGCCAAACTCAGTCAGGCCAGCGCCACATCCACCTGCATTAAACTGCTCCAGCGGAGCGCGCCCCGCCGTCAGGTAAAACGTCTTTTTCCGGCGGCGCATACCTGGTCCGGCGACGTGGTGACGGTAAATCGTCGATCCAGAACTGTCGATACGAAGTGCCATCGGCTGCGCATTTCCCGGGGGCTCAGGACGACTTCCGTCCAGCCCCGCTGGCTAACGTCTAATTCCACTAGAGCCGGGCTCGCCGCCTTGAGCGCCTGGGTCAGCGCGTCAGCGGTCATGGGAACGTAGGCCTCCATGCCAGGACTGGATATTCCCGGCGTCCCCACTTCCACGCCGATTGCCACCCCATCAGCATCTCGAAGGTCAAAAGCCCAGGCGTTATGGGTGTCTCCTGCGAGCACAACGGTATTGGCTTGGCTCTGGCGCAGCATGGCGGTGACGCGGTCGCGGCTCACCGGGTAGCCGTCCCAAGCATCCAAGTTCAACGGCAGGCCCTCAGCGCCCATGGCCTGCAACAGATTGATGTAGTCACGCTCCTGTTGGGGCAGTTCCAGTTCCGCTAGTGCCGCTTGATCTAATCTAGGGATGCCAACCCTGCTCATTAAAATTTGCTGCCCTAGCACCTGCCATGTGGCCCCGCGGCTCGCACTTCCCGCAAGGGCGTTAGCCAGCCATTGCTCCTGCGATTCGCCCAAGAGTTGTCGGCTTGGGTCATCAAGCTTTTGGCTTCGAAAAGCAGCCGCGTTGGGCATTGGCCCAGCAGTTGCTTCATCCCCCGCGGTCTGGAAAACCATATCTTCAGCGTAAGACAAGCCTTTATCGCGCCCCTCAATACGAGTGTCCAACATGATGAGGTCCGCTAAATCGCCAATGGCAAAGCTCCGATAAATCGGGCCTTGATCGCCATCCCTATGGGTCCGAATGGGCATCCACTCGTGATAGGCCTGACGAGCCGCCCGCAGTCGAGCAGCGAAATCGCCTTCCCCCTCATTGTGATTTTGCGCTCCGCCTTTCCAAGTATCGTTGGTGATCTCATGGTCATCCCAAACGCAAATGAAGGGATGCCGCTGGTGCACAGCTTGAAGGTCGGGGTCACTGCGGTACAGGGCGTAGCGAGTCCGGTAGTCTGCAAGGGCCAGAATTTCGTGAGTCGGTTCCACGTGACGATTCAGGGTGTCCAAGACATAGGCATTAGCGTAATCCCCCTCTTCGTATTCATAGATGTAGTCGCCAAGATGCAGCACCACATCCAGATCGGTATCAGCCATGTGGCGGTAGGCGTTGAAAAAACCTTGAGGGTAGTTGGAGCAAGAGGCCACGCCCATACGAAAGGATTCCACCGGGCCCGTGGGAAGCGTGCGTGTTCTACCCACCGGACTTGTCTTGCCTAACGCGGCAAACCGATAAAAGTAGTTCTGATTCGGCTGCAAGCCTGTGGCATCCACTTTTACCGTGTAATCTGCCATGGCACCCGTGGTGTGCTGTCCGCCAGCAACCACACGGGTAAACGCCACATCCTCAGCTACCTGCCAGGAGACCTGCAGCGCGCGCTCAGGCGCCAATGGAACCGCCCGCGTCCACAGAATAATTCGATCCGCCAGCGGATCGCCGCTGGCCACACCGTGGGTAAAACGCAACGAGGCGCTTTGCATTGCGTGGCTCTGAGCGGCCAAAGCTCCCAGACCAAACCCTTGCAGCAACCGCCGCCTTTTAATCGCTCCCACCACAGCCAATCTCCGATGCCGGACGCCAAATGCGCTATTTGTTTTCAAACCCTCTGCCGCACTGCGACTGATTTGCAGGCAGCTGACGAATTCTCTCAGCCATCAGCTGGCGGCGCTAGTTTAATCCTCAACGGTTGGCGCGAAACTCATGGTCTGCAGAAACTCGGGGATTCGTTTGCCCAGCTGAAAGAACCCCTTGGTGGCGTGGGGCCAAATCATACGGTCGTAGTCACGCATACAGAATCGAAGCTCGATACCTTTGCTAGCCAGCTGTTCTCGAAGCGTCTCCAGTCGCAGTCTGGCGGGGCCGATAGGCGCATAGGCACAAACCACTTGATCGATACGTTGCTCAATCAAGAAGTTCATTACCTCGTATTCTTCCATGGGCGCCGGCGGAATCACCACGCCCGCCTCGGTCTGAGCCTCCCCAGACCAATGCTGCTGCGCGCGCTCCAGAGCATCGGACAGCGCACCAGTAAGGAAGTCTTGGACCACACCACTGGCGGGTGCCAACACACTTCGGGGAGAACCGTTCAGCGCCGTCACCGCATGGATTGGGAAATCTGGACGCCAAGTCAAATCTTCCTCAGTTAGCAGCAGCGCCGTTCGCCCGCGATTGCAGCGATAACCCTGCTCTGCGCTTTGTAGCGGCTTGGGCCAAGGCACTTCGGTTTTTCGCAGCGCGTTCACTGGCAAGTACTCTTGAATTTGATGCGCCTTGGACACCAAGCGGTGTAGGCCCAGTTCTTGGTCGCTGCGCCCGTTAAGGCGCTCATCAGCGCAAGTTCGAATATTCTTCGGCGTAGCTACATAAGTTTTGCCTGCGGTGTGCAGGCCTGCCACCCAACGCCACCCCAAGGTATTGCTCGCGGGATCGCCATCAAGCAAGTGACGCACAAAAAAATCTGCTCCCAGCTGCCAAGGCAGCCGTAAAGTAAATACCCAGATTGAGGCAAACCACATGCGGGCGTGATTGTGCAGGTAGCCTGTTTCCTTGAGCTCCGTACACCACTCGTTGAGCAACGGTATGGGCGTAGTACCTGATATTGCCTGCTCGTAAAGCTGCCATAATCGCCTGTCTTGCTGCAGGTACCCCACGCACTTGGGCAGTTGGCGTTGATATTCCGGCCACAGCAGGCTGCGATGCTCCAGCCAGCCTTTCCAGTACCCTCGCCAAAAGACCTCTTGAACGAACTTGAACGCGGCGCTCTCAGAATGTTCCGCCAAGACCTGCTCAAGAACTTCGGTTTCGGTGATCATGCGATGTCGCAAATAGGGTGACAGCATGGAAACATTGACGTGATGCCCCACCCCCCGATCCGTATTTCGATGGGTTTGATAGGCACGGCCGGCGCTGGCTACGAACCTATCCAGGCGCTGAAGACCGACGCTACGACTCGGCGCTAACGGCAGTGCAGGATCGGAAGGTCCCTCCCAGTCCGTGCTAGATTGATCATCCCCTAGACTTAACTGCCGCATGCTTGGCTCTCCGCGTGGCTATTGCTGCTTTTGTGCGGGGCTACTTTGCCGGACAGCAATTAAGTTCGCCGAGACGGGCATAGTTTTGTCTAAGTTGAAGCGCCAAACCAGTAAGACACAAGTGTACCGGAACGTTATTTTACGCGACGGGCGTCCGTGAGCCGGGCAAAGAAACCTGAGGGCTTTTCAATGGAATATGCAATGCAGCATGGCAACTGGCACTTTCGACCGGATGATGGCGGCCACGTATCCCTAGATTCCCTGGGCATGCAGCCGGTAGATCCGGTGGCGTATCGCATGAATGATGTTTGGGGCTACGACTCTGACGAGCTTCCTACTGAGCCCTTTGACATTGAAGTACGAATTCAAGCACCAACAGTGCTGGAAGGCCTCGAGATCTTTGCCCAGGCCGTTCAAGGCTACATGCAGGAAAATTTCGCCAGCTACGCTCGGGAGCAATTTTTAGAGCGACTTGAGTGGCGAGACGATTATGCAGAGGTCCGCACCTGCCAAGTGTTTATGGAGGGCTAAGATCGCTCGTATGGGCGGAGCTGGATCAGTACGTGTGCTGCTGCAGCCTCCCTCAACGTGTGTGAATCTGGGACGCCTTTAACCATCCTAACGCCAGAGAAAAACGCGCTGACAATGCTTGCTCGGCAAAACCGATCCAACGCCTGCTCGATCGCGCCGGTATCCTCCGTTTCAACCCTGGCCGACACGCGACAGCGCTGGCCTTTCCAGGTCACGTCAATGTCGCCGGCATCTAGCAGGTTTTTCCACCAAACTCCCTGAACGTGGGTCATACAGTGAATCAACTGCCGTCCATCGTCATTACACAGCAAATAACTTACGGGGATGGCGTAGCCACGGCCCGAGCGCCGACCGGTAAAGCGAAGGACAATCACTTGATGGCTATACAGACGGTGCAGTGGGCTTTCAGATAAGGCAACCACAACCATGTTGGCCAATCGAAAGAGGTATTTCATGAGCGCCGCGTCAATCCTGGGATACGTAGTTCCTAGATATAGGAGCATGGTCTGGCTAAGGTGAAGGTAAAGCGAATTAAATTTTGCGTCGCTTCACGAGGCCTTCACGGCAACCCCGGCACCTTAGCGCCATGAATGCAATCGACTCCGTCAAAAACGATCTAAAGCCGAAGTTTGAAGAGCTGCTCCTGCACCTAAACGCCACGGATCAAATGGCGGCATCCGGGTTCTTCACTAAGCTATTTGTTGATCTCAACAATGTCACATCAGAAGAGCAGCTACTTGAGCTCTTCATCGAGCTCTCGACAACGGCATTTCTGGGTATTTCCTTCGACGCTATCGCCCTGGATCAGATCGACGACATCCTGATGACCGCCGAGCAAATCTCCCAAACCTTCGCCATCACTGGCGAACACCCGCAGTAGCTTAGGATTCGCCCCGGGTGTCCCATTGGGCCAATAACGCGTCTGTTCGGTCAGAGGCGCTAACTCAGCTGGATATTGTTCCGGCATTCTCTTACTGTGGGTCGCCTTCGCTGAGGGGAGATCAAGTGAAAGCTGCCCAGTTTTTGACCATTGACGGTGAGTTCGCCATGAAGCGTGGCACGCTGACCAGTCCCACCATCGCGTTCGAAACTTGGGGAAACCTCAACGCTGAGGCTGACAATGCCGTTTTAATTTTTACCGGGCTGTCGCCATCGGCCCACGCAGCCTCCTCTCCCCTGGATCCCTCGGCGGGCTGGTGGGAGGACATGATCGGTCCCTCTAAACCTTTGGACAGCGATCGTTACTTCATCATCTGCATCAATTCTTTAGGCAGTTGTTTCGGTAGCACCGGCCCGGCTAGCCTGAACCCCGCAAGCAATTCTCCTTACCGACTGAACTTCCCGGTGCTGACCGTAGAGGACATCGCCAACAGCGCTACTCATATCCTGGATCACTACAACATCCACCGCCTGCACACGGTAATCGGTCCGTCCATGGGTGGTATGACTGCCCTATCCTTCGCGTTGAATCACGCCAATCGCTGTCGTCGCCTGCTCTCTATCTCGTCCGCAGCGCGAGCGCTGCCTCATGCTATTGCGCTGCGCTCGCTGCAGCGAGAAATTATTCGCCGCGACCCTCTTTGGCAAAACGGAAACTATGATCCCTCAGGCCACGGTCCAGAGACCGGTATGCGTCTGGCTCGCAAGCTCGGCATGATCAGCTATCGCTCGGGAGAAGAGTGGGCCGAGCGCTTTGGCCGCGAGCGAGCCCCAGATTTTACCGAAGCCGATACACCCTTTGGCATCGACTTCGAGGTGGAATCCTATCTGCAAACTCATGCCGACCGGTTCATTGGCACCTTTGATGCCAACTGCTACCTATACCTGTCACGGGCTATGGATTTGTTTGATGGTTTGGATCACGGGGGCAGCCTGTCGGCGAGTTTTAGCGATTTGCAGTTGGAGTCAGCCATGGTCATTGGCGTTGGCACCGACGCCCTCTTCCCGCTATCTCAGCAGCAGGAACTCGCAGACGCCCTGGCTGAGAAGGTGCCCGAGGTGACGTTTCGCGCCTTAGACAGTCTTCAAGGACATGACTCATTTTTAGTGGATATGGATCGCTTCCGTCCTGCTATCGCAGCCTATTTTTAATTGGCGAAGCGCGCAGCGCACAGTACGCTCAACGGATACGCCTCTGACCTACTCCCTGCAGCTCGCCGACGATGGCAGCGGACAAGCCAGCTCCAATCAATGCCTCAAGACAGGCCTGGGCACGATTTGGATCAATACAGGCCAGTAACCCTCCCGATGTCTGAGGATCTGACAGTAGCGCCAGTCGCTCAGGGCTAAGGCCCGGTGCCAGGTGGAAATCCGCCAAGGCGCTGGCGTTAGCGCTGGCAAGAGAACTGCGCACACCCCCAGCAGCCAGGGACAGCGCGCCGGGCAGCAAGGGAATTGCCTCCAGGCCCAAATCCACGCCACAACCACTGGCCCGAAGCATTTCGCCCAGGTGGCCAATTAGACCAAAACCGGTGACATCGGTCAGGGCGCTCACATCGTGATCCTGCAAAATACCCAGGGCGATTCGGTTACTGGCATCCATACTGTTTAAGCAGGCGCTTACTGCCCCCGGTTCATGCAGGCCCCGCATGGCAGCAGCTAAAACCACGCCGGTGCCCAGAGCCTTGGTCAGCACCAACTTGTCCCCGGGTTGACCGCCACCCTTAGTTAAAGTGCTTGGCCCAGGTACACCGGTTACCGTTAACGCCATGCTCAGTTCAGCACCTTCCGCCGAATGCCCCCCAACCAGAGGCGCACTGGCTTCATTGAGCACATCCACAGCGCCACTGAGAAGCTGATAAAGCTCTTCTTCCATCATGTTTTGAGACATCAGAGGCACCGTGACTAGGGCCAATGCGGATGCAGGCTTCGCCCCCATGGCAAATAGATCGTTCAGGCTGTGGTGCGCGCAGATACGACCGAACCGGTAGGGGTCATCGATCATGGCGCGAAAACCATCCACGCTCATGACGGTGCCGCCACCGCCGTGCATCACCATGGCGGCATCGTCACCAATCCCCAGAGTCACGTGGTCAGCCTGCTGGGCGGGCAACCGCGCCAGTACGCGGCGCAGGGGGTCAGCCGCCAGTTTGGCACCACAGCCTCCGCAACGCATGTCATCCTCGGGTAAGTCCTGGGCAAGAGCGTCAGGCAGCGTTACCTCTGGGTTTGCCATCTGCGGGAGCTGAACAAACCGAGCCATAAAGCGTCGATCAATCCACTCTTTCAGTTGCCAGAAGATCCGACCCTGTAGAGCGAAGGGTCCCTTGGTAGCAATGGCGCTGGGCTTTTCTGGGGAGCCCGTGCCAATCAGGGTCAGGAAGGACTTTTGTGGCCGAAAACGTTTTGCTGATGCCGCCGGGAACTGACCCTGTATGGCCAAGGCAAGATTATGAGCCAGAATCGGCGCGGCCCGAACCGCGTATACCCCGGCTTTTGGCCGCTCTTGACTGTCGAGATGGGCCACATCGCCTGCGGCAAAAATGTGCTGGTCGGATAAGCTTCTAAGATTAGCGTCAACCCGCAAAAATCCTCGCGGGTCGCAGTCCAGCCCGGACTCTTGAATCCAGTTGGGTGCCGCAACGTCGGTGACCCAGAGAAGGTGATTTACCGCTACCGAGGCACCGTTGTCCAATGCGACGATGAGATCTTCCCGGACACCCTCACTGTTCTCGTTAGCTACGCCTGGCGCTGAAGAGGCCTCAAGCACCCGATTGGGCAGATAGGTAATGCGATGCTCAGCCAGAGCCTGGCGCACGAAACCTTCAGCCGCCGCACTTAACCCCGGCAGTACGGTCGGACCGATCAACGCGATGGTGACCGCAGCGGGCAAACTGGCTCGGCAGGCCAGCGCAATTTCTACCCCGCCTGCCCCGGCACCGACGATCCCTAGAGCCGCGTTCTTGTCGCAACGGCCGATCTGCTGGCGCAGATTTGGCCAGCGCTGAACGAACTCGTGAATGGGTTTTACCGGCACGCCCGGCAGCCCCTGTAAATCCGGTTTAGCGCCGCAATTTAATGACAGCAGGTCGTACCTCATCGCCGGCCTGCCCGCTAGCAATACGCGCTGATTCGAGCGGTCGATTCCAACCACCTGGGCACCAATAAATCGTGCCTGGGCGAATCGGCATAGGGGCTCTAGCGGAATCTGAATGTCTTCTGCACTGTAGTGCCCGGCAATGTAGCCCGGCACCATGCCAGAATAAGGTGCCACATCTTGCTCGGAAATCAGCGTAAGCCGCACACCGGGAACAGGCTGCATCGCAAAGTGTTTGAGCACTTGCACATGACTGTGCCCGCCACCAACGAGCACTAAGTCACGAACGGCGGGAGGCGCGCTTTGCATGCTCGTCACGTCACTACCGAAAACAAACCAAGGCTAAATTACACCCTGGTCTGCCATGCTCGCTATCTCAGCATCTGAATACCCGAGCTCAGCAAGGATCTCGGTGCTGTGCTGGCCTAAATTCGGCGCGGGCCCTGGCGCTCGACTGGCAAGCCCCTCGATGTTCAGCGGGTGCTTAATCACTCCAGGCATTGCTACATCATCGGTGGGTGTGAGCGTCATTGAATTTGCCGCGACCTGAGGGTCATTGGCAAGGTCCTCTACTCTGCCCACCAATGCCACCGGCACTCCGACTTCTGTCAAGGCTGCCATCCAATACTCTGAGGATTGGGTTATCAGCGCCTCGCGCATGGCTTGAGCGAGCACATCGCCGTTAAGAACGCGCTGTTCTGCATCGGCGAACCGGGGATCCAGCAGAAGCTCCGGCCGCCCGATAACCGTAAACAGCATGTCCACCTCTTCATCGGTGCGGACCATGCTGAACTGCAGCCAGCGCCCGTCAGCGGCTTCGTACAAGAGCCTGGTAAACAATTGAGGAGTCAGCTGGTGATAAAGCGTAAAGTCCGCCTCGGCAAAGACGCCCTGAGCAATACAGGATGCTGACCACATGCCGTTGGCCAATAGAGACGTGTGCACGTGACTGCCTTTACCAGTCTGCTGACGCGCAATTAAGGCGGTCACGATGGACGCATAGAGGCTCACTGCCGTGGGGTGGTCTCCCATGCCCGGTAGCGCGGGTGCGGGATCTGCGCCAGGGGCGCGCACTAAGTCCATCAATCCAGAACGTCCCCAGTAGGCCACCAAGTCAAAACCTTCTCGGTCTTTTTCAGGCCCTTCTTCCCCGTAGGCGGTAAGCGAGGCATAAATCAATTTGGGATTAATTGCCGCTAGGTCCTCGTAGGTTAGGCCCCAGGCTCTCCGCATTCCCTGAGGGGTATTGGTAATGTACACGTCACTTTCCGCCACCAGCTGATGTAATACCCGGCGCCCCTGCTCGGTTTTCAAATTCAGCGCGATAGAGCGCTTGTTGCGGTTGTCCATCTCCCAGGTGTAGTTGACGTCGCTGGTTGGCGACGACGGCATCTGAGCGAAATTACGATAGCCGTCCCCCGCCTCCGGCGGCTCTACTTTGATTACCTGAGCGCCAAAATCTGCGAGTATGGTGGCCGCCACCGGCGCGGCAATCCAACTACTCATGTCGATGACCTTTAAATCCGCAAACAATAATTGCTCGGTCATGGTTTCCCCTCCCCTAGTTTCCTGCAGTCAGCGCTTTAGCCGTCAAGTATGCCGTTCCACTCGGCTACTTGTTCAACGCTTGCTAATAGCTCTGCGGTATCGCCTTCGATGGTTACGCTAACAATGGAGTCCCCTTGCCCGATGGTGTTCACCACATCCTGATCCGCGTCGCTTTGCACAGCGCCGAATATGGTATGAGCATCGTCCAGCCATGGCGTGGGCACGTGGGTAATGAAAAACTGTGACCCGTTGGTTCCAGGGCCAGCGTTGGCCATGGAGAATTTGCCTGGCGCATCGTGTCGCAAGCTAGGCACAAACTCATCGGCAAAGCGGTAGCCAGGCCCACCCGTTCCGGTGCCCTGAGGGCAGCCGCCCTGAATCATGAAGTCGCTGATGACACGGTGAAAAGAAAGTCCGTCATAAAACCCGCGCTGCGCCAGGTTCACGAAATTCGCAACCGTTATCGGCGTCTGCTCTGGATACAAATCCAAACGGATTGTCCCTTGATTGGTTTCCATCACCGCTACTAAAGACATAGATACTCCTAATTCAAATTATGTCGTGCCCGGAACGCTGGTAAACCGCGCCGAGGGGAAGGTACCTTATACCAGCAGCCCTACTAGGGCACCCCTGTTGACGGGAATTTCCCAGTGGCGCTGCTAACCAACGCCGCTAACGCTCTGGTTCTTATCAAGCACAATGCTGCTGCAGGAATTCCAGGAAAGTTCGCCGGGCGCTGTCAACGTCGCCCTCTTCTTTCCACCGCTGCAGCCGCTGGGCCTGGGGCTGCAAAGTCGCCAGTCGGGCCGACGACGAGGCTGGGTGATAAGTATCGTTGCCGTCCAAAATTAGCATCGGTGCTGACAGCTGCTGAACCTGAGCCTCGGTCATGCACATAAACGTCAGGTCATTTTCCAACATACGCTCGCGCATGGGCTCCAGCAGATTCGGGGAAAAACCTGCCGGGTCAAGCTCCTGCAGCGCCTGAGACCAGCCGTTAAACATGTCCAAAAATTCCTGGTAATTGTTGTCACGACCGATAGTTTGCATAACCACGCTGGCCACTACTCGCTGGGGAGCTAGTCGCAACAGATTCAAGATATAAGGTCCGCCAATGCACATACCTACCACGGCAAATTGCTCATGGCCAAGATAAGACATCAACGCTAGCTGATCGCGAGTATAGGTATCCCAGTCATGGTCCGGCAGGATGGGGCCCGATGACTGGCCCGCGTTGCGCTGATCCATGGCGATCACCTGAAAGTGCGGGCTCAGTAGCGCCACTGGATCAATGGGGCTATTGCGCCACATACCGCGCTCAGAACGTAATCCACCTGGCGCGATGAGCAAAACCGGTTTGCCAGTACCGTGAATCTCGTAGCTCAACCGCGTGCCCTCTTGAATAAACTCCGGCATCTACCCGCTCCTTATCTAAATAATTTACCTCGACTGAATATTAGCCAAAAAAAAGCCAGCTTGATGCTGGCTTTATCGGCAAGGCCGCCTAGGTAAGCTACGCCGCTAGTGCGGGTGGAGGACCACCTGCATTTCAGTGTATCCGTGGACGAAGTTGGATGGCACCAGCTTAGGCTCACCGATCACCTCGACCATATGGAAGCGTTTTTGCACCTCCTCCCACAGGATTCGCAGCTGCATTTCCGCCAGGCGATTACCCATGCAGCGATGAACGCCAAAGCCAAAGGACAAATGCTGTCGCGCTTTAGGGCGATCAATGATGAATTCGTTGGGGTTATCGATAGAGCGTTCGTCACGGTTACCAGACAGGTACCACATAATCACCTTGTCGCCGGCCTTAATGGTTTGCCCGCCCAACTCATAGTCCCGGTTGGCAATGCGTCGCATATGTGCCAAGGGGGTTTGCCAGCGAATAATTTCAGACACCATGTTCGGAATAACATTGGGATTGTTACGCAACTTGGCGTACTCACCAGGGTTTTGATTCAAAGCCCAAACGCCACCGGTCATAGAATTCCGGGTGGTATCGTTGCCGCCCACAATCAGCAGGATAAGGTTGCCCAAATATTCCTGCGGGGTCATGTTCTTGGTGGCCTCGCCGTGGGCAAGCATGGACACTAGGTCGTTTGACTCACCCTGTTCGGCCCGTTCATTCCAAAGGTTGGTGAAATACTCCAGGCATTCATAAAGCTCCGCTTGTCGCGCTTCTTCACTTTCCACAATGCCGGATTCTTCATCACCGGTTGCCACGTCGGACCATCGGGTCAGCTTGCGACGATCTTCAAAGGGAAAATCGAACAAAGTCGCAAGCATCTGCGTTGTCAGCTCAATAGACACCCTATCCACCCAGTCGAATTGTTCACCGACAGGTAAATCGTCTAGCACTTTTTGCGTGCGCGCACGGATCGTCTCTTCCATCAGCTTGAGATTTGCCGGTGCCACGGAACCCTGAACGGTTTTTCGCTGGTCGTCGTGCACCGGGGGATCCATGGCGATAAACATGGGCAAGGGAAAATCTTCTTCCGGCTCAAGAATGGTTATCGCTGGCTCCGAGGAAAAGTCCTGCCAGTTGCCGTCCACTTCCATGATGTCTTTATAGCGGGTCACAGACCAATACGGCCCGTATTCCGAGTCTTTGCAGTAGTGCACTGGGGCTTCGTCCCGCAGCCGCTCGAAGAACTCCATCTTCTTATCTTCGATCCACAGACTGCGCTGGGCTATGTCGATGTCTTCCAGAGCCAAATCCTTGGGATCAAACTCCGCCATATTGATTGTCGGCGCTTCACTCATTAGAACTGGAACTCCGGCAGATCAACAATCAGCCCATCAAGGTCGTCGCTCACTGTCATTTGGCAGGACAAACGCGAGTTTTCTTCGCGTTCGGGATTTAAATCCAGCATTGAATCTTCGGCATCGTTGGGCGCGCCTACTTTCGCCACCCAATCTTTGTTTACCATAACGTGGCAGGTTGCGCAGGAGCATTCGCCGCCACAATCGGCATCGATGCCCGGCACCAAGTTATCCATTGCCGCTTGCATCACCGATTGCCCTACCTCAGCGTCGACCGTGTGCTGGGTACCATTGTGTTCAATAAACGTAATCTTCGGCATTCAACTGCTCCTTCATTTTTGCGAAATCTATATTTCGTTTTTTTTAAATTATCCGATTGGGCTAATAGCCGACCGTTACGGCAAATTCCTTGCTGCCCTCTCTCCTGGCGTTTGGTGTGGCAACCTTGCTGGGCGAACTTCCTTCCCCGAGGTTAGGGCGCCTCGCCCCCTTTCACTGGCCCGATACTACCTTGATTTACCACCAAGCCAAGGGGGTGAATGTCGATTCTTTGCCAATCACGTTACTAACCTGTTAATCGCAGTGGCAAGAGCGGTGTCTTTGTGGGTGATGGTGTTTCCAGCATCGTGGCTGGTTAAGCGGATGGTCACGCGGTGATACACATTTGACCACTCTGGGTGATGGTTGGCGGTTTCCGCTAGCATGGCAACCCGCGTCATAAAGGCGAAGGCCTCAGAAAAATCAGCAAACTCAAAGTCTCTTACGAGGGCGTTATTGTCCTCCAGCCAAAGCTTGGGAATCTGCATAAAGTTGTGCTCCATTAGTCCTTATCATTGCCTGACGCAATTGTAGACGGTAGCCCCCTGTCGCCTCGGGCCTTGCCGGAGGCTACCACTCTTTTCCAAGACTAAGAAAAGAACTAAGAAAAGAA
>JAYOBI010000007.1:0-77001 GCA_038104735.1 Gammaproteobacteria bacterium | reverse complement strand
ACTAAGAAAAGAACTAAGAAAAGAAGGCAGTTCAATGTTTCCCCTCTGCCAGCTCTAGGTTAGCTTTGCGGACAACTTCAACAACAGATCAGCATCATGCAAATTACCGAACATCGGATCAGCACTCCTCGTCACAGCACTTTTTATCGGGCCTGCGGACCCACCGATGGTCCTACCGTTATCATGACTCATGGCTGGCCCGAGCTATCCATCAGTTGGCGACACCAACTGGTTCACCTGGGTCAATTGGGCTATCGCGCCATCGCGCCGGACATGCGCGGCTACGGGGCGTCCACCGTGCATAGCACCCATGAAGCCTATGCCCAGACTGAAATCGTGCAGGATATGGTGGAGCTGATTGATGCCCTGCAGGTTGATAAAGCCGTCTGGATCGGTCACGACTGGGGCTCACCGGTTGCCTGGAACATGGCCCTGCACCATCCCAGTAGAACCGCAGCGGTCGCAAGTCTTTGCGTGCCTTTTGGATTTACCGGCAGCCCGGAAAACATGGAACACAGTATTGATCGACAGCTTTATCCCCGGGCGGAGTTTCCTGTAGGTCAGTGGGATTATCAGCTTTTTTACTACGAGAATTTTGACGACGCACAGGCGGAGATGGAGCAGGATCCCGAACGCGTGGTGAAGCTGCTGTTCCGCAAAGGCGATCCTAGC
The DNA here is from genome assembly GCA_038104735.1 of Gammaproteobacteria bacterium. GTDB lineage: Bacteria > Pseudomonadota > Gammaproteobacteria > Pseudomonadales > Azotimanducaceae > UBA4421. The sequence continues at coordinate 76,329 of JAYOBI010000007.1, read as the reverse complement.
GGTCGCGGGCTCCCCTCGGGCACAGCGTCCACGCGTAAAAATAAAGGGTGGTTCACACCCCTTGGCGGTGTGCCAGATATGCCCTTGGATGCCGACGTGGTTACCCCAGCAGACGTCGCAACCTATACTAAGCATCTCACGGAGAATGGCTTTTTTGGGCCTAATTCCTGGTACGTCAACGGCAAAGCCAACCAAGAGTACTTGGACTCCAGAGCGGGGGATCGGTTGTCTATGCCCGTGCTGTTCGTCCACGCCACTTACGATTACGTCTGCGATACCACCACCACTGGGTTTGCCGAGCCGATGCGCCAGCGCTGCGACAATTTGACGGAAAAACGTGTGGACAGCGGCCACTGGATGGCCCAGGAAAGGCCTCAGGAACTTAACGCCATTTTGGAACATTGGCTGCGCGAACAGGCAGCTTATCCGTCTACTTAACTACCGAACTCCTGTGCAAGGTAGGGGTTAGGCCAACCCTCGCCCCAGCGCCTGCAAATGACTGTCTATGTAGCGTTGGGTCAACGGGCTATCGGCGACCCATTGGAAAGCGTGACAGGCCTTGGGAACAACCACCAATTCCGTTGCAATACCGGCCGCCATCAATCGCTGGGCGTAGTGGATATTTTCGTCGCGAAACAAATCTAAACCTACCGTAAACATCCAGGTGGGCGGCAACCCGGCTACGTCATCAACTCTTGCCGGCACGAAGGGCGCCTGGGCTGGATGACCGCCCAAATAGCTGGACCAGCCGAAACCGTTGCTGCGGCGATTCCAAACAAATTCACCGACCAGCGGATCTCCCGGCGCTTCCGCAGTGCCGGTTCGATCATCGAGCATGGGGTAAGTGAGATGTTGATGACAGATGTTGTATTCGCCTAGATCACGAGCATATATGGCCAACGCCGCCGCCAGTCCACCGCCGGCGCTTTCTCCGCCGACGGCGATTCGGTCGGAACTGAAGCCCAGGTCATCTGCATGCTGATGAAGCCAGCCCAAGGCGACGTAACAGTCGTCTAAGGGTGCTGGCACAGGATGCTCTGGGGCCAACCTGTACCCTACCGTTAACACAGCCACCCCCAAGGTGGCGGCTATTCGGGTATTCATGGCGTCGGAACCTTCAACGTTACCTGCCACGTAACCACCCCCATGGATATGCAAGTAAGCAGCTTTGGGCTTACTCGCTATTGGCACGTAAAGCAGACACGGCACGTCGCAGTCTGAACCTGCAATGATGACCTCTTGGCGCTTCACGCCGTGGGCCTCACTGTCGCTCAAAGCCGTCCCAGCACGGCCTCTATCACGAAAACCCTGCAGGTTCTCGAGACTGAACTCAAAAGCCGGCGCAAGATCCAGCAGGGGCATCAATGAGGGGTCTAACAGGTGCTTGGTGGACATAGCCTTCTCTCCAACTTTTGGACACTATGCCGAGGTCACCACCCAATTGGAATGTCGCGCACACCAGCCAATGCCTGGGCTTTGTGCTTTGCATGGACTAGTCAGAGTACCTTGCGCGGCTTTTGCAGGCGGTTAGTGGGGTATCCAGTGAAGGCTAAGCCGGGCGTTCACGGATTCACCAACGGTGACTTGATGGGTGCTGTGGGCGTTGGGGAAATAGACCTTGTCCGCAACATTGTCCACGTTCAGCTGAATGGCCAAACTTTCCGACACATCGTAGTACAGCGCCGCGTCAATCCGAGTGTAGCTGGGCAATATCGCCGTGTTACTGCTGTTGATAAAGCTCTCGTCTTGATACGCCACACCCAACCCAAGCCCGAGCTGAGGAGACACCTGATAGGCGCTCCAGATCGAAAATGTGTGCTCTGGCAGCTCTCGAGGACGCAAGCCTGTGTCCCCACTGCGGTTGACCTGTTCACCCTTGAGGTAGCCGTAGGAAGCCGTCAGTTCCCATTCATCGCTCAGCTGTCCCTGTAGCTGGGCTTCAAAGCCGTCAATGGTTGAGTGGATCACGTCCAGCGTCGAGGGGTCGCTGTCAGCCACTTGGGGTGAACGCTTGTCGATTTCAAATACCGCTGCCGAAAACGCCAGGCGCTTGCTCAGGTTCCACTTTAACCCCAGTTCGACATTCTCAAAGGTGTCTGGGTCAAGCTTGTTTTTGTCGCCGTTTATATCGGTAAACTGCTCGCCACTGCGCGGTAGAAAAGACTCGCTGTAGCTCAAGTAAATCGAAACGTCGGGTTGGGGTTTATAGATCAGACCAAGTCTGGGCGACAGTTCGTCATCTTTGCGATCTCTCACCTGTCCGCCTTTAAGGTTATTCACCTCAATATCGAATTCGTCATACCGAGCTCCTAGCACCGCGATAATTTCTTCCGTGAGCTGGATTTCATTTTGAATATAGAGTGAGCTCACGTCGACGGTGACGTGGGTGTCGTCATTGAGATCCACGGTAAAGTTGTTGACGGTTTGTGCGCCGCTAGAGGCTACTCCGATACCCCCTGCTAAAGCCAAGGGCCTATTCGGTATGACAAAAAATGCCTCGCGGTCGCTGGACGAGGTACTGAAAAACGCATTGAACCGGTCTTGATCCGAGGACGTATTAAGAATCTCGACGCCCAACAGCAACGTATGGACCGTTGCACCCAAAGCGAATTCACCAACTAAGTCACCAGAAACTAGCAGGTTCTCGCGTTGGGTGGTGTCGATATAGCCGTCCAGGGTGACAATATTTGGTGCAGCGGCTTGATCGTATGCCGCGGCGTAAAAGTTTTGATAGGACTTGTCGTAATCACCGTAGAACAGGCTGATGTTGCCTTTCATGGCATCGGAAAAACGATGCTGGACCATCGCCTTCATCAGGTGAGCCTTAAGCTCCGATGTATTGAGCTGGGGATCACCGAAAACCGTGTCTTTGAAGTTCTCTACCGGGCGACCGTCTGCGCCTGTGGGAATACCTCGATCAATGAACCGCTCCTGATCCAGATACTCGTAGTAGAGATCAACCGTGGTCGCATCAGACAAGCGGATTTTCGCTGTGGGATTAACGCCCATTTGGTCGCCGTCAAAATGGTTCCGGTGATTTTCTAACCGCTCATAGTAGGCATTCAAACGCACAGCGGCATCAGCGCTTACCGCAACGTTGCGGTCGAGCTGCAGCATTGCGCCGCCGAAGGTATCCCCAGCAACCCCCAACGTTGTGAAGCTTGTATCAAGTACGCCTTTTTTCGTGACCCGGTTCAAAACGCCCCCAGTGCCCCCGCGACCAAAGATCAGTGCGTTGGGGCCGCGAAGTACTTCGACCTGCTCAAGGTTATACAGGGGACGGTAGTATTGAACGTCGTCCCGCACACCATCGATAAAAAAATCTGCCGTGGAGCGCACACCGCGAAAAACCACCGAATCTCTGTGACCCTCGCCTTGGGAGGCATTCACGCCGGGCACATGGCGTATGATGTCCCCGAGGCTGCTGAACCCCCGGCGCTCTATCTCCTGGCTGCCAATCACGAAAACGCTTTGCGGCACGTCGATAATCGGTGTAGGGGTCTTCAAGGCATTGATTTGATCCTGAAACAGCACCTCCCCCAGGACCAGCACCTCGTCCATCTCTCCGCCCAGCGCAGCGGGTGCGTCATCTGCTGTCGCAAAAGACGCCGCAAACAACAGACACAAAGACATGGCGAGCTTCGAATTTTTCATTGGGTCGATCCTTAATAAACGACGCGAACATTAATGAGATTGATTCTCATTTGCAAAAAAAATTCGGAAAAACAACCCGCGATTACAAGCCAAAAGTTCTACAAGCAGAACAGCTTCACACTTCAGCTGGTGCAGCTGCTCATGGGGAACATCAGCGCCAGAACTTAAAGATTAACGACGGGCTAGTTTGCTTTGCAGGATCTAGGAGTCTTCTTTGCTGAAACGATGCTGAAGACGAATGCTTTTAGCATGAAGTCTGGCATTGCCAAGCTGCTGAGCAGTCGCCGCCCGAAGCGCATAAAATTCTGGACTGCGCCGCTTTAGCTTGATGGCACGATTAATGGATTCCAAGGCGGTGTCGTAGGCACCCACACTGAACGCCTGCTCAGCCTTAGCGAAGTGATAGTAAGGATTGGCGCTTTGATAGCGCGACACCATGGCAGTGAAAATTTCCGCCTCGGCCACGCGCCCTTGATTACGCAGCGCCTTGGCCAAGCCGGCCATGGCCGCCGGGTCTTTCCCGTCGATGCTGCGTGCAACCCGGTAAGCCTGCTCTGCATAAGCGTCATGGTCCAATATCGAATACAGGGCGCCAAGATTGGTCCATACATCCGGGTTGTCTGGCGCCGTCAACACTGCCCTCTTGAGGTAGGCAAAAGCCTGCTCATAGTCCCCCTCATGCAGATGATCGATGCTCAGGTTGGCGTAAAACATCGACTCGGCATGAGCATCGCTGATGATTTCCGTTGCCACACCCTCTGCGGGCACTACCGAATTGAAATCAACGCTGAGTTCATCACTACCGGCACCGGGCAGTCGAACCCCGGCCACGTGAACGTTGATGTGGTTAACCCGCAACAACAGGCCAGAGCTTAGTTCCCATTTCGGCGGCACGTGAACCTTTTGATACCTGGCATCAAGGCTGGCTTCACGAGCAAGAGCAATAAACAGATTCGTGTAGGCGACGCAATTGCCCCGCTTGGACGTAAAGGTTTGTGCAGCAGAGAATGTGGCGGATTGGTCATAAGGATTAACGAAAAAATCCTGCCCTTCGAGCTTTTGCATCAGGCGGCGGAAACGCTGATGGGGGAACGCGGAGTTACCAATATCGTTGTTAATGAAGTCCCTCATTGCAGGCGTGACAGACAACACCGATTGGGCAGGTGCAGCAGCAACGGCCTGACCAAAAACTGCTCTACCGTCTATCAGCTCTGGAGCATAGCGGACACGGTCAGCTCGCTCCGTGGTGGCACAGCCACCGCAAAAAGCCGCCAAAGCAATAAGAAAAACGCCGCGCATATCCATAAGGCTGAATATAAAACCACCGTCGCACCGCCTCAACATAAAACGGTTTGTCGGGCGAATGGATTTGTCAGGCGGTTAGATTTATCGGGTTAAAAACCGATCTACTAAGGTGATGCACGTGGCTCGAGTAGGTCGGGCTTGAGCCCGACAAGTCGGGTTACAACCCGTTCTACAGGAGCTACGTAGGGATGGTGGAGCCAGGGAGAGTCGAACTCCCGACCTCTTGAATGCCATTCAAGCGCTCTACCAACTGAGCTATGGCCCCAACGAAGCGCGAATATTAGGTAGCCGTCGCCACCCTGTCAATGAACCAACGCCGTCCGGAGCACTCCAGAGCTGGCCGCAAAGCCAACCTAACCTAGAGGTCTTGTGCGCCCAGGGGCAACAGGGCCTGATACTCCTTATCTAACCGCTTACGCTCTTTGTTAGACACACCCAGGGCATCCAATCCGGCCCGCAGTCGTGCTCGGCTCAGGTCGGCACCAAGAAATATCCAAGAGTCAAACAAGGGTAAGGAAACCGCCCGACCACTAGTCGCAATAAATAGCGGAAACAGGAAATCCCGAAATTTCAAGTCCATGGCGGCAGCAAGCTGCTGACACAGGTTGAATAAGTCATCTCGCTGCCATCGGCGCATCTCATCGAACGCTGACAGGGTGTGGTGAAGGATTTTCAGCACCTCGGCGCGCTGTAACGATTTGTGCGCGAAGTCTGCCTCAGACAGCTCATGGAGATTGCCCAGCAAATAATTAACCAGGGGCAATAGGTCCGACATGCGCTCGGCCCGCTCTCGAACCAGCGGAATCAATTGCTTTAACCGCTTAGGGTTCAATGCCCAGTCTTGCACCCGGCGGGCGTATTCACCATCGTCCAGACGCCGCAAATACTGCCCGTTTAGCCAGCTCAGCTTAGCTAAATCAAAGATTGGCCCACCGGTGGTGACTCGATCGATATCAAATGCATCAACCATTTCCTGGCGGCTGAAGATTTCTTCTTCGTTAGGCATCGACCACCCCATCAGGCTGAGATAGTTGAGCAGCGCCTCGGGCAGGTAGCCCATGTCCCGATAGTAAGTGATGCTGGTCGGATTCTTGCGCTTTGACAGTTTGCTTTGATCCGGATTTCGCAGCAGCGGCAGGTGAATCAACTCCGGCATGGGCCAGCCGAAGTATTCATAAAGCAGCTGATGCTTCGGCACAGAATTCAACCACTCCTCACCGCGCAGGATATGGGTGATTTCCATTAGGTGGTCGTCAATTACCACCGCCAGGTGATAGGTGGGCATGCCATCGGCTTTGACCAGCACCTGCATGTCAACCTGACTGTAGGGAATGGTGATTTGACCCCGCAGGCGGTCAGTAAACGTGCAGTTGCCTGACTCTGGCACATGCATGCGAATTACGTGGCTTTCACCCGCCTCACGCCGGCGCGCCACCTCCGCAGCGTCCAGGTCGCAGCAATGCCCGTCATAGCGAGTGGTTTGCTTGTTGGCCTGCTGTTCAGCGCGAACCGCATCCAGCCGCTCTTTGGAGCAGAAACAGTAGAAGGCCTTTGCTTCATCCAGCAACGTCTGCACGTGCTGTTGATGGACCTTTTTGCGCTCGCTCTGCCGATAAGGGCCATAGGTTCCGCCGACATTGGGCCCCTCATCCCAATCCAGGCCCAACCACGCCAGCGCTTCATATATGGCCTGCTCGGATTCCTCAGTGCTGCGAGCTTGGTCGGTATCTTCAATACGCAGCACAAACTGGCCGCCATGATGGCGAGCAAAGGCCCAGTTGAATAGCGCCATGTACGCGGTCCCAACATGAGGGTCTCCCGTTGGGGACGGTGCAATACGTGTCCTAACCGACATAGACGTCAATAGCTAGAAGCCCATCTTCACAACATCTTCAGGAATCAACGGATAGCGAATACCGGAAAGTTTTTGTGCAACCCGCACCACCTGACATGCGTAGCCAAACTCGTTGTCGTACCAGACATATAGAACGACACGATTATCTTTTGTGATGATCGCTTCGCCATCCACGATACAGGCGTGGCGATTTCCGACCAGGTCCGATGACACGATCTCCGGAGACGTAGTGAAATCGATCTGTCGCTGCAGACTGCTGTGCAAGGCCGTTGCCCTGAGGAACTCTCTGATCTCTTCTTCACTGCCTGCTTTTTCCAAGGTTAGGTTCAGGATCGCCAAGGAAACGTTGGGGGTTGGTACGCGGATAGCATTACCGGTTAGCTTGCCATCAAGCTCCGGCAGCAGCTTCACCACAGCGGAAGATGCACCGGTTTCTGTGATGACCATGTTCAGCGGAGCGCCACGACCGCGTCTGTTTTTCTTGTGGTAGTTGTCGATCAGGTTTTGATCGTTGGTGTAGGCGTGAACGGTTTCTACGTGTCCGCTTTCAATACCGTACTGATCGTTCATGGCTTTCAGCACGGGGACGATGGCGTTGGTTGTGCAGCTGGCGGCAGCAATCACCCGATCGCTGTCTTCTATATCGCCTGTGTTGATCCCCGAGACCACATTCTTGACCTCGCCCTTGCCCGGTGCGGTCAGTACGACCTTTCCCGCGCCCTTGGACTTTAAATGCTCAGACAGGCCCGCCATGTCTCGCCAGGCACCGGTGTTATCAATAATCAGCGCGTCGTTGATGCCGTAGGACTCATAGTCCACCTGATCTGGGCTAGGCGCATAAATCACCCGGATAACATTACCGTTCGCGATAATGCACTGATTTTCTTCGTCTACGCGAATAGTGCCCTGAAAGCTGCCATGTACTGAATCCCGTCGCAGCAAGCTGGCGCGCTTCACCAGATCATCAGCGCTGGCTTTGCGCACCACAATAGCGCGCAATCTCAGCTGGCCGCCGCTGCCGGTTTTTTCGATTAATAGCCTGGCCAGCAAGCGACCAATTCGGCCAAAACCATACAGCACCACATCTTGCGGCGCGGCTATGGGCGGTGTGTTTTGACCAATAACCCCAGCGCACTCCTGCTGGGCAAAATCCGCAGGGCTAAGTTTCGACGCCTCCGCGTCTTCCATGTACTTGGTAGCCAGTTTGCCAAGGTCAATGTGACACGGTCCAAGATCCAATTCGGAGATGGCCTGGAGCAGCGGGAAGGTTTCGAACTCAGACAACTCATTTTGCGCCACCTGACGGACATACCGATGGGCTTTCATCAGCTTGGTGACACTCTGGTTATAGAGAGCCCGTCCATAGCAATAAACGACGATGTTCTTGCGATAAAGCTTGCCGATCAGTGGGATCATCGCTTCGGCTAGCGCTTCCCGTTCTTTCCAGTCGGGAAAATATTCGTCGAGGTTGTTCAGGGCCACGGTATCTCCTTGGACAATCGCTGGGATGTGCCGGCACGCAAGGTCTGCTGGACCGAGAGCGCAAAGGCAGGTTATGACGGCGCGCGATTCTAGCACCAAGTTTGGCGGGATAACATTGCCCAGAACACTGCAGTGAAGGAGAACCCACCGAAACAGGCGGGAACCCATGTCTGGCTACTGTAAGGTCACGTTGTTGCCGTAAGCTCGGGCTCCGGCGGGCTTTAACGATACCCCTGATTGATAGCGGCCAGGGCGTCATTGCCCGGGCAGAGCGCGTCCTCGCAGAGTTCATTCAGCGGTTGGGCCGTGGTTTCCATAATGTCATGGCACTCCACGGCATCGGGATCTACGTACAGTAATCCCGTCGCTACCTGGCCTTGTTCATGCATTTTTTGCACGTAGTTCAGCGCGCCAATTCGATCATGTGGGTCATAATCTGCGTCTAGCTTATATAGGCGCAGAGTACTGCCATCTGGCATAGCGATATTCTCGAAGGTGCCTTCCGCGTAATCCGCGGTAATTTCAGGTTGGCCCAAAATCAGATCCGCATTAATGGCGCTGCTGCTGTGTTCCCGCACAAATTCAAAGCTCTTAGTAGAGCCCGAGTGGTTGTTGAAGGCGACACAAGGGGAAATAACGTCAATGAACGCCATACCTTTGTGTTTTAACCCGGCTTTGATTAACGGCACCAGCTGGCGCTTGTCACCGGAAAAACTGCGGGCCACAAAACTGGCCCCGAGCTGCAGCGCGATGCTCACCAGGTCGATGGGTTCATAAAGATTAGGAATACCTTTCTTGCTGGTAGAGCCTTTATCGTTGGTGGCAGAAAACTGCCCCTTGGTCAGGCCATACGTGCCGTTGTTGTCCACGAGGTAAAGCATATTCGTGCGGCGCCGAACCACATGCGCAAACTGCCCCAGCCCAATTGAAGCGCTGTCGCCGTCACCGGAAACACCGATACACATCAGTTCTCGATTCGCCAAATTCGCCCCGGTCATGACACTGGGCATGCGTCCATGCACTGAGTTGAACCCATGGCTACGGTTCAAAAAGTAGCTTGGGGTTTTGGACGAGCAGCCGATTCCCGAAACTTTTGCGAAGCGATGGGGTGGCAGCGATAGTTCCGAACAGGCCTGCACGATGGCCGCGCTGACCGAGTCGTGACCACATCCGGCGCATAGGGTAGAGACTGAACCCTCGTAATCCCGGCGGGTTAGCCCCAGCTCGTTTACCGGCAGATTAGGGTGATGGATTCGCGGTTTGGCTACAAATGTCATGAGGACACCTCAGTTAAACGGGCCAGTTTATGTTCTTCGTAATAGGCGCTGACTTGTTCGTTGATATAGTCCGCAGAGATCGATAAACCGGCGAAGTACAAGATCGGGATCAGCTTGGCTGGGTTGGTCTCCAGCTCGTTGATTAGCAAGGTGCGCATTTGCGCATCGCGGTTTTGCTCAACCACGAAGATCAACTCGTGATCGGCAACAAACTGCTCGACCTCGTCACCAAAAGGAAAAGCTCTGACCCGACAGGTGTCCAGATGCACACCATTTACGGCAAGCTGATCCAGAGCCTCGGGCACCGGTAAGGCGGTGGTGCCGTAAAACAATACCCCTACCCGGTTGCCGCTGGTTTGAATCTCGGCCTTGGGCACCAGCCCTCTAGCTGTTTGCCATTTGAGCTGCAAGCGCTCCATGTTGCGCTGGTAAGCTTCCGGAGATTCCGTGTAGGCAGCGTATTCGTCTCGGGATGTGCCCCGGGTAAAAAAGGCCCCTTTCTCCGGGTGCGTACCGGGCAAGGTTCGGTAGCCAACCCCATCGCCATCAACGTCAAGGTAACGCCCAAAGGTCTCCACTTCGTCCAAATCACTGGCGGACAGTACCTTGCCGCGATCGTATTGGCGGGCGTCATCCCACTCCAGGGGGTCACTCAGATTTTCGTTCATCCCCAGCTCTAGGTCGCTGAGCACTAAGATCGGTGTTTGCAGCCGATCCGCCAAGTCCAAGGCATCTGCGGCGAATTCGAAACACTCCTTTGGCGTTGCGGGAAACAACAGTGGATGTTTGGTGTCACCGTGAGAGGCATAGGCAGCGCCAATGAGGTCACCCTGCTGGGTCCGCGTCGGCATACCCGTAGAGGGCCCAGAGCGCTGAATGTCCCAGATCACCGCTGGCAGCTCAGCAAAATAGGCTAGACCGATGAATTCAGACATTAAGGAAATCCCGGGGCCACTGGTGGCCGTAAAGGCTCGAGCGCCGTTCCAGGCGGCACCAATGACGATCCCAATGGCAGACAGTTCATCTTCCGCCTGCATAAAAGCGTAATTTTTATGCCCGGTGTCAGGGTCAATCCGCAGCTTCTTGCAGTGATTTTCAAAACTTTCCGCCACCGAGGTAGACGGTGTGATGGGATACCAGGCGCATACGGTTGCGCCACCGTAGACACTGCCTAAACCAGCAGCATCATTGCCATCCATCATGATTCGATCGCCCACTGCATCGCTGGCGCGCACCTGCAGCGGTAGCGGCGCCTGGAGGTATTCCAAGGCATAGTCTCTGCCCAGTTCAAGGGCCCGAATATTGGGCTCAATGAGTGCGTCCTTACCTCGATACTGAGTCGCCACCATGCCGGTGATCACGTCAAACTCAATGTTTAAAAGTCCAGCCAAAGCACCAAGATACGTAATATTTTTAAACAAGCTTCTCTGTTTCGGGTCGGCAAACTCCGGCAGCATCATGCTAGCGATAGGCATGCCTATCTCATGGATGTCGTCGCGCACCAAAGAGCGCGGCAGGGGCTTGGAGTTGTCGTAGAGCAAATAGCCCCCGGGCAGAATGCTGGCAATGTCCTCAGCAAACGTTTCGGCGTTCATGGCTACCATAATATCCACACCCTCTCGTCGCCCAAGGTAGCCTTGCTCGCTGACGCGCACCTCAAACCATGTTGGCAGCCCTTGGATATTGGAGGGAAAGATATTCCGCGTGGCCACTGGAATACCCATACGGAACAAGGCCTTGGCGAACATGCCGTTAGCACTGGCTGAACCGGAACCGTTCACATTCGCAAAGCGAATGACAAAATCATTAATCTTGGTCGTCATAAGCCTTATTCTCCAAATGAGCCCATTTGCGGGATGTGGACGATGGAGCGCTGCATGTCCCAGGCATTGGTCGGACACCGCTCCGCACACAAACCACAGTGCAAACACACGTCTTCATCTTTCACCATGACGCGTTGAGTTTTGAGTTCCCCGGACACGTACAAATCCTGCTCGAGGTTTTGCGCCGGTGCAGTCAGGGTCAGTCGAAGCGCCTCTTCCGGCTGGTTTTCAACAAAAGAAATACAGTCCATGGGGCAAATGTCGACGCAGGCATCACATTCGATGCACAAATTGTCTGTAAACACCGTTTGCACGTCACAGTTAAGGCATCGCTGGGCTTCTTGGGCCGCTAATTTCGCGTCAAAGCCAAGTTCCACCTCCACTTTCAGATTGTTCAGAGACGACTCGTGCTCTACCAGCGGCACCAGATGCCGTTGGGCAGGATCATGAGCCGAATCGTAGGCCCACTCGTGAACACCCATTTTAGTCGACAGCAGATTCAGCCCTTCCGGAGGGCGGTCATTGATTAGGTCCTTGCCTTGGCAATACAAGTGAATGCTGATAGCGGCTTTGTGGGCGTGAGCTGATGCCCAAATAATGTTTTCCGGTCCAAAGGCGCTGTCACCACCGAAGAAGACATCAGGATTCGTGGATTGCAGGGTGACTTCATTCAGGGTGGGACAATCCCACTTGTCAAATTCAATGCCCAGATCTCTTTCAATCCAGGGGCAGTGATTGTCTTGACCAATGGCCATCAACACATGGTCGCATTCAATGAATTCATCTGGCTCCCCGGAAGGTTCATAGCGCAATCGGCCGTCCTCGCCCCGGACTGGGGTAACGCACTCGAACAGCACACCTTTTAGCTTGCCATTTTCATGCACGAACTCTTTCGGCGGCCGATTGTTAATAATCGGGATGCCTTCGCGCATGGCGTCTTCTTTTTCCCATTCAGAGGCTTTCATGACCTCAAAAGCAGAGCGCACAACGACTTTCACCGACTCGGCGCCAAGGCGCAGCGAAGTTCGGCAACAATCCATGGCCGTATTGCCACCTCCCATGACGATTACCTTGCCTTTGATCTCCGAGATATGCCCAAAGGCCACGCTGCTCAACCAGTCAATGCCAATGTGGATGTAATCGTCCACCGCGTCGCGCCCAGTCAACTCTAAATCGCGTCCTCTTGGAGCACCGGTGCCGACAAAGTAGGCATCAAAGTCTTGCTCCATGAGCGCCTTCATGCTGTCGATGGCCTGGCCAAAGTGACAGTGCACGCCCATATCCAATATTCGGTCCACCTCCTCGTCCAGCACTTCCTCGGGCAGACGAAAAGCAGGAATTTGGCTGCGCATGAAGCCACCGCCTTTTTCATCCTGCTCGAATAAATGCACTTCGTAGCCAAAAGGCAGTAAGTCTCTGGCAACTGCTAAGGAGGCGGGACCCGCCCCGATTAAAGCAATGCGTTTGCCGTTTTTCTGTTCCGGAACCTGCGGCAAGAAAGCACTCACATCACCCTTGTTATCCGCCGCTGCACGTTTCAGGCGGCAAATGGCTACGGGAGTTTCCTCGGTTCGCACTCGCCGACAGGCGGGCTCACAGGGTCGGTCGCAGGTACGCCCCAATACTCCCGGAAACACATTTGAGTCCCAGTTCAGCATGTAGGCTTCGGTGTACTTTTCCTGCGCGATCAGGCGGATGTATTCCGGTACGGGCGTATGAGCCGGACAGGCGTACTGGCAATCCACTACTTTGTGAAAGTAGTTCGGGTCAAAAATATTGGTCGGTTCCATAACTGCTAGGCACGCCTACCCAGGCGCTGTCGCGCTGGGTTTTGGGCCTCTCCTCCCCCTCTATCTAACTAGGTCATCCTCTCCGGTTATTGTCCTAAGGCGCTTAGACTCCCCCGCCCAGACTGGCCGACTGTAGCCCAGCCGTGGGTGTTACGCTAGTACCCAGCGCCCCCTATTTTCACAAAACGTACACAAAAAGTGGGCGCCCAGGCTGATCGTCTAAAAACCGCCTCCATGGGTGGCAACAACACTGACACCGCTCCAGGCTAAAGGTAGCCTGCACGGCTTTGCCAGAACACAACTGGCCCACCCGAAGGACCTGTTTTTCCCTTGAAAAGGTACACAAAAAGTGGCCACTCAGGCTGATCGCCTAAAAACCGCCTCCATGGGCGGCAACAACACTGACACCGCTCCAGGCTAAAGGTAGACTGCACGGCTTTGCCAGAACACGACTGGCCCAACCGAAGGACCTGTTTTTGCCTAGAACGCCAGCGCTTACCCCAGAGGACTCTTCGCCCAAGGATTCGCTACAAATGGACCCGCTCCAGATCAACCCGGACATCGCTCTGCCACAGCGCTCAGGCATGCGCCTGCATTGGACCGGGCTCACCGGCAGCAGCGACATGCTGGCAGTGGTTCAGATGGCAAAACAGGTCAAGCAGCTATGCGTGGTGATTACCCGGGAGCCAGCCCGATCGGATCGCTGGCGTGATGGCATCGATTTTTACGCCGCCGCAGAATCGAGCGCTCTGGCTAATCTTCGCTTCCCAGACTGGGAGACTTTGCCCTACGACGCCTTCTCGCCCCATCAGGACATTATTTCCGAGCGCCTAAGCACGCTGCAAAACCTGCGTCAGGCAACCCATGGCGTGTTAACGGTGCCGGTGTCCACGTTGATGCAAAAAGTGCCCCCAGTCAGCTACCTGGATGGCGCTTGTTTTGAGCTCGCCTGCGGTCAGACCTTCGACGTGGCAGATCAGCGATTGCGACTGGAGGCGGCAGGCTATCAGAGTGTGGAAACCGTAACCGAGCGCGGCCAATACGCGGTGCGGGGTTCGCTTATGGACATTTTCCCCATGGGCGCAAGCTTGCCGGTTCGTATCGATCTGCTGGATGATGAAATCGACACGCTCCGAACCTTCGACCCAGACTCCCAGCGTACCGTCGATCGCATCAATGATTTGCGCCTTTTACCCGCCAAGGAATTTCCCTTCGATGAAGACGCCATATCAGCGTTTAGAGATCGGTGGCACGACGCATTCCAGGTAGATGTGCGCCAATGCAGCGTTTATCAGGACGTGAGCAGCTACATCGTGCCCAATGGCGTCGAATACTACATGCCGCTGTTCTTCGGGGAACTCACCAGTTTATTCGACTATCTGCCCGAGCAGGCCATTTTCATCACCGAAGATGGTATCGCTGACGCCGCGCGCAGCTTCGAAGAGGACATTGCCGCTCGATACGAATCCTTACGTCACGATGTAGAACGCCCAATCTTGCCGCCCTCCCTGCTCTACCTTGGCTGTGACGAACTCAATCATCAGCTGCAGCAAAAACGCCGGGTAGTCTTAGGTGGTGATTACGCAAAACACCAACTGGCTTTCAACGCCAGAGAGCTTCCTGACCTGCGCATTGACGCAAAGGCAGCGCAGCCTGGGGCTAGGCTATCTGAATTTTTAGCCACCCAAACCTGCCCGGTGTTGTTCGTGGCGGAATCCGCTGGGCGGCGCGAGGTTTTTGACGAATTGCTGCGCAAAAGTCAAATACAGGCCAAGCACGTTGACGGTTTTACCGAGTACACAAAGACCCGGCAAACCAGTATTTGCGTGGGGCCAATTCAAGAAAGTTTGGTGCTCGAAAACACCATCGTGGTGTGCGAAAGCCAGGTTCTGGGCACGAAACCAACAGCAAAGCGACGGGACAACGGCAAACGGGTCATAGACCCCGATCAGATAGTTCGTAATCTCACGGAGCTGAGTATGGGCGCTCCAGTCGTGCACGTCGAGCATGGGGTGGGCCGCTACCTGGGCCTGCAAACTCTGACCATCGACAATGCCAGCGAGGAGTTTTTGACCCTGGGGTATGCCGGTGACGCCAAACTTTACGTACCGGTCACATCCCTGCACCTGATTGGCCGCTACGCAGGAGCCGATGAAGAGCACGCGCCCTTGCACCGGCTTGGCTCAGACCAGTGGGAACGCGCGAAGAAAAAAGCTGCCGAAAAAGTGATCGATGTGGCCGCGGAATTGCTGGATATCTATGCCCGCCGGGCAGCAAAAAAATCCCATCAGCTCAGCGCCAGCGCAACGGACTACGAAGCCTTTGCCGCAGAGTTTGGCTTCGAAGTGACCCCAGATCAGGGCATCGCCATCGAAGAAACCTTGAACGACCTGGCCAAGGAACAGGCCATGGACCGGCTGGTTTGCGGCGACGTCGGCTTCGGTAAAACCGAGGTTGCTATGCGCGCCGCATTTACCGCCGTACAGAGCGGCAAGCAGGTGATATTGCTGGTGCCCACGACGCTGCTGGCCCAGCAGCATTTCGATTCGTTTCGGGATCGTTTCGCAAACTGGCCGGTGAGCATTGACGTAGTCTCCCGTCAACGCACCCAAGCGGATGTTGATGCCATTGGAAATCGATGTCGCGCCGGTAGCATCGACATTCTCATAGGTACTCACAAACTGTTGAGTCCGGACTTTCAGTACAAAGATTTAGGGCTTGTCATTATCGACGAAGAGCACCGCTTCGGCGTGCGGCAAAAAGAACGACTGCGGGCCCTGCGTGCTGAGGTCGACGTGCTCACGTTAACGGCAACACCCATTCCCAGAACTCTGAACATGTCTTTGAGCGGGCTTCGGGATCTCTCCATCATTGCCACCCCACCGGCTAAACGTTTGTCCATCAAAACCTTTGTGCAGCCGCGACGAGATCAAGGCATCAAAGAGGCCATCAGCCGTGAGCTGATGCGCGGCGGTCAGGTTTTCTATTTACACAATGAAGTTCGCACCATTGAGCAAGCGGCAGCCAGCCTGGAAGAGCTTGTTCCCGAAGCACGCGTCGGCATCGCCCATGGCCAGATGCGCAGCGCCGATATGGAACAGGTAATGGCGGAGTTTTACCATCGACGCCTAAACGTATTGATCTGTACCACCATTATTGAGACTGGGATCGATATCCCCAACGCCAACACCATTATCATCGAGCGCGCGGACAAATTCGGCCTGGCTCAACTACATCAGCTCAGGGGCCGGGTGGGCCGCAGTCACCGCCAAGCCTACGCCTACTTACTTACGCCGGACCGCAAGAGCATGACCGCGGACGCTGTTAAGCGCCTGGAGGCAATCGAAGCTGCCGGGGAGCTTGGCGTAGGCTTTACCTTGGCCACCCAGGACATGGAGATTCGCGGAACTGGTGAGCTGCTGGGGGACGACCAATCCGGGCAAATTGAGTCCATTGGCTTCTCTCTTTACATGGATATGTTAAACCGCGCGGTGGAGGCCATGCGCGCAGGCAAAATTCCGGATCGCGACATGCCCCTGGAGCCCGTGAGTCAGGAGGTGAACCTCCACGTTGCAGCGCTGATTCCCGAGGACTATCTGCCTGATGTACAGAGCCGGTTGATTTTGTACAAGCGCATTGCCGGCGCAACGGAGCAAAGCCAGCTAGACGATTTGAAAGGCGAGATCATTGATCGCTTCGGTCTACTGCCCCAATCCGTGCAGAATCTGTTAACCATTACGGCTCTCAAGCTTCAGGCCCAGACGCTGGGTATCATCAAAGTCGATATTGGTGACACAAAGGGTAAACTCGAATTCAGCAAAACCACTGCGGTAGAACCCATCGCTATCGTGCGCTTGGTGCAGCAGCAGGCGAACACCTACCGCTTGGACGGTGCCTCAACGCTGCGGGTGGATCGACAGCTACCGGAATTTGCGGATCGAGTGGCCTTCGTGCAGGAACTGTTTGCGGTATTGTCCGCCCCGGCTGCTTAAATTTTCAGCCGAACGCAACATAGGACCAAGGCAGAATCCAGCGTCGTGATACATAACGCATTAGCAATCCTCCACTCGGCCCGCTGGGTCAGGTCTCTGGCTTGGCTGGCTTGGATCTGTGCTGTGCCGATCACAGCCGCAGCCGAAGCTGATGCAGCGCCGACCACGGCGAACTATGACGCAAGCGAGCTGGCCAAACTCCAGTCCTTAGACGAACTTTTACCTGCCAATCTGTTCACCATCGAGGTGGTAATTTTTAAGCGTCTAAACGCACCCCAGGCTTCATTAGCGATCCGTCAAGACGGCGATAACGAACCTCTCAGCCCGAACCTTCGTGTTGCTCAAGCTCCCCCGGGGGTTCTCGGCGACCCTGGAGAACCACTGTTGCTCAACGCGCCAAGACAACTGCCATCGAACCTGTTTGTTTTAAGCCCCTCGGAAACGAAGCAGGCCCCCACAGCTCCTTTTGTCCCCGCAGACGCCACGATGTGCTGGCCATTGCCCTCGACAGAGGCCAACACTGGAGACTCGTCAAGGCCGGCGGGCGCTTTAGTCATTGCGCCAGAAGACAACGATGCATTTTCCACCAACCTGAGTATCAACCCGCTGGAAGCACCTGAACCGAATCCCGACAGAGGCCTAATCCAGGCTACAGATCAGCCCATAGACAGCGTTGCAGACCTAGCACCAGTTCTTGGCCCAGAACTCGAGTTGCAGAGCAGTTTTGACCCGAGCCGCGACACCGCGCCTGCAAGTCCATCGACCCTCGAACTAGCAGGCTTGGACCCGTTCACTGATGCGCTAAGAACCCTGGCCAGACCCGTGCCAGCCAACTCATCGTCAGTGGTGACAACCCCTTATCTCACGCTCATTCAGCAGCTCACGGCCTTTGCCGAGGATATGGAAGCGAACGAGTACCGACGCCGGCCCATGACGGAGTTGCGCTTATCTGACCAGGCAAGAAGGCTGGATATTTCCGCAGAATTTCAGATCCTTGAGCATATGGCTTGGCAGCAGCACGTGCCTGAGCGAAGTGCCCCCCAACCCCTCTATATCCAGGTTGGTGAGGAACTGACAGGCTATCTGGCAGTCACCCTCGGCCGCTACCTGCACACCGAGGCGACGCTCTGGCTGACGCCCAGCCAGGCTGGGCCGGATCCAATCTCTCTGCATAACGCCGCCGCGCGATCACCGGCAGCGGATGCATTCGCGCAGCTCGAAGAGAGTCGGCGGATGCGCAGCGCCGAGCTGCATTATTTTGACCACCCACTGTTCGGCATGCTGGTGCGCATCGACAAAGCCCAGCACCCCGAGAGAGTCCAAATGCTTTTCACCCAGTTCAACGAACTACTGTCAGAAGCAGCGCCGGAATAAACCGCCAGTCCTGGCAACGAAACAAAAGTTAGCCGCGATGCAGGCTGGGTAAATTGCGGCAGTAGCCCTGCACGTCAAGACCGCAGCCGAAGAGCCCATGACCCTCACCGACCACTGCGGAAAAGTGACTGGAAAAAAAACCTGCGGTTGCTGAAGACTGTGCAGATTGCGCCACCAGAGAACAACGCCAACCCTCGGCGGCACCGCCTTCTTCTAGGTAGCTGCCCAGGCGGTCGATGCTTGGCTTATCGGTCAGGCCGTCGTCCACTAAAATAACGAGCCGCCCCGCCACATCAGGCAAAACACTCAGCAATTCCCGGGTTTTTGATAGCATCCCTTCCGGCACATCAAGGATGTAGGCGGTCTGCAGCGGAAACACCACACGCCGTAACAAAGCACCGGCAAGATAGGCGCCACCAGGCAGCAAGGTCAGCAAAACCGGGTCTCTGTCTTGCCCAAGCGCGGTAAGCCGGACCGCCAACCGATCCAGCGCGGCGTCCATTTCCGCTGCCGTGGCCACGGTTTGCGCGTGATGGATAACTCTGGACACCTCCCCAGGCAGGCTGTCCAAGGCCGCCAGCTGAGACAGGCTAGTCTCCACGCGCAGACCCAACGGGAGCGCTTTGTGCTGGTGGGTTGGCAGCCGTCTCAGCCAGAGTTTCCAGGGACTCCAGCTGCAGGGTTTGGGTCGGGAAGGCGAATTCAGCACCATGTGCCGCCACAATGTCAGCGACACGCAACAAGACATCCTGCTTCACCCGGTGGAACGTACTCCAGTCCGTAGTTTTGGTGAAGGTGTAGATAAAGAAATCCAGGGAACTGGCCCCGAAGGTAACAAAATTCACCATCAGCGTTCGGTTCTGCTCAATATCCTCATGGCTCTCCAGCATCTGCCGCACCTCATCCACGATGGCCTGCATTTTGGGTAAATCCGTGTACCGAAGACCAAAGGTTTCGTGAATTCGTCGGTTGTGCATGCGTGACGGGTTTTCGACTGAAATCTCCGTGAAAACTGAATTTGGCACGTAAAGCGGGCGCTGATCAAAGGTTCGAATCAAGGTCACGCGCCAGCCAATGGATTCCACGGTTCCCTCAATATTTTGATCCGGCGACCGCACCCAATCACCTACAGAAAAGGGTCGATCCAGGAAAATCATGAGCGCGCCAAAAAAATTTGCCAGCAGACTGCGCGCTGCGAAACCCACTGCGATGCCGCCAACCCCACCCAGTGCTAGGACTCCCGAAATGGAGAAGCCAAGCGCTTGCATGGCCATCAACACGCCGGTGATCACAATGGTGGCGCGAAGCAGCTTGCTTACTGCGGCGGCTGTAGTGGGATCCACCTTTTGGCTTGCACCACCCTGGGCATAGGCAGCCTCAACGTTTTGGATGACATTTAACGCAAACCAAATCAACAGCCAGACCACAGCAATGTCGCGCAGGTTATCCGTCAGCGCGAACACTTCCGCTCGTGACTGCAGATCCATAGAGTCAACGGCAAACGAAATTGCCATCACCCAGATCCCCAAAAAAAGCGGTCGACGAGCCCCGCGCACCAGCGCATCGTCCCAGGTGTTCTCAGTGCGACTGGCCTGAGCCTCGGCTTTTATCAGCAGCCGGCCGGCTACGAATCGCACAATTGCCGCCAGCAGCAGAACCCCAAAGGCTCCTAATACCCAGCTGTATTGTTCAAACAGCGCCAAAAACCCGTCCATAGCTTCCCTTCCTCTTATCCTGGTATCTCTACCGAACTCCCTTGAGCCGTCAGTCTTGACCACGAATTATGGTAGCAAAACCAGGTAGATAACCACGGATCATTTCTCTGACCGCAAAAACCCAAAAAAAAGTTGCAAACATACCTGTACAGATATTCAGTATGCTGGCTATACTCCCAGCACTGTACAAATATTCAGGAATGCCATGAACGCTCTGACTAAGCCCACCCCAGCCCTGACTCCCCGCCAAGCGCAGATTTTGGCGCTTATTCGGCGTTATATAGCGGACACCGGGTACCCGCCGACCCGAGCGGACATTGCCGCCGAGTTAGGTTTCAAATCGGCGAACGCTGCGGAAGAACACCTAAAAGCGCTGGCCCGTAAAGGCGCCATCGAAATGATTCCGGGAACCTCTAGGGGTATTCGCCTGCCCGACTTGATTGACGAGGGCTTGCCCATTGTGGGCCGCGTGGCGGCGGGCAATCCCATTTTGGCCGAAGAGAATATCGAAGACCGCATTGATCTCCCCGCAGGCTTTTTCCAGCCCCATGCCGATTATCTGCTGCGCGTGCGGGGCGACAGTATGGTGGATGCCGGTATTCTTGATGGCGACCTGCTAGCGGTGCACAAGACCGAACAGGCAACTAACGGCCAGATTGTGGTGGCACGCATCGAGGAAGAAGTAACGGTAAAGCGCTTTCAGCGCACCAGAAAACGCAACCAGGTACTGCTGTTGCCTGAGAATTCGGCCTACGACCCCATCGAGGTAGATCTGGCGGAGCAGAGCTTCGCTATAGAGGGGCTATCGGTAGGCGTTATTCGTCAGCAAATCTAGGCGTTATATCGAGCACACGGGCTTAAGCCGAACCTGTCCTGAATCGGACGGGATCGGCCTAGACCGGCCTAGATGGGATGGATTCTGACTAAAGTAAGACTAAGCAGACTTTTTCTGGGGCTTCTTAGTCGCCTTCTTCTTAACCGCCGGTTTCTTAACCTCACCCTCTTCTACCCAGTTAGGCTCCTGATAAAAAGCCTTCCAGCCCGTTGCCTTACCCTCAATTTCCGACTGCACGTACTGCTCTTTGGTTTTACGGCTGTAGCGGATAATTGCCGGGTTCCCCTCAGGATCCTGCTCCGGTGCCGCCAACAAGTAACGGAACTTCGGGTCTAGCTCGTTGGCGTGGGGTTTTATCTCCGCCACTAGCGGCGCTCGGGTTTCCCGGTGCTTTGGAAATTGGCTTGCTGCCAGAAATATGCCTGACGCCCCATCACGCAGCAGGTAGTGATCGTCCACTTTTTCGCAGCGCAACTCCGGCATGGGTACTGGATCAGCCTTTGGCGGCGCAGGCTCGCCGTTGCGAAGCAGCTTGCGGGTATTCGGGCATTCCACACAGCCAAAGTACTTGCCGAACCGCCCGGATTTCAGCTGCATCTCGGCACCGCACTTGTCGCATTCCAGCAGCGGGCCGTCGTAACCCTTTATTTTAAAGGTGCCGGTTTCAATCTCAAAAGAAGCACAGTCTGGGTTGTTGCCACAGATATGCAGCTTGCGCGTCTCATCGACTAAATAACTCAGCATGGCGCTTTGGCAGGTAGGACATTTACGCATTTTACGCAGTAACTTGGACTCGCCCTCGTCGTCCTGCTCCGCATCCACGGCTTCTTCGCCGGGAATTAGATTTACTGTTTTGGTGCAGCGTTCCTTGGGTTTAAGCCCGTAACCAGAACAACCCAGAAATACACCGGTGGAGCCGTTGCGAATTTGCATATGCCGGCCACAGTCGGCGTTCGGGCAAATAATGTCTGTATCTGTGGGCGCATTTACGCGCATTCCATGTTCCACGTCTTTTGCCGAGACGAGCTTGCCGCTGAAATCTCCGTAAAACTCATTCAGCACGGCATCCCATTGGGCTTGGCCCTGGGCCACCTTGTCCAGCTCTTCTTCCATGTTAGCGGTGAAGCGGTAGTCCATGAGGTTGTCGAAGTTCTCTAGCAAACGGTCTGTCACTAGCTCGCCAATTTTTTCCGCATAAAAGCGCCGAGCTTCTAGGCGGACATAGCCTCTGTCCTGAATGGTGGAAATGATGCTTGCGTAGGTGGAAGGACGCCCGATCCCCAGTTTCTCCAGTTCTTTTACTAGGCTCGCCTCACCAAATCGCGGCGTCGGTTTAGTGAAATGCTGGATTGCTTCGCTGTCTGCGAGTTTTAGGGCATCCCCTGCCTGAAAATCTGGCAGCGTAGCGTCCTCGTCCTTCTTGGAGTTAACGGGCATTACTCGGGTGAACCCATCGAACTGCAGAATGCGACCGCGCACGGAAAGCTCGAAATCTCCTGCTTGGGCTTTAATGCTGGTGCTCAGATACCTTGCATCCGTCATCTGGCAGGCCAAAAACTGATTCCGAATCAACTCGTAAAGCCGCACGGCGTCGCCATCTACGCCGGTTAGGTGTTCAGGCTTCGTATTGGCGTTGGAGGGACGAATCGCCTCGTGCGCTTCCTGGGCGTCTTCTTTGGAGTTGTAGCGCTTGGGACTGTCTGGCAGATACTCCGGGCCATACTCGTTGCCAATCAGGGTACGCGCAGCCTCCACGGCCTCAGCGCTGAGGTTTGTGGAATCCGTTCGCATATAGGTGATGTAACCAGCTTCATACAAGCGCTGGGCCATGGTCATGGTCTTTTTCACCGAGAAGCTCAGCCGGGTGCTGGCGGACTGCTGTAGCGTCGACGTGATGAAGGGTGCGTTGGGACGGCTACGGGTTGGTTTGTCTTCGCGCTTGGTAATCGCGAAGTCCTGCTCGCGCAGGGTGCTCATCAACCCCATGGCATCTGTTTCATTGGTCGGCCGAAAGTTCGCGCCTTGGTATTTCGATACCTGGAAGCGCACTGGCGCGTCATCTTGTGCGCGAGACAAGTCTGCAAAGGCGTCCCAATATTCCTCGGGCACGAAGGCGCGTATTTCTCGTTCTCTCTCAACGATCAGGCGCACGGCTACGCTCTGCACGCGGCCCGCAGACAATCCTCTGGCCACCTTCGCCCACAGCAATGGCGACAGTTCAAAGCCAACTACTCGGTCCAAAAATCGCCGAGCCTGCTGAGCGTGCACACGATCCATATCGATGTCGCCCGGATCAACAAACGCTTCTTCAATAGCTTTACGAGTAATCTCATTAAAGACTACCCGGCGATAGCGCCCCTCGTCGCCGCCAATGGCTTCGCGCAGGTGCCAGGCGATAGCCTCCCCCTCTCGATCAAGGTCCGTAGCCAGGTAAATGGCCGGTGCGTCTTTGGCCAGCTTTTTCAGTTCATCAACGACTTTTTCTTTACCCGGCAAAATTTCGTATTGGGCAGACCAATTCTTGTCAGGGTTCACGCCCATCCGTCGCACAAGCTGCTCTCGGGCACGCTTTTTCTTGTAGGCCTCACGCTTGGCCGGGGGGAGTGCTTTGGTTTTTTGGGCTTCAGCGGCTCGCGCCTTGGGATCCACAGCTTTGCCGCCTGTGGGCAAGTCACGAATATGACCGACACTGGACTTGACCACGAAGTCCTTGCCCAGATAGCGATTTATGGTCTTTGCCTTTGCCGGAGACTCTACGATGACGAGAGAACGTGCCATGTCTAAAAACCCTTATAGCTGTCAGTGTCGCTTGCTAGCTCTTGCCTGAAAATGGCCCAAGGTGATCCCGAGGACGGCGATTTATAGGCTTTGGTGATCCTATGTGTCAAGAAATGAGCGGGAGGAAAGCTGTTCTACGGTGATTCGCCCAGCACATTGACGGGTTAGTGGCGACGGGCGCACAGCGCCAAGTTTCTATGGCGTGATGGTGCCCCAGTGCTTCTTTATTGTGTTGAGTAAACGGCGCATGACCTCGTCTAGGGCTTTCAGACCGGGTAGTTCATCCAGCGTGGCAGGCTGCTTCGAGCCGGAATTTGGCCAAAACCACGGTAGCCGCGTTACCGACTTATCTGCTGTATTTCCTCCACCGCTAGCTGCCGCAGCTTGAGGTCTTTGTTCACGCCAAAACGCGGCGATAAATCGCTTATCCAACTGTACCGCCAGCACATCCATTGGCATCTGATCCAGCACCGCAACCAGCTCCATCAGACCGTCTGCATCGTTTTGCCAGCGGCGCAGTGATTTTAGTTGTCCCACGTCCAAACCATTTACCGCCCAATGCGGCGACAGTCGCTCGATAGGGATGGTCGGGGCGCTGGGTATGCGTAATAGAAAAATCGGTGACACTGCATTAACGGTTACCCCAAGGGGCAGTTGATAGCGGGTACATGGCACCGCAAGCTGGCGAACGCTGCCGCCGGCAGACACTCGCTCATCGGCGTTTGGGTTCAGCTTCAGCACTTTATCCAGTTGCACCGTATAACCGAGTTTACGCGCTTGGGCACGCAGCCCCGTCAAATAGCGGTCGCGCTCCGAGGGTGTGAGGTAGAGAATCGGGCCAATGGCAACGCCGAGAGCTAACACGATAATTAACCATTCCATCGATATTGCCCACCGCAAACAAACCCAGGATTTTGTGCCCTTTTTGACTCTAGGGGAAGCGCTTAAAGCAGGCATTGAAACTGTTGTTGCGGCAATCAACAGGAGGTATCTTCCGCTCCAAGACAACCAGTCGGGGACAACATGATGGCACCTTATTCTACCGTCTTGCTCGCAGCGGATCTGACCGAGGAGTCGACCCTACTTGCAGATCGGATGAAGCAGATAATCGGCGATACCCCTTGCGCGGTCCACATTGTTCATGTCATCGAACCCCTCAGTGCGGCATACGGTGGTGATGTGCCAATGGATCTATCGCCAGTTCAAGAACAAATTCAGGATCAGGCGAAAGCCCATTTAACAGCATTCGGCGGCCAGCTTGGCATACCTGAAGATCGTCAGCATCTGATCTTTGGTCGGCCCCAAAGTGAAATTCACCGCGCCGCGGAAGAATGCGGTGCAGATTTGATCGTTGTCGGCAGTCACACCCGCAGCGGTTTGGCCCGATTGCTTGGTTCCACGGCCAATGGCGTGATGGACAGCGCACCCTGCGACGTTCTGGCGGTTCGGGTTGGCGAGAGCTAGCCCGGCGGATTATGCTGCAGGCACCAACGATAAGGATTCGCAAATGCCGCGAGCGTTTTTCCTAGGTACTGTCCTCGTCGAATTAACCCTCATACCACTGCAGTTCTCTCACGCCATCTCGACCCATCGCGATAACTATCTTCAGGCCATTGAGTACCTGCGCGCCGGCCAGTGGTCTCGCAGCAAAGCCATGGCGGCAGAGCTGCAAAACTACCCTTTGGCTCCCTACCTCGAGTATCACCGGCTGAGTGCCCGTCTTAGCCAAATAGGCCCTGCTGCTATCGACGCATTCCGGCAGCAGTACGGGGAACTGCCAGTAACACCCTTGCTCTACCAACGTTGGCTGATTCTTCAGGGCAAACGCCGCCAGTGGCAGACCCTGCACAGCCGGCGCTACGATACGCAAAACCCAGAGCTCGCCTGTTATTTCGCGCGGGCCCGCTACGGTATCGGCGAAAAAGACCAAGCCTTGGATGCAACCTCGATGCTTTGGGCCCAGCCGAAATCCCAGCCCAAGGCCTGCGACCCCTTATTCGCGGTCTGGCGAAAAACACCCAGATTCACCCAGGCGCTTATTTGGCAGCGCTTTAATGGTGCTATGGAGGAACGCCAGTACGTGCTCGCCAGATACTTGCAGCGTTATCTTGATGGCGACAATCTCAGCGCCGCCAAAGGCTATTACGAACTACGACGACAACCTCAGCGTGTCGCCTGGCGCGGCGCCTTTGCTGCGGATACAGGGCCAAACCGCGATGCGATTATTTATGGCCTGACCCGACTGAGCACTCGCGCACCTGAGCAAGCCGCCAGTGCGTGGCAGCGTTTTCGCCAAAGCCATGGTTTTACTCCGGCCCAGCGCCAGCGCTTGGACGATCAAATCGCAGTGGGGCTGGCAACGGACAACATCTTTCCGCCAAACAACCAGCGTGACCGTGTGCAATCTGCTTTCGCCGTGGAGGGCCTGCTAAACGCAGCCATTGCCCACGAAAACTGGGCCGAGGTCGTGCATTGGGCTGACCGCATGCAAACCGATCAGGAAAACAGCAGCCGCGCCGGATACTGGCTGGGCCGCGCCCTCCTCGCGCTGGAGCAACAAAACGACGGTCAAGCCCTGTTGCGCGGGCTTGCCGAAAACCGCAGCTACTACGGTTTCCTGGCCGCCGCGCGACTGAACACACCGACTAAACTGCAGAGAATGCAAGAACATCCATTCGGCGCTGCCGAGGAAAACGCGCTGATGCAGATTCCCGGAGTTGCCAGGGCCGTGGAATTATTCGCCGTCGGCGATGACTTAAATGGGCGGCGCGAGTGGTATCGGGCGCTGGCCAATCACGATCAAGCGGTGCAACACGACATGGCTCACCTAGCCCAGCGAATCGGGCGATTGTTTCTTGCGATCCAAACAGCCAACAGCGCCGGTGTTCGAGACGACTTGCAAATACGATTTCCCGACGCCTACGGCTCTGTATTTGACGCAGCGGCTTTACGACACGGCGTGGATGGGAATCTGCTCAGAGCCATTGCGCGCCAGGAGTCGGCGTTTCAGCCCAAAGCCCAATCCAGCGCCGGCGCATTGGGTTTAATGCAAATTATGCCAGCCACCGGCAAAATCGCTATTCGGCGAGGCGGGTTGAAGAAGCACCTTGGCGACGACGTTGGCCAAGCCATCAAGCGCGATCTGCGCACCCCTGAACGTAACATCGAAATTGGCTCCTATCATTTTTCTTGGTTAATGGAGCGGTACCGTGGCCACCGCCCTCTTGCCATCGCTGCCTATAATGCTGGCGAGAGCCGAGCCGACCGCTGGATGAGGGACCGCGCGGGGCTGCCCATGGATGTGTGGATAGAGACCATCCCTTTTAAAGAAACTCGGAACTACGTTCAGAACGTCTTAGCCTTTGAAGTGGTCTATCGCAATCTGAACCAGCGACAAGCCCCTATTCTTAATGACCATGAGTGGCAGATACCCAGTGGCTAACCCGGTGGCTAACAATGACCAAGCGCCGATGCTGGGCAACTGGTGTCAGGCGACTGGAAAAGGCCTCTATCCTTGGCCTCGAGACGGTGTTGTCTGGCCTTATTAGGCGATCAAAAAACGCGCCAAATCGTCTCTATCAAAGGGTGCATCGAGTTCTCGATCGCCCAAACGCAATACTGGGATCCGCGGCCCATAGCGCTCCATCAAAGCATCCGTGGACGCTACATCAATCACGTCGAGCTGCACCCCCCTCAAGCCTGGCTGACTCAACAGCAAATCTAACGCTTGTTCGCACAGGTGACAGTGCTGGGTGCTATACAAAATAAGTCGCTGCATGAACGTTCATAGGGTCAGTGAGTGGTCGCCCGAAGCGTCGAGCCGGGCTAAGATCTTGCCATGCATTACATCACCCGACTAGCAACTTGCCCCGAACGGGTTTCGTTTCCCTTGCCGCTGGACGGCCCCATACAGTGGCACCGGCACAGCGAGGTCGGCCCCGGGGAAGGATCCTCATGGCGCGCCTGTGTCAGCATCAAGGGGGTTCCGGGCCAGCATATTATTGTCCCAAGCTACACCTGTCTGTCACCGGGCTACCAATATCAATGGACTGCTGGAGATGCTAGTACCGACGAGCAAAGCATCCTGTCACCCGTGTTACCCGCTAATACTGGCCCCTGGCAGAGTTTTAACGCTGGCGGCACCCAAACAGAGGCTTTGGTACCAAAAATCGACTGCTGGCACAGCGCGGTTCACGTCGACGAGCTTATGCTGCACCTAAGCTTGTTCCTGCCCGAGAGCCAAGAACCACCGACCTGGGATCTTATGACCGTAAGCGTCCGCCCCGTCGATCTGGACATCCAGCAACTGCCCACACCATGTGAGGCAGTGAGAACACCCCGGCCCGCGCCGGTGAGTCAGATGCAGGCCGAGAAAACCATTGCTCGCCGTATTTGCTCACCCACGGCCACGGCAATGGCAGTCATGGGTAGCGCAGCTGCAACCCACTGGCCCCAGGCTGTAGAGCATTGCTACGACCCGCTTACCAAGGCCTACGGCAAATGGCCGCTGGCCACCTATTGGGCCTCTGAGCATGGGCTGTTGGGCAGCGTGGAAGCGTTTGTGGACTGGGGCAATGCCTTGACTGCATTAAAGACCGGCCAACCCATTGTCTGCAGCATCCGCTACGCCAAAGATCAGCTGCCAGGAGCGCCCCAGCCTCAAAGTGGCGGGCATTTGCTGGTCCTTTATGGCGTTGAGTTTGATCAGGATCAAGGCTTCGCCCTGGTCATGGACCCGGCGAGTGCTACGCCTGACCAGGTATCTCGGCGCTATCCTCTCAAAGCCTTCACCGAGGCCTGGCTCGCCCATCGTGGGGGTGCTTATGTGTTCGCAAGTGCCCCGGCCGGGCAACAACACGCAAACACCAATGCAGAAGACGGTGGCGCGTATGGACATTGATACCAACGTTTATCTGCGCAAAGTGGTTAGTGACGACCAAGGGGAATTTCTAGGCTTGATGCGTGCAAGCATGGACACGCACCGCCCGTGGATCACACCACCCACCACGCCGCAGATGTTTCGGCACTATCTTCAGCGCATTCGCCGCAGCGATCATGAAGGTTTCGCGATCTGCCGAAATGAGGATGAGCGCATTGTTGGCGTTATCAATTTGAATCACATTGTTCGCGGAACTTTCCAAAATGCCTCGCTGGGCTACTACGTCGGCCAGCCTTACCAAGGGCAGGGATACATGCAGCAGGGTTTAGGGCAGCTGTTGCGACTGGCCTTTACCACCTTGGGCCTGCACCGCTTGGAAGCAAACATTCAGCCGGATAATCTACGCTCTAAAGCTCTGGTAGAAAGCTGCGGATTTCAGTACGAGGGTTTAAGCCAAAACTTTCTTTTCATCGACGGACAATGGCGGGACCACGAGCGTTGGTCCATTTGTGCAGACCGAGAGACACTAAAACCATGACCCAAGCCTCGCTGTCAGTAGCAATTCTAGCTGGAGGCCCCTCTGCCGAAGCCGAGGTGTCGCGAAATTCTGCGTCGCAAATTCAAGCGGCGCTGAAGGCCAGCGGGCACGCTACCCGCGTTATTGAACTGGACAGCAACTGCGCAAGGCACCTATTGGACATGGCCCCAGATGTCGTTTTCCCCGCCTTACATGGTCCTCCGGGGGAGGATGGCACCGTTCAAGGGTTGCTCGAGATGCTGGGCTTGCCCTATGTGGGCAGCGGTGTGCGCGGCAGCGCCGTGGCTATGGACAAAGCTTTGGCCAAGGCACTGTTCCAGCGACAAGGACTGCCGGTATGCCCGGACGTTATTGTGAGCCCGGGCCAAGATCTTGCCGCCGCCGTCAGCCACATTCGTCAGCACCTGGGAACAGGCGTGGCGATCAAACCACTGAATCAAGGGTCAGCTATTGGCGTTCAACTGCTACCTGAAGGCGGCAACGTTGCAGCGGCCCTGGAATCCAGCCTGCAACACGGTGCGTGCCTAGTTGAACCGTTTATTGCGGGCCGGGAGATGACCGTTGGCGTACTGCACCTGCAGGGTCAATACAAAGTGCACCCGGTAATTGAGATACGCACCCCAGACAATCAATGGTATGACTTTGAGCATCGCTACACGCCCGGACACAGTGAACATGTGATGCCTGCGCCGGTGAGTCAGGCCTTATCTGAACACCTGCAGGAGATTGCCCAGAAGGCCCATCGCTGCCTAGGCCTTGAGGACCTATCCAGGGCCGACTTTATTGTCACGGAGCAGGATGAGGCATTTCTACTTGAGGTAAACACATTGCCAGGAATGACGCCCACCAGCCTTTATCCAGAGGGAGCTGCCGCAATTGGTTATCCCTTTGCATTCCTAGTCGATGCGCTGGTCCGCAACGCCTGCCAACGCTAATACCGACTAAGGCAGGCCAGAGAGCACCAAATTCAGGCCCAGGCAGTCAACAGAAACTTAACGAGCGACCGAATTAAACTCCACAACCCAATGTAATAGAACAAAAAAAACCGCCCCTAGGGGCGGTTGCAATCTGCTCGAGCGACTTCTTCCTGCGTCGACCAGTTCTCTCACAGGAACTACGTTTTTTATAAGCCCCGAATGGGCCCCTCTCTTATATGTCGTAGCCCCGCTCATCGTGAGAAATCAAATCCAAGCCCTGCATTTCGTCTTCGTCATCGACTCGGTTACCCACCAGGGCTTCTGTCACTTTTAGGATAACAAAAGTAATTACCGCAGTGTAAACGATGGCGGCAACCACCCCGATGGCCTGGGTTGAGAACTGCGCACCAATGTCGATATCGTGCTGACCACTGAATGCGCCAAGGGCGTTGCTCGCGAACACGGCTGTCAGCAACGTGCCGAGGATGCCACCCACGCCATGGACGGGGAAAACATCCAGGGAATCGTCAATCTTAAGGGTGCGCTTGATAAACCCTGTCGCGTAGTAGCAAACAAAGCCTGCGCTCAAGCCGATAATCAAACCGCCGCCGGGCCCAACGAACCCTGAGGCAGGCGTAATCGTGCCCAAGCCCGCAACCATGCCGGTAACTGCGCCCAGGGCCGATGCTTTGCCATGATTGATGCGCTCGAGCAGCATCCAGGTAATCGCCCCTGCCGCCGCGGAAATGTGAGTCACTAGCATAGCCATGCCAGCGTCACCATTGGCTGCCAACGCACTGCCGCCGTTGAAACCGAACCAACCAACCCACAGCATCCCGGCGCCGGTAATCGACATCGTCATGTTGTGGGGTGGCATGGCTTGAGAAGGAAAACCGCGACGGTTGCCCAGGACCACGGCCGCGACTAAAGCTGCAACCCCGGCGGTAATATGAACAACAATGCCACCGGCAAAGTCCATTACCCCAAGATCGCTCAGCCAGCCGCCACCCCAAACCCAGTGGCAGATGGGCGCATAAACTAAAAGTAACCAGGCGGCAGAAAAAATAACTACGGCGGAAAAGCGCATCCGTTCGGCAAAACCACCAACAATCAGCGCTGGCGTTATGACCGCAAAGGTCATTTGAAACAACGCAAAGACACTTTCCGGAATGGTGCCAGAAGGGGTGTCCTCACCGATATTCACCAGCAGCATATTGTCTAAGCCGCCAATAAAACCGTTCCACGACCCGCCGTCACCAAATGCCAGGGAATATCCCGCCACCAGCCAAAGCAGGGACATCAGACAGGTGATAGTAAAGCACTGCATCAGTACGCTGAGCACGTTTTTAGACCGCACCAGACCTGCGTAAAACAACGATAAACCGGGAATCGTCATGAAGAGCACGAGGGCTGTGGCCGTCATGATCCAAGCGGTATCAGCACCACTAATGCCGTCAGCGTAAGCTGCTTGGCTGCACAACAGCCCACCAAGCAGTAGCAAGAATTTTTTCATGGGTTCGTCCTCTCTAATGGAGCAAGCATTTAAGCGAACCCAAGGACAAAACGCCACAAAATTGTGCGTTTTATACCCCCCAATCAGCACAAGTAAATTAGCAGGTCTCCTCCACCATAAGCCGCACTATTTTGGTGCCTTCGTAGATAAATGATGTGTATATTTGTAACGCATCAGCACCAGCATCCAGCATGGCGCGAGCGTCACCGGGCCGCCCAATCCCCCCAACTCCCACCAAGGTCATTCTGGCGGGCAAAGCCTCCCGCAGCTGGGTCATGATTTGCACACTGCGCTGGGTCAAGGGTGCACCACTCAAGCCGCCAGTCTCTTGACCATGGAGGTGCTCTGCAACCTGGTCCCGAGCTAGGGTGGTATTCGTTGCGATAATGCCGTCGAAGCCGCAGGCCACCGCCTGCTCGGCAATTTGCGAGATCTCCTCGGCAGCCAGATCCGGAGCGATCTTCAGCATGAGCGGCACCGGCATACCCTGACTGCTCAGCGCGAGCTGTTGCTCCTTGATGTCACTCAAAAGTGCGCGCAGCGGCTCGCCGTGTTGAAGCTGACGCAAACCCGGTGTGTTCGGCGAGGACAAATTCACGGTGAAATAGTCTGCGTAGCTGTGCAGGCACGTCATCCCTTTAAGATAGTCTGACGCGGCCTCCTCGTTCGGGGTGTCTTTGTTCTTTCCCAGGTTTACCCCTAACAGCACGCCCTGCAGGCGCCGGCTCGCGCGGACCCGCGCCAGCTTTGTGGCCATGGCCCGCATACCGTGATTATTAAACCCCATGCGATTGATCAGCGCCTGGTGTTCAGGCAGACGAAACAGGCGCGGTTTCGGGTTTCCCGGCTGAGCTAGCGGCGTTACCGTGCCCACCTCCAAAAAACCAAACCCACAGCGCGCCAGGCCCAGCACCGCTTCAGCGTTTTTGTCCAAGCCCGCTGCTAGGCCAATGGGGTTTATCAGGGTTTTACCCAAAAACTTGCGATGAGCCCCGGTAAGAGGCGAAACAGACCCGGGGAAGTGGCCGGTAAACCGCAGCCCGGCCATAGCGGCGTTGTGTGCCGTCTCCGGTGGCAAAGAGAGCAGGAGTTTTTGCAGAAGACTCATAAACAACACCTTTTAACAGGTGAGCCAGTCTAGAGCTCTGGACTTCCCTCATAAAGTAGGAATCCGTTTTTTTAGGGCCAGCACAGCATTTTTCCAAAGCGCCCGTCCTACACGAACTGCCGCAACGATTGCGCGACTTGTTGGGCATCCAGAGGCCCATGCCTAGACACCGCTGGTACGCCGGACGCAAAAGGCCTTGTTGGCACTCAAGGGCTAGCTACAATGCTTCTTTGATTTTCTTGAGAGCCTAATCCGTGTCCAGTAATACCGCTTCCTCTGCAGTACCGTCGTCACCTGCACGTAACAGCTTTCTAGCCGCGAGCCAGTACCTGCAGACAAAGGTCATCGGTCAAAGCTACCTGATCCAACGCATGTTAATGACCCTACTGTGCGGCGGGCACTTGCTGGTCGAGGGCGCTCCGGGGCTGGCCAAGACTCGGGCAGTCAAATGCCTAGCCGATATCTTAGAGGGAGACTTTCACCGCATTCAGTTCACCCCTGACCTGCTGCCAAGTGACGTTTCCGGTACCGAGATCTATCGCCCGGAAGATGGCAGCTTCGTGTTTCAGCCTGGGCCAATATTCCACAACATTGTGCTCGCCGACGAAATCAACAGAGCACCGGCCAAGGTCCAATCCGCACTGCTCGAGGCCATGGCAGAGCGTCAGGTCAGCTTTGGCCGCCAGACTTTTGAGCTACCAGAACTCTTCATGGTCATGGCCACCCAGAACCCCATCGAGCAGGAAGGCACCTATGCTTTGCCTGAAGCCCAGCTGGATCGTTTTCTTCTCCACGTCGTCGTGGACTATCCAGATAGGGTTGCTGAAGCTGAAATTTTAAATCTGGTGCGACGAGAAGCTGCAGTTGCAGGAACTGCACCGGCAACCGCGCCGCCGGCGTTGATCACTCAAGCTCATGTCATGCAGGCCCGGCAAGAAATGCTGGCCCTGCACATGGCAGAACCCGTTGAGCGGTATCTGGTGGAATTAGTTCTGGCCAGTCGTAACCCACCTGAGTCACTGGCCCCTTTTATCGAATTGGGCGCCAGTCCTCGCGGCACCATCGGCTTAGACTTGGGAGCCAGAGCCTTAGCGTGGTTGGCGGGGCGCGACTTCGTAACGCCCGAGGACGTGCAGAGTATTGCCCACGACGTGTTACGCCATAGGTTAATTCGCAGCTTCGCTGCCGAGGCCCAGGCAGTGTCCAGTGATGCCCTCATTGACGGCTTGATTGAGTATGTCCCGGTACCCTAAGCCATTGCTTACGCCACTATGACGACGTCAACTCAGCTCGACCAACAAACCCGGCCGGTTACACAAAACTCCGGAGCTACACTGAAAACAAGCAGTGATGCCATCTCTGGCGCCTACGTCAATCTCGAGCAACTGCTGCAGCTGCGACTCCAGCCCAGCTCCAACCAATCGCTCCGACCCCAAGGGCTATCCAGCCCGCTGGCCGGCATGCGCCTATCTAAGCAAAAGGGTCGGGGCGTCGATTTTGCCGAAGTCCGTCAGTATCAGCCCGGGGACGACGTTCGCAGCATCGATTGGCGAGTTACCGCACGCAAAAATACGCCCCACACCAAGGTGTTCCGTGAAGAGCGGGAATACCCTGCGCTGCTTTTTGTCGATCAAAGCCAGACCATGTTTTTTGGCTCCCAGCAGCGACTTAAATCCGTCGCCAGTGCGGAACTGGCCGGACGCTTGGCCTGGCGGCTAACCGGTCACGGGGACCGGGTTGGCGGGCTGGTGCTGGATAACGGCGGCCATCACCTCTTTCGTCCAGCACGCACTGCAAAAGCCACAGGCCGTCTGCTGCTACAGGTTGCGCGCAGCAATCAGGCCCTGCATCGAGTCAATCCCGCCAGTGATAAGGGTGCGGCGCTGGGTCGGCTGGAACAGGCCCTGGAGGGTTTGCAGCGATTGAGCAGACAGCGGCTGCGAATCTTTATCATCAGCGACTTGGTCGGTTGGTGCAGAGTCGGTGCTCTGCCGTTATTGGATCAGTCGCTGGGCCAACTTGCCCGCAAGCACCAGGTTATTTTGGCCCAGATCAGTGACCCTCTAGATGCGGCTCTGCCACCCACCGGTAGCTACACCATTCGTCAGGGAGCGCAGCAGCTCAGCTTCTTTTCCGGCGATGCAAGACGGCGTCAGCGTTATGCCGAGGACTATCAGCAACACCTCCGTGCCATTGAAGAGCTCAGTCACCGCTGGGCAGCTGGCTTGGTGCGCCTGGGTACCGATGATCCGCAATGGGACCTCCTTGATATCGAAACCGCCGCACAGGCCCATGTCACCAGGACATCATGAACGCCGACCCTCTTGCCCAACTGCGTGACATCTATCTGCCTGCAGCGCCGTCTTGGTGGCCTCCGGCGCCGGGCTGGTGGGTGCTGGCAGTTGTGCTTTTGCTCTCGGTGGTTTGGGCTGCTCGGGTGGCTTGGCGGCGCTGGCAGGCGCGCGCACCAATCCGCGCGGCCGAGCTGCTTTTGCAGTCCGTGTTTGCTCATGGCAATGCCGATTCTGAGGCGGTCCACGCCTGCAACGAGTTGCTTAAGCGGGTTCTAGTAGCGGCACTAGACATGCAGCCCCTGGGCAAGCTCAGCGGCGACGACTGGCTGCGAGCCCTGGATAGCATCAGTCAAACCCAGAATTTCAGTCAGGGTCCTGGCCGCGCCTTAGGCACAGCTCGGTTTGCGCCGGACCAACCAATTGCTCGAGCGCAGCTGCACCAAGCCGTTGCAGGCCTACTCAAACAACTGCAGCCGGGAAATGCGGCCCAGGCCCATGCCGCAATTCGCGCATCACATGAGGAGGTGGCCCGATGATTGAATGGCTGTGGCCCTACGCCTTCTTTGCGCTGCCGCTGCCTTGGTTTGTACGGCGATTTATTGGCGCGAGCGAAGCGCAGGCGCCGGCTTTAGCCGTACCGTCCCTGGATGCATTTTCGTCCGTTGGTACCGCGGAGGGCAGCCTTGGAGCACAGAGTCCGTGGCGTCTTTGGGTAATGGCCTTAGCGTGGCTATTGCTGCTGACTGCCCTGGCCAGACCACAATTTACCGGCGAGCCCGTAAGCCTACCTACATCTGGCCGAGACCTGATGCTGGCCGTTGATATTTCCGGCAGCATGGCTACGGAAGATATGGTCGTCGACGGTGAAAACGTTGAGCGACTCGCTGTAGTCAAAGCCGTGATATCTAACTTCACCGCTGCTCGGGTAGGCGACCGTGTTGGTTTGGTGCTATTCGGCAGCAATGCCTACTTGCAGGCCCCACTCACCTTCGACCTGAAAAGCGTTAACCGGCTATTGATTGAAGCGCCAGTGGGCATTGCCGGAGGGAAAACCGCCATTGGTGATGCCATTGGCCTAGCGGTCAAACGCTTACGCCTGCGCCCTCAACAAGAGAAGGTGCTGATTCTGCTGACGGACGGGGCGAATAACGTTGGTGAGGTAGAACCCAGTGTGGCCGCAGACTTGGCTGCGCGAGACAACATCCGTATTTACACCGTTGGCGTGGGGGCGGACGAAATGCGCGTGCCCGGCTTGCTGGGTCGGATCAGTGGGCGCATGACCAATCCTTCGGCAGACCTGGACGAAGACGCGCTACAAGCCATTGCCGACGTTACCGGCGGTCGCTATTTTCGCGCGAAAGATCCCGGTGCGTTGTTGGCAATTTATGAGCTCATTGACGCCTTAGAGCCCGTTGAGCAGGAGGCTGAAACTTTTCGCCCAATTCAGGCACTGTACCATTGGCCCTTAGGCGCCTGCATGGCGCTATGGATCTGCCTGCTAATGGCCGACTGGCTGAGCCCAATGGGCTCTAAAGGCCGCACTGCTAATGAATGAACTGGCCAACAATTTCCATTTTTTGCGGCCTGAGTGGCTGCTCGCCCTGCCGCCCTTGGTGCTGCTGATTTACCTTTGGATTCGGCGCACCCGCCAACGCAGCCCCTGGTCTGACGCCATCGCGCCTGACTTGCTCACCGCACTGTTAGATGATGACACCCGCAGCTCAACCCTAATCCTGCGCACCAGCCTGTATGCCGGCGCCCTCTTCACGTGCCTGGCCTTGGCAGGTCCCACCTGGGAGCGACTGCCCCAGCCCGTGTCACAAAAAAACGATGCCCTCGTCATCGTCTTAGATTTGTCGTTATCCATGTATGCTGAGGACATCGCGCCCTCGCGCTTGGCCAAGGCCCGCCAAAAGATCGTTGATGCCCTGCGGCTGCGCATCGAGGGTTCTACAGGTTTAGTCGCCTATGCTGGCGACGGTCATGCTGTCGTTCCAATTACAGACGACAGCAACACCATCGAAAATCTCCTGAGTTCCCTAAACCCAGCCATGATGCCAGTACTCGGCAGCCGCCCCGCCAGCGGTATTCGTATTGCGAAAGAGCTGTTCGCCAACGCTGGCCTGATGGAGGGTCGAATTCTACTGCTAACCGACGGTATTCGCCGGGCCAGTGACATCAGCGATTTCCGCAATCGCGCGTTTCCGATTTCGATCATTGGTATCGGTACCAACGACGGTGCCAATATTCCCATCAAGCAGGCCAACGAAGCGCCAATTTTTTTGACCGACGAGTTGGGACAGACAGTAGTCGCCAGGCTAAACGAGACACCGTTGATTCAGGCGGCACAACAAAGCTACGGGCGTTATTCTCAAGTAACCATCAGCGACAAGGATCTGCTGGTAACCTTAGCCGTGACACTACCCAGTGAGGACGCCACCATCGAGGTGGAACGCGAATTTGATGTTTGGGCCGATATGGGATTTTGGCTATGCCTGCCGTTGGCCGCGCTGATGCTGGCATCCTTCCGACGGGGTTTAATCACGGCCAGTCTTGCGTTGCTGTTGCTGCCAGAACCGAGCTGGGCGGATGCCTCCCCGAGCCAAGGCACCGGGCCTACTCAGAGCAAGATGCAAACTCAGGTCAGCCGCGGCGTTATCGAGAGTCAGCCAAGCTGGCTGCAAAGCTGGCGTTCGCTTTGGCTAAGACCCGACCAACAAGGCCATGAATTTCTGCAACGTGGCGAGGCAGCGAAAGCCGCCGGAGTATTTGAACATCCCCAATGGCGCGGTTCCGCCCTGTATCAAAGCGGCGATTACTCAGCGGCGCTTGAGGATTTTCGCCGGGATCCGAGCCAGCGAGGTCTTTACAATCAGGCCAACGCTATGGCGAAGATGGGACGTTATGCTGATGCCATAGCCCGATACGAGAATGTATTGGCCAAAGACCCTCAACATGAAGACGCTGCCTTCAATAAAGCTCTGCTGGAGGAACTGCTAACCCAGCAAGAGCAACAGCGCAGCGAGCAAGATCAACAGCAGCAGGAACAGCAAAGCCAGCAGTCCCAGAGCGCCAGCGATCAATCGGAATCGTCGCAGGGAGATCAGCAACAAAATGCTGACGAAGAGTCTCAGTCGGGCAACCAGGACGAAACTCAAGAACACGAGGGGCAGCAAGACCCAGATGCGACAACCGAGCAGAACCCCTCGGACCTAGCTCAGGGCCAGGATGAGCAACAACGCAATGAGAAAGATGAGGCCCTCGAACAATGGCTGCGACGGATCCCGGATGATCCCGGAGGCCTGCTACGCCGAAAATTCCAGCACGAAACTAATCAGCGGCTTCGGCAAGGCGACTACAGTGAGCGTCAAGACGAGCAAATTTGGTGACTTATTTAGGCCAAGCAAAAGTCATGCAATCCAGCCCGGCCCGAATGTTACTGGCCAGCATGCTCCTGCTCGCGTGTTTGCCAACCTACGCAGAACTGCGCACCGCGCTATCGGCCAGCGAAATCGAGGAGCTGGATTCGGTGCAACTGGTAATTCGAGACCTTGAATCCCGAGAGACCCAAACGCCGGACCTTTCCGCCCTCGACGCTAACTTTCAGATTCTTGGCGTGAATACCAGCAGCCAATATCAGTTTATTAACGGTCGCGCGCAAAGTTGGGTGGACTACCGGATCACCCTGCAACCCAAGCGCACGGGGCAAGTTGTCATCGCACCCATTGTTATCGGTAACAAGCGCACGGCCCCGCTAACACTGCAGGTTCGTCAGCTTAGCAATGCTGTCCTGCAGCAAATCAGCGACCTCGTTTTTTATGAGCTCGAGCTTTCCGCCGACACGATCTATGTGCAAAGCCAACTGCTACTCACCCGCAAGCTTTTTTACGTCGACGGCGTTCAGCTTTACGGGGGACAACTCGCGCCACCTGAAATTGAAGCCGCTCAAGTACTAACACTTGGCGAGGATCGATCCTACAGCGTCACCCGCGCAGGCCGGACCATGGGCGTCTACGAGCAGCGCTACGCAATATTTCCGGAGCGTAGTGGCGCACTGACCATTCCCGCCGAAAGCATCAACGCCAGTGTGCCTTTGAACGGCGCCACAACGCGGTCTCGCAAAACCGTAAAAGTGGCCTCCAAGGAGCGAACCGTCAAAGTGCAGCCCATTCCTCCTACCTATCCTGCAGACCAGTCTTGGCTGCCAGCCAAGTCTGTTACCGCTACCGCGACCTATCAGCCAGACCTCAGCCAGCCCGCCAAAGTGGGAGATACCATCCGCCAAGTAGTAACGATAAACGTGCGCGGCAATACCGGAGCAAGCATTGCCCCGGACACCAATACCGTAGACACCCAGGTTTTCCGTGACTACTCGCAGCCGATAAACATCAAAAATGATTTGTCCGGCAGCGGCGTATTCGGTGTGCGCACTGAGGCCATTGATTTAGTGCCGATCATCCCTGGCGCACATCGCTTACCGGCAAGGACAGTCACGTGGTGGAATACCGATACAGAGCAAGTGATGACTACCAGCATCGAGACCATGGCCCTAACGGTAACCGGGCCAGCCACCCAAACCCAGCAGCCGCCCAACACTGCATCGACACCCCCACGTTCTGCAGAGACCCAGGTTGGCGGCACCATTCAAAGCCACGCCAATAGCTTGGACTGGGCCGCGGTAGTCGCCGCATTAGTCGCGCTAAGCGGAATTGGGTTACTGCGAGCTAGGCGCAGGCAAACGCGACCCCCAGCTGAAAATGCAAATCCTCCCGCAAGAATCGCAAGCGAACAGCTGGCCGCCAGTACCTTGAAGCAACTGCAAAACGCCTTAAAAGACGGTGAACCAGCCGTCCTGCGAAAGACATTAGCGAGTTTTTTGACCGGTCTTTGCGGTTTGCCGCGAGCCAGGGCTTTGGACCGTTTTGCTGCCAGTAGCGAAGACGCCGCCGCTTTCCTAGAAGCGTTAAACACCGCGTGCTTCGCTCAAGGTAGGTTCACCCAGGACCACCGCTTGCTAGGTCAAGGGGCAATTGATCGCTATTTAGCTGACTGTAAAAAGCACTATCAACAGCCTGCATCTGTTTTACCCGAACTATTCCCCAGTTGAGCGTATAGCGTGTTAGGCCAAGCTCTTGATTACGATTTCGTATAGGTCTTTGGAAAGGTCGGGACTTTCGGACATGGTATTAAGCTGTGCTCGCATGAGCTTTTGTCTACCTGCATCGTAGCGGCCCATGCGGGTCAGCGGCATGGTAAGCCGCGAGGCGATTTGGGGATTCAACGCATCAAGCTTCATAATGGCGTCACCGAGAAACTGGTAACCAGAGCCATCCAGGGCATGAAACCGCCGGTTATTCAGCATGCCAAAAGCAGCGTACAAAGACCGGACTCTATTCGGATTTTTTACGTCAAAATTTGGGTGGGATTCCAACGCCTTAAGCCCATCAATCGTCGTTAATGGGCTTTGCGCCTGCAGGTTAAACCATAGATCAATCACTAAGGCATAGTCTTGCCAACGCTGATAAAAGTCCTCGAGCAGGCTCTTTCGATAGTCTTGGCTCACACCTTCATGCCGACAGACAATGCCCAACACCGTACGCCGATCAGTAAGATTGTCGGCTTGGTCGTATCGTTGCTGCAGGATTTGCTCCAGCGTCGTCCCTGCCAGCGTTCGACACAAATAGGAAAATGCCAGGTTACCGAGTGCCCGTCGCGCAATACCCGCTGCATTGGCCTGATACTCGCCTTGGCTGTCGTAGCGCTCAACCAAGGCCTCCCAGCTATCACCATGGGCTGTGGCAGCGTCAGTGAGGGCTTGATCACGAGCATCGAGCAGCGCATCCACATCAAAGCCTCGAAGCTGCTCAAACAAATAGTTCTCATTCGGCACCGCCAGCATGGTCGCTGCCAAAAGCTGCTCTTCCGGCGAGCTACTTGCCAAAGCCTGGTCTGCCAACTGGCCGAGAATCGACACCGGATCCACTGCTGCTTCCACAGCGTTGTCAAAATGCTGCATCCACAGGGTTTGCATGGCGTCCCAGCGCACGAAGCCATCCGAATCGTGCTGCACGATAAAAGCCAGTTCCCTGGGATCCCGCTCATGGGTCACTTTCACTGGTGCCGAGAATCCGCGTAAAAAACTCACCACAGGCTTGGCCCCAAGACCGCCGATGCTGACCGACGTCACCTTATCCTTGGCCCCAACCAACAGTGTGCGAGCATCATCGCGAATGTCCAGTTCAGCACTGCTGTGCAGGTGTGCCGGGTCCAATTCCAACGGCTGACCATCACTGTCAAGCAACCCCAGCAGAATCGGCATGTGGAAAGGCAATTGGTGCTCTTGATTCGGTAGCTCTGCCGGGGCTTGGACAATTTCCAGCGTTAGCGTGTCGTCGCTATAACTTTCCTGCACCTGCACTCGCGGGGTTCCAGGCTGCTCGTACCAGCGCTTAAATTGACTCAGATCAGTATTGCCCGCGTCTGCCATGGCTTGGGCAAAATCATCAGTGGTGGCTGCGGTGCCATCATGACGATCGAAATACAGGTCGGTGCCGCGCCGAAACGCTTCAGCACCCAGCAACGTGTGATACATCCGCACCACTTCCGCGCCCTTTTCGTAGATGGTGGTGGTATAAAAATTCGAGATTTCCATGTAGCTGCTGGGCCGCACCGGGTGCGCTAACGGGCTGGCGTCTTCGGCAAACTGCACCGCGCGCAGCAAGCCGACGTCCTCTATGCGCTTTACCGCTCGCGAATTCATATCGCTGGAAAACTCGGCATCGCGAAATACCGTAAAGCCTTCCTTAAGGCTGAGCTGAAACCAATCCCGACAGGTCACGCGATTGCCTGACCAATTGTGGAAATACTCGTGAGCCACTACTGCCTCAACCCGCTGATAGGCATCGTCAGTTGCGGTATCCGGTGAGGCCAACACGCAGGAAGTATTAAAAATGTTCAGGCCTTTGTTCTCCATGGCCCCCATGTTGAAATCTTCCACCGCAACGATCATAAAAATATCCAGATCGTATTCCCGGCCAAAGATCTCCTCATCCCAGCGCATGGACCGTTTGAGTACGTCCATGGCGTAGTCGCATTGACTGATGTTGTGAGGCTCAGAAAAGATCTGCAGCTTCACTTCACGACCACTCACGGTGGTAAAGCTGTCCTCCACCACCGCCAAGTTTCCCGCTACCAAGGCAAACAAATAGCTGGGCTTGGGAAAAGGGTCACGCCAGGTCGCCTGCTTGCGACCATCAGCTAAGAGCGTTTCCTCAATCAGGTTGCCGTTAGAGAGCAAATTTGGATACAGCTGCGCATCCGCCTGGATCGTGGTCGTGAATTTTGCCAAAACGTCCGGACGGTCCTGATAATAGGTGATCTTACGAAACCCCTCGGCCTCGCACTGTGTGCAGTACATGCTGCTGGATCGGTACAAACCCTCCAGTGCGGTGTTGTTCTCGGGCACGATGGTGTTCACGATTTGAATTTGATGCTGTTCGCCCAGCCCGAAGATTTTCAGGCTGCGATCCGACACTTCAAACTCATTGCTGCTCAACGCGCGGCCGTCGACGGCCACGGACACCAGCTCCAGCTCTTCCCCAAGCAGCTCCAGAGTATCTCCACTGGCCGCTAAACGTTGAACTTGAAGACTGCTGGACACCGTAGTTTGTCCGTCACGAATGTCGAAGTGAAGCTGCGCGTCGGTGGTAGTGTAAGCCGGGGGCTGATAGTCGGCAAGGAAAACAGCCTTAGATGTTTCGTTAGCAGTCGAGGAAGCCTGGTTAGATGCGCTGGACATGAACGATACCGGTATTGAAACCGCCAAGTTTACTACAGCAGCCTTGCTCCTGGCAGGATCGGATCCGTGGTAAATCTCGACCATCTTTGAACGGCACATCAACGCCTTTAGCGATGGTTTTCAGAAAAATACCGAACAAATCCTGTCAAAGCGGCGGGAAGCTGTCGACGCCTCCACCTGTGGCAGGAATGCGCGCAAAGCGCTAGGGTTCTCTCCCAAGAAAACGACGAGTTAGGCCACCCGATGCTGCAGGCTGTAGACAAAGAAGTACTAGACCAGGTTAACGCTTGGCTGACCGACGGTGTAGCCTGCTGGTTAGCCACAGTGGTCCAAACTTGGGGCTCCTCACCGCGCCCAGTGGGTTCCTTGCTCACCTGCAATGAACAAGGCGTGGTAGTCGGCTCGCTTTCCGGTGGCTGCGTCGAAGATGACTTACTGGAAAAGCTCACTGCCGGGGAACTGGCCACCGAGGGTCCAGAGTTCTTTCAGTACGGGATAACCGCTGAAGAAACGGAGAAGCTTGGTCTGCCCTGCGGCGGGCATCTTTACATCGTGGTGGAACCCGTTGAACCCACAGGGGAAAGTCAGGCGCACTTTCAGCAGCTGTCCACCGCGCTGGCCCAGCGCCAAAGCGTAAAACGCGTGGTAGAGCTCGCCAAGCAGAGTGCGTCCATCGTCGCCCCCAGCGAACCGGCTCCCCTAGTCTGGGATCCAGAGCGTCAGCGACTAGAGCACACCTATGGACCCGCACACCAACTCTTTATCATTGGCTCCGGCATGGTCAGCGCCTACCTCGCTCAAATGGCACTGAGCCTGGATTATGAAATTACCGTTTGTGATCCCAGAAAAGATTTGCTCGAGCAGTTCGCCGTTGCGGGCGTGCGCAAAATCGCCGACATGCCCGATGATGCAGTACGAGCCCACGCTAACGACCCGGCAACCGCCATCGTTGCCCTCACCCACGATCCTCGCATCGACGATATGGGTCTTATGGAAGCCCTGGGTACCGAAGCCTTTTACATTGGCGCCATGGGCTCCAGCCGAACCTCTGCCGCCCGGCGTGAACGCTTGTTAGCCCTTGACGTGGAGCCTGCCGACATTGAACGGCTGCATGCGCCAATTGGCTTGCCCATTGGCAGCAAAACCCCTCCAGAGATT
Organism: Gammaproteobacteria bacterium; assembly: GCA_038104735.1. Classification (GTDB taxonomy): domain Bacteria; phylum Pseudomonadota; class Gammaproteobacteria; order Pseudomonadales; family Azotimanducaceae; genus UBA4421. The sequence goes on along the minus strand of JAYOBI010000007.1, from coordinate 32,244 downwards.
GCTATCGCGATCTTGGCAGAGATCACCGCTGTGCGAAAAAACCAGGCTGTTGCTGCAGTGCAGAGGGTTGCTGCTCTTGCCTGACATCGTTTGCTACGGTCACAGCGCCACCGGCGGTGGATGAACGATTGGAAATAGGCGCTATCATTTTAGCCGCCGGCTTCGGCAAGCGTTTCGGCAGTGATAAGAGGCTGGCACCACTGAACGGTAAAACCGTAGCAGAGACAACGGTCCAAACCTACCTCTCGGTATTTACTAGCCTCAAGGTCGTGTTGCGAACCGACGATCTGGAACTGGCAGATCGCCTGCCCGCCCAGGCAGAGCGAATATTTACTGACCAGGCTCACCTCGGAATGGGGCATTCCCTGGCGGCGGCGATTCCGGGCCTCGACTGGCATTGGGCCTTTGTCGGTTTAGCCGACATGCCCTTTATACAGCCGCTAACCCTGCAACAACTCGTCGACGCCGCTGGCGTGACTAAAAAGACTATCCTGCGCCCCCAGCTCGGCCCCAAGCTGACGTCATCGGCTGGCGACCCACCTCACGGCCATCCTATTGGGTTTCATCGAACGCTGTTCCCGGCGCTTGCTGACCTGACCGGAGACCAGGGCGCCCGCGACCTGCTCAAGGCCCGTTTTGACGAGATTGAGGATATCCCGCTAGCCGACCCTGGCATTTTGCGCGATATCGATCACGCAACCGATTTACATTCCTAGCTCAACGGCTGGCCACCAAGCCGACTGGCCCAGTCCAGCTTGGAGCGACAGGCCTCGTAGAAACTGTGATCCGAGGGATACAGAAGCTTAAGCTGACTGGGATGTTTTTGAATCTGAATCTCATCGCCGATTTCAAAACGAATCTGCACTTGAGAATCACAGCTGATCTGGGGTGGCGTGCCCGGATCCTCCAAAAGCTTCAAGCGCAATACTTGATCTCCAGGCACCACCAGCGGCCGTGAGGTCAGGGTATGCGGAAACATCGGCACAACCACTAAGGCGTTAAGACCCGGGTGCATAATCGGCCCTCCGGCAGAGAGCGCGTAGGCAGTGGATCCTGTTGGGCTGGCAACGATAAGACCATCTGAGCGCTGGTCGTAGACAAATTCGTCATCCAGCCAAAGCGCAAACTCCATCATACCCATAACGCCACCGGGGCTTACCACCACGTCGTTTAGCGCACTCTGTTGGGCAATTACCTTGCCATGGCGAAGTACCGACGCCTGTAGCAAAAAGTGGTCCTCAACCCCGTATTGGCCAGACAGTATTTCGGCGAACTTGGTCTCGATTTGATCCGGTGAAATAGCCGCCAAGAAACCCAGTCCGCCTCGATTAACACCCACTACGGGGACGCCAGACGCCGCCATTTCGCGCCCAAACCCTAGCAAACTGCCATCTCCGCCAACGACAATGACCAGATCTACAGCATCGCCCATCTCATCGTTGCTACAGCTGCGCCGGGCCCGCCCATCCGGAGCCTCGGTGGGCAGTACGGCAAGGGTTTGCTCGCCGAACAAAACACCCACGCCTTGGGTCTGCATAAACGCCTCTACCGCATTAACGCTGGCCATAATTGCAGGCGTGTAATGCCGAATGACGATGGCAACGGTGTTAATGGATATGCTCACGTAAACTCCACAGCTTGGGCGCGCAGATGCTCGTTAAATAACGGGATAATTCAGATGCGGCACCCTACACAAGGCCACGCCCCCCCACAATGGGTGAATTAGCCGAGCCAATTGGCAGCCCTTGGCACCGCGGGCGCGTAGCTGCTAACCTCCCCCGCCCCTGACGATGTGGTTGGCGCTTGTTTCGACACCGCACGGGTTTGCGCATCGCCAGTCCAACACTTTGCCAGTCCAACACATTACTAGGGGGTTTGAGCATGACAGCAAAAATTAGTCCATCCACCTTGGAACATCGTTTTCAGGAAGTCATGCAGGATCAACAGGCAGATCCTCTGGCGCAACTGCACCGTCTTGAAGATCTCTGGCCGGTTATGCGCGAAGAAGCTCAGCGCAAGGCTATGGAAGAGCCAATTTTGGGCAGCTATTTCCATGCCACCATCTTGAATCACAAGACTTTCGGCGACGCCTTGAGCTTTCGTTTGGCCAGTAAACTCGACAATCCAATGCTGCCCACCATGCTCATTCGGGACGTGATCGCTGAAGCGACGGCAGCGGATGGAGACATCTTGAATGCAGCGGAGATTGACATTATCGCCAATTTCACGCGCGATCCCGCCTGCCGGGATCTATCCAGCGCGTTCTTGTTTTTTAAGGGCTATCACGCCCTTCAGGCGCATCGGATAGCCCACTGGCTGTGGCAAGAAAATCGCCACACGCTGGCCCAGTTCTTCCAAAATCAAATCAGCGTGACCCTGGGGGTCGACATTCATCCTGCGGCTAGAATCGGCAGCGGTATCATGTTCGACCACGCCACCGGCATCGTGATCGGTGAGATTGAAGATGATGTCTCGATGCTGCATTCGGTGACGCTGGGCGGCACAGGAAAAAGCGGCGGGGATCGTCACCCGAAAATTCGCAAAGGCGTGTTGCTCTCCGCTGGCTGCAAAGTCATTGGCAACATTGAGATTGGCCAGAACGCCAAGGTGGGCGCCGGTAGCGTTGTGCTGGAAGATGTGCCCGCTAACGTAACCGTGGCTGGTGTCCCGGCTCGCATCGTTGGCGAAGTCGCCAGTGCCGCCGTACCTGCTCACACGATGACCTAGCACTCAGGAGCAATCAGCGAGGGACAATCAGTGAGTAGCGAACTTAACTTTCGCCCGCTGAATAATCGCTTGCATGGTTTCAACGCTCTGAGCCCCAGGCAATAGGTAGCTCCCGCCCATAACGTAACCCGGAACGCCGGAGACCCCGAGATCTGTGGCACGTTCCAACTGCCGATGCGTTTGCGCATTCAAGTGCGTCCCAACCTCACCGCTGCCGTTCAGAACGCCATCCAGCTGCTCTGAATTCAGCCCGTAGGGTTGCGCCAGTTCCCGCAGCACTGCTGGGTTACCCACATCCACGCCCTGGCAAAAATAAGCCAGAAATAGGGTTTCAACGAGTTCGTGCTGGGACCGCCAACCCTGGTGTAAGTAGACCCATTCCACCAATCGGTGGGCTGGGAGCGTATTGGGAGTCCGCTGGATCAAATCGTAGCGCAGGCCAATACCCTCTGCCTCCGCCTCGGCCAGAATCGTCGCTGGCACCCGGCCTTTATCGCCGCGCGGCCCGTAACGACGGCGCAACAGCTCGCCCCGATCTACGCCCTCGGGTGGCAGATTCGGATACAGTAAATAAGGTCGCCAACGCAGGCTCACTTCTGGATCTGTGATACTCGGGTTTTCCGGCACCTTTAGCGCCGCATCTAAACGCCGCTTGCCGATAAAACACCATGGACAGATGGCGTCCGAAAAGATTTCTATTTCCAGCACTGGCCTACTCCCTCGTTTATGGGTGCGAAAATAGGTCGCTAGCCCATTACCGCTGTTGAGTTTAGACCCCAAGCCCGGCAATTGCGGTGGAAACTTGCAACCGTGTTTGCCATTCTCTGAGTCAGAATGGCTATGTTATCACCGACGGGCAAATCTCCATGTGGTTGACCTCTAAAACGCTACTGCTGCTTGCCGGTGGGATCTGTACAGTGCTTGGTTTTGTGGGACTGGCGATTCCATTTATGCCCGGGTTCGTTTTTTTTGCCATCGCCGTTCTTTGCTTTTCGTCGGCATCCCCTACCCTGCACCGAAAATTAATGGCGGTTCCCCAAGTCAATCGTTTCCTCAGCGGTGTGCAAGAGAGCCGTCATCTGCCGCTTAATCAACGCTTGCGTCATGGCCTCAAGCAGGCAGCGCTACTCCTGACCGGCAACAAACATGATTGAGTCTCGGATAGCCGTCATGGGCGCGCTGGCCTACGATCAAATCGCGAGAACCGACAAGGTTTTCGGGCCTGACGGCCCTGGCCTTAATTGCAAAGTTACCGCCCAGCAAGAATTTTTCGGCGGCTGCGCAGGCAACATTGCCTACGGACTCGCCCAGCAACAAACGCCCGGGGTAGTCGTCTCAAGCGCTGGGGGGGACGACTTTCGGCGCTATGCCCAGCATTTGGACTTAGACCTCAGCGGCATCTTGGTGATTTCCGGCGCCCAATGTGCCCGGGCAACCATCATTACGGACCCTGAAGGCCAGCAATTCACAGCGTTTGCGCCGGGGCCCCAAATTGACCCAGACACTTGGCAAGTGCATTTGAATAATCAGCCCTTGGAAGCGTTATCCATTTTTGTTTGTGCACCGTTTCCTCAAGAGCTAATGAGCCTTGCGCTCCGTGAAGCGCGGCGGCGCAACCCCGAGACCCTGACGGTTTGGATGCCGGGTCAATACGCTGACACTTTAGATTCCCAGACCCTAGTGACCTGCGCTGCGCTCAGTGATGTCATCATCGGCAATAGTCATGAAATAGGCCACATTCGCAACATCGCGCCGCAGAGTCTGACGAACCGGGTGAGTATCGAAACCAATGGCCCGCGACCCGTTCGAGCTTTACTGCCTGACGGTAGTCAGCGTACGCTGCCGGTGCCCCCGGCCAAGCACGTGGACCCCACCGGGTGCGGCGATGCCTTCGCGGCGGGCATCCTGCCCGAACTGCTGATAGCGCTGGACAAGGCTGGAAAAGGCGATTGGTACAAAAACATAAATAGCATCATTCGCGCAGGCAACCGACAGGCAGCTCATTGCCTGGCCCGACAAGGTTCGCAAACCTACGAACTGGGTACCGATTTATGAACGAATTGAACTGGTTAGACCGAGTCCCCAGGATTTCTCTGGGGCACGGCCCAACGCCGCTGGAGCCTCTCAAGCGCTTAAGCCATGAACTTGGCGGGCCAAATATTTGGCTGAAACGCGACGACTGCACGGGATTGGCTACTGGGGGCAACAAGACCCGCAAACTCGAGTACCTGATGGCGGATGCTCTGGATCAGAATGCCACCTGTATTGTGACTTATGGTGCCATTCAATCGAATCACGCACGCCAAACCGCGGCGGCCTGCGCCAAGCTTGGCCTACCCTGCCATTTGCTTCTAAGTCAGCGTGTTGAATGGCCCTACGAGAGCTATCAGCGTCAGGGTAACGTGCTGCTGGATGAATTGCTGGGCGCCGTCGTGCATACCGGTTCTGTCGAGGATGCCGACACGGTTCGCAAAGATCTACTGGAAAAGCTGCGCAGCGATGGGCATCGGGTTTACGAAATTCCCGCCGGCGGCTCCAGTGCTATTGGCGCTTTAGGTTACACCCGGTGTCTCCACGAACTGGCAAGCCAATGCAATGATCAGGGCGTGAGCGCTGACCTTATCATCCATGCATCAGCCAGTGCGGGTACGCAAACGGGTTTGGTCTTTGGGCGCAGCGCCTTAGGCATGAACACAAATATTTTGGGTATCAACGTATTCCACCCGGATCCGCAAACCTTGAAAGACCGGGTCTTATCTCTTGCCAACAAAATGACTCAGCGCTTGCCGGATGTCGAATTGCAGTTGCCCTTTGACGTGCAAATCAACCATGCCTACTTCGGCGACGCTTACGGGCAACCCACCGATGCCTGTATTGGGGCTATCAGAATGGCGGCCCAGCTGGAGGGACTGCTGTTTGATCCAGTGTATTCCGGTAAGGCCCTGGCCGCCCTAATCGATCAAATCAACTTGGGCAACCTTAACCATTTAGACGACGTAATTTTGATCCACACTGGCGGCAGCGCCAGCCTCAGCGCCTACGTGGATGCATTTTCGTCCTAGCCGACAAACATGCCCCCATTGGGAAACAGAGTTTGACCGTTGAAGTAGCTTGATTCGGCGCTGGCCAAAAACAACGCGGTACTAGCAATTTCGTGGGCTTGACCCATGCGCTGCATAGGCGTCATGGACATAACCGTTTCCATCCACTCCGGCGACTGCCGAATATTTGCCGTCATTGGCGTCTCGATAAAACCCGGACCGATAGCGTTTACGCGGATGTTGCTGGTGCTGTACTCAGCAGCAACAGTCTGAGTCAGCATGATGACCGCGGCTTTAGAGACGCAGTAGTCCGAGGCCCCAGGCAAAGGACGGCGCCCGGCGATGGAGGCAATGTTCACAATGGTACCGTGGGTCTGCTTTGCCAACATGTGCCGGATTGCGATCTGATTGGTCAGCATCACGCCCGTTACGTTCACCGCCATGACCTTTTCCCAATCCGCTAATTCGCGATTGTGAAACATACGCTCCTCGGGGTCGGCTTCGACTTCACTAACCTCACCGCTGACGTACCCAGAGGATGAAACCCCCGCCGCCGCCAATACGGTGTCCACCCGCCCGAACCGCTCTACTACCTCGGCAAACAGCGCCTCCTGACTGGCTTGTGAGGTCACATCTACCTGAACGAACTCGACGTGCCCCCCCTCTGCCGACATTTCCGCTGCAGCTTTGGCGCCGCGCTCAGCGTTGATGTCTGCCACAACAACTTGCGCCCCTTCTGCCGCATAGCGAAGGGCGCTGGCTCGTCCCAGACCGCTAATACCGCCGGTAATTACTGCTACTTTGTCTGATAGTGCTCCCATCCTATGTCCCTCTATCTGTTATCTGTTTGTGGTCTTGTTTGTAGTCTTGTCTGTCGCCTTTTCGGCTTCGCTGTTTCTATGGGCGTTTTGCCTCGATGCAGGAGCGGAGCGTTCTCGGCCAATTGCTGAGGCTTACGAGGTTAGCGCTGAAGCGGCCTCTAGTGCGGTGGCCAAACCGGGGTATCGGGGCTGGTCAATGGCAATTTGATTGACGATGGCCCCACGCAGATGGTCTGCCAAACCCGGCGTCTCCAGCGCCATGCTGCCGTCACGCAGCTGTTTTACCAACGACCAGCGAAGGCTTTGCAGTTGGTCTGCATCGCTATTGCACAAGGCTCGCAAGCGCTGGATTTCAGCCTTAGCCGCAGCGCTGCCTAAGACCATCTCACGCTCTACGATTTCCAGGGAGTTGCTGGCTACCCGCGCTAAGAACTGCGTACGCCCCTGGGTTTCGCTCATCACCTGCTCGCGGAGGAATGTCACCACGCTGCTCAATAGTTCATCAGCCCGAGGCATATCAACAAGGCTTATATCGTCATCACCTGACACTAATACTACGGGGCCAGGAATCAGCAGATTAACGCAATCCACTTGGCACTCGGAGGAGCGCCGGCCAATGCCGGGCCGTTCCACGCTCTGATCTGGCCCATTACGGAAGTGCTCAGCCATGCCCAGGCACCCAACCGCCCACCAGAACGACCCGAAAACCTGCCAAAACTTCACCGCTTCTCGGTCCACTGGTTGGCCTGATACGGATTCGTAACCGGCGAAAAAATCCTCCGCTTGACCAAAACCACCCACGGGTAAATGAGCACGGCCGAAACGCCAGGAGTGACACAACATCCAGCCCAAATCACGCATGGGATCGCCGATGTGGGCTACCTCCCAGTCCAATACCGCCACCATCCCCGAGGCGTCTACCATGACGTTGCCATTGCGATAGTCGTTGTGCACCAGGCTCGGCGTGTAGCTCTTTGGCAAGTGGTCCAACAGCCAGCGAGCAGTGAAATCAATCATTGGCTGGGGAGTCTCATAAGCCTGGTAACGCTCCCAGGTTTGTTGCACATAATCCTCAGGGCTCAAGTGCTGGAGGTGCTGCTTTAAGCCGCTAACTTCAAGGTCAATGCCGTGGATGCGCGCCAGGGTTTCTCCGAACATTCGCGCCAGATGAGGACGAATTTGCGCTAGTTCTGGGGCTTTGACGATGCGAGCCCCTAAGGCCTCGCCTTCCAGCCACTCCATGATGAAACCAGCGCCGATCCCGTCTTCAGGTTGCAAAACGTGAAACACCTCGGGTTCAGGCACACCGTGGTCTCTGGCCACCTGCATCAATTTCGCCTCCACCGCCAGTCCAGGATGCTGAGCGGTGATTTCCCCTTCTTCGCCACCTGCGGCCCGGCGCATGGCAAGCAGGCGTTCTCCGTGGACCCCCTGAATAACAATCCTGTAGGTCTCTTGGCTCGCCCCGCCGGACAACCGCTCCAGCCGCAGCAGCTGCTGGCAATCATCAATCACGCGGGGCAGCAGGGCTTCCAGAGCCTCGGTCAGTTCGCTATGCGATAGGCTCAAGGCTAGCCCTCCTTGACACCCTTTGGTGCGCGCTGGCCCATGAACCCAAAGAGATACCCTGCGACCCGACGCATTTGAATTTCTTCTGCACCTTCGGTAATCCGGTAACGCCGGTGATGGCGGTAAATATGCTCAAACGGCTTGTGACGGCTGTACCCCAAGCCGCCGTGGACCTGCATTGCTCGATCCGCGGCCTCGCAGCAAAGGCGATTGGCCCAGTAGTTGCACATGGATACCTTGTCGGACACCGAAAACGCACCATAGGTATCCATTTGCCATGCGGTCTTGTGAATGAGGGCTCGCAGCATCTCGCATTGGGTCTGCAGTTCTACTAGCGGGAACTGGATGCCCTGATTGGTGGATAGCGGCTTGCCGAAAGGCGCGCGATGCTTGGCGTATTCGATGGATTCGTTGAGGCAAAACTGAGCGGCACCCAGAGACGATGCGGCCTGACGAATGCGGTTTTCGTTGAAAAAGTGCTGTACTACACCGAGCCCCCGGCCTTCGCCGCCAAAAATTGATTCGTGGGGCACCCGGACGTCTTTCATGGTGATGGTGCCGTGATCGGTGGGCATATTGAACGTCCAAAGCATTTCCTCGACCTTGAACCCCTCACTATTGGTAGGCGTCAAAAAAGCGGTGATACCGTCGCCATCGCCGGCCTTGCCGCTGGTACGGGCGAAAATCAAATCGTGCTTGGCTTTGTGGATGCCGGTGTTCCAAGTTTTGGAGCCATTGATAATCCATTCATCGCCGTCGCGAACCGCCGTAGTCTCCATGTGAGTGGCATCAGAACCGTGATCGGGCTCAGTAATACCGAAAGCAAACCCCGCTCTGCCCTCAGCAAGATCATCAATCCATTCGGCTTTTTGCTCATCGGTACCGTATTCGATCATTAACAACAGACCGACGTTGTTGCCAACGATGGAATGTTCATTCTGTAGATCGTTGTGCAGACCAAGACCCATCGCTGCGAAATGCTCGCGAATGATGGCCATGCCCAAGTTAGTGCCTTCTTTGCCTCCGTATTCCTTTGGCAAGGGATAACGATAGTGGCCTGCTTCGTCAGCCAGGCGTTTCGCTTTGGCCAGCAGGGCCTCCCACTCCTCGTTGGGCAATCCACCCCGCTCCCAGTCCGTCCGCGCATCCTCCCGTCGATGATCAAAGAAACGAATGTTGTCATCCGCGTTCTCCAGGGGCTTGATGGTGTTCTCGATAAACTCGTCGAGTTCGTTCAAGTAATCTTGCAGGTCTTGGGGGATATCGAAATTCATATTGGCCTCCTGTTTTTCAATGGTAACGCTGGCCTTTGGTGATGCCGGCGAGCGCGCGGTGAAAATAGGGGCCCCAACGGTCGTTGGTTTTTCGAATCTACACTGCACCCCTCCAAACACAGCACTCGAACGTTACGTCCTCCCCAGCGAGGGTGCAACTAAGAAAACCTCATCTGTCATTAACTCGGCGCGCTTCTTTCGCTTTGGCGGTACTTGAGTAAAAACGGCGTCTTTACCAGCCAGTGAAAAGCAAGCTCAATAACCGCGGCCAACCCTGCTAGTCTCGTGCTGACAAGATACTGAGAAAGGGTCACGACGTTGCGATTTTTGTGGATCGGTTTTGGCTGGCTGTTCGTGGGTTTGGGCGTACTCGGCATTGCCTTACCGCTGCTGCCGACCACGCCCTTTTTGCTGCTGGCTGCGGTGTGCTTTAGCCGCGGATCAGAAAAGATCCACAGCTGGCTATTGAATCACCCGACCCTAGGTCCGCCGATTCACGACTGGCAAACCCACCGGGCCATATCGCGGCGCAGCAAAGTGATAGCAACCGCGTCGATGCTGGTTCTGGCGATCATTACGCCTCTTGTGGGCGCACCGCTGTGGGCCGCAGCGGTGCAAGTCGTGGTGCTATGCATTGTGGGAACGATTCTTTGGAATCAGAAAGAACCCTAAGCAGCGGTTATTGTCGTCGCAGTCTTACCACAGGAATCTCGCGATCGGTTTTCTCTTGATACTCATTGTAGGGGGGCCAAATCTCCGCCATGACCTGCCAAATACGACTACGTTCTGCTCCCTGCACGAGTTCCGCAGCGGCGGCGAACTTATCTGCAGCAACCTGAACCTGAACGGCGCCATTGGCTGCTATGTTCGTATACCAAGCGGGGTGCTCGGCATGCCCACCTTTTGAGGCGACGATAATATGATCATCCCCATCCTTGCCGTAAATTAGGGGCAACATTCGTGGTTTGCCGCTGGTGCGTCCGGTGGTGGTGAGCAGCAGCGTTGGTACCCCGCGCCAAATGTGTCCGTCTTCGCCATCGGTCTGCAGATATCGTTGCATGTGATCTGCCGCCCAATCTGGCAGCGTTGTGTCTTCACTCATTGGATCCTCCTGGGTGATTTGCTGTGGATACATGGTTTTGCGACGCCGGTTGAAAGGTGCTGCGTGCGCCCAACAGCGCAGCCATGGGCACGGCGAAAATCAGCCCCGCAATGATACCTGCAGAGAGTCCGCCGCCTCGCTCATTCACCAAATTCCACACCACCATGGCAATCACAACCTGAGCGGCGTAAACCCCTGCCCACGGCCACATCCATGGTTTCATATGACGAAATCCATAGGCGCCAAAACCGTAAATCAGCCAGTGCAGAGGTTCCGTCGCCTTTGCCCACCAACCCGTTAAAGAAAATCCGAACCAAATTTCATGGTCTTCGGCAACGGGCTTCACAAACATATCAAAGGGCATGTAGATGAACGTCATATATACGCAGAAATAAAAAATCAGGCTCATCCACAAGGGCCGGCGACCATAGTCTTCGATAACAGCTTCTTTAAGTTGCACTATCGTGCCCATGTTTTGTCTCTCCCTTTGCTCTGCAGCTCTAGCCTACTTGATTCGGCAGCGACTCACCTGCGGCAAATGCGCGTATGTTGTCCATAGCGCACTCACCCATGGCTATGCGAGTTTGAGTAGTACCGCTGCCCATATGCGGCAGCAGGACTACGTTGTCCAGCTGTGCCAGGCCCGGTGTCAATTCAGGCTCTCGCTCGTATACGTCTAACCCAGCGCCGGCAATCACCCCCTCAGCCAGCGCCGTAACCAAATGGGCCTCGTTTACGATATCCCCCCGAGCAGTATTGATGAGGTGTGCATCAGGCTTCATCAATTTCAGGGTGTCGCCGTTGATCAGATGACGGGTCTGGGGTGTCGCTGGACAATGCAGGCTGACGAAGTCGGACTGATCGAGCAGTTCGTCTAAACCGCAATATTGTGCTGGCAGCCCGTCGAGCACTTCGGCGCTTCGCGGATTGGGTCCGTGATAAAGCACCTGCATCCCCAGCCCAAAGTGGGCCTGGCGAGCAAACGCTAGGCCGATACGACCGAGCCCGATGACCCCAAGAGTTTTACCCGTCACCTGGGTCGATAGCATGTGAGTTGGGTGCCAGCCTGACCATGCCCCAGAGCGCACTAAACGCTCGCCTTCACTGGCTCGACGAGCGCTGGCGAGCAGTAGCGTCAGGGCTATCTCGGCGGTCGCATCGGTCAGCACACCGGGGGTGTTGGTGACGCAAATCCCCGCTTGGCTCGCAGCAGCCACATCAATGTGATTAAAACCCACACCGAAATTCGCCAGTAGTTTGGCGTTCACAGCAGGCGCGGCCAGCAGTTCAGCGGTGATAGCATCGGTTACCGTTGGGCAAAGCACGTCGGCCCAGGCCAAGGCATCACTCAGTTCATCGGCGCTCATAGCGCGGTTATCCGGCATAACTCGCAGATCAAAATCCTGACTCAGGGCCTGCTCAACGGGTTCGGGCCATCGTCGCGTTAGCGCTACCCGAAGTTTTGTCTTGTTCACAAACCCTCCCCAGCAGTTTTTGGCAGTCAAGATGCATTTGCAGGTGATCTAAGCATAAACTGTTTGCCGCTAACTTTTGATTACCGTTTGAAACCGCTGGAACACGAGGGGACTATGAGCAAATCTTATCAACACTTCATCAATGGGCAGGTTGTCCAAGGCGCCTCCGGACGCAGCAGCGATATTTTCAACCCAAGCACGGGAGAAGTTTCAGGGTCGGTAATGCTGGCCACCGGCGACGAACTCAACGACGCTGTTACGGCCGCAAAAGCGGCGCTGCCGGAATGGTCCGCCATGAATCCTCAACGTCGTGCGCGGGTCCTGTTCAACTTCAAAAGCCTGGTGGAAGCCAATGCCAACGAGTTAGCGCAAATTTTGTCCGAGGAACATGGCAAGGTGTTGGCAGATTCTCTGGGCGATATTCAACGGGGGCTGGATGTCATCGAGTTCGCTTGTGGCGTTCCCCATTTGCTCAAAGGCGAGTACACCCCGGGGGCAGGACCAGGCATCGATGTGTATAGCATGCGTCAACCCGTTGGCGTCGCAGCGGGCATCACTCCTTTCAATTTCCCCGCGATGATTCCTATGTGGATGTTCGGTGTCGCCATTGCAACCGGCTGCACCTTCGTCCTGAAACCTTCGGAGAAAGATCCCGGTGTACCCATGCGCTTGGCTGAGCTCATGATGGAGGCCGGTGCACCCGCTGGCGTGCTTAACGTCGTTAACGGTGACAAAGAGGCCGTAGACGGCATTATCAATCACCCGGATATTCGCGCGGTTAGTTTTGTCGGCTCCTCTGACATTGCCCACTACGTCTATCAAGGCTGCGCGGTCCAGGGTAAGCGAGTCCAAGCCATGGGCGGTGCAAAAAATCACGGCATCATTCTGCCAGATGCGGACATGCAGCAGGCGGTACAGGACATCACCGGAGCAGCTTACGGCTCCGCCGGTGAGCGCTGTATGGCCCTATCAACGGTGGTTGCCGTCGGCGACGAAACCGGTGACCGTTTCGTGGAGGCGATGACCGGTGAGTTAGGCAAGCTCAACGTCGGCATTTCCACAGATCCCGCCGCGGACTATGGCCCCGTCGTTACCGCAGCACATAAACAGCGCGTGGAAGACTACATTCAAATGGGTGTAGATGAAGGCGCAGAACTGGTCGTCGACGGCCGGAACTTCTCGCTCCAGGGCTATGAAAACGGCTTCTACGTCGGACCCACCCTATTCGATCGCGTAAAACCAAGCATGCGTAGCTATCAGGACGAGATTTTTGGCCCGGTTCTTCAAGTGTTGCGAGAGGATTCTTTTGAGGGGGCCTTGGAGCTACCCTCCAAACATCAGTACGGCAACGGTGTCGCCATTTTCACTCGCAGCGGTGGTGCTGCCCGGGAATTTGCCCAACGCGTGAACGTGGGCATGGTCGGCATTAACGTTCCGATTCCAGTACCCGTGGCCTATCACAGCTTTGGCGGCTGGAAACGCTCGGCTTTCGGTGATGCAAATCAACACGGGATGGAGGGCGTGCGTTTTTACACCCAAACCAAGACCGTAACCCAGCGTTGGCCGGATGGTGAGACCCAGAGCGCAGCCTTCAATATTCCCGTCATGGAGTAGGCCTGGGTAAAGGTAACGGCCAGGGCAGTAGAGATATCTACTCTCCCTGCCCTCCAGGCGGTTTTAGTGCGCTGTCAGGACAAGCCGCAGACCGGCACCAGCGCACCGTGCACGGCCCTGGCGCCGTCACTGCCGAGAAAGCAAATCACTTGACCCAGATCTTCAGGATCCACCCACAGGGCAGGATCCGCATCCGGCATATCCTTACGGTTGCGCGGCGTGTCAATTACCGTTGGCAGAACTGCATTCACATTGACGCCGGCGGTCTTTACTTCCTCGCTTAGAGACTCGGTAAGGCGCATGACGACAGACTTTGACGCCAGATAAGCACCCATATTGCCCTGACCTCTTAATGCCCCCAGGGCCCCTACATTGACCACACTGCCCCGGCCTCGAGCAACCAGGCGCGGCACTGCGGCACTAAGCACTCGACGCAGAGTGGTTACGTTTATCGTGAACAAAGCGTCCCACAACTCGTCATCGGTTTCCCAAACCGCCGGTCCCATATCGAAGCCACCGGCGATGTTAGCCAGTACATCAAAGTCACCGATCTGGTCAAAACAAGCTGAGAGCGCATCGGGGTCGGTAAGGTCTACCTGTAGCAACCTACCGACAGTATCTTCGTTGGGCACAACTACATCCAGCAGCACCACTTCTGCCCCCTGGGCCTGAGCCACTCGCGCAACGCCCTGACCTAAGACTCCGGCTCCACCGGTGATAACGATTTTTTTCTCGGCTAACTTCATCTGCGACCTCTTATTGTCTGGCGCTCATAGTACGTGGGCTGTGGCGGAAACCCAATTAGCCCCGAGGAATTGAAAAGCCTTGGGTGCTAAGGCTAGGATTTGGGTCTTAGAGCGTACCCACTAGCAAGAGGAAATCACCTGTGGCCTACCGCATCATCGCCGGTCTAATCGGTACCGTCATGACCCTCAACTCGATCTCCTGGATTTTTGATCCCAGCGCAGCAGCGGCGAGCCTGGGTATGCCCTACCTAGAGGGCCTGGCTAGAAGCACGCAGTTGGGTGACTTCACTGCCTTCTTTGTTTTCACCGCCGTGATGTGCTGGATGGGGGCTATTACAAAGAAGGGCCACTACCTGCAAAGTGCCGGCCTCTTGCTCTTTCTCGCCGCCACCTTCCGCACTTTAGCCTGGGCAGTTTACGGCGCTGAATTTGCCACCGTATTCATCGCCTTTGAACTGGTTTGCGCATTGCTACTGGCTTTCAGTGCCTCTCGCATCGGCCACGACGCTAATCTGCTCTAGCCGGCCTCAAAAGGTATCTCTACCACTAAGCCATCCAAATCCTCGGTCAAACGCATCTGACAGGCTAGACGGCTCCGCGGGGATACCCCCGCAGCGTAGGTTAGCAACTCCGCTTCGTCGCCGTGAGGCTGCCCGGCCAGATCCCGCCATTGGGGATCAACCCAAACGTGGCAGGTACAGCAGGTGCAGCCGCCTCCACACTGCCCAATGATGCCCGGCACGCCGTTATCCACAGCCACATCCATTACATGATCCCCGATCGGCCCGGCGTGCACTTCCCTAGTGCCATCAGGTTGGACGAAGGTGATGTTGATAGTTGGTTGAAAACGATTCATGGCGCCATCATACCCGTGGTCGAATTCCCGTGACCAGCCGGATAGAATTGATAGTTTTTGGGGAGCGTCGTTTTGATCATTGGTCTTACAGGTGGTATCGCATCGGGCAAATCTACCGTAGCAAAAACACTAGGCTCTCTCGGCGCTTACGTGATCGACGCGGACAAGCTTGGCCATTCCGCCTATCTCAAGGGCAGTGACGCCTTCAATCAAGTGGTAACCACTTTTGGCACTGACGTAGTGGGCGACGATGGCGAAATCGATCGTCGAGTTCTGGGCAGCAAGGTGTTCGGCAATGAGGCCGGATTGAAACAACTCACCGACATCGTCTGGCCAGCCATTCGTCGGATGGCTGAAGCCGAAATTACCGCGGCCCTGAAAGCCGACGCTACAAGGCCCGTGGTTTTAGAGGCAGCCGTATTAATCGAGGCCCAATGGCTGGACCTGGTTGACCAGGTGTGGGTAACCATGGTGGACCCGACCGTTGCTATTGAACGAGCCTGCGCCCGCGACAATCTGGATCCAGCGGCGGTACAGGCTCGACTGGACGCCCAGCTTAGCAACGACCAACGACGTCAACACGCCAGCCAGATTATCGATAATTCCGCCGATCAGGCACACCTTGTGAAGCAGATCGAAGCGCTTTGGGCCGCCATCACCTAGCTACTAACTTTTATTTTCAGGGGAACTTTCCATGATTTTGGATCTACACGCTCACTCCATCAAATCCGACGACGGTCGCGCTAAGGTACAAAACTATTGTCAGTGGATTAGCGCCAAAAATATTCCTATCGACGGCTTTGTGCTTACCGAACATCGTCAGTTCGATAATGAATCCGATTATTCTGAACTGGGGGAAAAATTTGACTTAACAATTCTGAAAGGGGCTGAAGTCGAGACTGAGTATGGCCATGTCCTGGTATTCGGGGTTACTCCGGCACTTCAGGAAGCTTTCGACTTTACTAATATTCACTTGGCTCTTGCGGACGTGATTGCTGCCTGCAAAGCCCACAACGCCGTGGCTGTACCTTGCCACCCGGGAAGGAAGCGCGTTGGAATGTCAGCTCACCTGGAAGAATTTGGCGTACCTGAAGGCGTTGAAATCGTCGAAATTTATAATGGCGGCAGCCGCGACAATGAGGACCAAGTGTCAATCGATATGGCCAAAACATTAGGCTACCGAGGTATTGGCGGTAGCGACGCGCACATCGTCAGCCACATTGGTCGGTGCGGCACGCGGTTCGACCAACCCATAGCCAATGAGCAAGACCTTGTCGCCGCATTGCAGCAGGGTAGCTTTGAGGCGGTCAAAATCCAGAGTGCAGAAGCGTAATCCGACTGGGCCTGCGGCTGGCCGCGTTAGCGTCGACAGCTTGGCTTTAGAGCCGCGCGTAACGGAGCTTTAACGCCCTTATCGGCAGCGCCGCTGTCGGCGGCTTAAAGAAACTAACGACGCCATAGCGTCTGCCCGTCACTGTGCTGATCCAGCAACAAAAGCATGGCGTCATGGGCCTCGACTTCCTCAGCCACCGGGCTGATCACTTTCAAGCCCGACACGTCCATTGCTTGAGGGCGTTCCTGAGTTTCTGCGGCGGCCTCCCCCTCCTGAGAGGACCCACCGGAAAACATCTGGGCCTGGCCGCCGGTCATCAATAGATAAACGTCAGCAAGGATCTCTGCATCCAGCAAGGCGCCGTGCAGCTGACGCTGGGAATTATCAACCATGTAACGGCGACATAACGCATCTAGGCTGTTTTTCTGCCCGGGATGCTTGTGTCGAGCAATGGCCAATGAGTCGGTAATCTGACAGAAATCCTCAAGCCGTTGGACTGACTGATTAGAGGCCGGCCTCAAGCGCGCTATTTCTGAATCTAGAAACGCCACGTCGAAGGGTGCGTTGTGAATAACCAGTTCTGCGCCCCGAAGAAAAGCATCCAGCTCTGGCCAAACGTCAGCGAACCGCGGTTTGTCGGCGAGGAAAGCTTCAGTAATGCCGTGAACATCCTTGGCGCCGTCATCAATTTCCCGATCTGGATTCACGTACTTGTGGAACGTGCGCCCGGTTAAGCGCCGATTCACAACCTCCACCGCTCCGATCTCAATGATGCGATGCCCATTCAGCACCTCGAGGCCAGTGGTTTCTGTATCAAGCACCACTTGCCTCATCGGCCCGCTTCCATAGCGTCTATTGCCGCGTTGGCAGCCTCGTCCACCAACTCGTTTTCTCGGTGTCCGCTATGTCCCTTTACCCAATGCCATTCCACCTGGAGCTTAGCCACTGCAGCATCAAGGCGTTGCCAGAGCTCCTGATTTTTGACGGGTTGTCGCTGGGAGGTCTTCCACCCATTGCGCTTCCAACCGTGGATCCACTGGGTGATACCCTGGCGCACGTACTGCGAGTCTGTGGTTAAGCTGACTTGGGAGTTTGGGGTTAACTGCTCTAATCCCTGAATAGCCGCCATCAACTCCATTTTGTTGTTCGTTGTCTGCCCTTCAGCGCCAGCAAAAACCTCTTCGGCACCATCCTTGCGCACCAAGGCCGCCCACCCACCGGGACCAGGGTTACCTCGACAGGCACCGTCAGTAAAAACTTCAATCGTCATTAATCTTGTAGCTCCTGTACCGAGCAAGAAACAATTTCAACACGCTAGCCGTCCCGCCGTGATTGGACCGTGGGCGTCAACACCAATCCACGCTTGCGCGTTTGCGTTAGCACCGTGCGGCCGATCAGCTTGCCTCCTTGGCGAACCTTATAGGCACTTAACACGACCACACCGCCAACAGGCAGCTGCCGGAACAAAGGCATCAACAGCGGCGCTACCTTACTCCAACATTGACCTAAAAAAATCCCGGGCCTAACCATAACCTTACCCACGCTGGTATGGCCTCGCCTGGACCATCGTTGCCGAAACTTTTGCACTGACGGTGCCGGCAAGACCCTGTAGCAAGGGGGCTGGTCAAGACTGAGATTTAGCAGCGCCAGCCAGTCTAAAAGACGGATTGGACTGATTAAGCGGCGTCCGCGCAGCGGGTTATCCCTGCTCCGAGCTAGCCATGCGCGCAATCCCGTTAAGCTGAATGGGTTGAAACTACAGATTAGCAAGCGCCCTCCGGGCTTCAGCACTCGCTCCACCTCGCGGATACATGCCCGAGGATCTGCGTGAGTCTCAAGTGTGTGATGCAGAACAACGCCATCCAGAGAGTTAGAGGCAAAGGGTAGGTGGTCACAGGATGCTTGAATACACTGAACGGCATCGGCTGCTCTGGGTGCCGCCAAGGAGGAGTTGGTGACAAATACCGGTAGTCTCACCATGCACTGGGCCAAGGCATTGGGCATCGTGTTTTCTTCGCCGATCCAAAGCACGGCGTCCCCAAGCATCCGTCGCAGCAGGGGCTGCAATAGGGTCGCCTGGTGTTCCGCCAAGCGGTGCCCTAGGGTACTGCGCCAAAGGTTGCTCTGGCCGCCTGGCGGCGTGTTCGGAGTCATAGACTACTTACCCTGTCGGTCGCGAAGCTGCTAGCATTCGCGGCTTTGGAAATTTCAGACAAAAGGCTACATCAACATTAACTTTGTAAGCTACCGTTTTACCCAAATCACTGTCCGATTAGCGGCGCTAACCTGTGCCGGGGCCTTGCATGTAGGCTGCGCTGGTTTAACAGATACAGCCCGCGACCCGGCTGCGCAAACCTCCACTGCACAGGTGCAAAGCACAGTGCCCAATGCGCCATCGCCGGATCTATCCGACAGCGATTCATTGCAGCCTGCAGCAGTGGACGCCCCCAGCGTCACCACGAAAGATTCCCAAGCCCAAGCTGACCTTTGGCACAACCTGCGCCGAGGTATGAGGCTGAACCATCGTGTTGAGGAAAAACGGGTCGCTCAGGAACTGCGCTGGCTGCAGCAAAATCCCCAATACTGGGTTCGGCTGGGACCCAGAATGCAACGCTATTTGCCCTATATCCTCAGCCAGGTGAATGCTCGGAATTTGCCTGCGGAGTTAGCGCTGCTGCCCATTATCGAGAGCGCCTTAGACCCTTATGCGTTTTCTCCCTACGGAGCTAATGGCCTCTGGCAGTTCATGCGCCCAACCGCCCAGCAATATGGACTGGTTATGACGGCCCAGTACGACGGCCGACGCGACGTCGTGGCCTCTACCGGGGCTGCCCTGGACTTCCTCGAGGATTTACACCGGCGTTTTGACGACTGGCTGCTTGCCCTGGCTGCCTACAATGCGGGGGGTGGCACCGTTGCCAAAGCCTTACGCCGGAACAAGAGTCAGGATTTCTTTCACCAGCGTTTGCCAAGAGAAACCCAAGCCTATGTGCCTAGGCTATTGGCAATTTCCGCCATCGTTGCCAACCCCGAAGCTTTCGGCGTTACGCTGCCAGTGGTTGACGATTTAGATCCTTTGCTTGTTTTGACATTACCCGGTGCCTTTGACGTCAGCGTTCTTGCGCAAACGTTAAACATGGAGGCCGCGCAAATCTATGAGTTCAATCCGGCGTTGAAACAGGCTCGCTGGAACGCATCCGATTCGCTGCAATTGATCCTGCCAAGAAAATGGACCAGCAAGGATTGGCAAGCTAACGCTGCCGAAAATTTAGAAGCAGACACTTTTGCCCCTGGGGAAGGCAGCACGTTAACGGCCCTGGATGATGCTGAGCAGGAAGCCATGGCGCGCCTAAAGAGCGTTTCGCCAGAAGAGCGGATGGCTTGGAAAACGATAGTTGTCCGCTCTGGAGACACGCTAAGCGAACTGGCCGAGGAGCACAGCGCCAGCGCAAGAGATCTGCTGCGCCTGAACCAGCTTGACACCGACCTACTGCAAATTGGCCAGACGCTCCAGGTACCGGTATCCGCGAGAGGCCGGAATACGGCAGCTACCAACTTGCCGACTTATACGGTGCGTCAGGGTGATTCTCTGTGGCTGATTGCCAAACGAATGGACACTAGCGTGGCCACCTTGGTGCGTTTAAACAAGATCGGGCCTAGGGACGTTCTTCGGGTAGGGCGCACCCTCCTCTTACCGGATACTGGTGTGCTGCCCGCCGCGACCGACCTTCCACCAAACAAAATTCGTAAAATCAACTACCGGGTGAGACGTGGTGATTCATTGAGCCGTATCGCCCAGCGCTTTAGGTTGAGCGTGGGCGATATTCTGGAGTGGAACGACCTTCAACCCAAACGCTACCTGCAGCCCGGTCAAGGCCTGACTCTTTATGTGGACGTTGTGGGGGGATAAACAGTGGGGGATAAGCTGTGTGTCCCCCACGCTGTTACAAACCAGCTTTACTGAGGCCGAGTGACTCCCACGGCCTCTTCCGCTGCAGCAAAAAACGCGGCAAATTCCAGCTGTTGGTCACGAGCCTGAATCTGCTGCCCGAGCTGAGCCACGACGTTGTCTTGGGTTGCACTAACGTCGCCAGCCACAACCTTGGTTACCACGACCAGAGCACTACCCGTTTCGGTTACCGTGGCGTCCACGCTTTTACCGCCCGCCGAAGGCCTTGGTAGCGCGAAGGCACTGGCTAAAACTGCTGCAGGCGCCAAATCAACCTGATTACGAGCAATCATGTCTCGCCGATTCCACCGCTTACCGAGCTGGTTCGCGACATCGCTCACCGACGCACCATCCAACAGCTGCTCAAGAGCCTGATTCTTGTCCGCTTCGATGAGGCCTTGGGCAGACTCCAGCCGCAGCTGCTCGGCGATCTGGTCCTTCACGTCGGCAAAGGCGAGCTGAGTTGCAGGGTAATGGCTGGACGCGCGAACAACTACCGCCCGATCGTCACTCAATCGCAGCACCGGACTGTTCTCCCCGTCGATGCCCTCCGGCGAAAACAATGCTTCGATCACTGCCGGATTGTCGAATATCCCTGCAACTGTGGAGAGCCCTTCACCAGAGGTTGGCGCGCCGGCCTGGGTGACCCCTTGAGTTTGCTGAATCTGCAACGCCAAATCGTCAGCTGTTTGGGCAAGACCGAATCGTTCTTCAAAAGCACCCTGCTCTAACTCATCGATTCGTGCATCAAAAATCTCCAGGGCCGCTTCCGCACGAAGATTCGCGAGAATGCCCGCCCTTTCTGCTTCAAAGGTTGGCACCTCGGCCTCGCTTATTTCTTTGAGGCGAATCAGGTGGTAGCCGAACTCCGTGCGCACAGGTTCAGACACTTCGCCAGGCGTGCTTAGCGCCCATAAGGCGTCCTCGAACGCCTGATCGAACGCGCCCTTGGTTACCGGGCCTAGATTTCCGCCATTCTCTGCTGACCCGGGATCCTCAGAGATCTCTCGGGCCAAGGCAGCAAAGTCTTCTCCTGCGGCCAAGCGCTGGGCTGCATCGCGTATTTTTGCTAAGGCCGTCGCCTCATCGGTGCCCTCATCGACCAATACCAGAATGTGGTCAGAATCACGCTGCGCAGAATCCCCACGAGCCGCTATATCCTGCTCGTAGATTTGACGCAGCGTTTCTTCGCTATCGTCGATTGCCACCTTCTCTTCAAGGGACGCTAAGGTCAGTTCAACCCATTCAACGTCCACGCGCTCCTCAGTGAGGTAAGCGCTCTGATCCTCTTCGTAACGCAGTTGCAGGTCATCGTCGGTTACCTCTACCTGCGGTAGGTAGTCGGCGATTTCCAAACTCAGAAATGCCATATCCCGGCGTTGGTTTAACAGCGCGGTAGCGCTGGCGATTTCCCAATCCGCGGTAAAGCTGGTGTTGGCAACCCCTGCTCGCAACAGCTCTGAGCCAAGGCCCTGCCGGACCTCGGCGACAAACTGCACTGGCGTGAATCCCATCAACTGGAGTTGTTGTCGGTATACTGCCTCGTTGAACTGGCCCGCAACTTGATACATTGGGCTCTCGAGCAACCGTTGGTTAACCGCGTTCTCAGACAGGCTGATTCCCAGGGATCCGGCAGCCTGATACAGCACCTGGCGATTAATCAGTTGCTCTAAGGCGTAGTTTTGCAGCTCCAACCGGTCGATATCATTGGGATCAAACTCAGGACCCATTTGCGATAGTAAACGCCGGCGCTCACGCTCAGTCTCAACCGATAGCACGCCTTCCGTAATGGCAACATCCCCCACTTCGGCGATACTCGGTGTGGAGCCTAGAAAGATGTTCGTCGCGCCAAAGCCAAACAACGTCAGTACCAAAATAATCGCCACCACCAGTATTTTGAAACCTGTGGATTGGGTTTGATCTCTTAGTTGTTGCAGCATGTTTTCATCCTTGTCCTGCTGATTCCGCCAATGGCCGAATCAGACTGCAGTAGCAAAAAAAAGGGCGCATGCATGCGCCCTTTAACAGCGACTTTCGTCGCTACGTGCCTACCGATTAGTTCAATGCGTCTTTCAGGGCTTTGCCCGCTTTAAACGCTGGAACCTTCGCGGCGGCGATTTGAATTGCCTCACCGGTTTTAGGATTGCGGCCAGCACGCGCGGCGCGCTCCCGGACCAAAAACGTGCCGAAGCCAACCAGCGCAACAGATTCTCCGTTACTCAGTGATCCCGAGATGCCTTCAAGCACCGAGTCTACTGCTCGTGCTGCCGCCGCCTTTGGGATGTCAGCTGATTCTGCTACGTGATCTACTAATTCGCTTTTATTCAATTTCATGCCCCTCGCTTTTCGCCTCAGTAGTGCTATGAGGGCGTCAGTGCGTCCCTCATCGACCTACCTAATGCGAACTGTTAAAAAAAATCCTCTCGGACACGCATGATATATCAACACGCTGGCTTCGTGGCAACCAATTAAATTTTTCGCTGCGTTTTTATCTGCCGTAAGTGCGGGCTAATGCGGGTTAATGCCCTGAGCACTCTCGGGCTCTGGCTCTCTATCCGCGGCAGCGCCCTCCGGGGAATCGTCAGCCAGTCGCGGTACTGGCATTCGATCCAGTGCCACTTGCAGGACTTCGTCCATCCACTTAACGCAGTGGATCTCCAAGTCCTCTTTGACGTTTTCAGGAATCTCCGCTAGATCTTTTTCATTCTCATGGGGAATGATCACCCGTTTAACACCGCCACGATGAGCCGCTAACAACTTTTCTTTGAGCCCGCCAATTGGCAGCACTTGACCGCGCAGGGTAATTTCGCCCGTCATGGCAACGTCGGCTTTCACCGGAATTCCCGTAATTACGGACACCATGGCCGTACACATACCAATACCTGCACTTGGCCCGTCCTTCGGGGTGGCCCCTTCCGGCACGTGAATGTGCAGGTCGGTTTTCTCGTGGAAGTCCTCAGGCAAGCCCAGCACTGCCGACCTGCTACGCACAAAGGTCAGAGCTGCTTGAATGGACTCCTGCATGACGTCACCCAAAGATCCAGTCTTGGTCTGACGGCCTTTGCCAGGCATGGAGACGGCCTCAATGTTCAACAGCTCACCGCCCACCTGAGTCCAAGCCAGACCGGTAACGATCCCTACCTGATCCTTATCTTCGGCACGACCGTAGCTGAACTTTCGCACGCCGCTGTAATGATCTAACTGTTCGGCACCCACCATTGTCTTACCAAACTTTCGCGCGCCTTTTTTGCTTTTGCTCTTTCCTGCAGCATCGGCCTTCAAAGACTGCTCCTTCACCACCTTGCGAGCGATTTTGGCCACCTCGCGCTCCAATCCACGAACACCCGCTTCCTTTGTGTAATACCGAATCAGATCGGTGATCGCCGCCTCGGTGATCTCGAGTTCTTCGGGCTTGAGGCCGTTATTTTTCAGCTGTTTAGGCACCAGATACCGCTGGGCAATATTGCGTTTTTCGTCCTCGGTGTAGCCAGGCAGGCGGATCACTTCCATACGATCAAGGAGTGGGCCGGGTATATCCATGCTGTTGGAGGTACACACAAAGAAGACATTGGATAGGTCGTAGTCCACTTCCAAGTAGTGGTCGTTAAAGGTGTCGTTCTGCTCCGGATCCAGTACCTCAAGCAGTGCGCTGGCGGGATCACCGCGCATGTCCATTCCCATCTTGTCGATCTCGTCGAGTAGAAACAGGGGATTTACTACGCCGGCCTTGGACATCTTTTGAATGACCTTACCCGGCAGTGATCCAATATAAGTCCTGCGATGACCACGAATCTCCGCTTCGTCTCGGACACCGCCCAAGGCCATGCGCACAAATTTGCGATTTGTCGCCTTAGCGATACTTTCTCCCAAACTGGTCTTGCCCACACCTGGAGGGCCCACCAAACACAGCACTGGGCTCTTAGACTTGCCAACCCGATTCTGTACCGCCAGGTACTCGATGATGCGCTCTTTCACCTCCGAGAGGCCGTAGTGATCAGCATCCAGAATCTCTTGAGCGACGGCGAGATCTTTGCGCACCCTGCTACGCTTACTCCAGGGAATGTTGAGCATCCAGTCCACAAATCCGCGAACTACATTCGCCTCGGCAGACATAGGCGCCATATTTTTGAGTTTGTTCAGCTCCGTCTGGGCTTTTTCCTTGGCCTCCGCAGGCATGCCCGCGTTCTCTATCTTGCTCTGCAGTTCGTCCATCTCAGAGGCTGAGTCGTCCCCCATCTCTTTCTGGATCGCTTTCATCTGCTCATTCAGATAGTAATCGCGCTGGCTCTGTTCCATTTGCTTTTTGACCCGGCCACGCACCTGTTTTTCAACCTGCTGTACCGCGAGGCCCGCGTCCATGAATCCCAGCAACCGTTCCATCCGGGTCTTGATCTCCACCGATTCCAAGATCGATTGACGATCATGTACCTCCAGCGACATCTGAGCCGCCATGGAATCTAGGAGCCGAGACGGATCATCAATGCCGGAGAGTGAAGCCAGAACCTCCTGGGGAATCTTTTTGTTGCCCTGAGCATATTGTTCAAAGTGCGACAACAGCGAGCGCACGATAGCGTCTGCCTCCCGTTGCTCAAGCTCCAGTTCCTGCTGCACTGAAACCTGTGCTCGAATGAATTCTTCGCTGGTGTCGATACGCTGTACTGCAGCCCGACTTCCGCCCTCGACCAAAACCTTCACCGTGCCATCCGGAAGCTTGAGGAGCTGAAGGATGGTGGCCACGGTCCCCATCTCGTATAGGTCGTCCTGCCCAAGCTCGACTTTCTCTGAATCTTTCTTAGCCACTAAAAATATTTGTTTATCGTCGGCCATGGCGGAATCCAGGGCAACAATTGAACTTTTCGTGCCAACGAAGAGCGGGTGCACGCCGTGCGGGAACACCACCATATCGCGTAGTGGCAATACCGGCAGCAGATCTTGGTGGGAATCAATCATAACTCGTGCTCAGGGTGTCAGTTGGTCGGCGACACTGTATAACGTTACCAGTGCCGTAAACATCCCGTTGTCTGAGTCGCGTAGAACTATTGCCGTGGAAAGGTTCTCACTTTCGGCACGGCCTATCGCTGAGGCTGCTAATCCGTTGGCGCGGCTTTCGCTTGATCAATGTTCTCGTAGATCAGCATTGGCGCGCTTTCTCCGGAGATGACGCTTTCATCGATAACCACTTTGCTCACCGACTCGGAACCCGGTAGGTCATACATGGTGTCCAACAGCACAGATTCAAGGATTGAACGCAGGCCCCGTGCCCCAGTTTTTCTCTCTGTAGCCTTTGCAGCTACCGCCTGCAGGGCATCTTCGCGGAAATCCACTTCCACACCTTCCATTTCGAACAGCTTCGCGTATTGGCGCGTGAGAGAGTTCTTGGGCTCGGTTAATATTCTCACCAAAGCGTCATTATCCAGCTCTCCTAGTGTAGCGACCACGGGCAGTCGGCCGACAAACTCTGGAATTAAACCGTAGCGCACCAGGTCCTCTGGCTCCAAGTTCTGCAACGTCTCCCCTATGGTGTCTCGATCCGACTCCCCTTTTACCTGAGCGCCAAAGCCGATTCCGGACTTGTCTGATCGATCGGAGATGACCTTGTCTAGGCCAGCAAACGCTCCGCCACAAATGAACAGGATCTTCGAGGTGTCTACCTGCAAAAACTCCTGCTGTGGGTGTTTACGGCCTCCTTGGGGCGGAACCGACGCTACGGTGCCCTCAATCAGCTTCAGCAAGGCCTGCTGAACGCCCTCACCGGACACATCTCTGGTGATTGAAGGATTGTCGGACTTGCGGGATATTTTATCAATTTCATCAATGTAGACGATGCCAACCTGCGCCCGATCCACGTCGTAATCGCACTTTTGCAGCAGCTTTTGGATGATGTTTTCCACATCTTCACCCACATAGCCGGCCTCAGTCAGTGTGGTTGCATCGGCAATGGTGAAGGGTACGTCCAGCAACCGCGCCAGAGTTTCAGCGAGCAGCGTCTTGCCGCACCCGGTAGGACCGATGAGGAGAATATTGGACTTAGAAAGTTCTACGTCGTCTTTTTTTGCGCTGTAGTTCAGGCGCTTATAGTGGTTGTAGACGGCCACTGAGAGGACTTTTTTGGCTTGGTCCTGACCGATCACGTATTCGTCAAGAATCGCCTTGATTTCAGTGGGCACGGGCAACTTCGCCGACTCACCGCTTTGCGCTGCCTCTGCCACCTCTTCGCGAATGATGTCGTTACACAACTCCACACATTCGTCACAGATAAACACCGAAGGCCCAGCAATGAGTTTGCGCACTTCGTGCTGGCTCTTGCCACAGAAAGAGCAATACAGCAGTTTGCCTGAATCGTCCCCTTTGCTACCTTCTTCTGACATATGTTCCTCTTTTTGGTCCAACCGGCGCCCTTTCATCGGGTCGCCTTTCTCGGCGGTGCGTTTTAGCCGCTCGTCGCTTTGATGGGTTTAGCTGATGGCATTACATTGCTTCCAGCGCACCCCATTTGCAAGTCTTGCAAGCCCGAAAAAGGCTTGCGTTTGCTCTGGGAAAGCGCCCGTTAACCTTCTGCTGCGGCTTGGCGGCTGTTTTGTACTGAATCCACTAAGCCGTATTCTTGAGCCTCTTCTGGGCTCATCCAAAAGTCGCGATCTGTGTCCTTGGCCACCCGCTCAATGTCTTGGCCAGTATGTTCGGCGATAATTTTGTTTAATCGCTCCCGGGCAAGCAAAATCTCGTGCGCCTGAATTTCGATATCAGCCGCAACCCCGCGAGAACCTCCCGCCGGTTGATGAAGCATCATCCGCGAATTAGGCAGCGCGAAACGCTTTCCAGGCTGTCCTGCGGCTAGTAAGAATGCCCCCATGCTGGCTGCTTGGCCCACGCACAAAGTGCTCACCTGTGGGCGAATAAACTGCATGGTGTCGTAGATTGCGAGTCCTGCGGTTACCGACCCGCCCGGAGAATTGATGTAGAGATTGATGTCTTTATCAGGATTTTCGGACTCCAAGAACAGCATTTGCGCCACAATCAAGTTAGCCATGTGGTCTTCGACCGGGCCAACCATGAAAATAATCCTCTCCTTCAACAATCGCGAGTAAATATCGTAGGAGCGCTCACCTCTTGCCGTCTGCTCTACCACCATGGGCACCATGCCCAAACCTGTCATCGGCGTCATTTGCGAGCCTCCTGTCGTGCTGTTCTGTTCGTCCAAAGGGATTAATCCTTTTTCTTGGTTCTTCTCGTTACGTTGTTCTTCAAGCTTGGCTGAAGCGACGGCTTAGGATTCAGACTCCGACGTCGAGTCTTTGACTTCACCGGTATCGTCCGCTTCTTCATCGGCGTCCGCCGCTGGTGCGATTGCTGCTCCGCTGATGACGTCTGCGTAGCTGGCAACCACTTCTTCGATCTCTGCCGCAGCCATAATGTGGTCGACGACCTGATCTTCAAGCACCGACATTTCGATATTGCCCATTTGCTCAGGATTGCTTCGATACCACTCAATCACCTGATCCGGCTCACCATAGGGCGCGGCCAGCTCCTGGAGCTTGGCTTCGACCTTATCAGTATCAGCCACCAATTCGCCGGCGCTAATCACCTCGTTCACAATCAAGCCCACTTTTACCCGTTTTTCTGCTTGATCGTGGAACAGTGCGTCAGGCAGGTCCAAGCTTTGGGCTTGACCCGGAGGCATTTGGAACTGACTCATCATCTGGTCTTTTAAAACGTGGATCTCACGATGGACAATGTCGTGCGGAATTGGGAATTCATGTATTTCCGACAAACCATCCATAACTTGTTGTTTAATTTGATTTTTTATCGAGGACTCGAGCTCTCGCTCCATGTTCGCCTGAACCTCTTTGCGAAAGGCATCTTCACCGCCCTCTTCAATGCCAAACTTTTGGAAGAACTCGTCATTCAGTTCTGGCAGCTGCTTCTCAGTCACTTCGACTACTTTCACCGCGAACTGGACCGTCTTGCCCTGTAGTTCCTCTGCTCGATAATCTTCTGGGAACACCGCATCAAAGGTGCGCTCCTCGCCAGCACCCAGACCAACAACACCCTTATCAAAATCCTCAATCATCTGGCCCTGACCGATGGTGAATGACATGCCTTCACCGCAAGCTTCCTCTACTCGCTCGCCCTCCAGCTCGCCCGTGAAGTCGACTTTCACCTGGTCGCCTTCTGCTGCAGGACGAACCGCTGGTTCTTGGGTGGCATGCTGGTCACGCAGGCGTTCGATCATGGTTTCTAGATCAGCATCCTCAATCGCCGCTGAAGGACGCTTAACGCTGATCTTGTTGAAGTTCGCAAGCTCAATGGTAGGAAACACGTCAAATGTAGCGGTGAACTCAAAGTCAATGCCGGGGTCCATCTTCACCACGTCAAGCTTTGGTGCGCTGGCAGGGTTCATATCCTCTTGCTGCACCGCAGTCATAAAGCTGCTTTGCATCATTTCTCCGGCCACCTCAGAGCGGACGGCACCGCCGAACCGGCGTCGCACCTCACGCATTGGCACTTTGCCAGCCCGAAATCCGGGTATCTTAACTTGAGCGCGGGCACTCTCTAACCGGCTGGTGATTTGCGCTTCGAAGGTGTCGCTGTCAATTGCAATGGTAAGGCGTCGTTCCAGCCCTGCCAGTGTTTCTATGGATACATTCATACTTTTGGAAATTAACTCAAGGTAAAGCAGTAGCAAGGCCTGTAAACGCGCCACAAATCCGGTTCAAAGGTATCAATAACCCTGATTCGAGTGGTGAAGCGTCGGTGCCGAGCGGTTAACGGGCGGGATTATGCCCTATCTGATGTGAAAATGGTGCTGGTTTCGGGTGCCTAATGCTGGCTCTATCTGAAGATCGCCGGTCAGGTCTGGGAGGGCTTAAGGCACAACCCTAAGCCCGTCTTGATACATTGCCTGGGTCACAAAATAGCGCCCGTTAGCGCCACATCGGCAAATTGCCAAGCGGATTCGAAATGCTGGCGAACCTTGGCTGCCTCTGCGTTTTTGTCTTGGGCGTCCAGACTCTGCGCCAGCCCGAACATTGACCAACCATTGTGAGGATAGAGCTCCAGGTCCCGACGAAAGACCGTTTCCGCTTGCTCAGGTTGGCCGCCAGCCAGCAAAGCAGCGCCAAGACTTTGCCGGGTTGGGTAATACCAAAATGGTGGCTCCGTGTACGGCAACTGATCTTGAGCGGCTACCGCTTGCTTGAAGTGACCTGCCGCAGTGCTGAAGTCGCCCTGACGATAGGCTATTTCGCCTTGCAAAAGATCGATGGCAATGCCGACTAAGGCGGAGCCGGGATAGTCCCGGCTGTCCAAAAATCGCACGGACACGTCGTCTTGCAGGGGCAAAAGCACTTCCAGCTCGGCTGCAGCAGCGGCGCTTTGCCCCTTGGCTGCTAACGCGACGCCGCGGGCGTAATGCCAAATGGACTTGGCAAACATAAACCCTTCATGAGGATGAGGCTCCGCTAAAATTTCATCCCACTTGCCGAACCGCACCAAAGACAGCAGAGGCACAGTTCGAAAGAACTCTACCGTAGGGAAAGCCTCAACCTGTTCAATGCGAACGTTGGCCACCACCCTACGCGCACTCTCAATGCTTAATTGGCTCTGGCCTTGCATGGTAGCGGCGGCCCACAGGAAGTGGATGTTGTGGGGGTAATAGAGCGCGGGATAGAAACCTTGAGCGTTACAGGAGGCGATGTAAGCCTCGTCTACTTCTGCAGCTCGAATGTTCGCCTGAGCTGCATCGTTATAACGACCAATACGATAGTAAATGTGAGATGGCATATGCACCAAGTGACCGGCACCGGGAACCAAATTCGCTAGTCGATCAGCTGCAGCCTCGGCCCTTCCGGGGTCGTTAGACGCTTCCAAGGCGTGGATATATAGATGCAAGGCCAATGGATGGTCAGGTTCTTTAGCCAACACTCGGTCCAAGGATTCGATGACCGCCGAAGTCTCCGGCTTGGCAATACCATCGTCGGACCAGTAGTTCCACGGCATGGTATTCATTAGCGCCTCGGCGTAGATCGCTGCTGCGGTCATATCCTCAGGGTATTGGGTAGCTAACTCTCCCATGGCTTGGGCCCAGGCCAGGTCCAGGGGCCCGCGCGGTGTCTCAGGATCACCGTTATAGCGTTGCGCCAGTGCGTCGATGTAGGCCTGCTCCCTTACGCTGGCGTTG
Source organism: Gammaproteobacteria bacterium (assembly GCA_038104735.1). Classification (GTDB taxonomy): domain Bacteria; phylum Pseudomonadota; class Gammaproteobacteria; order Pseudomonadales; family Azotimanducaceae; genus UBA4421. Next base: position 1,557 of record JAYOBI010000007.1, on the reverse strand, counting down.
GGCTTCAACGCCACTGCCTCAGCAAGCGCCGCAAAAGCCGCCACACGCTCAGCCGCTGACATGATGACTTTGCCTTTACTGGTAACATTGATGTTTGGTCCCGTCGCCAGTGCCTCGCCCCAAAAACACATGGCACAGGACGGATCTAGGGTTTGCGCTGCGCGGAAACTGCGTATGGACTCTGCGTGGTTAAAGGCAAAGGCCAGCACCATGCCTTGGTTGAAGTAGCGCTGAGCATTGTCATCCTGAGTCGTGATGGGCATGTGGTAATCGCTCATCCCCTCAAATAAGGGCGCCCCCGCACGCTGAGCCAGCGCTACGGTGTCTTCTTCCCCGGATTGCGAGGCTTTGGCAAGTTCACTGCTGGCATCAGGCTGCCCACAGCCTGCCAAGACGGCAAGCAAAATCCCAAGGCCAATGATATGTTGCGTCAGATTTTTCATATTGATCTCTCCTCGTTATCGCCACAGAGCGCCACCGCTGCAGTGCCAAGCCCTATTTCTAGCACGATAAGCGGGTTTTGGGTGGGATTTACATGCTGAAGCCAAGTGTTTTCTTCACCCGCGAGGGAGCAAACAAAACAACACGCCGGCGGCACTAGCGCGCGGCGATTAACACAAGAATCTGAAAACCAAACTCCACCGCATCATCCACGCCCGGGATGAACAACACACTTAATGCGGTGACAAGCACCACCCCAACAATACGCATCAATAGACTTTTCATGGCGCTCCCGCTGAGCTAACCCGCGGCTGAGCCTCAAACATCCAAACATCTCCGGCATCTATCGCATCGAGAGTTGCTCGCGAAGAATATTTCTCGTTCATCTTCTGAGTCAAAAGTTCCAGCCCCGCGCCGCCAGGCACCCTAACCAACTGGCGTTCGTAGCGAACACCATTGACACGTATGACCGCTTGACCGTTCCGCTCGGCCTGGGCGGGCCAGCGCTTCCACAGCTTCCCTGCCATGCTATTCATGTAACCAGACCAAACATAAATTTTACCGTCGGCCGATGCAGTCCAAATCCGGCGAGACTGCACGGGCTCCAGCAGCTGAAGTTCAATGGTTTGCACATCATTGACGAAACTCCAGTCCGGCTCGGGGCCTCGATAAAGCTCTCCGGATACCAATGCCCCCCCGGAAAAGACTCGATTGGGTCCATCGGCAAAACGCTGTTTGATCGACGCGGTAACAACGGCTGTGACTAAAACCAACAGCAGCCAACAAACCCCAATTCCTATCCGCTTAATGATCTGCATGGTGCCTACTACCGCGTTTTACCTCATTGAGTCGGGGATCAAGGCTAACACCGAATTTGCTGAATGGAGACGCTTGATTGCAAGCCTGACGAGAGCAGCGTTGTTAAGACGCCTCATACCTGCGGCAATGACCATAAGTGGTCAGAATGCAAGACGGTCAGGGCGACCGAGGCAAGCAAAGAAGCGAAATACTGCTGCCTGAAGCACCATTTGCGGCACTTTCACAGGCATCGAGCGGAGAGAAAAATGGGGTGGACGATGGGGCTTGAACCCACGACCGCCGGCATCACAAGCCGGA